>NZ_RCHH01000014.1:0-99829 GCF_003664555.1 Ochrobactrum soli | reverse complement strand
CTTGCCCATGGTGCATCTCCTTCCATGAGACAAGTGAATCACAGATCAAGCCAAACGGGAATCCCGAATCCGGTTAACAGCGACATGCTTTAGAACCCTATGATGAGCAGAGTATTCGCATTTCCGGGGCTGATCCTGCAATCTCGGGCAAGTCGCTGACAAATCTGTCGCTGCTTTTGCATGAACTGGCGACGAACGCCGCCAAGCATGGCGCACTGGCGGTAACAGGGGGCCAGCTTTTGGTCAGCGTAGAAGAAACACAGGAAGCTGTCGTCGTTCATTGGCTGGAAACGGGCAATGAACATCATAACGATCAACCAAGCGAAGGATTCGGAACGCGACTTGAAAAGGCGCTGGTCTCAGCCCTTGCGGCCCAACTTGATCGGGCGTGGACGGACAACACGCTCGAAATATCAATCGCCTTGCCTAACACACCTGTTGAATAGCCTGCCCTCCGGCTGACTGGAGAAGGCATGTACCATGCGCGGCTGGACGTGTTCAGCCGCTGATACTCGGCTGTTTGTTCGATTTCATTGATAGCGACGGTCGGGTCTCAGAAAATTTGAACATGCAGGAACAAAGGCAATCGCTTGCGGTTGGGTTGGCTGTCATTTGCCAATGACCAAAGGAGCACGTGATATGCCAGGTCGATACCAAAACGAAGATCGCGACGACTATTATAACGAACCCTACCGGGACCGTGATTATGAAAGCCGTGGCGGAAACTACCGCGACTATGACGAACGCTATCCGGGTGATTATCGTTCGCGCGGCTATAGCGATGACGAGGAACAATTCGCATATAATTCTCCGCAAAGAGAATCTTTTGCGCGCGATAGCCGCTATGAGCGTCACGGCGCACGCAATGAGCCGATGAAGTCCTCAAGCGGCACAGGAATGCATCGCGGAAAGGGACCGAAGGGTTACACCCGCACGGACGAGCGCATCAAGGAAGATGTCTCTGACGCCTTGATGGAAGATGCAGATCTTGATGCCTCCGACATTGAGGTCAGCGTCAAGAAGGGCGAAGTCATCTTGCAGGGACAAGTCGCAACCCGACAGGATAAACGCCGCGCTGAGGATTGCGCCGAAGCATGTGCGGGCGTGGCGGATGTTCAAAACAACATCAAGGTCCGCTCGGCCACGGCGCCATCCGCCAAGGGTACAGCATAATCGAAACCGGAAGACTCGCGGCTGCGGGAATGCAGCTGGAGAAGAGCTCTTGCAGCTCAATGCGCCACTGCGCGCAAAATTCATACAATCAGGAGGATAAAATGCCACGTAATATGCCAGAACGTGACGATCAGGGCCGCCTTGTCAGTGACGATGACCGCAGCAGAGGCGGCGGTCGTCGCCACTATGCCGAAAGCCGCCGTGATGACGATTATCGCAGGTCCAGTCATTACGACGATGACGACAGGGGACGCAGCCACGGCGGCTGGTTTGGCGATCCGCAAGGACACGCTGAAGCCGCCCGCCGTGGCTGGGACGAACGCCGCGACGACAGGGATTATGACGATCGTCGCCGCTATTCCAGCCGCAATGATGATTTCGACGACCGTCGTTCCAGTCGCTATGACGACGATGATCGTGGTCGTGGCTGGTACGGTGACTCTCGCGGGCATGCAGAAGCCGCCCGCCGGGGCTGGGACGAACGGCGCGATGACCGTGATGACGGCCGACGCAGCTATTCCAGTCGCGATGATGACCGCCGTTACGCAAGCCGTGACGATGACCAGCGTTCCACTGGTCGGGGCCATGGCGGGTGGTTCGGCGATCCAGAAGGTCATTCCGAAGCGTCGCGGCGCGGTTGGGATGATCGCCGCGATTACGAATATGATGATCGTCGCAGGCGTTAATGTTCCAAAGTTGGTAGGGGCGACCATCTGGTCGCCCTTATCCGTCCGTGCAGCTTGTAAAAGTCCGAATAGTTGACGTAATAGTAAGTTGAAGAATTTTTGAATTCTATCTACGGGTGCAAAGAAAGCGGCGCGGAAAAATAATGAATAACCGCATCCTTTTGTACGGATGAGCTTTTCTTGACTCACATATTAAGTGATCAGGGAATGATATCTTTATTAGAATGAATATGGTTTGCTGGTTATGTCGAAGCCGGGAGCCAGACATGCCATTTTTTAATGAAGCGAGCCGCATCTATAATCAAATTGAAGTCGACTTCCTGAGAAGTTGTTATACTCACGCGGCTATAATGCTAGAAGAAAGTGACCGGGGATATTCGGGGCGCGATTTGGCGTCGTTGACACTGTTGCTTTATGACAGCGGCCTTCGCGATCATAATTATATTACCGAACTGGCCGCCCGGCTCGCCAACAAGAAATTCATGGATCGCCGTCAGAAATCGATGGCGGCAAATTCAAATCTTCAGGGAACAAACTCAAGCGCAGGCGGTTAGGATCATCGATCTAGAATTGGTGTCAGTCCCGCTCGAACAATGCTTGCCAGGCTGTCACCAGCCCTGCCTTTCGCCCCCGCGCCGAGGCAGGGCATCTTTTTGGGAGGTTGCCATGGCTTGGGGTGAACCTGTTGACGTTGAATTGTTCGGAACGGGCAACACTGCACGGTCACGAACACGGCGATGGCTGCGGAATATCTTCTTGAAGAATGGCCGCATGAGGCCCGCGGTGCGGAATTCTGGCGCGCCATCGAGAACTGTCTTGCCGACCTTGAGAACAAGCCCAACACAGCCAGAGAGTGCTTCATTGCCGCTATCAAGGCTGCGGATGAGTCTGCACGTCCTCCAGCACTGCCAGCTTGAACATCCGAGGGTACGGCTCATCGGATGGATGGCGCGAAGCAACACTTGGAGTGTTCGAACGCTAAGCGCCTGCCCCGGCGATGTTGGGAGACGCCGCCGGGGCACATAACACTGACGGTTCACCGGGAACATCTGGGCCAACGTGGGGTTGGGTTGCCGAGGTAAATCAAAAATGGACAAGGACGGACACAAAACGAGCGAAGGCTCCCGCATACGCGGTGCTATCCAGAAGGGGCAAACCGGTGACAAGGCGCCTGGATTTGATCCGGCTGCAGCACCTTTCGAAACGGATTCCGAAGCGGGCGGCATTTCTTCTCCGGGGGGCGATCATGAACAATCACCAGACATTAAGAAGCACGACAGCAATGCTTCCAGTCACGCTTCGGCCCTGCGTCAGTGGGAGAAGGATAGAAAGCGAACTGTGCAGCCAATCTTCGTAACGTTGGTGATCCTGCTGGTGATTATAGTGGCGCTTATACTGATTTGGGGCCGCTGATCGGCAAGGCTACGCCTCCAACCTCAACGCCAGGCGTCTATCAGCTCCTCTGTGGAAACCAGTTCCAGTTGTTCACTGAAGCGCTGGTGGCAAAGCGACATGATCGCGTCATGCGTTTGGTCGGAAACGCTGCAGATCGCATCATGAACCATAATGACGCGATATCCACGATCCACGGCACCCAGCAGAGTAGCGAGTACGCAAAGGTCCGTTTCCGCACCCGTGATAACGAGTGTATGAATACGCTTGTTGACCAGATAGGTTTGGAGATGGCCTTCTGTCCATGGCGAATAGACTGTCTTGTCGAGTACGGCAGCGGGGGGCACAAAATCCTTCAACGGGTCCACAAGCTGAATTAGCGCAGGATCGATATGGGTCAGCGTGAGCGCTTCCCATTTTCGGTAGTAATCGACCCAGATACCTACCGCATTCTCGGGGCGCTTTGGCGGGATAAAGCGCGTGAATATGGTGTTGTCACGCTGGACGGTGCAGATATCGATGATCCGTGGCAAAATCTGTTCTACCCACGGAACGAACCATGGCGAGTTTGGTCCAAACAGATTCTGCATGTCGATACAAAGATGCACGGAGCCGGGCTGGAGCTTACCCCGCAAAAGACCCGTTTCTACAGGCATGAGATGCGATGCAATGAGGGCGGCGGGACGACAAGATCGCTTTTCATCGAAATCCCCATCTGCGTTTCGAAAAGACAAACCTCAGGATTTTGGATCGGCTGAGGCCGGTGTCGATGGCGTTGTCACGGCAACCGGATCGCTTGCCGGAAAACTGTCCTTCAAACCTTTTTCAAGGCGCTGATTTTCATCATCTCGTTGCGGGGGCGTGGTTGCCCGCCCCAATTCTATCTCGACCGTCTTTATCGCCTGCGACAGACAGTTTGCCGCCTGCTCGAGTTGTTCATTTCGTTCTGACGAACCGCTGGGCGTAAGTTGAACTGTAATTTTCTCTTCCGCTTCGCCGACAAATTCCACGACTACTGGCGTTTCATCGCTGCGAACATTGATCGTCAGAATATTCATGTCACGCTCCTCGAATTGGTTGGTCCTAACCCGCCGCGCTCCGCGTTGTTCCATGCCTGCCGAAAAAATGTACGGTAACGTACCAATTGCAGTTGCGTCGGAACCAATAGCTTCGAGAGGCCTTATCTCACCGGGTGGGCAGGAGGAGTTACCATGTCATCCAATCCCGATTTCGAAGATGAGTTGCTGAAACTTTTACCCGCGCTCCATCAGTTTGCGCGAACCATGTGTCGCCAATCCACCGATGTGGACGATCTGGTTCAGGAGACAGTGGTGAAGGCGCTCAAGAACCAGGATAAATATGTGCCGTTTGGGCCGCTGAAGTCCTGGCTCTTCACCATCATGAAGAACACTTTCTGCAGCAAAATCAAGCGAGCGCGGCGCGAGGATGTCATGCAGGAGTGGGACGGGCCCACCATCGGTCCGTCGCAAGACTGGGCCATGGAATTGCAGGATGTCGGGCGCGCCTATGACAGGTTATCGCCACTTCACCGGAACGTCATCGAACTGGTGATTTTTAATGGTTTGAGCTATGAGCACGCCGCCACAAAAGCGGGCTGCACCATCGGCACCATCAAAAGCCGGCTCAACAGAGCAAGAACACAGCTTGAAGGCGATTTGAGTTCCGCCGGCAAGCATTGAATAAGAACTTGCCTGCTCGATGGGCCGGGTTCTGCTTCTTCATCAAAGCGCCTCCACGAAGTTGGGATGGCGGCTATTTCGGAACCAAGCGTTCTTCTGGTTGTTGTCCCTGGGTGAGGGACCCAGAAGAGGTGCATGTATGTCATTTCCCAGCCAAGACGCCATGGCGAACAAGCTTTTGGCTTTGCTCCCGCCTGACGATTATGCTGCGATCATCCGTGAAACCGTGCATGTCGATCTTCCGCGAGGTGTCATTATTGCGGAAAAAGGCCGGTCGATCACAAAAGTCTATTTTATGACCTCCGGCATCGGCTCCATTGTGGTGACGACCGCAGAAGGTCACCGGGCCGAGGCTGGGCTGTTTGGATTTGACGGTTATGTGCCGACCTCGGCAATTGCCGGTGTTGAAACAAGCTCTTACGATGTCTTCATACAGGTCGCAGGCGAAGCGTACGAAATACCCTATGACCGGTTTCGTCATTGGATGGCCAGTAGCTGCAATTTCTCCAACATCATGATCCGGTCAATTGAAGCCTTTTCGGTGCAACTGGCCCACACTGCGGCTTCCAACGCCATTCACGATGTTCCTCAACGCCTCGCGCGCTGGTTATTGATGTGCGATGACCGGATATCCGGCAGCGAAATCGCCCTGACCCATGAATTCATGTCCATCATGCTTGCTGTCCGGCGACCAAGCGTGACCACTTCGCTCCATATATTGGAGGGGCTGGGCCTGATCAAATCCGTGCGCGGAGCGGTTCTCATTCGCAGCCGCCGAGCATTGGAGCAATATGCGCGGGATGCTTACGGCTGGCCGGAAAAAGAGTATTCACGCCTGATGGGCCGTTTTGACCACGCCCGTTCTGATCCGGCTTAGCCGCTCAGACCGAAAAGCCGACGATATTCCTCTTCCGGTTTGCCATAGGCCTCCCCGGCAAAATCCTCCAGTCCCTTTCGATCACGAACCGTAATACGGCCTCTTTCGGATATGATAAGTTTTTTCCCTTCCAGCACATGCAGGCCGGTCGTGATGCTGGGACGTCTGACGCCGAGCATCAACGCGATGAAATCGTGGGTGAGCACGATTTCATCCCCGTCGGTCCGGTCGTGAGACATCAAAAGCCAGCGAGCCAGACGTTCGTGAATATGCAGATTAACATTCGCCCAGACTGTGTAGGATAATTGCGAGGCGAAGGTCTGAATGTAACGAGCCAGCAAATTGGCGAACAAGCTGTTGCGGTTGATTTCCGCACGCGCCGAACCGATTTCGATCCGATGGCCAGAACCGCTGACCTGCATGACGACCTCATGGATACTGGTCGTTGCGCCAACGGCCGCCGATGTGGGCGAAAATCCCTCGCGACCGAACATGCCCGCTTCCACCATTGGACCTTTATCGGACACGGTGATGACCGATCCGATGCCTTCGCAGAGAAAGTAAATATAATCGATAGGTTGGTCAGCTTTAACGAGTACCTGTCCACGTTCCAGGGTAACAGGCTCCAATAAAGTTTGAATTTGATTGTAGATGTCTGGCGGAAGGCTTTTTAACAGGCGGTTTTTCACTGTATTGCTGTCGTACATCTTGTTTTTCTTCGGGCAGAGTACGAGCGCCTCGCCGTCACGCTCCCAATCCTCTTTGACGGTTTTAAGTCTATAACACTTTGATCCAGCAAATGATTTTTGGTACGCTAGCGGACAATTCTGGCAAAGCCAGCCAATCAGGAGCCACTTTCGGGCAAGCCGCTTTGTTGAGATGTACTTCAAAAACGAGCAGCTTTGCAGAAATGGGAATTAGAAGGGGAGACCGATAGTGGCAACGGGTGGACTGAAGAACGGAGGCCACGGGAAAGCTATATGGTCTGTACGTTAGCAGACCCTTTGATACGCGGCTGAGAAGTAGGCGCATAATGGTTTTTTAATGGAGGCAGACATGCCATTATTCCACGAAGCAAGCCGCATTTACAGCCAGGTCGAGGTCGACTTCATGCGCAGTTGTTATACATTGGCGGCGATCCTCCTCGAAGAGAGTGAACATGAATATTCGGGCCGGGATTTGGCGTCATCCATCCTGCTTTTCTATGATAGCGGGCTGCGGGACCAGAACTATATTGTAGAGCTTTCCGCCCGGCTCTCGCACAAGAAGTACGCAGATCGTCATCAGCTGAACACTGGGGTAGCAAATTTCAATGCACGCCAAGGGGTCATTGCGGATGACACCTAACTGTGCTTGTTTTCAAAGGAACCGCTTTCGGCTTGAAAACACCGGTGTTCTAAACCTTTATGAACAATGCTGATGCTTTGCGCATGTTTCTGAACCGCAGCGCTGTCGAGATCGCTCCAGAGTTGATTGGCTGGACGTTTCGTGTCGGCGAAATCGGCGGCGTGATTGTCGAAACAGAAGCTTATTGTAAAACTGACCCGGCCTCTCACAGTTTCTCTGGTCCGACGCGTCGAAACGCCTCCATGTTTGGAAGTCCGGGCAGCGCCTATGTTTATCGGATATATGGCCTGCATTGGTGCATGAACATTGTCTGCGCCGATGCATCTGCCGTGCTCCTGCGGGCAATCGAGCCGCGACAGGGCATACCGCTCATGCAGGAACGGCGAGGTATGACGGACGTTAAGCAGCTTTGTTCGGGGCCGGCGAAGCTTGCTCAGGCTTTGGCAATTTCCGGCGAGTTGGATGGGGCTGCACTCGATGCCGCCCCGTTTTTGCTTTCGGCGCCTGAACAGCCATGCACTGTGGATTGCGGTCCGCGCATCGGTATCAGTCGAGCAGTTGAGGAACCCTGGCGCTTCTGGTTGCGAGGGTCCGGTTTTGTCAGCGGGCCAAAATCGCGTTTGAATGCCCCGAAAGTCTCGCCGTAACGGTCCCGGAAACTTAGCAAAGTTGTCTTGGCGCGCCTGATTTAAAAGACAAGCGCAGGCGGCAGTTTGGAACAAACCCCAATTCGCAAGGTTAGGACGCAAGCTCCTGTCACTCCAAGTGGCTCACAACCGTTGAAAAAGGGGAAGCGAACCATGCCCACGAGCAAAAGGCCGAGCGCCGAAGACAAGCCGATTACAATCCACGACCAGAAGCTTTTTCCCGGCAACAGTGGCGATCTTCACCAGATTGCGACTGACGATGTTCCGGTCATGACGACATCTCAGGGCGGGCCGGTATCAGACGATCTGAACACGCTTAAAATCGGCGAATCCGGCCCAACGCTGATCGAGGATTTCCATTTTCGGGAAAAGATTTTTCATTTTGACCATGAACGCATACCGGAACGTGTCGTCCATGCGAGAGGGTATGGCGCGCACGGTTATTTTGAGACCACCCGGTCGATCTCCGAATATACGCGCGCCGATATATTCCAGCGCGTTGGCGAGAAAACACCGGTCTTCGTCCGCTTTTCCACTGTTGCGGGTTCAAAAGGCTCGTTCGATCTCGCCCGTGACGTGCGCGGTTTTGCGGTCAAGTTTTACACCAAGGAAGGCAATTGGGATCTCGTCGGCAACAATATTCCAGTCTTCTTCATTCAGGATGCGATACGCTTCCCTGACATCATTCATGCCGTGAAGGAAGAGCCGGATCGCGCTTTTCCGCAGGCACAATCCGCTCACGATAATTTCTGGGATTTCATCAGCCTGACGCCGGAATCCATGCACATGATCATGTGGATTATGTCGGACCGCGCAATCCCACGCTCGTTTCGCTTCATGGAAGGGTTCGGTGTCCATACGTTCCGCTTCGTGAACGAGGACAATCAATCGACATTCGTCAAATTTCTCTGGAAACCGAAGCTCGGACTGCAATCGGTCGTCTGGAACGAGGCTGTGAAGATCAATGGGGCCGATCCGGATTTTCACCGGCGCGATCTCTGGACTGCCATTCAAACCGGTAACTTCCCGGAATGGGAATTGTGCGTGCAACTCTTCGATCAGGAATTTGCCGACAGCTTCGATTTCGACGTGCTGGATCCGACCAAGCTGATACCCGAAGAAATTCTCCAGCCGATTTCGGTCGGTCGGCTGGTCCTCGACCGCATGCCGGAGAACTTTTTCGCGGAGACCGAGCAGGTTGCATTCATGACGCAGAATGTGCCGCCCGGCATTGATTTCTCAAACGATCCTTTGCTTCAGGGGCGCAATTTTTCCTATCTAGATACGCAGTTAAAGCGCCTCGGTGGACCGAATTTCACCCAGCTTCCCATCAACGCGCCCAAATGTCCGTTTGCGCATTTTCAGCAGGACGGGCATATGGCGATTCGCAATCCAGACAGCAGGGCCAATTATCAGCCCAATTCCTGGGGGAAGGGGCCGCGCCCCGATCCAGTCAACGGCTTCCGGTCTTTTGAGGCGCAGGAAATCGGTGAAAAAGTCCGTTTGCGCCCCGAGAGTTTTAACGATCATTATAGCCAGGCTCGCCAATTCTATCTGAGCCAGACAGCAGTAGAGCAACGACATATTGCGATGGCGTTGACCTTCGAACTGTCGAAAGTAGAAACGCCCATTATCCGCGAACGGATGGTCTCGCATTTGATGAATATCGAAGAGGGGCTGGCAAACGAAGTCGCGGAGAGGCTTGGCATGCGCACAATGCCAAAGCCTGCCGATGCTCTCGCACCCGTTCGCCGGGATCTGCCTCTGTCGCCAGCGCTCAGCATTATTGAAAATGGTCCCTCAAGCTTCAAGGGCCGCAAGATCGGCGTTCTCGTGGCGAATGGGACGGATATGGAACTGGTTGAAGCGATCCGTGAGGCGGCTGTGACAGAAGGAGCGGTGATAGAACTTGTCTCTCCAACAGTTGGCGGTTTTGAGACCTCCGCTGGCGAATGGATCGTGTCCCATCATATGATTGATGGTGGCCCCTCTGTTGTGTTTGACGCCGTTGCCCTTGTCCTGGCAGAAGAGGCGGCCAATAGATTGACCGGAGAAGCTGCAGCGCGTGATTTCGTGGCCGATGCTTTTGCGCATTGCAAGTTCATCGGGTTCAATTCCGGGGCCCTCCCGCTCCTTGCAAAGGCGGGCATAGCGCCGGATGCCGATAAGGGCCTTCTTTCCATCGACAGTGCGACTTCGATCCCAGTTTTTGTCGAAGCTTGCCGCAAGCTCAGGTTCTGGCCGCGCGAAGAGGCCGTAAAACTGTAACGAAGCGGCTTTGCCCGTTTGTCCGTTAATGTAGTGAGAGAGACATGAACAATCAGCCCAAATCAGTTCGCACCGCAGACGATGATCACTATAGCAAGCCTGGACCAGACGAGGAAACCGGAGGCGTCACCGGCGCCCTCGGAGAAGGGCTATCGGCATCCGATGCGCCTGAGCCCGCTTTAAGCAAACCTATGGTCTATTTAAAGAAAGGCTGCCCTTTCTGTTTCAAACTGCGGCTCGCAATGCTGGAAGCTGGAATGCTTGATTGTATTGAGCTTATCGAGTTTGCCGAAGGAACAACTGAGCAGGCTCAGATCAGGGAAAAATTGTCCCCGGTGCTGGAGGATTTGAGCTTCCCCGCTGCAGAGGTTGAGCGGGGCAAGTTCATGAAAGGCTCCGATGCACTGATCAAGTATTTTCTCGGTCAGAAGGGCATCAAGGCCGAGGCACTCCCGACGCTACAGGCTTATATTGACGGGCCATTCGCTCAGCTTGTTGAGCGCGTTAAAAACGATTAGCGAGATGGGGTCGAGGATGAGCCCGAATTCCTTGCACAAACTGAAGGGTGCTGGCTATCTCGTTTCCACGCTAAGCGTTTTGCTGTTGGCAGTCGTTAGTTGGGACGGCGCGCAGAAAAGTATTTTGCTGACGATATGTTAGATATCCGGCGCGGCAACATCCATTATCGGCATGTTCTGCCGCTGGCTTGCCTATCAGATTGAGAAGAACCAACAGAATGGCGATTGAATAGTCGCGCGACGAATTATCACTCTGTCTTCGCGTTCTAATTGCTTTTAGCAAGACATCTCCAGCCGATTACCTTCGCCGAAGCCACTTTCCTTGCAGAACTCCATTTCAGTAGCGTCGCGATCAGCACTTAAGGGCAGCAGCCAACTCGCGCCCATTATCTCATAAATAGATGTATATTATAAGTTACTAATTTTCTCTATGTTAACTTTAATTCAGATTACCCTAAACAAGTCATCACGAAATTGTATAAGTATATTGCGTGGGTTTGTTGCATTGGTCACGTGTTCTAGGCGCACTCTGACCAGCACGACGGAATGTCAACGGATTCGGAGGGAAGAATGCTAAGATATCTGACCATGGTGGGGGCTATCGCGGTTGGTGCAACAATTGCGCCGCCACTCGCTTTCGAAGCAAAAGCTCAAACGACTGTCGAGTGCCGCTCAAGAGACTATAAATACGATGAATGCTACGCCGGGCCGCTGTCCAGGCCACAACTTATACATCAAACGTCAAGCTCTGCTTGCATACTGAACCGCACGTGGGGATACAATCCAAAGAGCCGCTATATATGGGTAGCGCAAGGGTGTTCCGGCGTATTTGCAGATGTCGGTGGCTATCACCATGGCCGGGGCGATGGGTTCGATCCGGGTGCGCGCCAGTATGATCATCATGGTCATGATATTGGCGGTGTTGTCGCAGGTGCAGTTCTCGGTGCAATCGTCGAGGGAATGGTTGCCGATAACAAGCACAAACACAGCCATGCAACAAGCAACTACCGTGACTCCGGTGACTATAATGGCTGTCACGGCATTGGGTGCACAGTCGACAGGCCGGATAGCTCTGAGCGTATCGATAACACACCGCAGTTCGATAGAAACGGTGAACCCAACTACGATACGCATGGCAATTATATCGGCTGTCACGGTGTTGGATGTTTGGTGGACAGCCCTGATTAGCAGCTTGCATTGATGAGGGCGCGCAAACGCGCCGCCCTTATCTTTAAAACGCAAAGAAAATGGCAATTTTGTTAGGCGTCGTCAAAATAAGATTTCGTATTTACTTCGAATCTGCCATAGAAAAGAAGCTCTTAATGGGCAGGGGCGCGGCGGCTGTTAATATTGGCCGTCGGGTGGATTAATCTCTGGCCGGATGCGTCGCTGCCACGAAATGACGTGGTCGCCCTTTTCTAAAAGTCAGGATGACATTGCAGATCGCGAACTACAGGAAGTCAGCTAACAAAGACCTCTAAAAATGCAGTCGTCGTCGTGTTTCCAAGTTTAAATGTTGCTCTGGTGCCGTGTTCTTTCGAGACGGGCTTGATCCAGCATAGCCTCGCGCGCGGCCATCTGTTCCCCCATATGAGGAGTATCGAATGCCACGATTGAAGTTAAAGTACCTCATACTTGCAGCTGTGCCTTTGGTAATCACTGGCTGTGTCACTGCAGATGAAGTCTTCCAAGACAAATGTTCGTCCTTCGGCTTTCGCCCGGGCACCGATGCCTTCGCGAACTGCATGATGCAACAAAGTGCGCTTCATGAACAAGATGAGCAGCGCGCTCAGGATCGCATTCAGGCACAGGAAGAGCGTGATCGTGAACGCAAGCGGGAGCGCCGCCGCCGTGAAGAAAGCCAGATAGATACACGGCCTCAGTTCGATAGGGACGGCAATCCGAACTTCGATACACAAGGCAATTATACCGGTTGCCATGGCGTGGGATGCGAAGTCGATAATCCGGATACCGACAACTAAACGGACGGCTGGATCAACAATCGAAAGCTTTCGTGCCGTTCTCGCGAGGGGGATACTGAATTCTTTTTAGTGTCCCCCGTTATATGCGCGTTCACTGAAAATGTACGAAATAAATACTCATTTGAAATGCATAAGCGATTAAATTTATTGTAGGGCCAAAGACTTGGTGTTAGTCGATTTTTAAAAGGAGCGGCTATCAACCCTCCAAATTGCATAGCGCGGGTTTCCCCCTTTATTGCCCTCGCTATCGCGGTTTAAAGAAAAGGCCCTGAACTATGTTAACTGCTGCCCTGGAGTGGTCCGTTCCGATATTGCTTTTCCTTTGCGGGATCGCACTTATCGTCGCGGCAAAGATGAACGCGACGACCATAAAATGGGGCGTGGGTTTGTGTCTTTTAGGCGTCGGTTATTCGTTGATGCTTATTCGTACTGAAAGCTTTTCCGCTATTAAACCGCTTGGTGAAGATCTCCTGATACTATCGGGGATTGCGATTTGCTGCCATGCGTTTGCGAGCAAGTTTAAGCTTCGGGTGCTACCGATTTTTGATGCGCTGATCGTTTTGCTCGCTTTAGCAGCGGCTGCTTTTTCATTGTTCTATTTTCAAAACATTAGACTGGAAAGTCTATCTGTTCTAACCGGATGCGCTGTTCTTTTGCTTTCATATTTATCGCGCGTAAAATTTGGAACGCGAACCGCTAGTGAATGGATATTAATACTATTTTTTTCTTTTGCACTTTTTTGTTTGTTGGTGCAAGCGGCGGCATATATCTTTGTTCAAGACGTCGGTCCCACAGTTGGTCTATGGAGTAATTCCATATGGGGTGTCTTTCTGCAATATACAGGTCTTTTCGGCGGTCTTATACTCGCGCTGTCAGTGCTTTTCACAATAAATTTGGATATCATTGCGGCCTATCGAGATAGGATAAGCCGAGTTCCCGATACGCTTCCCGTATCGAAATCGCGTGCGTTGGATCAGTCGCCCGTTACGGTCGAAGCCTCTGTGCCGCACAGCGGAGCGGAAATACAGCATTCTTCCAGCACGTCTGCCGATTTTTCGAAGACGTCCACTATTTCGATGAATGGCGTAAAACAGCGGGAAGTGGAACCGACTGAATTTCCGGATATGGATGAAGCTATACGTGAATGTCTTGCCAAATTGACAAGCGCAGCCGAATTCTCCAGATCGCCGCGTGCGCGGAAATTTCTTATCTATATTGTCGAAGAAACCCTTTCAGGAAGGGCGGACAGAATAAAAGAATATACAATCGCCCTGGATGTATTTGACCGGAAAAGCGGGCACGATTTCGCAGGCGATTCACTCGTCCGAACAAGTGCCAAGAGGCTCCGGCAATCATTGGACGCCTACAATAACGGGAAGGGAAAGCTGGAACCCATTCATATCGCGATCCCAAAGGGAAGCTATATACCAAAGTTTTTCCGTAACATTCCGTCCGATATCAACCCCGTCTGACGTTTCGCGTTGGATGTGACGGTTACGTAACCTCCCCAAATCATGTTGCTTATATAAGAAATACTAAAAGTAGCATACTCTGATCGAGCGTTGGTCAATACGAGGGGGTTAAATAATGCGTTTAAGGGGTGCGCATGGTTGATCGGATATACTGGTTGTCAGCGGCCAGTTTGAGAAGCTTATATTTAATAATCGGCGAACTGCGGATGAATCTCAGACGTGCCGCTTGGCGACTAAAATTGCAAGGCGGCATTTTTCGGCGCGAATATCCCTCTGCTCGAACACAGCCCTCTCTCGACAGAATAGAAGTCCACAGATCCTCGTTGGCTGTCCGCACTCTCCAACGCAGGCACTGTGACAGACCGCTGTCAGTTCGCCCCCAGTTAACTGGCAGCGGTCGCCCCTTTGTTGCGCAAAACGAACGGTTTAGTACGGTTTTGAGCTCGGCGGTCGGATGAAGTGGCTCGACAGTATTCCCGAAGAATGGGGTAAGCTGCACAAGACCGATAAGAGCGCGGTCACCCTTACCCGGACCGGGCCAAATCAAATCCAGATTGTGGCCCCAGATCCCTTCGCGCTTATCCTGCTCACGCCGCAGATAAAACGGGAGGCGAGAATAGGCTCCGACCGAAGCACCACTGCGAATGTCCCGGTTGGATCGCTGGAGCTGATTCCGGATCAGGCTGATCTCTTCGCGCGCTGGCGCACGCCAAAGGAAAACATCCTGTCCTGTTTCGGAAGCGATCGGTTGCGCAATCTGGCCGGTGTAGAATTTGAGACGGATGAGTTTGAGTTAAGGCCGTTGAGCCCTGGGCGGATAGATAAGACCGCATTGGCGCTTGCGCGGCTCATGCGGGAGGAGATTTTACGCGGAAACGACAGCTCCAATTTGCTGTATCTGGATTCCCTGAATGTCGCGTTATGGCTGCATCTCCTGCGAAATCATTCTTCCATTAGGAAAACTACATATAACGGTCTCGCAGGTGGTTTCTCGGCAAGGGCCTGGCGCACGGTGGACGATTATATGCGCTCGCATCTTGCAGATACCATTCCTATCGAAACCCTTGCGAGTTTGGCGCGCTTATCCGTCAGCCATTTTTCCCGCGCCTTTCGTCAAACTACCGGCAAAAGCCCGCATCAGTATCTCATTGATCTGCGTGTCGAGCGCGCAGAACTTCTCATTCGCGCCGACGATCTGCCGCTTGCCGAAATCTGGCGGATTTGCGGGTTTGGAAGCCAAAGCCATATGACTTCCCTGATAAGGGAACGCTTGCATACGACGCCCACAAAGATACGGCGTGGCGAAATATAACTGCGCAGGCAGGTTGTCTCTTAACCTGCCGCGTTCCAAAGAGCCGCCATTGTTCGAAAACGACTGTCATATCTGAATTCAATCAGAAACGAATAACAGCATCTGATTTAGTAGCGATAACTCAGATATGCATGCTCATATAGCGAGTATCAGCCCCTTCCTGGAGGGATAGCTGATGAATTCGGTAATTTTCAAAGGAGGCCCTTTCCATGACCGATCACTCCATCAAAGGCAAAACCGTCATTATTGCTGGCGGTGCGAAAAATCTGGGTGGGCTTATCGCGCGTGATCTCGCCTCTCATGGTGCCAAGGCAATCGCGATCCACTATAACAGCGCTGCAAGCAAAGCGGATGCCGATGCCACCGTTGCCGCTGTCAAGGCGGCAGGTGCGGAAGCCGTTGCATTTCAGGCCAATCTGATCACGGCTGGCGCGACGGAGAAGCTTTTCGCTGACGCGATTGCAGCCCTTGGCAAGCCGGATATTGCCATCAATACCGTCGGCAAGGTGTTGAAGAAGCCAATGACCGAGATCTCCGAGGCTGAATATGACGAGATGTCCGCAGTCAATGCGAAAGCCGCGTTCTTCTTCATCAAGGAAGCAGGCAAGCAACTGAACGATAACGGCAAAATCTGCACGCTGGTCACTTCGCTGCTCGGCGCTTATACGCCGTTTTATTCGAGCTATGCCGGTACGAAGGCTCCCGTCGAACATTTCACGCGCGCCGCTTCCAAGGAGTTCGGTGAGCGCGGGATTTCAGTGACCGCTATCGGACCCGGTCCCATGGATACGCCGTTCTTCTACCCCGCGGAAGGTGCGGACGCGGTGGCCTATCATAAGACAGCCGCAGCACTTTCCAGCTTCTCGAAGACAGGCCTCACGGATATTGGCGATATTGTTCCGTGGATCCGTTTGCTGGTCTCGGAAGGCTGGTGGATGACGGGGCAGACAATTCTCGTCAATGGCGGTTATACAACCAAGTAGACCAGTAACGGCGGATCGAGTACGCTCGGTCCGCCGGTGCCCGTACAGATTTTAGGCGATAGAGGAGTGCGATGATGCAGCGATTGATGATGTTCGGTTTGGTTGTGTTTGCTGTGCTTCAGTCTTCTCTGGCATATGCCGATTTGAAGACGGCGGATCGCCGGTTGAATGACCTTTATGGTCAGGTCATCAATGCCTTGCCGGATGGAAGTCAAGCGCAGCTCAAGGAAAGCCAGCGCAACTGGATCAAGTACCGCGACAGTGAATGCCGCTATCAGCAAGTAAACTACGCGATCATGGTGTCTGAAGCGGATTGCAAGGAAGTTCTGACGCGTCAAAGAATAGGTCTCTTGAGCCAACAGCTGGGTTGGCTGAAAAAAATCGGACAGCAGGACGATTCCGATGCAGCCATGGATTGCAGACAGGAGATTGGTGCGAAAGCGGCCAATATTCTCGTCAACCAATGCAAGGAAATTTCGCCCGCCACCAACCCGCCATGCAATTCGGGAAATTCATGCGACTTGATCAGGGATGAAATCAAGCGCGGTTGCGGCATGGTAAGCGGCAAGAAGCCATCCTATTGTCAGTAGCTCGATCCTCTGCAGGTAGGCAGGAATTCACTCAGCCAGAATGGCAGCCCTAAGCCAACGAATGGGATATCAACCGTCGTTGGGAAAGGTGCGCCCTAATAGCAGGTCGTTATAGATAAGGTAGTCACTGTTCTCACCAATCATGTATGATTAACACATTGTTTTGATTGATTTTAAGTAAACCGTGGGTTGTTGAATGCGCCCTTAAGTGTTAGTCGATCAGCAGACAGGACGGCGTAAGCAATCCACGTTTTTGCGTGGCATACTCGGCCTTCTGACATCAGTTAAGTCTGTATTCAACTAAATGATTGTAAAGGCCGCCGTATGATCAATTCCGCTTTGGAATGGTCCGTTCCACTATTGATCCTTGTTTGCGGTTTTGGCCTGATTGTTGCTGCCCGGTTCGGTTTTCCAACAATTCTATGGGGTCGCGGATTATGCCTGCTTGGAGCTGGCTATGGCCTGATGCTCTTTCGCACGGCCACATTCTCGGCGGTTAAACCTTTGGGAGAGGACTTGCTTATTCTGGCAGGTGTGGCCGTATGCTGCCGCGCGCTGGTTTACCATTTCAAAATGCCAAAGAAGCCGGTTTTGGAAATCGCTCTTGTCATGGTCTTCCTTGGCGCAGCTGCACTATCGCTGGCGCTTTTTCAAAGCGTCAGGCTTGAGACGCTGTCGATACTCAGTGGCAGCGCATCGCTGATATTGGCGTCTCTCTGGCAGGTGAGAGCAAAGAAGAAATCCTCTTCCGACAATGTAATTTTTGTGACCTTTATTGTCATCTTCGCGTTTCTTCTGGTTCAGAGTGTCGTCTATCTGTTTTTGAGCGACGTCGCGCCTGAGGTCGGCTTTTGGAGCCGTTCGTTCTGGGGCGTCATGCTGCAATATACGGGACTTTTCGGCGGCGTTATCTTAACGTTTTCGATTGTCCTTGCGGTGAGTATCGATCTGATCAACGGCTATCGCGATATGGCTCACACGGACTCGCTCACACGTGTTCCAAACCGCAGAGGTCTGCAGGCGTTCCTGCGCTCGTTTCAGCTGGCCAATGGGTCGGTTGAGCCAACGACAATCATTCTTGCGGATATTGATCACTTCAAAACGGTGAATGATCGGTTTGGCCATCATGCCGGCGATATGGTTTTGACTGATTTTGCTCAATTGTTACAGGAACGGGCTGGCCCGGGAAGCTGCGTGGCGCGCTTGGGGGGTGAGGAATTTGTTGCACTTCTGCCCGGAACTTCTGCGGCGGTTGCAACCACTCTGGCCGAGGATTTGCGCCAGACATTTGCAGCCAGACGATGGCGCCATATATCTGCCGATCTGCAGCTGACCGTGAGCTTTGGCGTAACAGTGCTGGAACAGGGCGAGCCGTTTAAATCGGCAATCGCCCGCGCCGACAGCTATCTCTATCGTGCCAAGCAACACGGACGAAATCGCGTTGAAAGGGATCGAGCGGCGTAGTTCGGCGTTGCTTCCGCCTTGCCCGTCGAACAATGGCCAATTTGCCCGTTCCTGTTTCAAGAGAAAAATTAGCGACGCGGGTTGCGCCGTGCCCCGTGACAGCGCGAGCAAGGCATGCCATAGGAAGGCCAAGTTATCACAAGGCCTCCCACACTCATGATCCGTATCGACAATATCAGCAAGTCGAATAGCCATCGCATTCTGTTTATCGAAACCTCCGCCGCATTGAACCGTGGTGAAAAGATCGGTCTTGTCGGACCAAATGGCGCTGGCAAGACAACGCTTTTCCGCATGATCACCGGTGAAGAACTGCCGGATGAAGGTCAGGTCACGGTCGAAAAAGGCGTGACGATTGGTTATTTTAACCAGAATGTCGGCGAAATGGGCGGACGTTCGGCTGTCGCTGAAGTCATGGACGGCGCCGGGCCGGTCAGCATCGTTGCGGGGGAACTGCGCGAACTGGAAGCGGCCATGTGCGATCCCGATCGGCTCGATGAGATGGATGCGATCATCGAGCGCTATGGCGAGGTTCAGGCCCGCTATGAGGAACTCGATGGCTACGGGTTGGACGGCCGTGCGCGTGAAGTTCTGGCTGGGTTGAGTTTCAGTCAGGAAATGATGGACGGCGATGTCGGCAAATTGTCCGGCGGCTGGAAAATGCGCGTGGCGCTTGCCCGTATTTTGCTGATGCGGCCCGATGTTATGCTGCTCGACGAACCAAGCAACCATCTTGATCTTGAAAGCCTGATCTGGCTCGAAGCTTTTCTCAAGAACTACGATGGCGCGCTGTTGATGACATCGCATGATCGCGAATTCATGAACCGCATCGTCACCAAGATTATTGAAATCGATGGCGGCTCGCTTAATTCCTATTCGGGTGATTATGCCTTTTATGAAGGCCAGCGTGCGCTGAACGAAAAGCAGCAACAGGCCCAGTTCGAGCGTCAGCAAGCAATGCTGGCCAAAGAAATCAAGTTCATTGAACGTTTCAAGGCGCGCGCCTCTCATGCATCGCAGGTGCAGAGTCGTGTGAAGAAGCTTGAAAAAATTGATCGCGTGGAGCCACCGCGTCGGCGCCAGACGGTTGCTTTCGAATTCGCGCCCGCTCCGCGTTCGGGAGAAGACGTGGTCAGTCTCAAGGGCGTTAACAAAACGTACGGCAGTCGCACGATCTATGATGGGCTGGATTTCATGGTTCGCCGCCGTGAGCGTTGGTGCATCATGGGCGTCAATGGCGCCGGTAAATCGACGCTGCTGAAGCTTGTCGCAGGTGCAGCGGAACCAGATCAGGGCATTGTGAATCTCGGCGCCAGCGTAAAACTTGGCTATTTTGCGCAGCACGCGATGGATATTCTGGACGGCGACAGCACTATTCTCGAATGGCTGGAGCAGCGTTTTCCAAAGGCAGGGCAGGCTCCGTTGCGCGCGCTAGCTGGCTGCTTCGGCTTCTCCGGGGATGATATTGAGAAGAAATGCCGGGTGCTGTCCGGTGGTGAAAAAGCGCGGCTGGTCATGGCCGCGATGCTGTTCGATCCGCCGAACTTCCTCGTACTCGATGAGCCGACGAACCATCTGGATCTCGACACCAAGGAAATGCTTATCAAAGCGCTTTCATCTTATGAAGGCACGATGCTTTTCGTATCGCATGATCGTCGTTTTCTGGCGGCGCTTTCCAATCGCGTGCTGGAACTCACACCGGATGGCATTCAGCAATATGGTGGCGGCTATACCGAATATGTCGAAAGCACAGGACAGGAAGCACCGGGCCTGCATGTGGGATAATGCGTAAAAACAAATAGATAGAGTGGTTCCCCGATTCCGTTTGAACCGGAACCGCTCTAGGTCGCGACTTTCCGAAGCGACTTCTCGATTTCTCCGCCGCAATAGGCATCGCCATAATCATTGAAGCTTTTGGTATCCAGCGCAGCCAGCGACGGTATCTCCTGCATCCGCTTGGAAAGACCCCATATCATCGGTGAGGAATCTTTGATTATGGACTCAATTATAGCGAACCTGTCGGCCATCGTAGACCAAACGATAGAAGTCACTATGTCGGCGATGCCGGGCTTTTCAGTTCCAAGCATAAATCCTGTATCGACTTTAAGCCCGTTTCGCTTGCCAGTATCTTGAAAAATGCGGAGCCATTGGCGTAGTCGGGGAACGAATTCGGTCCATTTTTCACGCGTCCACATTTCACGCCCGCCGTCGAGCGTCAGTTCATCGATGACGTCGTTGGCATCGTTTACAATCTTGGCTGTCAGTGCTCGTTTTTCGATTGTTGTTGGCAGGAGTTCCAGCCTTTCTCCGAGGTACATGGCGATCGCGGGCATTTGTGACACCGCAAAATTGCGCGGACGATCAATCAGCACCGGTGGGCCCATAAATGCGATCGGCTGCTCCTCGACATCAAGGCGCATGACTTCTTCAATCTGGCCGAAATCATGTTCATCCCAGGAACATTCAGCATAAGCCAGAATTCCTCGAATGAACTGGCCGCGGAATGGTACTGGCCAGTAGTAAAGATCGAAATCGCTCAATTGCCACTCTCCTCCTCGCACGCATCAAGGATAACCGGCCAGACCAGCTGAGGTTCCATGTGTTGGAGCTAAGCGGCGATTACTGTCCTCGGCGGGTCAAGGAGACGGAGTTTTTTGGTCTGGTCAGGAGACTCCAGCGGAGATTTGGTTCAGCAGCGCAAACAGGATGGCGGAGAGGATCGCGGCGGCGGGGACAGTCACTACCCAGGCGGCAGCAATGGTCAGTGCATGCGAACGGCGAACCAGCTTGCGACGGCGACGCTCTTCTACGGGAACAGAATTCAGTGGTAGAGCCTGGCGTGCTTTCTTCAACCGCCGTTCTGTGTCCCATTCGCGGAAAAAGCCGACCCCAAAGATCGCACCGATGGCAATGTGGGTCGAGCTGACGGGCAACCCCAGCCAGCTGGCCAGAATGACCGTGATTGCGGCTGAGAGTGAGACGCAATAGGCCCTCATCGGGTTCAGCTTTGTGATCTGATTGCCAACCATGCGAATGAGTTTGGGACCAAACAAGCACAAGCCGAAGGAAATGCCGCAGGCTCCAATCAGCATGACCCAGAGTGGTATTACAACGCCGTCAGTTAGCGTGCCAGTCTGTGATGTCTGGACAATTGCCGCGAGTGGCCCGACAGCATTGGCGACATCATTCGCGCCGTGGGCAAAGCTGAGCAAAGCAGCCGACACGACCAACGGAATGCTAAACAGGACTTTAAGCGACTTGTTACGGTTTTCGAGGCCCCGGGACTGGCGGCGAATGACCGGGATCAAGGCAATCCAGCTTCCGATGCCAAATGCCAATCCGATAATCAAGGCTACCCCGATCGACACGTCGATCAGCTGCTTCAGTCCTTTCATGATCAGATAGGTTGCAAAGGTCCCTGCCATGAGCCCCACAAGGATGGGCACCCAGACGCGAGCCGCAGCAATTTTATCCGCGCGATAGACGATACGGGCCTTGATCAGCCAAATAAAACCAGCCGCTATGATAGCGCCCAACACGGGCGAAATAACCCAGCTTGCCGCGATGGCCGACATCTGGGACCAATTGACTGCGCCGAGGCCTGCCGCGACGACACCCGCTCCGACGACCCCGCCGACAACCGCATGAGTGGTCGAGACAGGCGCGCCGATCCATGTCGCGAGGTTAACCCAGAGGGCAGAGGCAAGCAAAGCCGCCATCATTGCCCAGATGAACATCATGGGCGTGGCGAGCGTATCTGGCGCTATGATGCCCGTCGCCACGGTGGACACGACGTCAGCCCCCGCGATGAGCGCTCCCGCACTTTCAAACACGGCGGCAATCGCAATCGCGCCGCCCATGCTCAACGCATTGGCGCCGACGGCAGGGCCCATATTGTTGGCCACATCATTAGCGCCGATGTTCAGGGCCATATAGGCGCCAAAAACGGCCGCGGCGACGACAATCAGCGTCTGGCTGGTCTGACCGAGCAGCATGGCCGCGCCAAGCCCTGCAAGGATGATAAATACCAGTGCGACGCCCGGCGCTACGAGCGGACGTGAAACGTAACTCGCTGCCGTTTCGAGGTTGGCGAAACGGCCCAAATCTCGATCCAAGGTCTCTAAGTGCCGAGCTTCGAGATCTTCGTTTGCCATGATTTACTCTTGTTTACTAACGCGATGTAGCGGTCGAAATAGCCGCTTGTGGATGACCCATTGAAGGAATTTTGCCCGTTTTTAACTGTCACAATTGAAAAAAGTCAATGACTCGACGCGGCGATGCTGTCTTCGGTCTGTCATTTCATAAGTGCCGTCGACAACTTACAGGCCCTTGAAACGGCACCCAGTCGCCGTTGGTGATCAAATTTCGGCGCGCAGAACGACGTGACTATCGATTTGCCGGCTAATCTCCCGACGGCAAAATTGCACCTCATTCGGCAGAGGAGGCGCGGCAGTTCTGCCAGGCCCCAGCTGCAACATGGGATTTCATGCCGCCTGACCTTGCAGCGATCGCCATGCAGGGCAGGATTTCAAATCCGCAATAGCACGAAAATACCGTCTTGACTCTCAATCTGACATGTTACATGTCTAATTAGGAAATGGGAGGAAATCATGCGAAATTATCTTCTGGGCGCCAGCGCGCTCTGTCTTGTCGCCTTGTCCAGTCCGGCTTCTGCTGCCTGTTCCGACGCGGATCGCGTCGAGATCACCTGGTCTACGATTGCAGGCTTTTACACCGACGCCATGGCGCAGCTCGTCAATGACTTTCAGGAAAAGGAATGCGCGAAGGTCAATGTCATCAACATTGACAATTCCCAGCTCTATAACAAACAGGTTATCGAGATGGTGGGGCAGACCGGCGCTTATGATGTCGTGACGCTCAACAACGCGGAATATGCGGAGTTTGCAGAAAACGGCTTCATTCTGCCGATGACGGATTTTCTGAAAGACAAGCAAAGCATCATCGACGATATTCACCCCACTCTCGCCAATATGACGATCCGTTATAAGGACGATCTGTGGGGATTGCCTTATTATACCTATTCCTCGGGCTTCTTCTATCGCGCCGATCTTTGGGAAGATCCAACGGAGCAGGCCGCCTTTAAAGCCAAATATGGTTATGAGCTGGCGAAGCCCGCCGACTGGAAGCAGCATCGCGATATGGCCGAGTTTTTCACGCGCAAGGCGGGCGAAAAACTGAAAGGTGAAGCTCTGAGAAAAGACTTCTACGGTGTCGGTCTGATGGCCGGTCGTTTTCCCGACATTCAGGACGAGTTATCGGCGCCTTTGTGGGACATGAAGTCCGACTGGCTGAACAGTGAAGGCAAGGTTCCTGTCGATGACGTCGAGAAGGTCCTGTCCGATTATATCGAACTTTTGAAATTCGCGCCTCCCGCGGCTTTGACCGTCACCTATGACGGTGTCATGAACCAGATGCGCGACGGCCAGATTGCGATGACGCATGACTTCTTCCTCGACCAATGGCCAAATGCGGTCAAAACCGAGGAAAGCGTGCCCGGAGCGAAAATGGCCGTCGCGGAGGCACCGGGTAAAATGTCTTATGTCGGCGGCTTCCTTCTGGCAGTTTCGTCGAGTTCGGCAAATCCGGATATGGCAATGAAGTTCATTGCCCATATTGGAGGACCGGAAGCGCAGGCGAAATTTGCATCCTATGGCGGTGCGACGACACTGATGTCGATCCTGACCGATCCGAAGTTCCAGACGCCGGAAGCGCGCAAGACCAATGGCGAATATGCAACGCTGGCCCAGGTCTTCGAGAGCATGAACGGTTTCACGTCCAATCTCGTCTCCTCTCCATTTAGCGCCAAGATCTACAACACGATGCAAATTCCGTTGCAGTCAGCGGCGGCAGGTCAGTTGACCGCACGGCAGGCGGCTGAAAGCCTTGCGACTGAAGTTGAAAAAATCTGCGGCGGTCCTTGCCCTATCGGTAAGTAAACCAGATCGTTGTCGGACGGTATCCCGACAGCGGATCAACTGGCATGTTTCTGGAAGCATTGAGCCTTCCGGTTGAAATGCCCAACATCCACCCGGAGCGGTTTCCGCCCGACGGCACCCGCAGGCCGCTCCGGTACCCCTACTCAGAAACAGACCGGATTCCTGTCATGAACAGTTATCATGCTCCACCTGCAAAGGTGGCGTCCGACCGCGCATTCTCGGTCCTGCTTATCGTTCCTGCGATGCTGGTCATCATTATCTTCGCGCTGTTGCCGCTTTATTATGCGGTGGACGTATCTTTCCGTTTTGCCGACCTCTCGCGTGGTAAACTGGGAGACTATATCGGGCTCGACAATTTCCGCACGATATTTGCCGACCAGGCCTTCTGGGCTGCGGCTTGGATAACGCTGAAATTCACCATCGTATCGGTCGGCCTGCAAATGTCGTTCGGCATAGCGATTGCGTTTCTCATCCACGGGGCGAGCTATGGCAAGGGCCTCATCCGATCGATCATGATCCTGCCTCTGGCGACTTCGGCTGCCGTGACGGGGCTGTTCTGGCGCTACCTCTATGATACGCAGTTCGGCGTCGTAAACTGGGTGCTGGGCGCCTTCGGTCTGCCGGAGCCCAACTGGCTCGGCGATTTCAATATCGCGCTCTGGTCCGTCATTATTTTTGACGTCTGGCAGTGGACGCCCTTTGTGGCCCTGATCGTGCTGGCCGGGCTTCAGGCGCTGCCCAAGGAACCTTTCGAGGCTGCCGAACTGGACGGCGCATCCACATGGCGCGTCCTGCGCACGTTGACCTTTCCATTGCTCAAGCCGGTTCTGTTCCTGATTCTCGTGCTGCGGACCATTGATTGCGTTCGTCTCTATGATGCGGTCGCGGTGCTGACGCAGGGTGGTCCTGGCACCTCGACGGAAACCATGACCTTCTATCTCTATCGCACAGGCTTGAAGCTTTTCCGCATGGACTATGCTTCGACCATGGCTGTCTTTTTCCTTTACGTGATGCTTGTGGCGTCAATCTTCGCGCTCAAGCCTTTGCTCAAGCAGTTCACCGATCGTGCAGGGGAGGCATGAGATGTTGCAACACAAGACATCACCACTGAAAGAAATTCTGCGCTATGCGGCGATCCTTGTCGTACTTCTGTTCTTTTTCTTTCCGATTTTCTGGATGCTGCTGACGAGCTTCAAGCCGGAATCGGCGATCATGGTGTCGCCACCCCAGTTTTTCTTCACGCCGACACTGGAAAACTACCAGCATGCGCTCTTTGACAAGGGGTTCCTTTTCTATGTGCGCAATACGCTCATCATTTCGGTGATCTCGACTGCAATCGTGATCGTTGTCGGCTCGCTCGCGGCTTACAGTTTCGCCCGTTATAATGTTGGCGATGGTCATGTGCTGTTCTTCATCCTGTCCACCAAGATGATGCCAGCCATTGCGGTGATCCTGCCTTATTTTCTGATCTTTCGCGATATCGGGCGCACCGGATTTGGCAAGTTCATGCATTTGGGGCTCGACCAGCATGGCGCATTGATCGTGTCCTATGTGATGTTCAATCTGCCGTTCGCCATCTGGCTTCTGGTCAGCTTCTTTCAGGACATTCCGCGTGAACTGGAACAGTCGGCGCGTATGGACGGTCTCAGTCGCATGAAAGTACTGCGCAAGGTGACGTTACCGCTGGCTGCACCCGGCATTGCCGTGACCACGGTTTTCACCCTGATTTTTTGCTGGAACGAGTTCCTCTTCGCCTACATTCTCACCCGCAAATTTGCCTCGACGGTGACGGTCGGCGTTGAAAGCTTCTTCACCCTGCAAGGCATTCTCTGGGGTCCCGTCGCAGCAGCGGCAACGATCTCGGTCGCGCCGATGCTTCTCTTCGTCCTTTTGATGCAGCGCTATATGGTCCGCGGACTGACTTTCGGCGCGGTGAGGGGGTAACGATGTCTTTCTCACAAATCTGGGATGCGGGCTTCAAGTCCGTGATGATCTACATCGGCGTTGTCTTCTTCTGGCTCTGCTTTCTTGAAGCACATTTTCCTGACCGTGGGTTTTCGGTCACGATCATGAATATCGTCGCCGCCATACTCGCCATTGGCTTCTTCATTTTCGCCCGTCAAAGCTGCCGCAAGGAGCGTGCGCTGGCCGAAGCTGAAATCGCCGCCCTCATGAAAGAGGTGGACTGACCATGTATAGTTTTGTCAACGTCCATAAACGTTACGGCTTGCGAACGGTTGCGCTGCGCAAGATCAATCTGGATATTCAAAAGCGTAGCTTCTTCGTTCTCTACGGTCCAGCAGGTGCCGGAAAGTCAACGATGCTCAACCTTTTGGGCGGCATCACCAGGCCGACATCGGGCGATATTCAGCGCGACGGCGTTTCCCTGTTGCCGCTGCCGCCCGAACGGCGCGATGCTGCGATGGCGTTTGAAAATTACGCGCTTTATTCGCATCTGAGCGTCGGCGAAAACCTCGCCTTTCCGCTCAAGGCGCGCAAGATGTCGCGTGCGGAAGTCGAAGAGAGGGTCAAGCGGGTCTCGGGGATGCTCGGCATCGGCCATCTGCTCGATCGCCGTCCGGGCTTCCTGTCTGGCGGGCAGCGTCAGCGCGTGGCTTTGGGACGCGCTATCATCCGCCCGGCCGACATTTATCTTCTGGACGAACCCATCGGCCACCTTGACGCAAAGCTGCGTCACCAGATGCGGGCTGAACTCAAGGCGCTTGCGCAAGACCTCAATGCGACCGTGGTGTTCACCACCACCTCCAGTCGTGAGGCATTGGCGCTCGGCGACCGCATCGCGGTGCTCAATCTGGGCAAGCTGGAACAGGTTGGAACCCCTGCGGAGCTTTACCACAGGCCCGAAAACGCTTTTGTTGCCTCCTTCATTGGCGATCCCCCAATGAGTTTCGTTTCCGTGCGTGTGACAGGCGAAGGCAAGAGCGTCGGACTGACAAGCCTGGCCGGTGAAAAGATTGTCTCCGATGAACATTTCAGCCGCTTCAGCAAGCTGGATGATCTCAAGGCCGGCTTCCGGGCGGAAGCGGTTTCGCTTGGCGAAGCAGGTAAGTCCGGCACGATTGCAGGGCAGGTCAGCGTCGTCGAGCATCTTGGTTATGCGAATATTGCCGTCGTCAATGTGGGTGGGGATCAGGTGTCGATATCGCTGCCGACAACGACCTCTGTGCGCGCTGGTGACAGGGTCGGCGTTGCAATCGATCCCGGCAAGTTTCAGTTGTTCCAGGGCGAAAAGGCTCTGGAAGGAAGGGCCTGACACATGGCATCGATAAGAGCGGAAAACCTCGTCAAGCGATACGGCACCGTGGAAGCCGTGCACCCGCTGAATTTTGAGATTAATGACGGTGAATTCGTTGCTATTTTGGGGCCTTCCGGCTGCGGCAAGTCCTCGACCATGCGCATGATCGCTGGCCTTGAAACTGTCTCGGATGGCGCCATTTATTTCGACGGTAAAAAGGTCAACGATGTGCGCGCTCGCGATCGCAACGTCGCCATGAGCTTTGAGAATTACGCACTCTATGCGCCGATTACCGTTTTCGAAAACATCGCCTTTCCCCTGCGCGCATCCGGCATGAGCGATGCGGAGGTAAAAAAGCGTGTGCGCGACATCGCATCCAAGATGGAGCTGGAGTCTTTGCTCTCGTTGCGTCCGGGCGGTCTGTCGTCGGGGCAGGCGCAGCGTGTTTCACTGGCGCGCGCCTTGGTCAGAAAGCCGTCGGTCTTTTTGCTGGACGAGCCTATCAGCCATCTCGATACGCGTCAGCGTTATCGCATGCGGCGGTTCATCAAGGCGATCCATCAGGAATTCGCCCATACGATGATCTATGTGACCCATGATCAGGAAGAGGCTCTTGCGCTCGCCGACCGCATCATGGTGATGAGCAACGGCAATATCCAGCAATTCGACGTCCCATCGGAGATTTATCAACGCCCGAAAAATGCCTTTGTGGCGGGATTTGTCGGCGAGCCGCCGATCAATTTTCTCCCCTATAAGGCAGCCTCTAACCGTGCACTGGATGTGGAGGGCAATCATATCGATCTGCCGGACCATCTGCTGCCGCGTCTGCAAGAGGTCGGGCCGCAGGGACAGATCGCCGTGCGACCGCATTTCCTGAAACTCGGCGCGCATGGTCCGATCCAGTTGAAAGCCAAAGCCTTCATTACCGAGGAATTGCAGGATCACAGCATTGTCTTTGCCGATGTCGGCGCGACCCGCATATCCATCGTTACAGCGCCGGATATTCGTGTGGAACGCGGTGAGGCGATCACGATTTCCATCGATCCGTCGCAACTGCTTCTGTTTCATGCGGCAAAGGAAGACCAGTTCAAATGACGCGCAAGGCTTATGATTATATCGTCGTCGGTGGCGGCACGTCCGGTTCCTATATCGCGGCTAAAATGGCCGAGCAGGGCGCAAGTGTTCTGGTTCTCGAAGCGGGCGGATCGGATCGCAATCCGCTGATCCAGATGCCGGCAGGTTATGTGAAGTTGCTGAATGCTGCGCGCTATATGTGGTTTTTCCAGTCGGTACGACAGGAACAGCTCAATGGACGCACACCGGTCATTCCGTCCGGCCGCGTCATCGGCGGCGGGTCTTCGGTCAATGCGATGGTTTATATCCGTGGCCAGTCCACCGATTACGACCGCTGGGTGGAGGCGACCGGCGACGAGAGCTGGCGTTACGAGCGACTGCTGCCACTTTTTCGCGCCATTGAAGGCAATAACCGTTTCAACGACGATCTGCATGGCAGCGAAGGACCGATGAAAGTCTCCGACCCGTTGCATGTCAATGAGTTGTCGCGGGCTTATGTGCAGGCAGCGCAGGCCACAGGCCTGCCCTTCAAGGCTGACTTCAATCGCGGTCAGCAGACCGGAGCGGGTTTTTTCCAGCTCAACACGCATAATGGTCGACGCTGTTCGGCAGCCGATGCTTTCCTCTATCCGGCGACGAAAACGGGGCTCATCGATATATCAAGCGGCAGCCTCGTTCATCGCGTGCGCATCGAAAACGGACGTGCAAAGAGCGTAATATTCTCGCGTGGCAATGCCGTAACCGAGATCGAGGCGCAAAAGGAAGTGGTGCTTTGCGCCGGGGCCATCGCCACGCCGAAAATCCTGATGCTGTCGGGCATCGGTCCGCAGCAGCATCTGAAGGCGCACGGCATCGATGTTGTGCTGGATCGCGCAGGCGTCGGCGAAAACCTTCAGGATCACACCGAGGTGCCGGTGCTTGCCTTCTGCAACGGCAAATACGGCTATTTCGGGCAGGATAAAGGCTGGAACCAGATCCGCAATGGCCTGCAATATCTTCTGTTCAAAAGCGGTCCGGTCACATCGAACGGGGTGGAAGCCGGTTCGTTCTTCGACCCGGATGATTTCTCCAACGACGCGAAGATACAGCAGTTCTGTATTCCGTCGGTTTATCTCGACCGGGGCACAACCGATCTGAAGCCGAGCTATGGCGTCACCATCAATTCCTGTGTGTTGCGTCCGGCGTCCAGGGGAACGGTACGGCTGAATTCTGGAAGGGCTGACGAACAGCCCCTGGTGAACCCGAATTATCTGTCCGATTCGGAAGATCTGCGCCTGTCTATCGCGGGCTTGCGTCAGGCGCGCAGAGTGCTGAATTCGGCGCCGCTCAAGCATATGGTCGACCGCGAAATCTTTCCGGGCACCGGCAAGGATACGGATGAAGAGCTGGCCAAACATGTAAGGGCATTCGTCAAAACCGTTTATCATCCGGTCGGTACAGCGCGAATGGGGCGCGAGGACGATCCGAATGCGGTTGTCACCAGCGATCTCAAAGTGATGGGTGTCGAGGGCTTGCGAATCGGCGATACTTCCGCAATGCCGAACATCATCAGTGGCAATACCAACTCGACGACACTTGTGATTGCGGCAAAGGCAGTTGAAGCCATGGCCGGTACTGTGACCGGTGCCATGGGTAGCAAGCGGGCAGGATGATATGAGATCCAAGAAAACGATTGCAAAAATCGTCCGACCGAAACCGGTATCCGAGATCGTGCTGGAACGACTGCGCGCCGATATCGTCAACAACGAATTTGCGCTGGGCGAGAAGATTTCGGAAGGCCAGTTGTCGGAACTTTATCAGGTCACGAAGGCACCAATCCGTTCGGCCTATATCCGCCTTGAAGCAGAAGGGCTGATTGAAATCCGGGCGCAGTCTGGAACTTTTGTTTTCAAGCCGACGCCGCAGGAGCTTCAGGCTCTGTCCGAGCTGCGCACGGCGCTGGAACTTGAGGCAATTTCTCTTGCCATGCAGCGCAGCCTGCGTGTGTTGCAGCGCAGCGTCAGCGAGATTTATGACGAGATGGTCGATTGCGCCCAACGCGGGGCAATTGATGAATATCAAAAGCTCGATACGCGGTTGCATCTTCTGTTCGTGGAAAGTGCATGTTCGCCTTTCCTGGAGGAAACATTCACCAGCAAGGTTAATAGCCGCTTTGCCGCGCTCCGCACGCGTTTCAGCCAACAGCCGCAGCATGTCGAACATTCGCTCAGCGAGCATAAGGGATTGCGCGATGCAATCGAAGCCAATGATGTGGAAGCGGTGCGCAAACTCCTGCGCCAGCACATCGGCTATTCTGAAGTCTATTACGCCGGTCTGATGGACGAGTGACGGCATGACAAATCCCGACCGCAGTGCAGAAATTTCTAACATGTTACATGTTTCAGGCGAGCCATTGATGTGGGCCGTCGTTTGCGATGCGCCGGACGAGAAGATGGAGGGTGTCAGCCTGCGCCGGATTCCGCGTCCACAACCTTCTAAAGGGCAGGTCCGCGTCCGCGTTGAGGCGGCATCGCTCAATCCCGTGGACTGGAAACTTGCGACCGGCTTTGCGCCATGGTGGCAAGGAACCGGCGCGCATGTGGTTGGCCTTGATGGCGCAGGCGTGATCGACAGTCTGGGACCGGACGTGACGGGCTGGAACGTGGGGGATCGAGTCCTATGGCACAGCGACCTTAACCGGCAGGGCGTTTTGGCCGAATTTGCACTGGCTGACAGCCACGTCCTGTCCCGATTGCCAGACGACATAGCGGCGACGTCTGCGGCGGCGCTACCCTGTGCCGGCCTGACGGCCTATCAGGCATTGGTGCGCAAGGCGCACGTGGAAGCAGGGCAGACCGTACTTGTTCAGGGCGCGAGCGGCGCCGTGGGCGGCTTTGCCATGCAGATCGCCAAATCCACAGGCGCGACCGTCATCGCTCTGGCGCGCAAGGATCAGGAACCGCGCGTAAGATCGCTTGGTGCGGATCATGTTCTGGACCGCCATGCAAAAGATCTGAAGCAACACGTGCACGCGCTCACCAATGGTTACGGAGCCGATATCATGCTGGAGGTCGCCAATCCCGGCGATGCGCGGCAGTCACTAGATCTGATCCGTTATAACGGGCATCTGCTCTGCATCGATCCCATGCCGGTTTTGCGTGAGGTTCCGCCCTATACCTATGCCGCTTCCATCCATGAAGTGGCGCTGGGCGGCGCCTATGCCGCCGGGCATGTTCCCACCCAGCGAGACTTCGCCGTGATGGGCGACGCCATGCTGGCGCTTTTGCAGCAAAAGAAAATTGACCCGATGATCGAGCAGGTCATTTCGCTGGACGAGGCGGTCGATGCGCTCAAGAGCATGCGCGAGCGTAACGTACTTGGGAAAATCGTGGTGCGGATCGGAGGGGCTTCATGAGCAACCTGTCTTCCGTCCGTGGCATTCGTTTTCCGGGCCGCTATATCCAGGGCCCCAATGTCTTCGCGCAACTGGGGCAGCACAGTCGCGAACTTGGCGTCAAACCTTTGGCGCTTCTGGACGGTTTTCTTTTCGCGGAGCTGGAACCGCGCCTGTGTTCCGCCTTCGGCGAGGCCATGCAGCCGGTGGCTGTCAGACATGGCGCCGAGTGTTCGGAAGCGGAAGTGGAGCATGTCCAGAAACTGGCCGCCACATCGTCCTCAGACCTGATCGTCGGGATCGGCGGTGGCAAGGTGCTCGATACGGCCAAGGCTGTCGCTCACCGGCTCGGCCTTCCGGTTGTCGTCGTGCCGACAATTGCCGCGTCCGACGCGCCGTGCAGTGCGCTTGCCGTGGTTTATCGCGATGATGGTACGGTTGCCTATGATCTGTTCCTGCCGCGCAATCCTGATCTCGTCCTTGTCGATACGCTGCTGATCGCGCGCGCTCCCTCCCGTTTTCTGGCGGCGGGGATCGGCGATGCACTTGCCACCTTCTATGAGGCCGAGGCCTGCCGCCGAAGTGGTGCGGCGAACTGTATGGGTCTGCCCGGCACCAATCTGGCTTTTGCCATTGCCTCCAGATGCCGGGACGAAATCTTTGCCTTCGGTGAAGAAGCACTTGCGCAATGCGACCGCAACGAGACAGGCCCGGCGCTGGAACGCATCGTTGAAGCCAACATTCTTTTGTCGGGCATTGGCTTTGAATCCGGCGGCGTTGCAGCCGCCCACGCCATTCACCATGGCCTTTGCGAACTGGATGACGTGCACCATCATCTGCATGGCGAAAAGGTCGCGATCGGCGTGCTGGCGGGACTGCTCATTGCTGGCGAAACAGAAGAATTCGAGCGCGTACGCAGCTTTTGTCAATCGGTGCGCCTTCCCACCCGCCTGTCCGATATCGGCATAACTGAGGTGACGGAACAAAAACTTAGCGTCGTCGCAAGGCGCGCCACCCGCGAAGGCGAGATTATTCACAACGAGCCGATGCCCGTTACAGCCAACATGGTGGTTTCGGCGCTCAGGGCACTAGCTTCGTGATTTCAAGGACAAATGAGGAGGTTAATCAAAATGGATGTAAGCACATTCGCAAAGCCGGTATTTGACGGCAAAGTTGTGATCGTTTCCGGCGGCACCAGCGGCATCGGGCTTGCCATGGCGCGCGGTTTTGCCGAAGCCGGTGCGACCGTCATCGCGACGGGCAGTTCCGAACAGCGTATCGCAGAGGCCGCACAGTTTGCGACTGACCGGCTGTCGTTCCAGCGTCTGGATGTGCGCGATGCGCCAGCCGCTGATGCATTTTTTGCCAAACTGGAACGTCTGGATGTTCTGGTGAATTGTCAGGGCATTTCCCGCCCGGACAAGGAATGGGATGAAGATACATTCCTGAATGTGATCGATATCAACCTGTCGAGCGCCATGCGCCTTGCCCGCAGCGCTTATCCTCTCTTGAAGGCGAGCGGCGGCAATATCATCAATGTGGCGTCGATGCTGAGCTATCTTGCCGATGAAACCGTGCCCGCCTACACCGCGAGCAAGGCGGGTATCGTCGGTCTGACCCGCGCCATGGCGCATAAATATGGTCGTGACGGCGTGCGCGTCAATGCGGTCGCGCCGGGCTATCACAAGACCGACATGACGAAAGACCTCTGGCAGGTCGAGGACAGTGCGGACAAGATCGCGCAGCGCTCGGCGCTGAAGCGGTGGGGCACGGTGGACGATCTGGTCGGGCCGACGCTTTTCCTTGCGTCACCTGCGGCAGCTTTCGTCACCGGCGCCGTATTGCCGGTTGATGGTGGCTATCACAGCGGCTGACGAATTTTCCAGATAGTGGCTCCGCAGGCAGAAGGTGCGGAGCCATTAATACAATTAATGACATGTTACATTTCTGTTTGCATGGGCATATTCTGCAACGGACAGCGAGAATTTGATGAAAAGACGATATTACGCCGGTTGGGATTTCAGACGCGCCCGCAACATCGAGGAACTGCGTTTGATCGCGCGCCGCCGAACGCCGAATTTCTGCTTCGAATATGTCGAAGGCGGAGCGGATGACGAGGTGACGTTGCGCCGCAACCGGGAAGTCTTCGAACAGATCGGCTTTCTGCCGCGCACGCTTGTCGATGTGACCAGTCGAAACCAGTCGGTCGAGCTCTTCGGCCAGCGTGTCGCGAGCCCGTTTGCGATCGGGCCGACCGGCTTTAATGGAATGCTCACGCATCAGGGCGACCTGAAGCTTGCGCGCGCCGCTGCGAAGGCTGGCATTCCGTTCACGCTCAGCAATGTCTCAAATACCTCGATGGAAGATGTCGCCGAGCATGCAGGCGGCACCTTGTGGATGCAGGTCTATATGTACCGGACACGCGAATTCGTCCGGAAAGTCGCCGAACGCGCCAAGGCAGCTGGGTTTCAGGGTCTTGTGGTCACGACGGATATTCCGGTCTATGGCAATCGCGAATGGGACCTTCGCAATTTTCGCCGCCCCATGAAGCTCAATCTGCGCAACCTTATCGACACGGCTCTGCATCCGCGCTGGTTGCTGGACGTGCCGATCCCGCATGGTTTGCCGCGTTTCAAGAATCTTGGTGACCTTCTGCCACCGGGACAGGACTCTGCCAAAGGTGCGTCGGCGGTTTTGGGTCGCGAGCTTGATCCATCTCTCAACTGGAACGACATTCGTTGGCTGCGCGATCTGTGGCCGGGAAAACTCATCGTGAAAGGTGTCTCGACGGCAGCGGATGCAAGGCTGGCGTTCGATTGCGGCGCCGATGGGATCGTGATTTCCAACCACGGCGGACGTCAGCTTGACGGTGCGGTGTCGGCTCTGGAAGTGCTTCCGGAAATTGCCGCCGAGCTGAAAGGCAAGCTTGCTATCATGCTGGATGGCGGCTTCCGACGCGGCACCGATATTCTCAAGGCGAAGGCTCTGGGAGCTGATCTTGTGCTGATCGGCCGCGCTGGGATTTATGGTCTGGCCGCAGGCGGTGAGGCTGGCGCGCGGCATGCCATCGGCATCCTGTCGTCAGAGGTGGACCGCGGGCTGGGACTTCTTGGATGCCCCGATATTACGACCCTCAACAAGGGTGCGCTGAGGGTTTCGTCCGCTGCACGACTATTCTGTACCGCAAGAGACGAGACACGGCATCTAGCCTGTTCAAACGATTCATGCGCTGAAAGGCGAAAAGATACCGAAAGGGAGTGAGACATATGGAGAAGGATGCCAAATTGCGCACGACAAAAACGGTGATTGTGACGGGCGCTGGTGGAAATCTGGGCGCGAAGGCAGTCGCAGCACTGGCCGCAGCGCCCTGGTGCGAGAAAGTCATTGGTTTCTATTCGCCCAATCGCACGCCACCGAAACCGGAGAACGACAAGATCGAAGTCGTGGTGGCCGATCTGACCGATGCGAACGGAAGCTGGCGTCAGCACCTTGAAGGCGTGGATGCCGTTGTTCATTTTGCCGCAAAAAACCCCGTGCCGGACTCCACATGGTCCGAAGCGGCTGCGTCATTCGACATGACCGTCAATCTCGGACTCGCTTGTCTTGAGCATGGCGTCGCCCGTTATGTCTTCTGCTCGTCCAATCACGCGATGGGCGGATACAAGGATGGCGAATTGGCCGCCACCATGGCTCCGGGTGCCCTCCGCGAGGAACTGGCGCCAGCGCCGGGCACCCGCTGGAACGATGGCACGAAGGATATCGACTCGACGGCGTATGGTTCCTCCAAGATCATGGGTGAGCGTTTCGTCGCCGGTCTTGCCGCTGGTTCCAAGGGACGTCTGAGCGCTGTGTCGTTGCGCGTCGGTTGGGCGTTGCCCGGCGACAACGACCCTGCCGATATCAGCACCTCCGGCTCGCCCAGCGGGCAGAGCGCGACCAGCACCGCCGACGCAGAGGAAGCGCGCACATTGCGATGGTTCCGCAATATGTGGTTATCCAACGGCGATTTCGAACAGCTTGTCTTTACCAGCGTTACCGCATCGAGCGACGCTTGGCCGGAGCAAGGCATTGTGGTTAACGGTGTATCGGCGAATGCCGGTTCAGACTGGAGCCTCGACAATGGCAAACGCTTCCTCGGCTATCATCCGCAGGACGATCTTTACGCCCGCATCGCCCAATGAATGGAGGAGACCCCAATCATGACCGAACAGAATAACAATCCGGACGAAATCACCCTGATCATTGGCAGCTATACGGATTCGCTACCCCATGTGCAGGCGCGCGGGCAGGGGATCAGCGTTCTTCGGCTTTCGAGCGAAAGCGGTCGGATCACACCGGTTTCGCAATTCGCGGGGCTTCGCAACCCGACTTATCTGACGCTATCTGCCGATAAGAAGACGCTTTATGCCGTCGAGGAACTTTCTGCCAAGGATGGCGCTGCGGCGGCAGCGCTCAGCTTCGATAAAGCCTCGGGCGATATACGCTTGCTCGGTCGCGTCGATGCGATGGGCGACTGGCCTTGCCACGTTGCGCTGGACAAAGCCGAAGACAGGCTTTTTGTTTCCAACTATCTGAGCGGAAATTTCATAACCTGCGAACTCGACGCCGCCGGTGTTCCGACCGGAGTGGTTGTCAATGTTCAGCGCAGTGGGACGGGTCCCAACGAGAGCAGGCAGGAAGGACCGCATGTTCACTGCGCAGCGGTCACTCCCGATGGCAACCACGTTCTGATCTGCGATGCAGGAACGGATGAGATTGCGCGTTATTCACTTGCTGAAGGCTTGATAGCAACAACTCCCGATCGCGTGGTGAAAACCAGAGGCGGGTATCTGCCCCGGCATATGGCGCTTTCGACCGATGGGTCGAAGCTCTTCGTTGTGCATGAACTGGGATGCTCGGTCAGCGCATATGCCCTTGGCGACGATGCAATCCGGCTGATCCAGGAAATCTCCACCTTGCCCGCGGTCTTTACCGGTGAATCGGCTTGCGCGGCAATCCGCGTCCACCCGAACGGACGGTTCGTCTACGCATCCAATCGCGGTCACGATACTATCGTCGCTTTCAAGGTTCATGCTGAAAGTGGAGAAATGGAGGCTGTTGGCTGGTACACGACCCGGGGTGAAACCCCGCGCGATTTCGCTATCGACCCGAGTGGGCGCTGTCTGGTTGCAGCCAATCAGGACGGTCATTCGCTCGCGGTCTACGAGATTGATCAGACAAGCGGGGCGCTTTCGCCACTTGGCGAAACTTATGAGATCGGCAGCCCGGTCTCCGTCGTGTTTGCGTGAGGGTCAGCCGTTAAACTCATTAAACTGACGGGCGATGTCGCGGACACAATCCGCCATCGCTCTGAGGATTGCTTCCGCCGGGGTTTCCTCGAACCGATATCGCGGCATGCTGACACTGATACAGCCCAGTACCTGCCTGTTGCGATCCACGATAGCGCGACCGTAACAGCAGATATCGTCCTCGTTTTCTTGCAGATCGTGCGAATAACCGCGCTCACGGGTTGCCTCGATTTCACGGGTGAAATCGTCGCGACCGGTAATCGTTTGGCGCGTTCTTTGGGGAAGGGGCAGCGTATCGAGTGTTGCCTGAATTTCAGCCTGATCAAGCGCCGCAAGCCAGGCTTTCCCGACCGCGCTGGAGTGAAGCGGCACCCTTGTGCCCACCCGGGACATCATCCTGACGGTCCGGTTGCTTTCCAGCTTGTCGATATAGATCATTTCATTGCCGTTGCGGATCGCCAGATGGATTGTCTCATCGATGGCGTCGCGCAGCCGCACCAGCGGCAATTCCGCCGCTTGTCTCAAATCCGAACGCTCCCAGCTGCGTGCGGCAAGGCTGATAAGCCGCGGGCCCAGCAACAACAGGCCCGATCCCCGAACTTCCGTCAGCATACCTTCGGCCTTGAGCGCCGCAACGATGCGATAAACCGTAGGGCGAGGCAAATCGACCGCCGTGGCAAGCCTGGCAGTCGTCAGCGGTTGTTCCTGATCGCTGACAGCCTGCAAGACCTGCATGAAACGGGAGAACGCGGCGGTGCCGGGTACTTTTTCCTGCATTGTCAGGATCTATTCTCCCTGTTTCAGCGGTCCTTCGGCCCTTGGTTAGGCTATTAGGTAGCCGCCATCGACGGGCATGACAATACCGGTGACAAAAGCTGCCGCAGGGCTGCAAAGAAACGCGACAGCGCCAGCAATATCCTCTGGCTTGCCCCAGCGCTTCATCGGGGTGCGGTCGAGGATGGGCCCGGAACGCGTGGGGTCGTCCTGTAAAGCCTGTGTCAACGGCGTGGCGATCCAGCCGGGTGCAACAGCATTCACCCGGATGCCGTCGGAAGCATAGGCGATAGCCAGCGATTTGGTGAGCTGAGCCACGCCGCCCTTGCTGGCGCTATAGGCGGGGACAAGCCCGCCGCCGAAGAAGGACAGCATGGAAGCGGTGTTGACGATGGCGCCTTTGCCTTCCGCGAGTTTGCTGCGCGCTGCCGTGCAGACGCGCATCGTGCCGGTAAGATTGATGGCGAGCACTTTTTCAAACACGTCGAGTTCATGTTCCTCATGCCGCCGGATGACGCCTGCGCAATTGACCACCATGTCGAGCCGGTCGAGACCGTCAATCAGCGCCTGAACGCCATTTGCATCGCAAACATCCAGTTCATGATAGCTGATATCGAGACCTGCTTCCGGCTTTGACTGGTCGCTACCGAGGCCAACGGCGACGACACGCGCGCCAAGCCTGGCAAGGCCGGTCGCAATTCCGGCTCCAATGCCGGTTGTGGCTCCGGTGACGAGCGCTAGTTTCCCTGAAAACAGATCGGGGGCATAGGTCATGGTGAAAACTCTTTGAGGGGTTGGGAGAATGGGAGCGTGCAACTGGTGCTGCAAAAAGGCAGGATTCAAACCTGCCTTTTTGACTTATTTTGTATCCGGCAACCGATTGCGATCAGCGGATAAACTGATCGACATAGTCGGCGCCGAGGCCGATTTCTTCATAATGTTTCCGGCACATGTCTATCTTCGTGAAGACATCTTCATAGCCGTTATTGTTGCCCCAGGGGTCGACGTAATACATGCAACCATTAACCTGGAAATAGGTGATCATTTCTTCCACACCTTCATCGACAACCAGCGTGTGGATTTCGCCTGGTGGTTCGAAAGCATAGGACCCCTCGGTGGCGATCCAGTCGTGCTCCAGATAGCGCCAGCTGCCTTTAAGCACCAGCGCGTGGACAGGGCCAGGATGACGATGGCGGCTGAGCACGCCAGACTTGCGAACCTTCAACAGGTTCATCCAGTAACCGGCTGACCGGTTGAGGCACAATGGCCGGAACCAGACATTTTCGGACTGTGGAACCCAGATACGTTCGTCGGTTGGAATGGCGTTGGGCACCACCAAATCAGGCAGCATTTCTACTGGCTGCGGCTTTTGATAGGGCATCCGACGCAATGTTTCGGGGTCGATATCCCCGGGCGGTTGCGCGACCACGGCTCCTCCTGTGTTCACATTATGGACAAAAAGTCTATAATATGAACGTAGCATTTGCGAAACTGACATGTCAATTTAAAACTGACATGTCACATTCTGTTTTTCAATCATTGTTTTGCGGAAGTGACGGCGTTCGGCCTTTCCAATTTCTTTGGAACAGCTCGTTTCCAGCGATCTTATAATGACCTGGAGCGGCGCTTTTCGCTCGACCGCTTGTTTCTGGCATGATATTCGAAAATTGAATTATATTCAATTATTGGAGGAAATATGGCCCCCGAGCTGAATGGCGCGCTGCGTCTCCACTTCGTCATCGGTGATCCCGTCGCACAGGTAAAATCGCCGCAAGGTGTAACCGAGATGCTTCAATCCCGGGGGCATAACGCCATCTGCATACCGGGCCACGTGAAGCCCGAAGATCTGGCCAGTTTCTGGCAATGCGCCCGCGCGCTTCAGAATCTGGATGGTATTATTGTCACCGTTCCCCACAAGATCGCAGCCACGCGCATGGCGGATCGTCTTTCCGAAACGGCGGCGTTTCTGGGCTCTGTCAACACGTTGCGACGGACCCCAACAGGCTGGGAAGGCGCGATGTTTGACGGAATGGGCCATGTTGCGGCGCTACGTAAGGCTGGCTGCCAGCTGGAAGGCAAAAAGGTTTTGCTGGCGGGCGCTGGCGGTGCAGGTGGGGCAATCGCCTATGCGCTCGTTCAGTCGGGTATCGCGGAACTGGCGGTCCATGAAATGGATGCGGCACGCCGCGATAGCCTGATCGAACGGCTTTCTTCTCTGGGTCTGGCGAAAATTGGCGTGGGCACATCAGACCCGTCCGGATTTGATGTTATTGTCAATGCGACGCCTGCGGGCATGAAGGAAGGCGATGCTCTTCCCTTTGACGGCGACAAGCTGGCATCCGACATGTTTGTGGGAGAAGTGATCACCAAACCGGCCATTTCCCCGCTTGTGGCGCGTGCGCGCGAAATCGGCTGCGGCACAATCACCGGCGCTGATATGTTCGTCGAAGTACGCGATCTGATGGTCGATTTTCTTTGCGCGGTGTGAACGACATGAACAGGCATTTCGTACTCGCATTCCTCACCGTTCCCGATCTCGCTCCTGCGGAAGCAATCCGCATCGCAGCGGAAACTGGCTATGACAGCGTTGGTCTGCGCTTGCTTCCAGCCGCCGCCAGCGGTGAGGGACCCTATCCCATTTTAACCGACCCGGCAGTTCTGAGAGAGGCCCGGTCAGCTTTGTCCGATACCGGCATTCGCATTGGGGATGTCGAGATCGTGCGTTTGAAAGCGCAGACAAAGGTCGAGGAATTTCTGCCGTTTCTGGAATGTGCGGCAGTGCTCGGCGCTGCAAATATTCTGGTTGCTGGTGATGATCCAGATCCAGCGCGGCTCACCCAGACTTTTGCGCGTTTCGCCGAGCTTGCGGGCCGCTATGGTTTGACCGCTGATCTCGAATTCATGCCGTGGACTGGCGTGCGGGACGCACAAGCGGCTTTGGCCATCGTGGAAAAGGCCGGCCAAGCCAATGGTGGTGTGCTTGCCGACGCTCTGCATTGGGACCGCACTGGCGGCAAGGTCGATGATCTCACATCTATTCCGACCGAGCGTATTCATTATTTTCAAATATGCGATGCGCCAAAAGAATTCATCGACACCGATAGCGAACTGATCCGGGTTGCCCGCGGCGGGCGGCTGTTTCCGGGACAGGGCGGTATTGATCTGCGCGCATTTCTGGCGGCTTTGCCTGCGAATGTGCCGATCAGTGTGGAAATCGCCTCCGAAGAATTGAACGCGCGGCTGGCGCCGCGTGAAAGAGCGGCTCAGGCGCTGGCCGCGACACTGAGCTTGATGAATTCCCTCAAAAATTAAAATCAAATTATTTTCTGGAATGATATTCAAATTTCTGTATAACGATCCTCACGCTGGGGAGTGAGGATCGTGAGTCCTCGGCGCACGAGGACAAAAATGTCGCATCATGACGGTGGAACCGCGCTGCAAATGCAACGTGGAACGTATGCGATCGAGTGGAGGAACAGATGAACAGCATAGATGCCGTCGGGTCCGATGGCGCAAAACTGACACTTGCAACCCGCAAGGGTGTGCACGGAAAAGCCATTGATCAAACGAAGCAGGACAATATTGCGTTAGAAGCCATTGGCGCTTCGCAAAACTGGTCTTCGTTGAGGGTCATCATTCTGGCGATCTGCTTTTTGTTGAACGCCATCGACGGCATGGATGTTGTTATCCTTTCCTATATCGCGCCTGCGCTTTCGGCAGACTGGGCGCTGTCACCGGAGCGGCTTGGTGTCGTGTTCTCCGCAAGTCTTGCGGGCATGGTGATCGGCTGCTTCTTCGTTGCGCCGCTTGCAGACAGATGGGGTCGCCGGCCACTGACGATTACGGCCCTCGCGGCAATCACAATCGCCATGATCCTGAGCGGCTTTGTAACCACAGTCATGGAACTGGTTGTCCTGCGCTTCTTCATCGGCGTTTGGATCGGCGCGATCCTTGCTTCGATGGCCGCGCTTGCTGCGGAATTTGCACCGGTAAGGGAGCGTTCCTTCGCCGTGGCCGTCATGACCGCTGGCTATCCGCTTGGAGCGGTTTTTACCGGCCTCGCCATGGCACCGCTGCTCCCTGTCTACGGCTGGCATATGATGCTGATCGGCGCGGGCATTGCCTCGTTGGTGGTGCTGCCGTTCGTCTGGTTTTTCCTACCGGAATCGCTCGATTTTCTGGTCCGCAAACGGCCTGAAAATGCTCTGCAACGCGTCAATCATGTGCTGGCGAGGCTCGGTATGGAGTCGGTCGAGCAATTGCCGCAAAAGTCCGCTCAGCAGAAAGCTGCCGGTTTCGCTACCATTTTCGCCGAAAATCGTCTGGTGCCAACGATTTGGCTCTGGGTCGGAATTTTCATGGGCTTCCTGTCGCTTTATTTCGTTATCTCATGGGTGACGAAGCTTGCCTCCCAAGCCGGTTTGACATTGGAAAATGCCATCTATGTTGGCGCGATCCTGAACTTCGGCGCGTTTCTGGGAACGTTGCTGATGGGCAAGCTGTCGAACCGCTTTCCGCAAGGCATTGTCGGGGCTGTGTTCCTTGTTCTCGCCGCTGCACTTCTGGTGGTGTTCGGAACAGTCCACATGTCGCTCGGCATCGTACTCTTCACTGCTTTCCTCATGGGAATGGCGATCTATGGCGGCTTCAACTCCTTCTATGGTCTCGCAGCCAGCCTTTATCCGGCTTCCGTCCGGGGCACGGGCGTTGGCTGGGCCATGGGCGCAGGGCGCTTTGGCGCCGTCGTTGGCCCATCGATGGGCGGCGTTCTGATCGGCTCGGGGGCAAGCCTTTCGACGGTGATGATCGTCTTTGCGGTTCCGCTGGTGATTGCGGCCATCGCCGCCCTTTACTCCCAAGCCCGATAGTGACGCGTTCTGGCAGATAGGAAATACATATGTCTCCCGACCACTCCATCGATAACAACGACCCGATGGTTTCCTCTCATCGAGCGGCATGCGATGTCCTCGTTATCGGTTCTGGTGCCGGGGGACTTTCTGCAGCGGTAGCGGCAGCGCATTTTGGACTGAAGGTCATCGTGGCCGAAAAAACCGATGTGTTCGGTGGTACCACTGCCTTTTCCGGTGGCTGGCTGTGGATCCCCAATGCGCCTCATGCCGTATCGGCTGGCAAGGGTGAAAACCCCGCTGAGCCGAAAGCCTATTTGCGGCATATCCTTGGCAATAGTTACGATGAGGCCATGATCGACGGTTATCTGAAAGCCGCGCCGCGCATGCTGTCTTTCTTTGAGCGTCACACGCGAGTCCGCTTCAATCCGGGCAGCGGCGTGCCGGATTTTCACGGTAATGCACCGGCGGCGGCGACAGGCTGGCGTTCGGTTGTCGCCGCACCTTATGACGGTCGCGAACTTGGCTCCTTGATCGGAAAATTGCGCCCACCGATCCCCGAAACAACGTTTTTGGGCATGGGCATCGCATCAGGCGTCGACATGCGCATGTTCCTGACGGCGATGCGCTCACTCAAAGCATTTGCCTATGTTACACGACGCGTGTCGAAACATCTGCGCGATCTCGTTGTTCATCGGCGCGCGATGCAACTTGTCAATGGCAACGCGTTGGTCGCTCGGCTATTGCGGTCTGCATCCGATAAGGAGATTACCCTTTGGTCGGGAGCCGCAGCGCGCGAATTGACCGCCGATCAGGGAGGTGTCACGGGCGCGGTTCTCATGACCGCTAAAGGCCCCCTTACTGTCACTGCCAAACACGGCGTCGTGTTGGCGACAGGCGGCTTTCCGCATGATAAAGAGCGGCTTTTCGAACACCTGCCGCATGTTCAGGCCGGTACGGATCACGCATCGGCAGCGCCCAAAACAAACAGTGGCGATGGTATGCGTCTCGCCGAAATGGTCGGCGGGCACGTATCGGACCGCATGGCGCATGGCGCGGCCTATGCGCCGGTATCTCTCGTTCCCCGCAATGATGGAACCGTGGGGCGTTTTCCGCATCTTGTCGAGCGCGGAAAGCCGGGTGTGATCGCGGTGTTGGCTTCGGGAAGCCGTTTCGCCAATGAGGGCGGCCCCTATCATGACTATGTTTGTGATATGATAGCAGCGACCCCGGAGGGGCAACCGGTTGTCTCATGGCTCATCTGTGATCATCGGTTTTTGCGCCGTTACGGTCTTGGCGCTGTCAAACCAGCGCCCGTTCCTTATCGGCGTTGGTTGAACAACGGCTATCTTATCAAGGGCGCAACGATCACCGAATTGGCTGAACGCTGCGGCATCGACGCGGCGGGTCTCAACGCGACCGTCACAGCGTTCAACCGTGATGCGCAATGGGGAGAAGACCCGCAATTCAATCGCGGCCAGACACTCTATCAGCGGGTTCAGGGTGACCCTGATCAGAAACCCAATCCCTGTATTGCTCCCATGCGCAATGGACCTTTCTATGCGGTGCGAATTGTACCAGGCAGTCTGGGTACATTTACCGGTATCGAGACCGATGCATCTGCGCGTGTCCTCGATGCTTCGGGCCAGCCAATTGCCGGTCTTTATGCAGCCGGCAACGACATGAACAGCATTATGGGTGGTCACTATCCAAGTGGTGGTATCACACTCGGCCCTGCCATGACTTTTGGGTTCATCGCAGCTGAAACCATTGCCAAGCAAGCTGCGACTGAGAGCACTCACTCCAACAGCAAGGAAACAGAATATGCGATCTGAGCATGATCAGCACAAAGCGGACGAAGTCGATCTCCTGGTTTGCGGTGCAGGCGCTGGTGGCATGACGGTGGCGCTGGTTGGTGCTCTGGAGGGGCTAAATGTCCTCCTATGTGAAAAGACAAAACAGGTTGGTGGCACAACCTCAACCTCGGGCGGCACCACTTGGGTGCCGGGAACACATCTTTCTGAAGAAGCAGGCGTTTCTGATACAGTCGAGGATGCGCGCGCTTTTCTGGAAAGCGTTGTCGCCAATCGCAGCGGCATTCGGCTGCGCGAGGCGTTTCTCGCCTCAGGGCGCGAGGCTATCGAGGAACTCGACCGTCGCACCGATGTGAAATTTGCCGCCGCTCTTGCACATCCCGACTATCTCGACGGGCCAGGTTCTGCCTATGGGGGCCGGGCTTTGGGTCCAGTCACTTTTGATGGTCGCCTGCTGGAGCGTGATGATTTCGACCGGGTTCGTCCGCCGCGCCGCGAATTCATGGGACTTGGCGGTATGATGGTGGGACGCAATGAACTGGGCGCCTTGCTGCAACCCTTCGGCTCCATCGCCAATTTCCGCAGCACCGTCCAGATCGTCGGGCGCTATGTGCTCGACCGCCTCAGTCACAAGCGCGGAACACGCCTTTTGATGGGCAATGCACTGGTGGCACGGCTTCTCTTTAGTCTGCGCAAGGCAAAGGTGCCGGTGCTGTTCGAAACCGGCGTTCACGAACTGATTGTGGAGGATGGCCGCGTTGTTGGCGCGGTGTTGGAGGGGCCATTGGGACTGCGTCGCATCAGGGCTCGCAAAGGGGTCGTGCTGGCGACGGGGGGCGTATGCTGGAACAAGAAAATCCGCGACCGGCTGTTTCCTGAAGCGGCGCGCGATTATTCGCTGGCGCCTGTCACCAACACCGGCGATGGAGCGGATGTGGCAATGGCGATAGGCGCGCGCTTCGAAGATGGCGGCGATAGCCCCGCCCTTTGGATGCCATGCTCGTCCTATCGTCGGGCAGACGGATCGCTGGCCGTGTGGCCGCATATCATCCTCGACCGCGCCAAGCCGGGCCTTCTGGCGGTTGACGCTGCGGGCAAGCGCTTCGTCAATGAATCCAATTCCTATCATGATTTTTCGATGGGTCAGATTGGTAATGGCGCCAATCCAGCCCACCTGGTTTGCGACGTAGCATTTCTGCATCGCTATGGTATGGGGATGATCCTGCCGGGGGCGAAGAACCTGAAAGCCATGCTCAAGGCCGGATATGTGATCGAGGGCGAGACCTTGCCGGAACTGGCGGCCAAGATCGGTTGCGACGCGGGCATGCTTGTCCAGACCGTCGAAGCCTATAATCGTTCTGCCGCAACCGGTATTGATGAAGACTTTGGGCGCGGCACATCGGTGATGAACCGGTTCAATGGCGACGCGAGCTTCAGCCCTAATCCGTGCTTAGGGCCGGTTGGTGCCGGTCCCTATTACGCCATGGCTGTGCGCCCATCCGATCTCGCCTCCAGTGCAGGTCTTTCCGGCGATGAATTTGGCCGGGTTCTCAATGAGAACGGTGAGCCGATCCATGGACTTTATGCTTGCGGCAATGATCTCGCCTCCATCTTTCGCGGGACCTATCCGGGGCCGGGCACGACCATTGGTCCAGCCGTGGTGTTTGGATGGCGTGTGGCTAAACACGCCGCCGGAAAGCTTACCGATGTGTCACAAGATGCGCCCGACGTTATCACGAATGAAAGGAAGAAACATGCAACGCTATGAAATCGCAACTCTTTCCACGACCATGGGGGCAGCCGCCAAGGTTGCGCCGGCAGTGGAAGCATTCGCGGGGGAAGGCAAGGGGCGTCTTCTGGGCATTTTCTATGCCGATATTGGCGCGTTGAATAAGGTTCTGGTTCTGCGCGGCTTTGATACCACCGGCGATTTTGAAGTCGAGCGTGAGCGCACACTTCGCGCGGCCAGTCCGTTTGGTGCTGCCGAATGGCTGACCGGACTGGAACTTGAAGGCTATGCGCCATTTCCATTTCTGCCGCCGATTGAGACTGGCAGCTTTGGTCCTGCCTATGAATTCCGTACCTATGTTCTCAAGACCGGTGGTCTGGAGCCAACGATAAAGGCATGGGAAGCGGCTGTACCGGCGCGCACGGAACTCTCAAAGCTGACCATCTGCATGTATGGCGTCGACGGCAAGCCGCGCATGACGCATATCTGGCCTTTCGCTTCGGTGAACGAGCGCGGCCAGATCCGTGCAGATTCCGTTGCCAAAAACGTGTGGCCACCGAAAGGCGGGCCGGATTGGCTGACGACCGACATGCGTTCGACCATCGCTTTTCCGACTGCAAATTCGCCTCTGAAATAAGTCGCGACGATCAAAACGGGAGAAGAAGAAATGGCCTCGTTTCCTCTTGGAGTGAGTACGATCAGTGATGCCTGGACAGTGCCGCTGGAAGAGTCTTTGAAGCGTCTGGCGAAGCTTGGCTTCACGCATTTCGATGTGATGGTCAGCCCGGCGCATCTCGACATCCAGAATATGACGGCGCGTGATTATGCGCGCATCCGTCGGTTTCTGGAAGCGGAAGGCTTGACCATTCATTCGCTGACGGCACAGAGCCTGGACCATAATCTTGCTTCGCCCCGCGAAGAAATCCGCGAAATGACGGTCGGCTTCAACAAGAAACTATTGGACGCGACCTACGAACTTGGGGCCCAAGGCTTTGTCTCCGTATCAGGGCGATATAATTCCCTAAATGCGCCACCAAAGGCGCAGTTGGAGGGCTGGTTCCGGGGTTCTCTCGAAAAGACGGTCGCTTATGCGGAGCGGGCTGGGGTAAAGGTGTTTCTGGAAAACATTCCGATGGGGGTTTTGCCGGATGCAAAGAGCATGGTCAAATGGGTGGAAGAATTTGCGAGCCCCGCTTTGACCATCTGCTACGATCTGGCCAACGCGCATTTCATCAGTGAGGACCTGAGTGAAGCGATCCCGCTAGTGGTCCCTTACCTCGATATACTGCACATGTCCGACACCGGGAAAAGCGCCTGGAAGCACGACCCCATCGGAACGGGCAGCGTTGATTTCGTGGCGGCGGCCAAAGCACTGGCCGCGTCGGATTATCGGGGACTGTCGGTCGTGGAAATTCTCAGTTCCGAACCGGACGCCGCAATTCAGGACGCTTTGCAAAAGCTGCAACCTCTGGGCTGGGCGCTGTCTGAACAACAAAACTTACGCAAGGCTGGCTAAGCTTTTTTCAGCTCTGCGTTAATCCTCCGAAACAAAAGAAGCCCCGAAAGGATCATTCCCTTCGGGGCTTTTGCTTTAGAGCGGTTCCGGTTAAGAAGGAATCGTGGAACCGCTCTATTTATTTGTTTTTAAGCATTATCCTACGTATCGAAGCGGGATCAGAAATCAGTCCAGTGGACTGATTTCCCCGCGTAGGCGTTCCGCACTTTTGCTGGAAATGCTCTATGCCGGACGGGCCTCAGCTTCGCTTGTGCAAGCCGGGAAAGTAGCGCGATCCACTCGCCGCAAGACCGATCTCTTCTGCTGCCCGGGTGAGGTGCGGTGCAAGCTCCGCCATCCGCTCCGGTGTCATGCGGACAGTTGGTCCGGCGATGGAAAGGCAGCTAATAACCTCGCCGCCGCTGCGAACCGGCACAGCCATCGCAGCCATGCCAATAATGTAGCTATTGACCGAAATGGAATAGCCACGCTTGCGTGTCTGCGCCAACACTTTCAGAAGTTCAGTGATCGTGGTGGGAGCACCAGGACCGGAGGGCTTGTTGCTGTTGACGAGGCCCTGTTGCGCAACCCGGTGCAGAGCCTCTTCATCGGTCATCGAGGCAAGCCACGCCTGACCACCTGCGCTTGTGGCCAGATGAACATTGACGCCCTGTTCTTGTCCGGGATCATAACGCAAACCGCCGGTCGCGCCTTGTGCAACCGCGACCCAGATCAGATCGTCGCCATCAATCACCGAGAGACGAATCAACTCGCCGCTGGTTTGGGCCAACCGGTCCAATATGGGCTGAGCCACATCTCCAACGCCCGTGCGGCCGAGAAAACCTACACCGAGCGCTGCGAGCTTCATGGTGAGCGCATAGTCTCCTTGATCCTGAACTTGACGAACATAACCAAGTCGAATCAATTCGTTAAGCGTGCGGTGCACGCCACTTGGAGGCTGATTGACATGCTGGGCAATCGCTGAGACGGACAGACCGGCAGGACGAGCCGCGAGCAGCTCGATGATGGTCAGCGATTTTTCAAGAGCGCTCATAGTATCCCATTTCAGTTACCTATGCTCTTTGTGGCATATGAGCCAAGACAGTCAAGGCGATTACAGTGCGCCGTCAGAAGAATTGACCCAAGCCGTGGCGAACAATCGGGCAGTGTGGCACTTTTGGTTCCCACGGATAGAAGCTGACGGGGAAGGGGCGCAAACCTTCGGGCAATCGCTTAGATGGTTAAGACGATCTTGGCGGCGGCGGTGTGCCCCCTATCAAGATCGCGGAAGGCTTGGCTCCCTTCGGATAAATGCCGGCTTTCGACCCAATTGAGCGGACCCAGTCGCCCGGATGCCAGCAGCGCGACTGTTTCCCGAAAATCCGCCATTGAATAACAATAGGAGCCGATGAAAGCGATTTCCGCAAGCGTGATCCGTCTGACATCCACGCCTTCCGATCCCGGCAGAAGGCCGAGATGCACAATCGTAGCCCCGCGGCGTGCCATCAAGAATGCTGCCTCTCTCGTTTGCTTCGCGCCGACCGCGTCAAAGATCAGATCGACCGAGTTCGCCGGAGGCGCCGATGACGCATCGTTGGGATCGTAGGCGATAATCGCGGAACTGGCGGCAGACGCGGTCCGGCGGCGAATAGGATTTGGTTCTGCAAGCATTACAGCACCCGCCCCTTGGGCAATTGTGACAAGCGCGGTCGCCAGTCCGATGGCTCCCCCGCCAAGCACCGCAACGCGCGCTGCCGAAAGCGGACGACGCAAATTGTTTGTCCCGAGAAGAACTCCATGATAGGCGACCGCTACCGGTTCGGCGAGCGCGGCCACACGAAAATCCATGTCGTCTGGAATTTTCACCAGATTGCGTTCTGGGACCACGATCCGTTCGGCAAAGCCGCCTGCATGCGGCGGGAGCCCTATGTTACGCTGGTTCTCACACAGCTGTTGCGCCCCGGACAGGCACTCGGTGCATTCTCCGCAGGTCAAAAGTGGATTGACCGCCACACGCTGCCCGGCCAAAAATCCTGTTTCCACAACACCAGCTATTTCATGTCCCATAATCATCGGTGGAACCCGACGCGGGTCGTGTCCGTGATAACCATGCATGTCCGAGCCGCAGATGCCACACGCCTTGATCTTGAGAAGCGCTGTGCGGGGGCCAGCTTGCGGTTCATCGACTTCGCGATAAACCATGTTTTCTTTACCCAGATAAACCAGCGCTTTCATTGTGTTCCTTCTCCCAAATGTGGCATTGCGTGCTTTATCGCCCGCGCGTTCTCGAAGCCGCGTTGCTGTTATGCACGAGGGTTGACTACGGTTCACTTGGGGCGCGGGGTTCGATGGGGTTGAACCCGTGGACGCTTGGTTCGCTCCGCCCGGATTATGCGCTAATCTGGAAGCGGTCCGATATGATCGAGCCTGGCGCCGCGAGCGGCTCGCGTACCCAGCGCGCGTACCGGCTCATTATCTATGCCGTAACGCTCAGCCATCATCATGATATGTGCAGAAAGTTGCTGCAGCGCTTCGGCAATCTGGTTGTTTTCCAGAAGATCGACAATGACCAGATGCTCCGCGCTGGAAAATTTGCGGGTTGGCAAAGACGAGCGATGCGACCGCAACGCCGCAACTTTGCTGGCGACCAGATGATAGGCGTTAACGAGGTAGGGATTGCCACAATTTTCCAGCGCCGCGTCGTGAAAATGATCGTCGGCCCGGGCACTGCGCAAAACATCGCCAGCCTCACATGCCTCAACCATGTCTTTCGCTGCGATGCGCATCGCGTTCAACGTTTCATCACGCCTGCGCACCATGGCGAGACGTACCGCTTCAACTTCGATAGTCTTTCGGAACTCGCACAGATTGACGGTATCTTCATGGGTCGGCAGGAAAACAAAAGTGCCCCGCTGGGGTTGCACATCAATCAGACCCTGCTGCTCAAGAATGGCGAAGGCTTCCTTGACGGGACTGCGGCTGACACCGAGCGCGGTTGCGAGCTTGTCTTCCGACAGCGCATCCCCCAGTTCAAGTTCACCGTCTATAATTGCCCGCCGCAACCTGTCGGTCACCCGTGCACCCAGCGAGGATCGCGGTTTTGAATGCATTTCTGCGGACCCTTTCCTTGTTGCAGCTAAAATAACTTCTCAATGCAGTATAAATGATTCCTGTACGCGTCCACCGGGGGCGAAGCAACACCCCCGGTGCCATGACACTCTGACAGTTACATACTGTCGAGGAAGCATTTTGTTGCCGCCATTCCCTTTTCGGCACGTTCAAGGAAACTAAGTTCGGTATCGCCTTTATGCGGAGTTTCGACGCTGATGACGACATCGTCGGGCAGTACGGACATCAGTTCGCGCAACCAAAGACCACCGTCGCCGGGGAACATCCGTCCAGTTCGGGCCTCAGCAATGCAACCGGCATTGTCCACCGGCTGTTCAGCCGGTGCATCGCAAAGTTGCAGATAGAGCGCCAGTCCTTCCGGCAGGGACGCAACATCACCGGGATTACCGCCCGACCGGGACAGATGCAGCGCATCGATCAGGAGCCCGACATTGTTCCGGCCTGATGCGGTGGCAAGGCGCGTTGCATCCTGGATCGTCGCCGTCGAACGCCAGCGCATGAACTCTACCGCCATTTTGATGTCGTATTGTGCTGCAGCATCGGCGATCTGCTCCAGATTGTCCGAAGACCGCGACAGGTCGGGGTCTTCGCAGGTGATCTGCATCACCGGCATGCGCAATTCGCCAGCCGTTTCGATGATTGGTAGCCATGCCGCAATATCGGTCTGTGGTAAAAGCGTAAATACTTCCCCGTCATAGAACGAGACACCGGTATCTGCGGCGGCGGCCTTGATCTCCCGGAGCAGCGGCTTTTGGCCGACAATGGGATGGGCGAGTTCCAGTCCGTGCGGGGCGATTAGCCGCAGACTGACCATATCATAACCGCAGGACGCTGCGATCTTGACGTTATCAACGGGTGGGCAACCGAAGACGGTCAGATAGGCGAGGGAGAGAGGATGTTTTTTATACATGCTGCGGCCTCAATAGGTTGCGCGACCGCCGGACACATCGAAGACCGCGCCGGTTGAGAAAGAACATTCCTCTGAGGCGAGCCAGCTCACGAGTGCTGCAACTTCATCGGCTTCTCCGAGCCTGCCGACCGGTATTTTCGCGGTTACAAAGGCTTTGAATTCCGGCGTAAGCTGGTTCATCATCTCGGTTTCGATAGCTGCGGGAGTGACGCAGTTGACGCGAATCTGCGTGGTTGCAAGCTCCTTTCCGACGGATTTCGTCAGGCCAATAACGCCCGCTTTGGAGGCGGAATAAGCGACCGCGTTCGGATTGCCCTCCTTGCCGGCGATGGAGGCGATATTGACGACGCGGCCATATCCGGTTTTGCGCATTTCGCGCACCGCCGACTGGCAGCAATAGAAAACGGCATCCAGATTGAGCGACATGACGAACCGCCAGCCGTCATGGGGATATTTTTCGAATTGCTCCAGAGGGCCATTGTGACCGGCGCTGGTAACGAGGATGCCGAGTGGCCCCATCTCAGCCACAACCCGCGCGGTTGCAGCTTCAACCTCGGCGGCATCCATCACATTCACCACATAACCTTTGGCGCCCGGCAATTTTGCAGCGGCTTCCTCCACGCGCTCGCGGTTGATATCCCAAAGCGCGACCTTGTGCCCTTTGGCCGCAAGGCGTGCCGCAATAGGAAATCCGAGCCCTCCCGCACCGCCGGTTACAATCGCGACGCGTGATGTTTCCTGTTCTGCCATAATGGCTTTCCTCCCTAATAATCCGGCCCGCTTTCGCGCGGCCCTGTGAATGAGATGTTTGGTGCTCCCAAACGGACAGCGAATCTTGTGCTTGACATTCTTTAGAATACTAACATTCTAGTAGCCTAAATGGGTCGGAAACGACCGACTTGTCAAGCGGGAGGACGCGGGGCAAGCAGAATGGAGGAGAAGAATATGGGACTGAAGGGCTCTGCCTTTCTGGCGATTTGGCACGACATCGAAGATGGTGCCCATGACGAATATATCGAGTGGCACACACGGGAACATATGCCTGAACGCCTCTCGATACCCGGCTTCAAGACTGGCAAGCGGCTGCACGCGCCTGCTGCCGCCCGATATGTCTTCGGGACAATCTATGCTGGCGAAACAGTCGAAACATTTCGGTCACCAGCTTATCTCGAACGTCTGAACAATCCAACGCGGTGGACTGCTGCCGTCGCGCCGAGCTTTCGCAACTTTCTGCGCGTCGCCTGCGAACGGATAGCGACCGCCGGTACTGGCGACGGAGGCTCTGTGGCAACGATCCGCTTCGATCTTTCGGGGAGCGAAGGAGAGGAAGGGCTGAGGGCGAAGGCGCAGGGGCTTGCGGACAAGATGCTCGCCGTTCGTGGTGTCGCTTGCGTGCATATCGGTATTTCGCGCAACGAAGTTTCGAGCGTTCGCACCAGGGAAACCGAGTTGCGTGCCGAAATGAGCGAAAGCGGTTTCGATGTGGTGGTTCTCATTGAAGGGTCTTCAAATCCGGGACTTCATTCGGCGCTGCCACAGATTGAGCAACTGGCAATTGAAACCGGCGTTCTTTCTTCTCCCATCAGCAATATTTACGATGCCGCCTTTTCACTGACCTCCGAAGATATGCAGGGGGCAGCATGACGCGGGTCCTCGTTACCGGTGGGGCCGGTTTTCTGGGCGGATGGATTTTGAAGGCGTTGAAGGCGCAAGCTCACGAAGTGCGGATATTCGACCGTACCAGTGATCGACGTATTCTGCGGGAAATTGTCGGCGACGAGGCTGAGCAGGTTGAGTGGTATCAAGGCGATATCGCAGATGCAGAGGCTGTAAAGGCGGCTGCCAGCGATTGTACCTCTATCGTCCATCTTGCAGCACTTTTAACGCCCGCTTGCAAGAACGATCCGGTGCTGGGTGCAACGGTCAATCTGATTGGTACGCTGAATGTCTTCGAAGCCGCCAAGGCAAATGCGATTGGGCGGGTAGCCTATGCCAGCAGTGCCGCTGTCTTTGGCCCGGACGATGGGCTGACGCCTTATCCGGTCACGCAGTATGGTGCTTTCAAACTCGCATGCGAGGGAAGCGCCAGAGCCTATTGGCATGATTCTGGTATTGCCAGTATCGGCCTGCGTCCCACCGTTGTTTACGGGCCGGGCCGGGAAAGCGGGCTAACCGCCGGGCCGACAATTGCCTGTCGCGAAGCGGTTCGTGGCAATTCTTATACAATTGGCTATTCAGGGCCGCAGGACATGGTTTTCGTGGCTGATGTGGCGGCGGCGTTTGCGGCTGCGGCAACACGATCTTACGAAGGTGCGCACGCCTTTTCGCTGGGTGGCGCATGCGAGGATGTGCCCGACGTCATCCGGGCGATCCGGTCAGAAATACCCGGTGCCAAAATCGACTTTGCCGGTGAAGCCGTACCGATGGCGCCCAATATCGCGGCAACCGACAACAAGCGTCTGCTGGGAGCCATCCCCGTCACGTCGCTGCGTGACGGGATTGCCCAGACCGTTGCCCATTATCGTGCAGTGGCGAGAGCAGCCTGATGGCCATCTACAGCGATAAATCGCAGGATCATGTCGGTCATCGTCTGCAAGCGGGCATCGATAGCGTCTTCCGCAAGGAGTTCACGACCGAACAGGACCTTCAGCGTGTGCCGGTTGGAGACATAGGTAAAACCAAGCGCAGAGATGGAGATATAGAGATCGAGCGGATCGACATGACGGAAAAGTCCCTGGGCGACACCGCTCTCGATAATCGTCGATACTCTGTTGACGATGGCGCTGTTGAGCCCCTCCATGCCGGTCGCCGCCTGCAAATGGACGGCGCCATGCAGGTTCTCGGTATTGATCATCCGCACGAAGGCTGGATTGTCGATGTAATAACGGAAGGTAAAGGAGATCAGCGCTTTCATCGCGCCAATGGGGTCGGCGGGATCAAGCAACAGCTGCTCTTCAGCGGAACGGATGCCGACATATAGGTGTTCCATGGCCGCAAGGTAGAGTTCCTCCTTGCTGCCGAAATAATGGTAGACCATCGCCTTATTGGAATTCGCCCGCTGCGCAATGCGATCCACCCGAGCGCCGCCAATTCCATGGGTCGAAAATTCCGCAATAGCGGATTCAAGCAGAAGGCGCCTGCGTTTTTCCGGCGATCGTTGCCCAGGATCGAGCGTGTTCTGTGTTGGCATCGTATCGGTATTCGTCATCTGGATTCCTCGGACTGGCTGTCCTCTTACCACATTGGAAGGAATTGGGCAGCAGCTTGAGCATAAGTCATCGATCTGCGGACAGGGATATCACGTGGATTGACATCAACCAACTGGTTGGTTAATAAAAAATGAACACAGGTCCGGTAGCGAAGAGGAGTCGCTGTCTGGACAAAACGGCACAAACCCTGAGGAGGACCATCAATGCCGGGCAAATTCTCAATTCGTAATGCTGCACTGACGCTTTTTGCAGGCGTGGCTATGGTATTCGGCGCTTCTGCAGCCCATGCACAGGCCCTGGAGAAAATCAAAAGCGCAGGCGTCGTTCGCATCGGCGTGATGGGCGAACAGGCCCCATGGGGTTCAATCGACTCCACAGGCAACAATGTCGGCTATGACGTCGATGTTGCGAAGCTGATCGGCGAGGAAATGGGTGTCAAGGTCGAGTTCGTGCCAAACGCCGTTGCTGCACGTATTCCCAACCTTTTGACCGGCAAGGTCGATCTGCAGATGGCGGTCATGGGCATGTATCCTGATCGCGCGAAAGCTGTCCAGTTCACCAAGCCCTATGCCGGGTTGAAGATCATTCTTCTGTCGAGCGCCAAGAACAACATTACCAAGATTGAAGACGCGAAAAGCCTTCGTATAGGCGTGCCGCGCGGCGCTGCGCAGGACAAGTCAATCACCAGTCTTCTGGGCGATGTCGCCAATATCCGCCGTTTCGATGATGACAGTTCGACAATGCAGGCGCTGGTATCCGGGCAGGTCGATGCCATTGGTGGCAACACCACCTACAAGATCAATCTCGACAAGGCTGCACCGGGCAACGATTACGAGCAGAAACTGGTCTTCAATGAACAGTGGATGGGCGTTACGACCAAGCTTGGCGACAAGGAAATCAATGCCTGGCTGAACCAGTTCATCGACAAGATCAAGGCAGATGGCCGTCTTGAGGCGATCAACAAGAAGTGGCTCGGCGAAGACAAGCTTCCGAATTTCCCGGAGAAGCTCGAAGGCGTGCCCTACACAGTCGAATAAGATCAGCGACAATTCCAATACAGCATGATGAGGCGAGGTGTGCGGCCACGATTGTGAAGTCGCGCCCTCGTTTCCACGGAAAGTTTGAACATGCGTAAAATCTTCATACTGAACGGCCCCAACCTTAATCTGCTCGGTCAGCGTGAGCCGGAAATTTACGGTCGAACGACGCTCGATGAAATTCGTTCCTGGGTGGAGGCAGATGCCGCAGAGTTTGGTGTGGCGATTGAGTTTCGCCAGTCGAACTTCGAAGGTGAAATCATCGAAGCTATCCATACCGCACGTCACGAAGCGGTTGGGATCATCATCAATCCGGCCGCCTTTACTTTCACCTCGATTGCTATTCTTGATGCACTCAAGACCTTCAATGGTCCCAAGATCGAGCTGCACATTTCCAACGTACATCAGCGTGAGGAAATCTATCACAAGTCGCTCGTATCGAGAACGGCAACAGCCGTGATGGCAGGTTTTGGAGCTCAAGGGTATCGCCTTGCTCTCAGGGCAATGACGGAGATGACGGCATGACACGCATTGGTCTTATGGGGGCGGGCCTGATTGGCCGCGAACATGCGGAACTTCTAACTTCCAACCGGCGCGCGAAAATTGCCGCCATTTGCGACCCGACGCCAGCCGCTGCTGAAATGGCGGCACGGCTTTCCGTCCCGCATTTCTCCGACTATGGCACGATGCTCGATGAGGCAAAGCTGGACGGTGCCATCATCGCCCTGCCAAACCAGTTGCATGCACCGGCAGCTCTGGCTTGCATCGAGCGCGGTGTACCTTGCCTGATCGAAAAGCCGATTGCGGAAAGTCTGGCGTCAGCCAACCGGATTGTAGAAGCATCCGAACGTTCGGGTGTTGCTGTGCTCGTCGGGCATCAGCGGCGTCACAGCCCGGATATCCGGTCGGCAAAGCGTGCCATTGACGCGGGCGAACTCGGCCCTCTGGTTGCCGTCAATGGCATGACCTTGTTTGACAAGCCCGATGACTATTTCAATACGGAATGGCGACGCAAATTGGGTGGTGGGGTGCTGCTGATCAATCTGATCCACGACATTGATGTGCTGCGCTATCTGGTAGGCGAGATCGAAAGTATACGCGCCTTTACGTCATCTGCGCGCCGCGGCTTCGAAGTGGAAGATACTGCAAGTATCTCGATCCGCTTCGTCAATGGGGTACTGGGCACGTTCCTGATTTCCGATGGTGCCGTCAGCCCCTGGGCCTGGGAATATACGTCCGGTCAGGCGCTCTATCATCCGGCACAACCCGGACCATGCCTCTTCCTTGCCGGACGCAAGGCAGCATTGTCCGTTTCCGATATGTATCTATGGCGACACGCGGAGGAAAGTGATCATTGGCAGCATCCGCTGATCCGCGAATACCGGCCCGGTGATGGCTCGCTGACCTATGTGAACCAGCTCGACCATTTCGTCGATGTGATCCATGGCAATGCCAAGCCGTTGATCACGGCACGCGATGGCATGTTGACGCTCGCCGCCACGCTTGCGGTCGATGTTGCGGGACGTGAGGACCGTACCGTGACCCTTGCGGAAATGCTGAACACAGCCGGAGTGGCGGCATGACGAGCAGAAAGACATCACTCTCGTTCCTGACCGGGCTTGGCGTCGCGCCGGAAGAAGCCGTGCTGGCCGCAGCGGAAGCAGGTTACGATTATCTCGGTTTTCGCCTGCTGCCCGCTGTTCCCGGAGGACTGGCTTATGCGCTGATGGACGAGCCAGCCCGTGTGAAATCACTTATCAGCCTCATGAATGACAAGGGCGTCGAGGTATTCGACATCGAGATGATCCGCATAGGACCGGATTTCGATCCCGAGCCATATCTGCCGTTTCTGGATTGTTCGGCCCAATTGGGTGCACGTGCCATTCTGGTTGCGGGTGATGACGCCGACGAGGTGCGTTTGACCCACTCCTTTGTGAAACTGTGTGAGGCTGCGCGTCCTTTCGGTTTGTCGATGGATCTGGAGTTCATGCCGCAGTCCGAACTCCGCGATCTTGCGGCGGCGACCCGCGTGCTGACTGCGGCTGACCAGCCAAATCAGGGCGTGATTATCGATACGCTCCATGTTTCGCGAGCGCGCACCACGATCGAAGAAATTGCCACTGTGCCGCGCCAATGGCTGCACTATGCGCAGATTTGCGATGCTCCGGCCAAAATCCCGGAAAGTCGTGAAGAGCTGAATTTTGCCGCACGCCACGAGCGGTTCCTGCCAGGAGAAGGCGAGCTCGATCTCATTGGTATGTTCGATGCTTTGCCGGCTGATATCCCGGTTGCGGTCGAAATCCCGAATGATCGTCAGTCGAAAGGCTTGTCCGTTGCTGAATGGGCGAAGCGAACGCTGCGGGCATCAAATGACATACTGGCCAAAGTGACCGGGGAGGTTGTAGCGTGAAAAACTTTGAAACCAAGACCATTCAGGGCGTGACGATCCCCAGCCTTGGACTGGGCACGTTCGAACTGAAAGGGCCGGAAGGCGAAGCTGCAATCCGCACGGCGATTGAGCTTGGCTATCGTCAGATCGATACGGCCATTCGCTATGGCAACGAGGTTGAAGTGGGGCGCGCTGTTCGCGAGAGCGGTGTCGCACGCGGAGACTTGTTCGTTACGTCCAAAATCTGGTTCACCGATCTTGATCCGGAAACAGTTTCCCGCCGGGTCGATGAAAGCTTGGAGCGGCTTGGCTTTGACTATGTCGATCTGCTTCTGGTGCACTGGCCGAGCAAGACTGTTCCTCTCGGCGAAACGCTTTCAGCTTTTGCAGAAGCAAAAGCGAGCGGTAAGACCCGCCTGATCGGCGTCAGCAATTTCACGGTCGCACTTCTGGACGAAGCGCTGGATGTTCATAAAGCCGAGTTGTTCTGCAATCAGGTCGAGTATCACCCTTATCTGTCGCAGGAGAAGCTCCTTAAGCGCATGCGTGAGGCTGGCATGCTTTTAAATGCCTATCAGCCGATAGCGCGGGGCAAGGTTTTCAGTTCGGATATCCTTGTCGAGCTTGGGCGCAAATACGGAAAGTCCGCTGGTCAGGTTACCTTGCGCTGGCTTCTACAGCAGAACAATGTTGGCGCCATTCCGCGCTCCGCCAAACCTGAGAATATGAAGTCCAACCGGGATATTTTTGATTTTGAATTGTCCCCGGAAGATATGGCGGCAATCCATGCGCTTGCACGCGGCGAACGGTTCTCCCGTTTTGAATGGGAACCCGAATGGGACTGAACGCCCTGCTGGAGGAGGTTAGAACATGACACTTGATTTCAGCGTCGTCGCGGATGCCTGGCCCTCGCTGATCTATGGGACACTGGGAACGCTGTTCCTGGCCGTCGTCGGCATGACACTCGCCACCATCATCGGTGTCGTGGGGGTTGCAATCTTGCGGACGCATAAGGTGATCCCATCCTTTCTGGTCACGACCTTTGTTGAGGTGATCCGCAACACGCCGTTTCTGGTACAGATTTACTTCATCTTCTTTGCATTGCCTCTTGCGGGTGTACGGCTCAATCCCACACTGACGGCCATTCTTGCCCTCGGGTTGAATGGTGGTGCCTATGCCATTGAGATTATCCGTGGCGGGGTCGAAAGCATTCCGAAAGGCCAGACGGAAGCGGGACTGGCGCTCGGTCTTCACCGGCACGAAGTGTTCCGTATGATCGTTCTGAAACCAGCGTTGCGCGCGATATATCCATCACTGTCGAGCCAGTTCATCCTGCTCACGCTCACGACCGCAATTTGCACCTCCATCTCCGCCTATGAGTTGACCTCAGCGGGACAGCGCATCGAGGCGGAAACATTCCGCAGCTTTGAAACCTATTTCACGCTGACCGGCATTTATCTCGTGATCTCGCTGGTGACGATGTGGTCGCTTGCCGCCATCGGGCGACGTGCATTCAGCTATCCGCAGCGTTGAGGAGGACGACTTATGGGACTGCAAGAATTCACCTATCTGCTGCAAGGTCTCGGCTGGACGCTCATCCTGACCGTTATGGCGTTTGCTGGCGGTATTGTCTCCGGCATCATCATCGCTCTGATGCGGGTATCGAAGCTCAAATGGGTTCGGGCTATCGCAATCGGCTGGATAGGTCTCTTTCAGGGCACGCCTTTGCTGATGCAGCTCTTTGTTGCCTATTTCGGCTTGCCCCTTCTTGGTTTCGATCTCCCGGCCTGGGCGGCGGTGGGCATAGCCCTCGCCGCGCACGCTTCGGCCTTTCTGGGTGAAATCTGGCGTGGCGCGATTGAAGCCGTTCCGAAAGGGCAGACTGAAGCGGCGGATGCACTTGGACTGCATCGCTACAGCCTGATGGTCGACGTCATCATGCCGCAAGCGTTTAAACTATCGTTGCCGGCCACCGTTGGCTTTCTTGTTCAGCTTCTGAAGGGCACGTCGCTTGCCGCGATTGTTGGCTTCATTGAACTGACCCGCGCCGGTTCGATTATCTCCAATCAGATCTACCGACCGCTTCTTGTGTTCGGTGTTGTAGGGGCGATGTACTTCGCCATGTGCTGGCCGCTCTCCTTGTGGGGCAGGCGTATTGAACGACGCATGGCCGCCGGCCTCTCCAGATAAGAAAGGGAACTTCTCATGACAACTGAGAAAAAGTCAGATGCGCAACCGATGATCATGATGCGCGACGTGGAGAAGTGGTATGGCAACTTCTATGCGCTGAAAAAGGTCTCCCTGACGGTCGCAAAGGGAGAGAAGATCGTTCTGTGTGGTCCATCGGGGTCCGGCAAATCCACCCTGATCCGTTGCATCAACCGATTGGAAGCGAGCCAGGGCGGCGAGATCGTCGTTGCCGGTCACGCGGTCAAGGAAGACCAGAAAGCCATTGATGCGGTGCGCCGTGAAGTTGGTATGGTCTTTCAGCAGTTCAACCTGTTTCCACATAAGACCGTGTTGGAGAACTGCATTCTGGCGCCGATGCGGGTGCGCAAAATTTCGCGGGACGAAGCGGAAGCGACGGCACGAAAATATCTCGACCGGGTGCGTATCGGTGATCAGGCCGAAAAATATCCCGCGCAGCTTTCCGGTGGACAGCAACAGCGCGTTGCTATTGCGCGGGCGCTATGCATGGAGCCCAAGGCCATGCTTTTCGATGAGCCGACTTCGGCGCTCGATCCCGAAATGGTCAAGGAAGTTCTTGATACGATGGTGTCGCTTGCCCGCGATGGCATGACGATGATCTGCGTGACGCATGAAATGGGCTTCGCTCGTCAGGTTGCGGACCGGGTCATCTTCATGGCGGACGGAGAGATTCTCGAAGAGAATGATCCCGAAACATTCTTTCGAGCGCCGGCGCATCCCCGCACACGAACCTTCCTCGGTGAGATACTACAGCATCACTGATCAGCCGAATTCAGAAGGGCGTTAAATCTCCCGCTTTGACAAGCGGGAGATTGCTGCGAATGCAGGGTCGTTCTTGTGACCCTAACCTGCTTTGGCGAAACGCCGGGAGATAGCCTCCGCGGCATCGATAATTGAATCTGTATCGATACCAAAATGCGCATAGAGATCAGCGATGGTTCCCGTCTGGCCGAAATGTTCAACGCCCAGCGATGTGGTCGCGTTGCCATGAACGGAGCCCAGCCAGCCGAGCGTTGCAGGGTGTCCATCCGTAACGGTGATGAAATGCGCATGTGAAGGAACGGGGGTCAGAAGCCGTTCAATATGGCTCACGGCCTCTCCAAATCCGTGGCGTCGCGCCCGCTGAGCCGCTGTCCAGCCAGCGTTCAGGCGATCTGCCGAGGTGACAGCGAGCACGGCAACGTCTCTTTGTGTCTCTGCAAGGCGGCCTGCGGCCGTCAGAACTTCGGGCGCCACACAACCCTGATAGGCCAGAACGAGGCGCGTGTTCGGTCGGGGTTCACGCAGCCAGTAAGCGCCGTCGATGACGCCCTGACGGAACGCTGGATCTTCCCGACGCGTGATCTGCTCGATTGGTCGTGTCGTCAGGCGCAGATAAATCGATCCGCCAGCTTCGTCGCGCAACCAGGTTCGGGGATCATGTTTCGCATGCCCCTCTCGTTGCATGTAGTCGAAAGATCAGTCCATAATGACTGAAAGTTCGTCAAGGAAGGCCGGTTCGAAACTGGCAAGGCCATCCTGGCTCATGCCGATCAGTTGCTGACCGATGGACTGATGCGCTCCGCCCTCCGGTACGAGGGTGACGCCGGTCCCTGTGTTCCCGGTCTGTTATCCGTCAAACGACGTAGAAATGGACGAAAGTTAGGGATGACTGTTTTTTGTCTCGATGGTAAAAATCGATCCATACAAAGAGGAGAGGGCCATGGAGGGCAACCCCGATTTTCACAGATCCGGTGCGTTGAAGTCGCTTCTGACCGAAGGCGAGGAAGTGATACGTACTGCACGCGTATCCGATTATCCGAACTGGCTCGGTCCGATACCGGCTGTCCCGTTTGTCGTTATGGCACTTGCCTGTGGTCTCGGAACGCTCTTATTTATCAGCAGCATTATTTAAATTCCCGACCCCATGCGCATGTCAACTCACACGGAGTTGCCACAATACTGATGTTCAGGCATTTTCATAATGGTCAATGAATGAGGGCAACATGCGTATCCTCAGCCTGTTTTTCCTGCTTGTTCCCATAATTGCCTTTGCCCAATCACCTGTCTTGCCGGAGCTTTTCACCGTCACCGGCATCGAGGTCAATGAGAAACTCGATATTCACGGTGAGGCGAAGCAGGACGCAACCGTTATCGGTAGTCTGGCGTCCGGCGCTAAAGGCGTCGAAGTGATCGAGCTCGCCTCCAATGGCGAATGGGCTCTGGTGAATGGTGCAGAAAGCAGCGGTTAGGTTGAAGCGCGTTTTCTGCAGGCGCAGCCTAGCGTATGGGATAACGGCAAACTACCTCAATCGCTACGCTGCCACGGGACTGAGCCATTCTGGAATATCAGTTTTTCGGCCAAGGAAGTCAGGTTGAAAGTCTTGGATGCGCCAGAAAGGCTCTATTCGCGCCGATCGGTCAGTGATCGCGGCTTTGCCGGAGATCGTATCCGTGCCGTTGAGGCCGGTGACATGACCGCCGTGATCTTTCCCAAACAATGCTCTGATGGAATGAGTGACAGAACCTATGCCCTGCAAGCCGTGATTTCGTTGCGCAACAGCGATCGCACGATGTTTGCTGGCTGCTGCAGTATCGCAGCAAACTGAGGACGTCCGCCGAGCGGTTAGCGATGGTCCCTTAAGATCAAATCTTCGTTCACGCGGTGCGTGCCTGTACCGCTCCTGATTTTTAAGACGTAAATAAATCAGTTAAATTCTATTTGTTCAGCTTTCAAAGCTTTGCAGCTTGTCCAGAAGGCTTTTGGATATCTCGAATTGTCGCGCTGTTCCACGGCCCATGGAGTTCGTCACCATGGTTTCGGTCAACATGCCGCGTTTCACGAGGAGATCGACTGTCTCCTTCACGCCGCTACGCGTTAGTTCAGTGATTTCCATTATATTAGTTAGATTTAGCTTCTGGTGCGTCTGCGTCATCGTGTAAAGGATCGTCATCATGCCGATCTCTTTCACGCGCGCCTGCGGGGTCTCGCCTTCCATCGGATTGTCGAGGATCTCGTGAAGGATCAGTCCGGAAAAGGCGAGACTGTGCAATTGAGATTTAAGCGCTCTTGTCATGTCATTTAACTGTGGTATATACGTTAGTCAAAATGCATTGCATTACCGTATGACGCCGCTTCCATAGAGTGGTGTCATCGTTTCGGAGGGGCAAGTCCATGAAAAACCTTCTACTTAATTGCCTGCTAACTCTCTCGTCTCTTGCATTACCTTACCTGATTTATTCCGGCAATGCGCGCGCTGATGAATGGGGATGCAAGGTCATCCTCTGCCTTTCCAATCCGGGAGGGCCAACTGAATTTGCTGAATGCAATCCTCCGATCCAGAAACTCTGGCGCGAACTTGCGAAAGGTCATCGTTTTCCAGCCTGTAGCGGTGCGGGATTTCAAAGTTCGCGTCCAGGTTACGAACCATATTATTGCGATGCAGGCTATCGGCTTTCGCGCAGCTACGGCCCTTTGGGCCAAGAGGTGACCTGCGTTTCCATCACTCTGCAGAACGTGAGGCGTTCCCTGTGCGCTTTGGATCGTGACAATCGCGGAAGTCAATCCAACTCGGTCCTGTCGGCCCGACTGCAGCGCCTGGACGGTCGACTTCAGTGCACGGGCTATCCCCTCACGCGTCCGAACATTCGGAAACAGCCACATTATATCGACGTGTCTATCGATGGCGTCGGCAAACAGCGCGTCTGGTATTGAGCGATGGGTGCTGCATTCGTCGACATCGCACAAAACTGCGCTCCAATGGTTCAGATCGAAACTTTGGCCGCTGTCGTTAGTCTCGAGAGCAAGTTTCAGTCCTTCAATATTCGCATCAATAGCGGCAAGCCGGTTGCCGCGCAGCCGGCGAGTAAAGCCGAGGCGATCGAGATAGCGACATCGCTCGTCGCGGGCCGTCAGGATATCCAGATTGGATTGGGTGGGATCGGCGTAGAACAGCTTCAAAGACTGAACCTTTCCGTTTCCGATGCCTTCGATCCTTGCCTGAATCTCAAGGCTACAGCCACGCTTCTTGATGGCTATTATCGTCTCGCCCAACGTTTCGGCCGTGATCCGGAAGGTGCCGAGATGGTTATGCTTCAGTCCTATTATGGGCGAGACGATCCATCCCTTGGCGAAATGGTTCGATATGACGAACAGGTGCGCGACGAAGCAAAGCGCCTTTCACCAAGACTAAAGTCGCTCGTCCTCGTCGAGCCGAACCGGGAGGATGCCCGGAAGGATCAGGCCAAGGAACAAGCGGCCGCCAAAATCGGCACAAAAGTCACCCAAAACGAAGAGCCAGTAACGTGGGACGTGTTTCGTTCGAGGCGGCTCTCGTCTGTTCTCGTTTTCCAGAATGATCGATCGGAGCAAAGTGAATGATTTCGAAGTCCAAAACACGTCCCCTTGTCGCTTCCATGCTCATGGGCATCGCCATCGTTACGGCGTTAGCAGAGCCGGCTTTTGCACAGTCAGCTGGCATCGAGACCATACTGCAAAATATCGTCGATCTCCTGACCGGTAACATCTTCAGGCTGCTCGCGACAATCGCGGTCATCATTATCGCGATTGCGTGGATGTTTGGATACATGGATTTGAGGCGCGCGGGCTATTGGATCATCGGCATCGGGGTGATTGCGGGCGCTTCGGAGCTCGTCGGCACTATTGTTGGCAGCTGACGCTCATGACAAGCACACCCGTCCTCGAAGAAGACACGCTGTTTCTGGCTTGCACGCGCCCGGCAATGATTGCTGGCGTGACCATGGAAGCGATGGGCATCAATGTCATGCTGACAACCATCCTCTATATCGCTGCCGGATCGATCGCTTACGCCCTGGTTGGCATCGCCTTTCATTTCGTGTTCCGGACCCTCGTCAAGCATGACCATAATATGTTTCGCATTCTGCTTGCGTGGGTCGAAACCCGTGGTCGGTCCCGCAACGCAGCCTATTGGGGAGGCGCGACGCTTTCGCCGTTGAAACTTGTGCGGCGTTACGACGAAAGGGATCTGAGCCTTGCCTAGTCTTGCAACGCTGCGGTCTCGCGAACTTGGACCTGAGACCTTCATTCCCTATGTCCGGCATGTTGACGATACGACCATTGCGCTTGATTCCCGGGCATTGATGAGCGTGCTCGTGCTGGAGGGCGTTTCTTTCGAGACCGCTGATGTTCTCGATCTCAATGGTCTGCATCGTAGTCTGAACACGCTCTATCGCAATATTGCCGATGAGCGACTGGCGCTTTGGACGCATGTCATTCGTCGCCGGGACAACGACTATCCCGAAGGGCATTTTGCCAATTCATTTTCCGATAGTCTCAATACCAGATACCGCGAACGGATGGTCAGCGAGGACCTGTTTCGCAATGATCTTTATCTCACACTTGTCAGCTATCCAAACCGCGGTCCAGTCGAAAAAGCAGCCAGTGTTCTCTCGCGTCTGCGCAAGGCGAAACGGTCCGGCGTTGAGATGGATGAAGAGGCACTGAAACACCTGAAAGACAAGGTCGTAGATGTTACGGCAGGGCTAAAGCGCTTTGGGCCCCGTATTCTGTCTCTCTGTGAACAAGACGGTATCCTGTTTTCCGAACCGAGCGAGTTTCTTCACCAGCTTGTCGGTGGGCGGCGAGAACCTGTGCCTTTGACGGAAGGTCCGATCTCTTCGGCAATCTATTCGGACAGGGTGATTTTCGGTCGGGAGACGGTCGAAATCCGTCACGAAGCAGAAACCCGCTATGCGGGCATGTTCGGTTTCAAGGAATATCCAGCAACCACACGCGCAGGCATGCTCGACAGCATTTTGACTGCGCCATTTGAACTCATTCTCACGCAGTCCTTCGCCTTTACGTCCAAGGCAGATGCCCGCACGATCATGGGTCGAAAGCAAAACCAGATGGTGAGTGCAGCTGACAAGGCGGCGTCGCAGATTGAGGAACTCAGCGATGCCATGGATGACCTTGAATCCAACCGCTTCGTGCTGGGGGAACATCATCTGGGCCTCTCGGTCTTCGCTCCGAGCGTGAAGGAACTCACTGACTATATGGCCAATGCGCGCGCGCATCTTACCAGTGGCGGGGCGGTTGTTGCCCGCGAGGATATTGGCCTTGAGGCAGCCTGGTGGGCGCAGTTGCCGGGTAATCTGCGTTATCGCGCGCGCTCGGGCGCGATAACATCGCGCAATTTTGCAGCATTGTCCCCCTTTCATTCATATCCGACCGGCCAGAAGAACGGAAATGAATGGGGGGCAGCGGTTGCGATGCTAAAGACAGCTTCCGGCTCGCCATTTTATTTTAACTTCCATCACAGCGATCTCGGCAACACCCTCGTTTGCGGACCATCAGGCACTGGCAAGACGGTGCTCCTCAATTTTATGCTCTCGCAGCTCGAAAAACATGATCCGCATATGGTGTTCTTCGACAAGGACAGGGGTGCTGATCTCTTCGTTCGTGCTGCGGGTGGAACCTATTGGCCGCTCCAAAACGGCGTCTCAACCGGTTGCGCGCCGCTGAAGGCGCTCGAATTGACCGCAGAGAACAGGATCTTTCTTGCGAACTGGATCGGCAAGCTGGTCGGAGCGGGGACGCGAGAGCTGACTGTCATCGAATTGCGCGACATCGCGTCCGCTGTCGATGGCCTCGCCGACCTCCCGGCCGAGCGCAGGTCCATCGGCGCGTTGCGCACATTCTTAAACAATACCGATCCAGAAGGCATTGCCTCGCGGCTCAGGCGGTGGGAGAGGGGTGGGCCGCTTGGCTGGGTCTTCGACAATGAGTTTGATGATATCGGGATTGGTGCGAAGTTCATCGGCTACGACATGACCGATTTCCTCGATAACGAGGAAATCCGCACACCGCTGATGGCCTACCTGTTCTATCGCATCGAGCAATTGATCGATGGCCGCCGCATCATCATCGTCATCGATGAGTTCTGGAAGGCGCTGCAAGATGAGGGTTTTCGCGATCTCGCCCAGAATAAGCTGAAGACCATCCGCAAACAGAACGGCCTCATGCTCTTTGCGACGCAAAGCCCGCGCGATGCCATCGTCTCACCGATTGCCCATACAATCATCGAGCAATGCCCGACGCAGATTTTTCTACCCAATCCGCGTGGCGACCATGCTGATTATGTCAATGGCTTCAAGCTTACCGAAGGCGAGTTCGAGCTGATTTCGCGCGAGCTTACGGTCGAAAGTCGCCGTTTCATCGTCAAGCAGGGCCACAACAGCGTGGTTGCTGAACTGAACCTCGACGGTTTCGACGACGAACTTGCGATCCTATCGGGGCGCACGGCGAATGTCGAACTGGCAGACGCCATCCGCGCCGAGCTTGGCGACGGAGAGAACTGGTTGACCGTGTTCCAGCAAAGAAGGAGGATATCATGATCCGCAATGGCAAAAAGGCATTATTCCTCAAGGCGGCTGCGCTGCTTGCGTCAGTAAGTCTTGCCGATGCACAAGGTATTCCCGTTATTGATCAATCGGCGATCGCCAAGCAGATCGAGAGCATCGTCCAGCTCAAGTCGCAGCTTGATGCGCTGAACCAGCAGATCGAACAGGCACAGCAGCTCTATGGTTCGTTGAACAAGATCACCAACATGGCCGATGTCGCCAGTTTGCTGAACGATTCTTCAATCCGTAAGGCGCTTCCGCAGGACTTTAATGCCATCGAAAGTCTGTTCAAAGGATCGGGCACCGGCAACTTCGGCAATGCCGCTTCCAAATTCCTGGAGAACAATTCCACCTATCGCACGAATGCCAATGATTTCTACGCGCAGGAACTTTCGCGCACCCAGAACAAGAATGCTGGGCAATTAAGTCTCGGGCAGCAGATTTACGACGCGGCTACCAAGCGTATCGACGGGATTGATGAACTGCGTCAGCAGATATCGGGCGCAGCCGACGCCAAAGAAATCGCCGATCTGCAGGCGCGCCTTCAAGCCGAAAGCGCGTTTCTTCAAAACGATGTCCTTCGCATGCAGGGTCTGAAGATGGTTCAGCAGGCTGAAGTCCAGGTCGATGAACAACGCAAGGCCGAAGATTGGCGCCAGCGCATGGATACGATGGGGGCTGCACTCAAATGAGGTGGTTCGGTTTCGTTATAACGACGCTACTGCTTGCGGCCTGCGCTCCTCAGGAAAAGATCTACACGGTTGATGAACTGGTCGCTGACGAAGCCTTGCTTGCGCAAATGATAGCCAAATGCCGTAACAATCCAGGCGAAATTTCCGACACGGCGAACTGTCGTAATGCTGAGGCAGCGGACGGCAAGCTTCGGCTCGAACATATGCGCAAGTCGCTCGGGGGCTAGGCTATGTATGAGGTGTTCAGCTTCGTTGACAGGCAGTTCAAGGCCCCGCTCGAAAACTTCGTTTCCACTGGAACGTCCAATATTGCCAGCTGGGTCAGCGGCCCTTTGGCGACAGCTTTGACCCTGTACATCGTCGTTTACGGCTATCTCGTGCTGCGTGGCTCGGTGCAAGAGCCGATCCTCGAATTTGCCTTCCGGGCAATCAAGCTCGCTATCATCGTAATGCTGGTCAGAAACGCCAGCGACTATCAGACCTATGTCACCAACATCTTCTTCGAAACGCTGCCGAAGGAGATTGCTCAGGCATTGAACACCGGAGCGACACCGAGTGCCTCCACCTTCGACAGCTTGCTCGATAAGGGCCAGAAATGCGCTTACGAGATCTGGTCTCGTGCTTCCTGGCCGGTTGATATCGTGACCGGCATTGGTGGCATGATGGTGATTGGAGCGAGCTTCCTCGTTGCAGCAATCGGTTACATCGTCTCGCTCTATGCGCGTCTCGCGCTTGCCATCATTCTTGCAATCGGGCCGATTTTCATCGCGCTTGCCATGTTCCAATCGACACGGCGGTTTACCGAATCCTGGATCGGCCAGCTCGCGAACTTTGTCATCTTGCAGGTGCTGGTCGTCGCCATCGGCTCCCTGCTGATCACCTGCATTGATACGACCTTCACGGCGATTGAGGGCTACAGCGATGTGCTGATGCGACCGATCGCTCTTTGCGCCATCTGCATCGCTGCTCTGTATGTCTTTTACCAGCTACCCGGCATTGCCTCGGCACTTGCGGCCGGCGGCGCATCATTGACCTATGGCTATGGTGCTGCGCGCGATGCGCATGAAGGCACACTCGCCTGGGCGACCTCGCACACAATCCGGTCGGTTCGTCGTCGGCTCAACCGAGTGAAGTGACCGTTCTACACGTATGAAACTGGACAGGTAATCGCAGATGATCCGCATTCTTTTGCCACTTTTACTGACCGCAAGTCTTTCCGGCTGCGCTTCACTCTCTCATCCGCTACCCAAATGCGATGGTCAAGCCCGACGTCCATTGAACCGTTCTATGTGGCAATGGGAAGGCGATGCGAAACTGCAGAAATCGGCAAAAGAAAGTATCGCGAACCCGTCAAGTAGCGCAGCTCCCTTCGCAGAGGAACCTGTTCCGGTCACGTCGGCTGCCTTTGCACACTTTGATATCGAGGGCTCCAAGCGCCCATGCGAGGGCAGTTGAGATGGTAAATTCTGATAGCCTCAAGGATTATTTTGAAAAGGCGCGCCGCTTCGATCAGGATCGGCTGATCCAGGTTGAACGCTCAAATCGCATCGCCTGGGTTGTCGCGATCACGGCCAGTATCGTTGCTGTTGTCTCAGTTTTCGCCATTGCCGCTCTCACGCCTTTGAAGACGGTGGAGCCGTTCGTCGTGCGGGTCGACAATTCGACAGGGATTGTTGACGTGGTTTCGGCACTGACTTCGACCGCTGGCACCTATGATGAGGCCGTCACGAAATATTTTGCTGCAAGATATGTGCGTGCCCGGGAAGGCTATGTCTGGAGTGAGGGGGAGGAGAATTTCCGGACGGTTGCGCTTTTGTCGACGCAGTCTGAACAATCGCGCTTTGCTGCAAGCTATCGCGGAAGCAATTCAGATTCGCCGCAAAATATCTATGGTCGGGGCGCCACCGCGCGGATCAATATTGTTTCGATCTCGCTGATCAACAAAAACGTGGCATCTGTCCGGTACATGCGCACCGTTACGCGCGGCGATGAAGTGCGCACTACGCATTGGGTAGCGATGCTCACTTTCGCTTACGCCAATGCTCCGATGTCCTCCACCGACCGATTGGTCAATCCCCTGGGTTTCGCCGTCAGCGAATATCGTGCCGATCCGGAGGCGGTCAATTGAGAAAGAAATTTTTGCCTGTTTTCTTCCTGGTCGCTGGCTTTTCCCCGACCGCTGCGGCTCTGGAAATACCGCGGGGTGCGTCTCAGGATAGCCGTGTTCGCTTTATCGACTATCAGCCTTACAACATCACCCGAGTCGTCGGTACGCTACGCTCATCCGTGCAAGTCGAGTTTGCGGTGGACGAGGAAATAGCGCATGTGGCGCTTGGTAACAGTGTGGCCTGGGAAGTGGCGCCGGCTGGTAACATTCTCTTCCTCAAGCCGCGGGAGAATCAGCCTGTCACCAATATTTCGGTGGTGACGACGAGGCGGGATGGCTCGACGCGCAGTTATCAGATGGAACTGACGGTTCGCGATGGCAGCGTTGAGGCCGGGCAGAACACTTATTTCTATCTGAAATACCGTTATCCGGCAGACGAAGCTGCGCGGCGCAAGGAAGACGCGGTTCTACGTGCCCGGGCCGCCCAGGCAGGCGAAGCTGATCGGATTTTGTCCCTTCACGAGGCGTATGGGCCGCGGAATTGGCATTATTCCGCCCAAGGCGCACAGTCGCTTGAACCGCAGGCCATCTATGACAACGGCAAGGTCACAACCTTTGCTTTTGTGGGCAATCAGGAAATGCCATCGATCTATATGGAAAATTCCGACGGTACAGAAAGCCTGGTTCCAAAATCCGTCGACGGCAATCTCGTTCTCGTTCACGCAATAAGCCGCAAGTTCATCCTGCGCAGGGGCGGGGATGTGCTGTGCATCTTCAACGAGGCTTACGATCGTGTTGGGATCAATCCCGAGACCAACACGACATCGCCGTCCGTCGAACGCGTGGTGAAAACGCAGCCAGTTACGGCGCAATAGGAGGTATCATGGCGGACGAAGAAACCACGCAGATCCCCGGCGAACGTGCGGAAACATCGGCCGGTCGGCGGATCGACAACAACCCAACCCTGAAGCGCGGCGCGGTCGCACTTGCCATCGTGGCATTTGTCTCCTCTGCGCTCTGGTCGATGCGCGGACAAGACAAGTCCTCCGAGACGTCACAGCCGGAACGGGTTGTCATCCGCCAGACGGCGGATTTCGAGCCGGCCAAAGAGCCGGCCCAGCCTGTGGCAGCACCACCTGCGGTTCAGCTTCCGACACCAGTCCTGACAGAAGAGAAACCTGCTGACGACGACAAACTGCTCGATGCCGCGCGGCGCGCGCCCGTGATGGCCTATGGAGCCGAGAAAACGCAGTCCACCAGGCGACAACAGGGTGATGCCGGCGCCGATCCCGATGCAAATTATGTCCCGTTGGGGAACACCCCGGGCAGCTTGGGCGGCGAGCGTGAGAACGAAGATCAGCGCTTCAACCGCATGCTGACACCAACGCAATTGCAAGGCTCGCGTGCAGGCATGCTTGGAAATCGGGATTTTATCGTTGCGATGGGGACATCCATTCCATGCGTGCTGGAAACCGCACTTTCGTCCGATCAGCCGGGCTTTACGAGCTGCGTCATCAGCCGCGATGTTCTGTCCGACAACGGTCGCGTCGTGCTGATGGAGAAAGGCACACAAATTGTCGGCGAATATCGTGGTGGACTTCGCCGTGGTCAGAAACGCCAGTTCGTCCTTTGGAACCGGGCAAAGACCCCAAAAGGCGTGATCATTACGCTGGCGTCGCCAGCAACCGATGCCCTCGGTCGCGCCGGTGTGGATGGCCATGTCGACACACACTGGTGGGAACGTTTTGGCAGCGCCATTCTATTGTCGATCGTTGGTGACGTGATATCCTATGCAAACAGTCGACTGCGGGATAGTGGCGTCGATGCGCAGAACACCACCAGTGCCGGTCAGCAGGCTGCGGCGATTGCCGTCGAACAGTCGATCAACATCCCGCCAACCCTGATAAAACACCAGGGAGGGCTCGTTTCGATCTTCGTGGCACGGGACCTCGATTTTTCCAGCGTGTACGGGCTGCGCGTAACCGAGCCGCGCAACCGGATTTACGACCGTGCCGTTCTCGGTGACTTTACGCCGGACTCCACGATTGTGACGAAATAGGTAAGACGATGATCGAAGCCGTAGATTCCGGCGTCGTGCGCGAACTGTTGTTGCCGCTATCCCCGTTTCTGCGTGATCAGTCACTCTATGAAATTATCGTCAACAGGCCGGGCAAAGTCATGACAGAAGGATCGGTCGGATGGCAGACACATAGCATACCGGAACTCACCTATGACCGGCTGATGCGCCTTGCGCGGGCGGTCGCAAGTTTTTCCAATCAGTCGATCAATGAAACCAATCCAATCTTGTCGGCAACCTTGCCCGACGATGAACGCATCCAGATCGTGGTGCCGCCAGCGACGATAAAGGGAACGGTGAGCCTCACCATCCGCAAACCATCCTCGGTTTCGCTCAGCCTTGATGATCTTGACCAGGCAGGGCTTTTTGCCGAGGTTCGGCATGTCGAAGAACACCACGGGCAATCGGACCAACGATTGATAGAACTCTATCGGACCGGCGCAGTGAAACAGTTTTTGAGCGAAGCGGTGCTGGCCCGGAAGAACATCATCATCTCAGGTGCAACCGGTTCGGGAAAGACAACGTTATCCAAAGCGCTGATCAGGCACATTCCTGACAGTGAGCGTATCATTTCTATCGAGGATACCCCCGAACTGGTAATCCCCCAGCCAAATCATGTTCGGCTTTTCTATTCAAAGGGTGGCCAGGGAATGGCGAGGATCGGCGCAAAGGATCTCCTGGAATCCTGTCTTCGTATGCGCCCCGACCGGATTTTGTTACAGGAGTTGCGCGACGGCACCGCTTTTTACTACATCCGTAATGTGAATTCCGGACACCCCGGTTCGATCACCACGGTCCACGCAGATTCAGCGCGTCTGGCCTTCGAGCAACTGACATTGCTGGTGAAGGAATCGGAGGGCGGAAGAGATCTTGAGCGACGTGACATTCGCGAAATGCTGACAATCGCGATCGACATCATCGTTCAATGCAAACGGGTCGATGGGCGGTTCCAGGTGAGCGAGATTTACTTCCGCGATCTAGCTGTGTCTGACGCGAAACTTTAGATCATGACGTCATGTGTGATCGCTTACCATCTTGCTCAGCGCCGCTGAGTATCGCGAATAGCGTCGGCAAACAGGATCCCGGCAGGAGGCGGTGAGGGTGGCGGCCAGCAAAGAGGGAGAGGGGGGAAGGGGAGTTCGTGGTGGATTGTGGTTGTCGGAGAAAGGCTCCGGCCAATCCGTCACGGAGAAAAGATATGGCACAGGCCATCCAGAAAATCACGCTCAATGCCGGACGTGACATCCCGTTCGACAAGCTCGTCTTGAGCGAGCAGAACGTCCGCAAGACCAAGGCGGGCGTCTCGATCGAGGAGCTTGCCGAAGACATCGCCCATCGCGGGCTGCTGACCAGCCTCAACGTCCGCGCCGAGATCGATGCCGATGGTAACGAGACCGGAATTTTCCGCATCCCGGCCGGCGGTCGTCGCTATCGCGCGCTGGAACTGCTGGTCAGTCAGAAAAAGCTGTCGAAAACGGCCGCCGTCCCATGCATCGTCAGCAAGGGCGAAACCCCTGAAGTCGAGGATTCGCTTGCCGAAAACATCAGGCGCGTCGATCTTCATCCGCTGGACGAGTTCCGGGCGATCATGACGCTGCGCGAACAGGGGCTCGATGAGGAGGAGATCGCCGCTCGCCTCCACATGTCGATGGCGACGGTAAAGCAGCGCTTGCGCCTCGTATCGGTCTCGCCACGACTCCTGGAACTTTACGCGAATGACGAGATGAAGCTCGGGCAGGTCATGGCATTCTCGATCACCAATGATCACGCTCGCCAGGAACAGGTTTGGGACACGGTTTCGCGGTCCTACAGTCAGGATGCCAATTATATTCGTCGCATGCTGACCGAAACCGCGGTCAGGGCCACCGATCGCCGCGCCATCTATGTTGGCATCGATGTTTATGAAGCTGCCGGCGGCGTGGTCATGCGCGACCTGTTCGAACCGGACAATGGTGGATGGCTGCAGGATCCGGCGTTGCTCGAACAGCTTGTGATCGAAAAGCTGACCGCCGACGCGGAAGTGCTCAAGGCTGAAGAAGGTTGGAAATGGGTCGAAGCGGCGTTGGACTTCTCCTACGGCCATACCGCCGCTCTTCGCCGGGTCTACGGCAAACAGGCGCAATACTCTGAGGAAGAGCTGGCTCGCCACGACGCCCTGAAGGCGGAATACGACAAGCTCGACGCCGAATATGCCGAGGCGGAAGACTATTCCGAGGAAACCGAGGCCCGGCTTGAGGAACTCGGCAACGAACTCGATGTGTTGAACGACCGGCCCTATGTCTTCGATCCGGAAGAGGTCTCCCGCGGCGGCGTTTTCATCTCACTTGCCGTCAATGGGGAACTGAAGATCGAACGCGGTTTCGTTCGACCGGAAGATGATCCCACCGCCGAGGTGGATGCCGGTGATGCGGATGATGGTGATGGGCATGGCGGAAATGATACCGTTGCAGCCTCGGCGAATGGTGGAGTTTCGATTAACGGCAGGCCTGCGAGCGTCGAGGAGCCGGAAGACGATGACGGCAAGCTACGCCCGCTTTCCGATCGTGTTGTCGAAGATTTGACAGCCGCCCGCACTGTCGCCCTTCGCAACGCGCTGGCAAACGACCCGGTGGTGGCCTTCATCGCGGCTCTCCATGTTGCGGTCCTCAAGATCTTCTACAGATACGGGGCAGACTCGTGTCTGGAGATCACGCTGCAGCATTCCACCTTCGGCCAGACCTCGGGACTGGGCGATACGATATGGGGGAAGGAGATTGAACAGCGGCAGGAATCGTGGGGTTATGATCTTCCTGCGAATGCTGACGAGGTCTGGGATTATCTGATCAAGCTTGATGAACCGAGCCGCATGGCGCTGTTTGCCCATTGCGTCTCGTTGTCGATCAACACCACGGTCCAGGCATGGAACAGGCGGGTCAAGGAAAATGTCCATGCCCGGCAGCTCGCCATCTCGCTCGGATTTGACATGGTGGAGGCGGGCTGGACACCGACTGTCGACAACTATCTCGGGCGCGTGACAAATGCGCATATCCTGCAGGCGGTTCGCGAGGCGAAGGGCGAGCAGTTCGCGCAACTCATTGATCACCTGAAGAAGCCCGACATGGCGCGCGAGGCTGCCCGATTGCTGGAAGGCAGCGGATGGCTACCTGAAGTTTTGCGGCTTCCGGTCGCCGAAACCACTGTGGTTGCCGAGATCGGTGCGGAGGTGGCGGAAGACGGTGTCGAAGACACTACCTCCAAAATCACTGATGCCGATTTGCCGGCTTTCTTGACCGAGGGCGAGGAGGAGGCTTCTGTCAATCCCTCTGACGATGGTGAACATCTGGAAGCCGCTGAATAACCGCGTCCGGATCATTACAACATAGAATCCTGGGCCCGGTCATTACACCGGGCTCTTTCAGTTTTTGGAAATTGGACACGAGTATGCCCGTCATGAACATCTATGAACGCGCCAGAAAGGCTTCAGCCCTCTTCTGCTCGATTGGGAAGCAGAGCAGGTCGGCGATCTGCCCGGTATGACTGGTGAAACAAGCGCATCGGCGGCTCTGCTCACTCAGCGCAGCAGCCGCCGTTCGAGAAAGGACTGCATGTCACGCCGACCATCTGCGACGCAATAGACGATCACATTCTCTCCAATGATGCGATAGATCATCCGCCAGGGCTTGTGATGCAGCTCCCGATAGTCGGTGATGCCGAGACCGGTCAATTCCTTCGGTACGTTTCCCTTGGCTGGCAAATCCTCAAGCCCCAGACAGGCGTACTCGATTTCGGCGAGAATCCGTTCGGCAGTCTGGATGCCATCCCGGCTGGCGAGGAAGCGGTAGAGGTCTTCAAGATCCCGTTCTGCATCCTCGGTAAACAGAACCTGATACGGCATCAGGCGCCAGGCTTCGCCAGGCGTGCACGAAGGCGTGTGAAGGTTTCTTTCGCAGGGCGGACCTTCCTGTCCTCCACCTGTTTGTTCGTTAGCGCCAGCACCTTCAAAAGCGCCAGCGTTTCCTGCGTTTCTTCATATTGCGTGACGTCCTGAAGCACGGCTTTCGCCTCGCCATGCAATGTGATCACCACCGGCTGCCGGTCATCGGCGAGCTGGCGAATGACCTCCGGTGCATGCGCCTTGAGGTAACTGATGGGTTTGACCCGTTCCGACAGTTTCATAGCTGTGAACTCCTTTTGACCAGAATATAGACCTTTAATGGTCTTTCTGGAAGCGATTATTGCGAAGTCGCAAGAGGAGAGCAGGGACGTTTGCGCAGCGGCGGTTGCCCTAGGACCAGAGAGAAGGTTTCCGGGATCGCCTGCATTGTCGTGCCAGGCTGACGGCGACGTCACCCATTCTTCCGTCACCAGCCCGACTGACCGCGAGAGCGGTGAGCCGGGCTCTTTCATTCTTTTCAGGAGACTTCAGCATGAACACTATGATTTCCAGCCCGCTCCAGACCCAGCGCCCGGCATCGACCGGGTTCAAGGTCGATATTTCCCGCGGCGAACGCATAGGGCGGGTGTCGTCCGAATGGTTCTCGCGCCCGGACGATGAGTGTTATCTGTCGCTTTTTGATCTTCATCACGCCGTCAGCATCCGAACCGAGCGTGCCCGGGTTCGTACTATCGAGACCGCTGACATTCGTGTCGAGGCGACGCGCGACAATGCAGAGCGCATGTCCCTGATCGTTCCCGGTGGGCGTGAGCCGCTGGCACCAACGCACTGGAGCTACGGGCAGCTTTGCAGCCTGGTTGGCGCACCTGCGAGTTATATGCGCCAGCTTCCCGCGCCACTCGCCGCCATCAACCTTCAACATGGGCTCCTTAGCCACAAGGCCGAATTGGTGAAATCCCTGGAGATGGACGACGGCCGTCTCGAACTGCGGGCGGTGACCGGTCCCGAATATGGCCGCATATGGGATCATGAGCTTGTCGCCGCCGTGATGAATATCGCGGGCAATGGCACTGGCGATACCATGTGGAAGGTGCCTGGAACCTTGGATTGGAAAACCATGACGCACAATCCTTTCGTAGATGTGACCAGGGACATCACCACGCTTTACGCGTCCGACAGGGACGTCTTCCTGTTTTTAGTGGACGATACGCACCCCATCGAAGCCGGACGCCTGCCGAACGGCGAACCCGATCTTTATTTTCGTGGCTTTTATTGCTGGAATAGCGAAGTTGGCAGCAAGACCTTGGGAATTGCGAGCTTTTATCTGCGGGCAGTGTGTGCCAACAGGAATTTGTGGGGCATCGAAAATTTTGAGGAAATTACCATCCGCCACTCGAAATTCGCTGCGCAGCGTTTCGCGCACGAGGCCGCGCCGGCACTGACGACTTTCGCAAATTCCTCCCCCGCGCCCTTCATCGCCGGCATTCGCGCTGCCCGTGAACGCGTCGTCGCCCGCAATGATGAGGACCGGCAGACCTTCCTGCGCCGCCGGGGTTTCTCCAAGGCTGAAACCGGCAAGATCATCGAAACGGTTTTATCCGAAGAGGGCAGGCCTCCCGAGAGCATTTTTGACTTTGTACAGGGTATCACCGCAATAGCGCGGGGAAAGTCGCATCAGGATACCCGGCTCGAACTCGAAGGGAAGGCGAAGAAACTGCTAGAAAGCGCCGCCTGATCACGACAACTCAACACAAATCCGCATCCACCCCCTTCACCGCCCGGCCACCATGTGTCGGGCTTTTGCTGCTCTGGAGGACCGAAATGTCGACTGAATTTTCTTCCACCAAGGAGCGTTCGATGTGCAGGACAGAAGAACTCTCACCCCTGCAGTCGGGTCGCCTGAAGGTTGCCCTGGATCGGCACTATCGCTTCGAAGGTGTCGTGAAGACACTACGCTCTCATATTGAGCAACTGGCGGCGTCTGGCCCGCTCGAACTGTCCGAGAGTGACGGCATGATCGACTACTCACGCACCCGTTTCAATCGGATGGGCTCCTGCAGGGAGCAAGACGCCTATATCGCCCGCCTCAAGGCAAAGCGCTATTTCTACGTGAACGGCTGGGTGGTGCCGAAACTGGTCTATGATGCGATCAGGCGCTGATATCTGTCGTGTGCCAGGTAGCGTCGGCGTCGGATGGCGGTTCGGCGGTGCTCGCATCAATCATGCCGGCCATTTCATTGCCGGCGACCTGATTGCTTGCCGCTTTCAGGTCAATAGCACCCCAGATTGAGTTTTGTTGGGTAGACTGTCGACGCCGGTTCTTGAACTCGACGATAAATGGCTTTTTCTCGGGTTTCATAATGCTCCGGCTGATCGTGGCGGATGGATTTTCCGGTAGGAGGTGTTCTTATTCGCCGCATCCTGTCAATGGTTGAGGCTCGGATTTCCGGATCAGGTGAGCCGGGGAATTTCGCCTTCCGCCACGCGCCAGACCCACGGAGTGATCTCAGGTCGTGTCTCGATCATGTCGGCAAGCGCCCGCTCATACGCGACATTGGCACCCGGAGGGACGATGAACATCGCGACGGGTGCCGGCTTCTGTTCCGGCATCGTCACCGACACGATTGGCGTATCCCGCGGGAGGTTAAAACGCAGCCCCTTGACGATCTTTCGCTTCAGGTGGCTGAGTTTCTCCAGTAGCCTGAGCTCGTGAAAATCCTCGAACGGGAGCCAATGATCGTTGACCACCATAAGCGCGACCTCTTCCACCGAGGCGATGCCCGCGACTGAAATACCGAACGTGGCAATGACGACCAGGTGGAACGCCTCATTGGAGCGCCACAGTTCGAGCTCGATCTCATAGCGGGCGGCAAGCCGCCGCCACGCTCCATCCTCAATCATCAAGGGGAAGGGCATGTGCCGCACAACGATTTTCTGCCCTTCGCGGGCCGGGGAAAATTCCTTCACCTCGGCTACGATCATCATCAATTTCCGCGGCCCCGACCCGGTCGTCTGTACCCTCTTGAGTGCAGCTGCTCGCCGGGCGGTAATGCCATCCTTGTCCTCCGGCTGAAAGACCTCCGGCACGTAGAGCATATCACTCAGAGAACCGCCCCTCGCCGACATCTGTAAAGCGGCGTTGACAAGGCTCGCACGGACCCGGCCCCAGCCACGCCGGCCACCCCAGGTCGAACGCCACTCGGTCAACTCGCCCGCTTCCCAGAGATAGTGGAGCATCGCCTGCAACGACAGTTTCAGCGGCTCGCTGCGGATACTCGATTCGGACGCTTCCATCGGCGTCGTGGGTGCAGCCCGCGGACTGCGCTTCGTCAGCGAGAAGTCCAGCTTCAGTTCAGCTCGGCCGCTGGCGCCGATCTGGATCGCATTGCCGATCAACGGGCCAAGGCCGGAAAGTTCGTAGGGAGGTTGGTAGGATGGGCAGGTCGGATCATGCTCGCGCCCCGATAAAGGCATCCGCTTTACAAGATACTGGTGCTCGACGCGGGCGATGTACATCGGCACGGAAGGGGCCTTGCACAAGCACATTGGACGCAGCCGCTGTTCGTAGGCCTGAGCGAGAACTCCATGCAGTTCAGGTCCAGTTTCTTCGATCACGCGATTGCCGATTGCGAACTTTCGCATCCATGTTCTCCTTCTCTAGCATCGAGCTTATACCGCCAATGTATATTTTACTATCGAAAAACAGTCAGTAAAAAGCGGAATTACGGTTGCAATCTTCGTGACAGGACTAGAATGCCGAAATCACTGCGGCCGCGAGGGACAAGCAATAGCGGACGGGAAAAGAGGGGAGTTGGGTTGGTGAAGGCGTGGCCGGTGGAGATGGGAGAAAGCGCGTTCCGCGCTTGAACGGTCGGCCAGCCGCATCCAACCCCTCTGCCCGGTAATAGCCGGGCCTTTCCGTTTCAGGAGAGCAACATGACCATTACTGTACTCAATTTTCGCCAGCCAGCCGCAGCTCCGGTCTTCCTGAATTTCCACTCTGAGGCTGTTCATCCTGTCTGCTTCGCGATAGTCTACTGTGACGGCCCCGGCGATACGCTCTATGCTTTTGAGGATCGCAATACGTTCGAACGGCAGCGTGCGGCAGCCGAGCGTCATTTCGTCCATGTTCAGGAATTGTCGGTTGAGGAAGCCCCAGATTGGGTCGTTGCTGGTGGCAAGGCTGTCTTGCATGAGGTGTCGACGGGCGGCGTGGCGGTCTTCGGCAACCTCAAGCTCGCAATTGACTAATATTGGCCCCGAGGTGTGACGGATACCTGCCCACCGGCGAATGCGCCAGGGGCGTGGATGATCAGCGGTCCCATTCGTATGGCCATATTAGAAAGGGAAAGGCTCGTAAGGTCGCGCGTTAATACCATTCTCGTCATACGATAATTGGAAAGCCCGCCATCGGTGGCTTTTTTATTTTTGGCCGCGTTGTCCGGGTTCAGCGAGAAAACCGTTAGGCCAGAAACAGGATTTCGGGAGAGCCGACATGTCAGCATGATCGTGTTCTCCCCAGCGTGCCGGCACGGTTCCGACGAAGCGAAGAGGGAGAGAAGGGCCTGAAAAGGGGGGCTGCCGGGGTTTGGAGAGCGTCCGGGCGGGCGTGTCCTCTCCCGCTCCCAACAGGATTTCCCATGAACGTGATCCCGATCCCGGCCGCGAACACGGCCGCCGCTTCGCTTGTTTCCGCGAACCGTGCAGACAGTATCTTCGATGCCGGCCGTGCACTTCTGCCGTTTCTCGAACGCGGCCATGCTATCGGCGCAGCCGATCTCCGAACCATTTTGATGAACGCTTTCGGCGGCTCGGATGCCGAAGGCTTCTGGTCCTGGAAAGACGCCTATGAGGCGACGGAAGTGGCCCAAGTCCTGTTCCTGCGCAAGTTCGGCGGGGCGATCAACTCCCGCACGAACGCGCCCCACGCAGCACTGGCCATGTTGGCCAAGGTCGCAGGACTGATCCCCACCCACACCCGACGCTCCGAGGAAAGCCAGCAGCTCCAACAGTTTTCCACGCCAATGCCGCTCGCTTATGTCGCTGCGCGTGCTGCCGGGATCATACCCAGTGATATGGTACTCGAACCGTCGGCGGGAACCGGGCTCATGGCAGTCTTCGCGGAACTCGCACGTGCACGCCTGGTGCTCAACGAATATGCGCCGCTCCGTCACGATCTTCTGACCCGGTTATTTTCCGGATCATCAGTTACGCAGCACGACGCCGCCCACATCGATGACTATCTTGATCGTGCGGTGCGCCCGACCATCGTGCTGATGAACCCGCCGTTTTCTGCCGGTATTCATGTCGAAGGCCGCTTGGCTGACGCCACATGGCGTCATCTGGCCTCCGCCTTCACGCGGCTTGTCCATGGCGGACGGCTGGTGGCGATCACCGGCTCCAGCCTTTCTCCCGACAATCCGAAATGGCGGGACGCCTTCGTCCGACTTCAGAGCCGCGGCACGGTTGTGTTCAGTGCTGCAATCAATGGTGGCGTCTATGCTCGCCACGGCACGACAATGGAAACCCGCCTGACGGTCATCGACAAGATCGCCGCTGCTGATCCGGCAAATCTGGTTGTATCGCGTGGTGCCGCCCCCGATCTTGAAACACTACTTTCCTGGATATCTGGCCTTCCGTCCCGCTCACCTTCAACCGCGCCAAACTCTATCGGCGCGCTCTCCCACGGAATATTAAACGCCTGTGCAGTGAAAATGGCCGCCCGTAAAGCTGCCGGCACCATGCGACCCGCAGCTGTGATGGGCCTGACAAGTCGCCCTTAAGCCACCGCTGCGCCGCGTCTGGCGTCCTCAACAGTACCCCGGATCGACGATGACGTTCTTGAACTCTCTTACGAACTGCTCGATGGAGCGAACAATGCTTGCGTCGATGTCGCTGATGGAATATACGAACCCTATCAGTTGCAGGCGATCCGCATTCCGGACGCCAAACCACATCTGGACAAACTGGTCGAATCCGTCGCAATGGCCTCGGTCGCGCCGCCCAAACCAAGCTATCGGCCACATCTGCCGAAGCGCATTGTGACTGGCGACGATCTCTCCGACGCTCAGCTCGAGAGTGTGATCTATGCCGGTGAAGCCCACTCCGGCTATCTCGCTGGCCACTGGAGCGTTGATGCCAGTTTCGACAACCTGAAGGCCGTTACCCCGGAGACGGAAGGCGCTGTTCGTTTTCGTCGCGGCTGGTTTTTAGGTGATGGCACGGGAGCTGGCAAAGGCCGCCAGGCTGCCGGTATCATATTGGACAATTGGCTGAAGGGTCGTCGTCGCCATTTGTGGATATCGAAATCCGAAACCCTGATCGAGGATGCGCAGCGTGACTGGAGCGCGCTCGGCCAGGAAAAACTGCTGATCACGCCACTCTCACGCTTCCGCCAGGGCAAACCGATCAAACTCGACGAAGGCATTCTCTTCGTCACCTTCGCCACTCTGCGCACCGACGAGCGCGAAGGCAAGCGATCGCGAGTGCAGCAGATCGTCGACTGGCTGCGTCGAGAGGCTGGGAGTAGCGAAGCCGCGTCTGGGAATGCAAAAGGTTTCGACGGGGTCATTATCTTCGATGAAGGTCACGCGATGGCCAACGCCGCAGGCGGCAAATCCGACCGAGGCGAAAAGTCTGCCTCGCAGCAAGGCCGTGCCGGTCTTCGCCTGCAGCGTGCTCTTCCCAATGCCCGCGTCATCTACGTTTCCGCCACTGGCGCATCCGAGGTTGAGCAACTCACCTATGCCGAGCGCCTCGGCCTCTGGGGCGGTGCAGACTTTCCCTTCTCGACCCGCTCTGAGTTTATAGCAGCGATCGAGGACGGCGGTGTGGCGACGATGGAGGTCCTGGCGCGGGATCTCAAGGCCATGGGCCTCTATGCCTCGCGATCCCTATCTTTCGAGGGTGTCGAATATGACATCCTCGAACACGAACTGACCGAGGAGCAGGTGCGCATCTACGATTCCTATGCGGAAGCGTACCAGGTCATTCATAATCATCGCGATCAGGCGTTGGAGGCTTCCGGCATCACGTCCAGTGGCGGCACCCTCAACAAAAATGCAAAGGCGGCTGCGCGCTCCGCCTTTGAAAGCACCAAACAGCGCTTCTTCAACCATCTCCTCACTTCGATGAAGACGCCGGCACAGATGAGTGCGATCAAGTCGGATGTCGAAGGGGGGCATGCGGCGATCATCCAGATCATTTCCACCGGCCAGTCTCTGATCGAACGCCGCCTCGCCGAAATCCCGACCGCGGAATGGAACGACATCCAGGTAGATGTCACGCCGCGTGAGATCGTCGCCGAATATCTCAACCATTCTTTCCCGACCCAGCTCTTCGAGGAATATTCCGACGCCGAAGGCAATCTCCTGTCGCGTCCGGTCTATGACACCGATGGCAATCCGGTCCTTTGCCGCGACGCCGTCGCTCGCCGGGATATGTTGCTCGAACGGCTCGGCAGCCTTCCCGCCATTCCAACGGCGCTCGACCAGATCGTCCAGAAATTCGGCAGCAGCCAGGTTGCCGAAATCACAGGCCGCACGCGCCGCATCATCCGGCGTGAGGATAGCAGCACGATCGACCGCTTCGCCGTCGAAAGCCGACCGGGCGGCGCCAATATCGATGAGACCCGCGCCTTCATGGACGATGAGAAGCCGATCCTGATCTTCTCTGAAGCGGGCGGTACTGGACGATCCTACCATGCCGATCTCGGTGCGAAGAACCAGCGTTTGCGTCTCCATAATCTCCTCGAAGCCGGTTGGCGCGCGGACGTGGCAATTCAGGGGCTCGGCCGCAGCCATCGCACTAACCAGGTGCAGCCGCCGAGTTTTCGCATGGTTGCGACCAATGTGAAGGCTGAACGAAGGTTTTTGTCGACGATCGCCAGGTGCCTCGACACGCTCGGCGCGATCACACGCGGGCAGCGCCAGACCGGTGGTCAGGGCATGTTCCGCAGCGAAGACAATCTCGAATCCCAATATGCCCGCGATGCGCTCAGGCAGTTCTACAAGCTGGTTCATGCCGGTGGCATCGACGGCTGTTCGCTGGAAAAATTCGAGGCGATCACCGGCCTGTCGCTGACGGCGCAAGAGGGCGGTCTCAAGGACGAACTGCCACCGATCCACACGTTCCTGAACCGTATGCTTGCGCTCACCATTGCCATGCAGAATCTCTTGTTCGACGCGTTCGAGCAATTGCTGGCCACGCGCATCGAGGGCGCGATCGCCACCGGTGTCTATGACAAGGGGCTGGAGACCCTGACTGCGGACCGCAAGACGGTGAAGAACCGGCAACTGATCTATACCCATCCGGTCACCGGGGCGCGGTCGCATCTGTTGACCATTGAGCGCATGGATCGCAACAGGCCGATGTTGCTCACCGATGCATTGAGCCTTGCCACCCGCGATGCGCACGCGGTGTTGATGATCAACGGCAAGTCCGGCCGCGCGGCGGTGCAGGTTCCGGCCCGCTCGGTCATGCTCGACGACGGTTTGATCCAGCCGCGCGTCGCACTGATCCGGCCAACGGACGAGATCCGCTTCGAAATGCGCCAGTTGGAAGAAACGAACTGGGAAGCGGCGGGCGAACAAAACTTCTCGGCCGCATGGGAGACGGAAGTCGCCAGCCTTGCCGAATTCTCGGTGTCGACCATGCACATGGTCTCGGGCCTCCTGCTGCCTATCTGGAAACTGCTGCCGCAGGACTATTGCCGGGTCTATCGCCTCCAGACCGACGAGGGCGAGCGTATCGTCGGACGTCTGGTCTCGCCGGATGGGTTAACTCGGCTTTGCCGCAACTTCGGGCTCGACAAGGCGGAGGTCGTCACCGACGCTGATGTCTGGCAGTCGCTGCTCGCAGGCTCCTCTGTGGTCGCGCTTGCCGGCAACATGACGCTCCGGCGTGTCCGGGTGATGAACGACTATCGCATCGAGCTCAACGGCTTCACCGACGGCATGCGTGACAGGCTCCGGTCCTTCGGCCTGTTCTCCGAGATGATCGCCTGGAAGGTCAGGTTCTTCATTCCGACCTCGGAGGCGGGGCCGGCAATCCTTGCCCGTCTCATCGAACAGCATCGCATCGTCGACGTCGCTGGCCGGGGATAACCACCATGATGTCCGCGTCCGATCTTGCGGACCGTCTCGCACAGGATGCCGAGGCGGTCTGCCGTCATTATCTCTCCGCCGGCCGAAGGGCCAGCAATTACTGGATCGTTGGCGATGTCGCCAATAGCAAAGGCAAGTCGTTCTATGTCCATCTCTCCGGTCCTCGCAAGGGCAAGTGGGCGGATGCGGCGACGGCTCAGTATGGTGACCTGCTCGATCTCGTACGGGAAACCTGTGGACTGGTCGATTTCCGCGATGTGGCTGAGGAGGCGCGGCGATTTCTGAACGAGCCCCATCCCAGTCGCGTGTCGTCCCAACGAGCCGGCGCTTCTGCCGATCCTCCGATCGACAGACCTGCAGATGAACGGGCCCAACGCCTGTTCCGCATGACGCAGCCGTTTGTCGGCACGCTGGCCGAAAGCTATCTGCGCCAGCGCTGCATCCTGCAGGCGGCACAGCATCCCGCGCTCAGGTTTCATCCATCGTGCTACTATCGCGATCTCACGACCGGCGAGACCAGCAGCTATCCGGCGTTGATCGCTGCCGTGACTGATCGCTTCGGAACGATCACCGGCGTGCATCGCACCTATCTCGAGCGCTCTGGGCTCGATCCGGGCAGCATTGGCAAGGCACAGGTGAATACGCCCCGGCGTGCTCTTGGCGGCTTGGTCGGCAATGCCGTGCGTTTCCGCTTTCCTGTCTTTGGACCCGTACCCGTCACGACCGTCGGCGAAGGCCTTGAAAGCATCCTGTCGCTCATCGCGGTGGTGCCCGCAATGCCGATGGTCTCGGCATTGACTGCCAATCACCTCGCCGCCTTCCGGCCGCCGGACGGATGTAAGCGCCTCTACATTGCCGCCGATGCCGACGCTGCCGGCCGGCACGGCATCGAGGGATTGAGCCGTCGTGTGCAATCGCTCGGCATCCTTTCGCTCGTGCTCACCCCGCAACTGGGTGACTTCAACGAGGATCTGCGCCAGCTCGGGCCGGACCGGCTGATCGCCAGTCTTCGGGCGCAACTTCTCCCGGAAGATGCTCAGGCCTTTCTGTCAGCGTGATCGGGCCGTGATGGGGAGGCGAGGCGCGATGCAGCGGCGGGGTTGGGATGGCAGGTGTGATGCCGGTCGCCGCCTGGATGGGCGCGCGCCTGCGGGTCTGCCGAGAGACAACCCTTACCATGCGGCGGGCGGGCCTTCAGCGGGTCGGGCAGGTTTCTTCCCCTGACGGGCCGCGCCGCGGCCCGTAATTCCTCGCGGGGGCAAGAAACCCTTCCTCCGCCGCCCGGCGCTTCGCTGGGCCGCGGCGCAGAGCGCCACGGTTCCGGCCTGCCGCCGCATGGACAGGGATCGCCGTCAGGCCGCGAGAGGCGCGGCACAACCGACGGAGACCATCATGAACCTCATGCTTCCCAACGACGACGCCTTTGAACCGCACCACGAATCCTCGCCAACCGACCGCTTCATCTACGAGATGCAGCTTTACGGCCACCGCCCATTCCAGGACGAACCGGACCCGCGACCGCTGCCCGAGGAGCCGGTCGTTCAGTCGGCGCTGACCACGATCTTTGGCGCCTTGTTTGAGATGCTCGGCGACACTCGGCTGGAACCCGATCTGGAGGACCTGCTCTGGTCGGTGCCCAACCTCTTCCACCGCGCTGGCGTGCGCATCCAGCGAGAACTTCGGCGCAACGAGGACGTGCAGCGCACCGAACAGGGGGAGCAGGATGGCTCGGAGGTCAAAAGTGTCGAGCTGGAGCGGCATGTCGCTGAAGGCATCACGCTCCTCGAACGCCGCAACGCCTTCGAGTTCATGCGCGACTTCGCAGCCGATCTATTCGAGGCGCAGACCGGATCAGCATGGCGACCGCGCACCGGCTCCAAGGTCAGTCATGCCAACATGACCGCAGCGATAATCGACTCCAGAGACTTCCTCTCCGCCCGCCGGCGTGCCGAGACCGAGGTGTTGATCCCGGCCGGCACCAAGATCGCTTTCGGCGGCGGTATGGATTACAACGATCATGAGCAGATCTGGGCCGCTCTCGACAAGGCCCATTCTAAATATCCCGATCTGGTCTTGATGCATGGTGGCTCGCCCAAAGGAGCCGAACGTATCGCCGCTTGCTGGGCCGAAGCGCGCAAGGTGACGCAGATCGCCTTCAAGCCTGACTGGACGAAGCACGCCAAGGCGGCACCATTCCGCCGCAACGACGCCATGCTATCGGTGATACCGACAGGTGTCATCGTCTTTCCTGGTTCCGGGATCACCGGGAATCTTGCCGACAAGGCCCGTCGGTTCGGGATCCCGGTCTGGCAGTTCTCAGGAGACGGCGCATGAGCGCCGTTTTCTTGAAAATCTGGAAAGTCGAGAGGTCATCTCACTAACCGTGCATGAATGAGGTGAGGGAGGAGCAGGCCGCAGTCCGGGAACGGTCTGTTTAACGCGTCCAGTCTTCCACGCGCAAGCCCTCGACACGCGCAAACTCGCCGGTATTGTTGGTAACGACCACGAGATCTCGCGCCTTTGCCTGACCGGCGATAAGCGCGTCATAGGGGCCGATGGGCGTCCCCTTGGCGGCAAGGGTCGCCCGGATCTCTCCAGCGACGTAGGCATCCCTCTGGTCGAAATCGAGGACAGGAAAATCGGCGAGCAGCAAGCGCAACGTCTCGAGATTATGCTCGATCTTTGCACTTTTGTGAGCGCCAAAATAAAGCTCATGAGCGACAATCGAAGAAAGGCCGATCGTCCCCGGAACGCTGCCGAGAACACGACTGACCAGTGTATCTGACCGCCGACCGATCAAGGTGATCACGGCATTGGTGTCGAGAAGATGGGAGATCACAAAAACACCGCATCAAGCTCCGGCCGGTCCTGCTGGTCGGGCTGTTTTCGGCCATCCGCCATGAAATCGTCGCTGACCCCGCGGGTGAGTACAGCCCTCAGCGATGCCCATGCCTCCTTGGTCTCGACATGCGGGCGAAGGATGAGCGCATCGCCTTCCTGCGTGATCTCCACGCGCTCGACATTGAAGCGGAACTCTTTCGGCAGGCGAACGGCTTGTGAGTTGCCTGCCTGAAAAACACGGGCGAGATGGGGCATAGCTGCACCTCCTTTCGTATACACATGAATGTATATACGCTCATGACGTTTCTGTTTCAAGATATGATGCAAGACCACCCGGGTGCAATCGATGCCACCCTACACATCGGCTTGGCTGGCACCGGCGAAGCCAGCCTGATCGCTCAGGTATCGTTTGCCTTTCGGCAGGCTGTGCTCCGGATAACTTCATGCTGTCCGGCTGGACGGACGTTGGCGGGGGCGACCTTGCTGAAGACCACATATCGGACACGGGTATTTCCGGCTTCACCAGATGTTGCCGCATGACCGGCAATGGGCAGGACGATCACCACGCCAATCATCGTGGACCGTAAAGGGATGGCGGCTGAGGGAATTCATCGCATGCCCCCCGCGCGGGTGGAGCGGCGCTGGAGATGGCGCATTGGCGCAGATGGCGGCGAAGGTACGCGCGCAAGCCTGTGCCCGGTTCCGTTCAATGGTGGGTCGGGCAGGCATGATGGTTTCGCTCCCCTCGATTGCCCCGAACCATTCCCGTTGTATGTCGCTCGTATAGACGACCGCCTGCTTTTGCGGTCAACCCCTGACGGGGTAAGACCCGCCCGAGAATTTCGCAAAATTCGATTTCGGTTCCCTTGCCTTGACGGAAAATAGAATTTTGCAAAATTTTCAGCCGAGCTGACCGCAGCAGGTCGGCCGTCTCTTCGTGCGCCATCGGGAATGGTCCCGAGCAACCGCAGGAGACACTACCATGGCCACCACGATCGCAACCTTGATGCAAAAGACCGACGGCAGCCTCGAAGGCGTTTTCGCCACCATCCGGGTCAACGCGCCGATCGCAATCGTCCCGAACGCGAGCAAGTCAAGCGACGAAGCCCCCGACTTCCGCGTCATCCATCGTCGGACCGGCTTCGAGATCGGCGCGGGATGGAACCGCGTCGCCCGCCAGACCGGTGAGGAATACCTCTCGGTAAAGCTTGAGGCGCCCGAAATCGGTGTGATCTTCGGCAATGTCGCTCCGGCTCCCGGCGGAGATCCGGCAAAGAAGGTGATCCTCTGGAACAACCCGAACTGAGCGGCAGGAAGCCGGCTCCGAGCGATCGGGGCCGGCTCCGGCATTTTGCCACTGATTGGCCCGTGTGAACATGGGAGTGAAAGCGGGCATCGAGCCCACTGTCACTCCTTCCGGGTGCCAAACGGAACCAAACTTTGTCTGCTCAGTCCGTCCAAGTGTGCCATGCCAGCCTGAATGCCTCAAGGACGAGCGGTTCCCCCCAATTTTGCCGCCGATCGCTTGCGCGCCCGCCAACAAAATCGGCTCCCCCACTCGCCGCCTCCGGCGGTCGCGTTCCGCGCTCCTTGACCCCTCCAGCCTGCCATGACTGCGGGCGGCGTCTTTCACAAACACCAAGGAGATATCCAATGTCGATCGATCAGCACATCGAGGAACTACGCGCCGAGCTGCGGAACGCCGTCTATCGCAACGAGCGCCGCTGGATCGAGAAGGAACTGGCGAAGGCGCTGGCGGAGCGCGAGGCGCTCTGGGTCGAGCAGGCGGCTTTCCTCAAGAACGAACCGCCCTATTGAGGGCGGTTTCATGTCTCGGGCGCGCTGCGCGGCCTCAGCCGTTGAGCGCGTCCTTCACCGCTTTCGCTGGCGTGAAAGTCAGCTTCTTCGACGCCGCGATCTTGATTGTCTCTCCCGTCGCCGGATTGCGGCCTTCGCGTGCCGGCGTCTCTTTGACCTTGAATTTGCCGAAGCCCGGCACATTCGTCTCGGCGCCGGTCTTCGCCGCTTCGGCGATCTGCCGGAACACGCTGTCCACAATGGCCTTCGCCTGAGACTTGGTCAGGTTCTGCTCGGCGGCGATCTTGTCCGCGATCTCGGTTGCTGTCGTCATGGAAAATATCCTCCCAGGTTAAGGTCTGATCAGTATGACGATCGGTGTGGATCGATGATAGGGACAGATACTGCCGCGACGCGGTCAATCCACTGGAAATTGCGGGTTTAACCGGAGGTCGCTTTCAGGCGACCTCGACGCCGCGCTAAACTCTCGCTTCTGTTTCCATTCATGGCTAACACATGCGACGCAATGCCAACGCTTGCAATGTACTTTTGCCGTAGATAGACTCGTGCAAATAAGCGAGTAAATCGCACCAGCAAGACAGGCAAAGATTTGCCTGGCGGCACATAGCAGGAGATCAAGTTGGTAACTGCCAAACCTCGCTCAACTAATCCGGTTTCAGTTGAAGCGTCCAGAAACGCTTTTTGGCGCCTCCCTCTGTTTGTGGCGAGGCTACCATTTGCCATTCTCGGTCTTTTCGTCCGTTCGATATTCTACAGCGCGTGGTATTTGGCCTTTTATCTCTTGTGCATGTTACGACCGTTCACCGGTATGTTGGTATTGGCCGCACTGGTCATGCTGCCGATGTCGATCGTCGTTTTTGCCCATCCCGATGCTGCTCACGGCATGCCGTTCTGGGCGTTCGGCCTGATGGGACTTGTCTTGGTCGCCTTTGCGCTCGGCTACACGCTTTTTGTCGACTGGATCACGCCACCGGGGGCCGAAGATCCGTTCGAACGTTATCGTCGCACCGATCGTTAGTGGGAATGACGGTAATCAAGACGCCTGTGTTCACAGCATATCACAGATCAAATATGTGGCTTCACGAACCGATTGGCGCTTGCTGCAGCATCCATATCCTTCCTTCGGAAGTAGATCGCCCTGCCGCAGCGGATCGGACTGTGTCCTTGCACGATAATAATCTGCTCGTCTTTCCGCATCGATTGCGTGATTTCGTGCGGCATGATCAAAGGGCGGCGCTGGAAATTGACGTTTTCTGATTTGCGCGATGCACCGTTCTTTATATCCCAGCCGATGTTGCGCGAACTCCCCTTCACCTCGACTGTCATCTCGCCACATTGGGCCGAGACATTGCGCGCTGTATCAAGCGCTTTGATTGCCGCATAGGACGTGAAGGCGCAGCCATCGATCCATGAGATCGCTCCGTCCTTTCCGAAGTGTCGTTCCAGTTGTCCAACGGATTGGTACATCAGCATCATGGATATGCCGTATTTGCGACCGCGATCGCGTGCTTCTTCCAGCGCGCGCATGTAGCCGAGTAGGTCGACCTCATCGAGCATGAAAAGTGCCCGTCGTTTGAAGTGGCCGTCGGCCTGTATCATGGCGTTGATCAGCGCCCCGATGATCACTCGACCTATGCCCGGATAGGAGCGCAGGATTGACGCGGGGATGTTAAGAAACACATCCTTCTTACCCGTGACTATGTCGCTCGGTTTGAAGGTATTACCGCAGACAAGTGCCGCATAATTGTCAAGCGAGAGCCATTGCGTGTCCTTCGAAGCGGTCGAATAAACGCCGGAGAATGTCTGTTCGGTCATGTTGGTAAAGACGCCCAAGGTTTCGCGAATGAACGCCGAACCCGAATTCTCCTGAATGTCGCGCAGCATGGCGAGCACCGATGGCTCAGGTTCGGAAACGATCTGTCTCAGGCTGCGCAGATTTCGCCGACCTTCATATTCTGACGATAGCATCACATGTGCGAGCAAGCCCGTTAGAAGATTATGCGCCTGGCTTTGAAAGTAGGAGCCGGTCGAGCTTTCGAAGCGTGCAGTGTCCGACAGGAGCATGTGGGCAACGCCGACGATGTCTTCTTCTGGTTTGCTTGAAGTTTCGATCCCGTTAAGTACGTTGAAGCCGATGAACGGGTTTGACGGATCGAGCACCATGACCTCACGGCCCAGCTTGGCTGTGCGATGTTCTACGACCATTGGCGCGACCTCGGTTGAGGGGTCGAGGCAGATCAACGGTCCGGTATAGCGTAACGCCGTCGGCACGACATTGCTGGTGGTTTTGTAACCTCCCGATCCGGCAAAAAAGAGCATATGCGTGGAATCGAAATCCTGCCCATAGGTGAGGAGAGGCGCCTTGCCGCCTTGTCCCCATGTTGTTTGATCGTCGGGATCGAAGGGCAATTCGTGCACGATTTCCTTGTCAACGCGGTAACGCTCCCCGACAACGATGTCGCCATCCGGTGGGAAGAGTTTTCCCGCAGCCGACATAGAAAGCCAATCGGCGTCACCGAAGGCTGCATGTCGGGCACGCTTGACCTGTTCGGGAACGACAGTGGAGATACGGGCCGATGCAGCGACTGCCATGAAGCCACACAACGCACCGACCACGACAACCATATCGAGATAGGAAAGTGCGGTGTCCCAGCTGACAAGACCGCGCTCAACGGATGGAGCCAGACGCGCGTATTCTCGCAAGACATAGAAGCCAACGACTCCGAGAAAGCACAGGAGGCTCATCATGGCTATCGGTCGCCGATGATGCATGGGCAAAGACCAGACCGTCAACAGTCCGGCGACCGGTCCGAGCAGAAGTGCAGGTAACGGAGCGGTGCGCAGAAACCAATATGCTGTTTTGCCCGCCATGCCGGTCGCCAATTCCGCCCACCGCCAGCCGATAATATAGACGCTGATTGCCGTGACAATGACCGGCACGAAGACGAGCAACAGGCTCGGGCTCAGTTTTCCCTTCAATGCCATTCGCGCATCTCCTGGTCACGCACGGCCTCAACCTTTTGTACCTGGGACTTGAATGCCTCTTCGCCAATATCGCGTAGCCGCCGATATTCGGGAGAGTTTATTGTCACGCGCGCCAGTTCAAGCAGGCCGCCGAGCAGAAAAGCCCGGTCAGCCCTCGACAGTCCTGCCTTGACCACGATGCCACCAAGCAGGAATTTTTCGCGGGCTTCGAGTTTGCGGTCAGCCATCATTTGAAATCGCCTCCGACGTTCCAGTGTCACGATCCGTTGATCGACGTGCCGGAGCAGTTGAGCCAGAGGTCCCTTTCTTCTCTTTTTGAAATCGTGCGGTGATCTCTTCGAAGATGCGATCGATGTCCTCGTCTGCAATTTCCAACTCCGCTAATCCCGACTTGGTGGCCGCCTTGGCGAAGCGCTCGGCTGATTTAACGATTGCGGCACGTCTGCGTTCACGCAGCTTCTCGATCTGGGCATCGATATCCAGAATTGACGATTTTGCGGCCATCTGTCGTTTCCTTTTCATGCAACAAAGTTTCGATTTCGCTTTTAACTATCTAGAATACGATAGTAAAATACGTTACTTTGCACAAGTCCCCAAAACGCCGATGCCGGAATTTTTAGTCTGATCGTCTTCTGGTGAATCGGAATCCGGCCCGCGGCCCGATCGGTTTGAGGGCGCAATATACGTCGCTGGAGCGACGTGCTTGAAAGAAGAGGAAACCAGACGTGGCGATTATGTTCGTCAGAGCGCAGGTGATTGGAAGGGGAGCGGGACGCAGTATCGTCTCGGCTGCGGCCTATCGTCATCGCGCTCGTATGATGGACGAACAGGCCGGTACTTCATTTAGCTATCGCGGTGGCGCGAACGAACTGGTGCATGAGGAACTGGCGCTTCCGAATGAGATTCCAGCGTGGCTGAAGTCAGCTGTCGAGGGGAAGTCCGTCGCGAAAGCCAGCGAGATATTTTGGAACGCGGTTGATGCGTCTGAGAAGCGGGCAGACGCACAGCTTGCGCGTGAATTGATCATCGCTTTGCCAGAGGAGCTGACGCGTGCCGAGAATATCGCCTTGGTCCAGGAATTCGTCCAGGACAATCTGACCGCAAAAGGCATGATCGCGGACTGGGTCTATCACGACAAGGATGGCAATCCGCATATCCATCTGATGACGGCGCTCAGACCCCTGGCGGAAGAAGGGTTCGGGCCGAAAAAGGTGCCGGTTCTTGGAGAGGACGGTGAGCAGTTGCGCGTCGTTACACCGGATCGGCCAAACGGCAGGATCGTCTACACGCTTTGGGCCGGCGACAAGGAGACCATGAAGGCGTGGAAGATTGCCTGGGCAGATACGGCCAATCGGCATCTGGCGCTTGCTGGTCACGAGATACGCCTCGACGGTCGCTCTTATGCCGAGCAAGGCCTCGACGGCATCGCGCAAAAGCACCTCGGGCCAGAAAAGGCGGCGCTCGCGCGCAAGGGGATTGAGATGTTTTTTGCGCCCGGCGACCTGGCGCGTCGTCAGGAAATGGCAGACCGGTTGTTGGCGGAGCCGCAGCTTTTACTAAAGCAACTCGCCAACGAACGCTCCACCTTCGATGAGAAGGATATAGCCAGGGCACTGCATCGCTATGTCGATGATCCCGTCGATTTCACCAATATCCGGTCACAGTTAATGGCCTCGGATGATCTCGTATTATTGAAGGCGCAGCGGGTCGACACGGAAACGGGCAAGGTGGCAGAGCCCGCCGTTTTCACCACGCGTGAGATTCTTCGCATCGAATATGACATGGCGCAGTCGGCGAATGCTCTGTCCAAGCGATCGGGCTTCGCTATATCGGAGAAAGCCACCGCTGCTGCAATCCGTCAAATCGAGACACAGGATCCACAAAAGCCCTTCCAGCTTGATCCCGAACAGATTGATGCGGTCCGTCATGTCACCGGGGACAATGGCATTGCTGCCGTTATCGGTCTGGCTGGTGCGGGCAAGTCGACGCTGCTTGCTGCAGCACGCCTTGCCTGGGAAAGCCGAGGTTGTCGTGTAGTCGGGGCGGCACTTGCTGGTAAGGCAGCAGAGGGGCTGGAGGAAAGTTCAGGCATCAAGTCCCGAACCCTTGCATCACTGGAAATGGCATGGGTTGGCGGTCGGGACCTGCTTGAAAGCGGCGACGTGCTTGTCATCGATGAAGCTGGCATGATCTCCTCGCAACAGATGGCACGCGTGCTGAAGGTGGCTGAGGATGCCGGCGCGAAGGTCGTTCTGGTTGGTGACGCCATGCAGCTTCAGCCAATACAGGCAGGTGCCGCGTTTCGCGTGATCAGTGACCGTATTGGTTTTGCCGAACTTGCCGGTGTGCGGCGCCAGCGGGACGAATGGGCACGCGAGGCTTCTCGTCTGTTCGCGCACGGCGAGGTGGAAAAAGGTCTCGATATCTATGCGCGGCAGGGGCGCCTCGCCGAGGCAGAAACACGAACCGAAATCATCAATCGTATCGTCGAGGATTGGACCGATGCACGGCGCGACCTGTTGCACAAAGCCGAGAATGAGGAAACCGCGCGGCAGCTTCGCGGTGACGAGTTGCTCGTCTTGGCGCATACCAATGAGGACGTGAAGCGTCTCAATGCATCTCTGCGCCAGGTGATGGCGGAGGAAGGGGCACTGACCGGTGCGTGCGAATTCCAGACGGAGCGGGGGGCACGTGAATTTGCGGTCAGCGATCGGATTATTTTCCTGGAGAACGCCCGTTTTGTCGAACAACGTGCGCGCCATTTCGGTCCGCAATATGTGAAGAACGGAATGCTCGGTACGGTCATATCAACCGGCGATAAGCGGGGTGGAACGTTGTTAAGAGTTCGTCTCGATAATGGCCGAGAGGTCGTGATCAGCGAGGACAGCTATCGCAATATCGATCATGGTTACGCCGCCACAATTCATAAATCTCAAGGGGTCACCGTGGACAGGACCTTTGTGCTTGCCTCAGGCATGATGGATCAGCATTTGACCTATGTCTCGATGACCCGTCACCGCGATCGCGCCGATCTTTATGCAGCACGCGAGGATTTTGAACCTAGACCGGAGTGGGGACGAAAGCCACGTGTCGATCATGCCACTGGCGTTGCTGGCGAACTGGTGGAGATCGGCGAGGCTAAATTCCGGCCTGAGGACGAAGACGCCAAGGAAAGCCCTTATGCCGATGTAAAAACCGATGACGGTGCCGTTCATCGCCTTTGGGGCGTCAGCCTTCCAAAGGCATTGGGCGAGAGTGGTGTCCGCAAAGGCGATACTGTCACACTGCGCAAAGATGGTGTTGAACAGGTTAAGGTGGAAGTGACCGTCGTCGACGAGCAGACTGGTGAAAAGCGGATCGAGGAGCGGCAGGTTGAGCGAAACGTCTGGGTGGCGGGATTGCAGGAAACGGCCCATGCGCGCGAGCAGCGCCTTGAGCGCGAGAGTCATCGGCCAGAGTTATTCACGCAACTGGTGGCGCGATTGTCTCGGTCAGGCGCCAAGACGACAACGCTCGATTTCGAGAGTGAAGAGGGTTACCGGGCCCATGTGCAGGATTTTGCGTGGCGGCGTGGCATCGATACACTCGCCGCGATCACTACCGGAATGCAGGAAAATGTTTCGGGACGACTGGCGTGGATTGGGAAAAAGCGGACGCATATTGCGAAGCTTTGGGAGCGAGCGAGTGTTGCACTCGGCTTTGCAATCGAACGCGAACGTGGCGTGACGTATAGTGAGACTGGCAATAAAACCTACGCAGTGGAAATTTCCACAGCCGGAAAATACCTGATCGCGCCCGCTTCGATTTTTGCCCGCAGTATCGACGAAGACGCCCGTCGTGCACAGCTTCGCTCGGATCGTTGGAAGGAGCGGAACGAAATTCTCCGACCGGTGCTGGAAAGGATCTATCGTGATGCAGACGGTGCGCTCGCCAGACTGAACGTTCTCGCTTCCGATGCACGAACCGAGCCGCGCCAGCTCGCCGATAATCTCCTGACCAGGCCGCAGCGCCTCGGCTGTCTGCATGGTTCGGATCGCTTTGTCGACGGGCGGGCTGCGCGTGATGATCAAAATGCGGCGCTGGGTGCGCTGTCGGAACTCGTGCCGCTGGCGCGCGCCCATGCCACCGAATTCCGACGTCAGGCCGCACGCTTCGGTATCCGTGAGCAGCAACGGCGTGCACATATGTCCCTGTCGATCCCAATGCTGTCGAAGCCGGCGATGGCGCGTCTCATCGAAATTGAGACTATCCGTGAACGGGGTGGGGGCGATGCTTACAAGACCGCTTTCCGCTACGTCGTGGAGGACCGCCAACTGGTTCAGGAGGTTAAGGCTGTCAACGACGCTCTGACGGCTCGCTTCGGTTGGAGTGCCTTTACCAAGAAGGCCGACGTGGTTGCCGAGCGTCACATGACTGAACGCATGCCGGAGAATATCTCACCCGAGCACCGCGAAAAACTCATGCGTCTGTTCAACGTCGTCAGGCGCTTTTCGGCAGAACAGCACCTAGCCGAGAAACAGGATCGTTCAAGGATCGTTGCCGGTGCGAGTATCCAAAATCATAAGGAGATTATGCCGATGCTACCGATGCTTGCTGCCGTGACGGAGTTCAAAACATCGGTGGAAGAGGAAGCGCGAAGGCGCGCGATCGATGTCACACTTTATCGGGATCATCGCGCGGCACTCACCGAGACAGCGACACTTATCTGGCGGGATCCTGCGGGAGCTGTCGCAAAGGTCGAAGAACTTGTCATGAAGGGGTTTGGGGGTGAGCGAGTTGCTGCAGCGCTTAGCAACGATCCCACGGCCTATGGTGCATTACGTGGTTCCGATCGCTTGATGGACAGGCTATTTGCTGCCGGACGTGAACGGAAAGAAGCAGTTCAAGCTGTGCCGGAAGTGGCGAGTCGGGTGCGTTCACTCGGTGCGTCGTGGGCAACTGCCCTGGACGTGGAGACACAAGCAGTCATCGAGGAGCGGCGGCGCATGGCGGTTGCCATTCCCGGCCTGTCGCGGGCGGCCGAAAATGCTCTTTCGCAATTGGTTAATAAGCGGAACGAGCGAAGGCAGAGGGGAAACAAGCGCCAGGTTAGTTTAAATTCGCTCGACCCACGCATAGCCAGGGAGTTTGTTGTTGTTAGTCGGGCTCTTGATGAGCGTTTCGGTTGGGGTGCAATTTTGCTTGGTGAAAAGGATGTAGCCAATCACATTGCACCGTCGCAACACCGGGCATTCCAGGTCATGCGGGAGCGTTTGCAGGTTCTGCAGCAAGCGGTTCGAACAGAAAGGAGTCTGGAGATTATCGCCGTACACCAGCAACATCGCGTCGATCGCGGACGAGGTGTCGTCCGATAGGTGCTTGAGAAAACGAAAGGAAGTCCAACATGGTCAGCCTTTGTGGCAAAGAAGCCCGTCGTGTTCTGCGGCTCCCGTCTGATGTTCGATGCCGGAGTACCGCAGTTCGTATCTTCTACACCAACCGCTGGCACCTCTCGCCAAGCGCGTTCGTTCAACGGTCCCATGTCGGCCATTGAAGAACCGTAGATTGACGGTTCATGACTGTCTAACGCGAAGAGGGATGTGCATTTATTGGGCCTCACTCTTTTTCGCCAGGTGAACGGCACATAGTTTCTCTATCTCGGCGATGAGGAGGTTCGTTTGTTTCAAAAGCCAGCGGAGTGCTTCTTCAGTAATGTCGAAATGCGGAGAATAGCGCGCCTTCACATAGGCTTCGTTGACGATATTGAACCATGCCTTGTAGCGCTGTTGATCTTGCGGCCATGCCTTGGCCAGTTCATTGCGTTGTCCTTCTGCAAGCCGGCGCAAGAATTTTAGGTTGTGTGAAGATGGAGAGTAGTTTGTCGTTACCAATAGGAAGGTGGAATAAGCCTGTTCTATCGCCTGATGAAGGATGAAGGTTGCTTCTTTAATGTCACCCTCCTGCAGAAGAAATCCCGCCGTTTTTGCAAAAACTCTTGCGTGCGGTAGTCGGTCGTCAAAATATTCCTTCGCGATACGATAGGCATCTTCCGGATTGAGAATCCCAGGCCGTGCAAGTGGCTCTGGATCGAGT
>NZ_RCHH01000013.1:0-103102 GCF_003664555.1 Ochrobactrum soli | reverse complement strand
TTGCCCATGGTGCATCTCCTTCCATGAGACAAGTGAATCACAGATCAAGCCAAACGGGAATCCCGAATCCGGTTAACAGCGACATGCTTTAGTCTCAGCAAAAACCGACGATCATGGAACCCGGTTCATACTTTTGTTGATGCTCTGGTCCGCATTCTACGGGTTGCGGCTGTGCGGGGCACAGGCGAGGCGTTTCCAGGTCCCTCTTGTGGGGAACTTTCGGTAGACGGTTCTTGATCGGCAAAGGTGCGGATGTCGAGATTACTCAGGACACGGCGCAACAAACTGAAGAGTTGCGCCGTTTCTGCTTCGTCAAAATCCGCAGTGATGGCCTTCGCATGGCTAGCCGCTGCCGGAGCGAGCTGGTGGTAGATATGTCGTCCACCTTGGGTCAGTTCGACCTGGACCACGCGGCTGTCGTGATCAGAAATGCGACGGACAACGAGTCCATCCCTCTCCATCTGATCAATCAGCCGGCTGAGGGCCGATTGTGGAATCAAGGTCAGCTGCACAAGTTCGCCCATATTGCGAGCGCCTTTGTTCATGATGACCATCAACACTCGCCAGCGCTGAACGGTTACGCCGAAGGGGCGCAGTCGCTCCAAAAACTGTTGGTTGAGACCCGCCGTTATCAGATTAAAAAGTGAGGGAAGGAACTCTTCCAGTTCCAGCGTGCGCGATACTGGCCGGGCGGAAATCTTGGAGCCTTTCTCAACCATGGTGCCTTGCCTCACTTCCTACTTTCTATGTCTGTTCGTAGCGAAGCCGTCTTTCGTCCGCAACCGATGCATTGCTTCCACCGTCAACAATGGGGCGTCTGTTCCCACAACCAGGGTCTCATGCAAAACGGTCACAATTCCCCGGTCGGGTTTGGAACGCGACAATGTCTTATCTATAACGGTAGCGCGTATTCTCATCGTGTTGCCAGAAAGCAGAGGTTTGTGCCAGCGAATCTTGTCAAGGCCCGGTGAAGGCATGACTGCATCGTCCCAAAGGTGCAGATCGAAAAATATTTTAAAGCTTAGCGATAGGGTATGAAACCCCGATGCGATAACCGATGGAAGTCCCACCGAAAGTGCTGCAGCATCCTCAAGGTGGAACGGATTGGGATCGAAACGCTGAGCGAAGTCCACAATTTCCTCGCGGCTTACGGTATGAGGGCCTGCCTCGAAAATTTGCCCGACAGTGATGTCGTCAAAGAACAATCCCGACATATTTTCCTTTCCGCCGACGAGGCGATCCGCTGGGTAGCTGCGTCAAAATAAAGCTGACTACCGGACTCGACACATAAATATGATTTGTCATATAAATATGAAAAAGACAACTGCCTTACAACTTGAAGCTTAGCGGCACCAACAGCGGCCGTGCCGTACCGAACCGGTGCGAACTGCGCGATAAAATATGAATAATCATATATCGCATTGAGGGAGAAAAGAATAATGGCGGAACGCTCATTTGCCAAAGAAGTCGAGGACCTGCGCCTTGGTGAGGGGGAAATTTTCAGGGGTGAGGGCATTCTCGCTATCACCAAGGCTTTACTCCAGTCAGGCGTTTCCTATGTCGGTGGCTATCAAGGTTCGCCGATCTCACACCTCATGGATGTGCTGGCCGATGCCAAGGACGTCTTGAACGAACTGGACGTCCATTTCGAATCGTCGGCGTCGGAAGCGGCAGCGGCGGCTATGCTGTCGGCCTCGGTGATGTATCCGCTACGCGGCGCGGTCACATGGAAATCGACAGCGGGCACCAACGTCGCCTCGGACGCGCTTACTAACCTGGCCTCCGGTGGCGTCATGGGCGGGGCGCTGATCATTCTGGGTGAAGATTTTGGCGAAGGATCATCCATCCCCCAAGAGCGCAGCCATGCCTTCGCGATGAAGTCACAGATGTGGCTTCTGGATCCACGTCCCAATCTAGAATCAATCGTCAAGTCAGTGGAAGATGGCTTCGAACTTTCGGAGGCCTCCAACACGCCGGTCATGTTGCAGGTCCGCATCCGCGCCTGCCATGTGCATGGACAGTTCGTCACGAAAGCAAACAAGCGGCCCGCGTTCACCTTGAAGCAAGCGCTTGAAAATCCGCGACGCGATGTCAGCCGTGTGGTTCTGCCACCCGTCTCTATCTACCATGACAAGGAGAAGCTCGAGCAGCGTTGGCCGAACGCAGTGGACTTCATCCGAACGCGCAAGCTCAACGAGTTCCTGGGACCTGCCGACGGTGACGTCGGCATCATCCTGCAGGGAGGCATGTACAACAGTGTCATGCGCGCGCTGCAATTCCTTGGGCTCGCAGACGTTTATGGCGGATCGCTCATTCCGCTCTACGTTATGAATGTCACCTATCCGATGATCGATGACGAAGTGGCCGAATTCTGCGTCGATAAGAAGGCAGTCATCATGATCGAAGAAGGCCATCCCGCTTTCATCGAGCAGGCGCTCATCACCGCGCTCCATCGCAAGGACATCAACACCAAGGTCCACGGTAAGGATATACTGCCACTCGGCGGCGACTACACTGCGTCAGTGATTGAAAAAGGGCTGCGCAGATTCCTCAATACCCACGCGCATAAGCTTTTGGGTAACCGTTCTGAAGCGCCGGACGCAACTCTGATACTCGAAAACGAGAAGGTAAAGGCTCTCCAAGAGATCGTTCCGCCTCGCCCGGCTGGTTTCTGCACCGGTTGCCCCGAACGCCCAATCTTTGCCGCCATGAAGCTGACTGAGCGAGAGCTCGGCCAGCATCATGTGTCAGGCGACATAGGGTGCCATATCTTCTCCGTCCTGCCTCCGTTCAATATAGGCGGCAATACGATGGGTTACGGCCTATCCGGCGCGGGTGCTTCCGCCTTCAATGTTGAGGCGGACAAGCGTTCGATCGCTGTTATGGGTGACGGCGGCTTCTGGCACAACGGTCTCTCGACCAGTATCGGCAACGCCGTCTTCAATAAGCATGATGGCGTCATCCTAATAGTCGACAACCACTATTCAGCGGCCACCGGCGGCCAGGACATCCTGTCGTCGCGCGCTCAAAATCCCGATCGCTCTACCAACAACGCCATCACCGATGCCGTGAAGGGTGTGGGCGTGAAATGGGTGCGCCAGATTGATCGCACTTACGATGTTGCCAAGATGCGCGACACGTTGAAGGAAGCTCTGACGACTGACGAAAAGGGTCCGAAAGTTATTATCGCTTCTTCCGAATGCATGCTGAACAAGCAGCGCCGCGTGAAGCCGCAGTTCAATAAGGCGGTAAAAGACGGCAAGCGCATGGTCAAGGAGCGCTTCGGCGTCGACGAAGATGTGTGCACCGGCGATCACGCCTGTATCCGCCTTTCCGGCTGTCCCTCGCTCTCCGTCAAGCACACTGACGATCCATTGAAGGACGATCCGGTGGCAGCGATCGACAACAGCTGCGTCGGCTGTGGCAATTGCGGCGAGGTTTCCGAAGCCGCTGTGCTTTGCCCCTCCTTCTACCGCGCCGATGTCATTCACAACCCGACCCGTCGCGACCGGTTTATGGCTAAGATTCGGACTGCAGTGATCGGCTTCTTTCAACGTCGCGCCGACCGCCGGCGTGTAACCTTTGCGTGAGATCATCATGATTGACGTAACCTCTCCGAAACTTACTGGAGTTCCATTCAAGCGACCGATCTCGATCGCGATCCTTGCCATGGGCGGTCAAGGCGGGGGCGTACTCGCCGACTGGATCGTCAACATGGCAGAGACCCAAGGCTGGGCGGCGCAATCCACTTCGGTGCCAGGCGTAGCACAGCGCACTGGTGCGACGATCTACTACATCGAAATGCTTCCTGATTTTGAGGGAAAGCGGCCAATCTTCTCGCTGATGCCGACCCCCGGTGACGTCGACGTAGTGCTGGCGTCCGAGTTCATGGAGGCCGGGCGTGCCATGCTCCGTGGCATTGTCACGCCGGATCGCACGACGCTGATAGCTTCGAGCCATCGCTCTTACGCGGTTGTCGAGAAGCAAACTCCTGGCGATGGAACTGGCGATCCGGTCGCCGTCGTCGAAGCAGCCGGTATCGCGGCCAAGAAAATCATTGCGTTCGATATGCAAACACTTGCCGAAAAGAGCGGCAGCGTCGTTTCCTCGGCTATGCTCGGAGCGCTCGCAGCGGCCGAGGTCCTACCGTTTCCGCGCTCGGCTTTCGAAGATACAGTCCGCGCTGGTGGCAAAGGGGTTGAGCCGAGCCTTAAGGCGTTTTCAGCCGCCTACGATCGCGCGCGCGAAGATCGTCGTGATCCGATTACCCGTTCGCCCGAAAAGAGCTTCTTGCCGCTACCGGTAACAACCGCAAACACCGAGCTAGACGCTATCGTGGCGCGCATTCGCGGTAAATTCCCCCAGCATGCGCAGGGGATACTGTTTGCGGGCGTATGTCGGCTGGTAGACTATCAGGACCCTGCCTACGCGATGCAATATCTCGATCGGATGGAACGGATTCTTGGCGAGGATATCGTCAATAGCGGCTCAATACAGAATTTCGGCTTCACCTGTGAAGTGGCAAAATATCTCGCGGTCGCGATGGCCTATGACGACGTCGTGCGCGTTGCCGATCTTAAGACACGCAGCAGCCGTTTCGAGCGTGTGCGCAAGGAGATTGGCGCCAAGGATGACCAAATCCTTTATATGACGGAATACATGCATCCGCGCATGGAGGAAGTCGCGGGCACGCTGCCAGCCTGGCTCGGCGGGATGATTGAACGCCGACCGCGGCTTTATCAGGCGCTGGACCGCATAATCAACAAAGACCGTCGCGTGCAGACCGGCACCGTCTGGTGGTTCCTGACGCTTTACGCGGTGGCCGCGACGAAGCGCTTTCGTCGCGGCAGCCTGCGATATAAGCGGGAAATGGCGCACATTGATGCCTGGTTGGGTGTCGCTCTGCCGCTTCTGTCGATCAACTATCAACTTGCCTGTGAGGCTGTGACATGCCGCCGTCTGGTGAAGGGCTATTCCGACACGCATGCGCGCGGGAATTCCAAATTCGACCGGATTATGGCCTTGGTTCCGCAGCTTGTGCAGAAGCCCGACGGTGCCATTTGGCTTAGCCGCATTAGGCAGGCTGCGATGCTCGACGAAAATGGTGAGGCGCTTGAAGGCGCGATCAAGACTTTCGAGAGCGCCTACGCACCTTGAGAAATGGCGCTGGGCTCGCTTCGGCCTATTCCCAACGAATGGACCCGCACAGCAGACAGCTGGGGCGGGTCTTCCGTTGTGTTCGCGCTTTTCGCCGCGATCCAAATATTCGAGGCATATGCGAAGGAAAAGGGGCGCTGTTTCCACGCCCCTTTCAGGTCGGTCATCCAATTGTTCCCGGAGGACCACTCGCTTACATGTTGACCCCATATCGCTTCAGCGTTTTTGCCGCCACCGCGCGCAAGATGCGATCGAAAAGAAACCCGAGGCAGCCAAGGACGATGATGCCCACGAAAACCCAGTCCGTCCGTCCATAGTTTCGTGCGTTCCAGATTAGGGCGCCGAGCCCTTCCTGGGCCGCGACGATTTCAGCAGAGACGATGGTGAGGAACGAGTTGCCCATCGCGATCCGCGCGCCGGTGATCATAAAGGGCACCGTGGAGGGAACGACGACTGTTAGGAGCGTCTGAACCCTGGTCGCGCCGAGGCTGGCAGCCGCCTTGATGCGCAGATCGGAAACCGCCATAGAGCCTGCGAGCGCATTGAGCGTAACGGTGAAGACGGTCGTGTAGAAGATCAGCGCAATTTTTGAAGCTTCGCCCGGTCCGAGCCAGATTACGCTTAGAGTGACGAATGCAATCGGTGGAATGAAGCGGAAAAATTCGATGTAGGGATCGAATATTTGCCGAACAAGGCGAAAATAACCCATTGTCATACCGAGGGGAATGCCTACCGCAACGCCTGCCGCCCAGCCGCAGAAAATCCGGAAGCTGGAGGCGGTGATAGAGGTCCACAACGTTCCATCTTCAACCAGCTCCCAGAAGGCGATTGCTGTGAGGGCCGGTGAGGGAAAGAAAAGCGGCGACATCCTGAGACTCAGGATTTGCCACACAAGCAGGCCGCCCAGAATCGAAAGAGCGACGATTACTCCATGTGAAAGGCGCGCGCGCGCCGATTGCGCTCCGGGGACCTTGGGGGCCCTATCGGCGACAGAACGGGAGACTTCGTTCAATCTCATGCCGCTGCCTCCGTCAAAAGTCCTTGCGCGATCAATGTACGGTTGACCTCCGCTGCAATGTCCTGTCTCAAGCTCTCGATAAGTTCAGCCGCGCGGGGATGCGACAGGTCGCGAGGATGCGGGAGATCGATATTCAAGATCGTTTTCACCTTAGCCGCTGGTCCCGCCGTCATTGTCACTACCCGGTCGGCCAGAAGAATGGCCTCGCCAATGTCATGCGTGACAAAGATGATTGTCGCGCCTGTCTCACGCCAGATTTTATCCACTTCCCGTTGCAGCACCTCGCGTGTTTGGGCGTCGAGGGCGCCAAATGGTTCATCCATCAGGATCACCGACGGTTCGTTTGCAAGTACGCGCGCAATCTGGGCGCGTTGTCGCATTCCCCCTGAAAGTTCACTTGGGAATTTTTGTGCAGCATGCGAGAGCCCGACCATGCGGATATAAGCTTCAGCTTTGGCGGCTCGTTGGGTCTTTGATACGCCGCGCAGGCGCGCGCCATATTCGACGTTTTCCTGGACCGTGAGCCAGGGAAAGAGCGCTTCCGAACTCTGAAAGACGACACCCCGATCAATGCCGGGGCCGTGTACAGGTTGACTATCGACGACCAGCTGACCGGTGACAGGAACAAAGCCGGCGATAGCGTTCAGCAAGGTCGACTTACCGCAGCCGGAGGGGCCAAGCAGACAGACGAATTCGCCAGGCTTGATCATGAGGTCGACACCGCTAGTAACGACATGATCACCGATTTGAATGCCAACGCCCTCGATAGTGACTGAATTTCCTCTCGACATCGCGGTCATTCCTTAAAAAATCCCTTTTGAACGTAGTTCTCGATGTCGATGCGTTGCGGTGTGCGCTTCTGCTCATAAAGGAAATCGGCGATGCCAGCGAAGCTGACGAGGTCGGCTTCGGAGAAGTCTCGCGTCTGGAAGGACAGGCGTTCAATCAGAGGCACCGTGTCAGCTGCGCGCATTCTGGTTGCTTTCTGGAAGTCGATGGCAGCGGCGTTCCGATCAGTGGTGATATCGCGATTGACTTCGGCCACGACAGCCAGGAACTTCTTGGCTTCTTCTTGATGCGTCTTTAGCCACTCGCCCTGAGCACTAAGCCACATAGTATAGACGTATCCTACGTCGCCACTTGTCAGAAGCGTCTTGCCGCCTTGCTGCCTTCCCTGCTCGTTGAAGGGCGGCCAGCCGAAGAATGCGTCCACATCCCCGCGCTGGAGCAGGGCCGGAAGATCGGGAGCGCCGGCTGGCACAAGTATTACAGCGGAGTGATCGAGTTGATACTTCTTGAGTAACATGACGGCAGCATATTCGCTCACCGTCCCCTTGATCACGCCGAGCTTCTTAATCTGGCTGGGATCGCCAATGTCAGGACGGCTGATGAGTTCCAGATGGGTCCCTGACTCGCTGACGACAGCGAGCGGCTTGATGTCGGCACGGGCCAGCCGTATCATCACAGTCTGGTCGGCTGCGATCCCAAAGGTCGCCTGACCCGCGACGACGGCGTCCATTGCGTCGCCTCCTTGCGCCATGCGTAAGAGTTTGACGTCGAGACCGGCCTTTTCAAAGAGCCCTCGCTGTTCAGCGACATAAACCGAGATGAAAGCAGGATCCGTACCAAGCGCGACGGTCAGCGTTTCCGCCTTCGCCGCTGTTGCAGTCAAGGCAAGGCCGCAAAAGGCGGCGTTGATTAGATTTCGAATGATTGACATGCTGTTCCCTCAATTTTTTTGAATAGCGCACCGTGGCGGGCGCGTTTTACGGCGGCGGCTCCAGTTTGAGATCCACAACAACGACAATCAAACAGTAACGGTGGCCCGAAACAACGGAACGAAAAGGTATTAATTCATTAGAAAAATACATGATTGTCGACCTGAGCGGGAACAACCAAATTTGGGAGAGGAATTTGTAACGTCTTAGCGCTGTGCAAATGGCGATAGACCGGGCTATCAGATGTAAGGCTGTCTTTGTAACGGAGTTGGGTGTTTGGTTCCGTCATGTGATGGTGTGGTTTGACGATAAAGGCCTCTGGCTTTAAGTTGTTTGATAAAGTTTATGGGGTCAGCCAATCACGCACAGGCCGCCCGGAACGATTAAAACTTCGCCGGGACAGGAGCTTCAAAGCGATGTTGAATTTCCAGCTATTCAAATGGACTTTGCGATACTGCGGATGGCCATTGGTTTTCTTCTCCGGGCTGATTGGCGCGAAATTCGCCTTCGACAGCGAACACCCTATGGCATTGTTCACCATAGTGTACGCTGTCGCTGTCGCTATGCTGTTTATTATGGAACGCATTATTCCGTATGAAGGTAGCTGGCTTGAGGCGGATGGTGAGACCTGGAATGATATCGCTCATACGTTGTTGACCAAGGGACTTGTTCAACTCGCCGCACTTGCTGCGGCGCTGTTCCCTATGATAGCTGCCAGCTTCCTGCAGCCGCTGGCTACGCTTCAGTTCAGCTTTTGGCCGACCACATTGCCTTTTGTGCTACAGGTGGCATTAGCCGTGATAATTGCAGAGTTCGGCCTGTATTGGTCGCATCGCATCGCGCACGAGCGGCTGTTCTTCTGGCGCTTCCACGCACTGCACCACTCCGTGACCCGGCTTTGGGTCGTCAATACCGGTAGGTTTCATGTCATCGATTCCCTGTTCAAGGTCGGGCTAAGCCAAGCTCCGCTTTATTTCCTGGGTGCGCCAATACAGATATTTTGGTGGTTAGGTGCCGTCACCGCCTTTGCAGGCATTCTCACCCACTGCAATGTCGACATGAGGACGGGGATATTTGACTATGTCTTTAGTACGCCTCGCCTCCATCGTTGGCATCACTCGAAGGACATTCGCGAAGGAAACACCAATTACGGCGAGAACATTGTCTTGTTCGACCAAATATTCAGGACCTATCACAATCCGGATCGACCGTCATCCGCAGACATCGGCATCAAAGGACAGGTCGCAAAGGGATTTCTCGCTCAATTGGCACAACCTTTCTCGAAGGATGGTGTTCGTCAAATCCTTGGTTTGCCTTCAAAAAAATGATAGCGCGGCATTATTAATGCCGTTCAGGACGGAATATATGTCAGCGTTGCTTGCGGCACGCCAAACTGGCGGCAAATATTGCTTGAATCAACCCCGCCAAGTCAGGAAGCGCTTCTCGATCTGTCCGATGATGAAGTTGACGATAAGTCCCATCACAGAAAGGATTGTGACGCCGGCAAACAGCTTTTCAAGATCATAGAGCGATCCGGCTTCAAGGATATATGAACCGACGCCGAACTGGGCACCGAGCATTTCGGCTGCGACCAGCAGAATGATGGCGATGGAGATCGATACTCGCAATCCGGACAGGATTGCCGGAAAGGCAGCGGGCAGGATGATCTTGCGTACGATAGACCACCATCCAAGTCCGAAGCTTTGCCCCATACGCACAAGCGAACGATCCACATTATCGACTGCGCCGTACGTGGCAACCACGGTTGGCGTAAAGGTGCCAAATGCGATGAGCATATATTTCGACATTTCGTCGATGCCGAACCAGATTACGAAGAGCGGCAAAAGCGCGATCTTCGGGATCGGAAAAAGAGCGGCGACGAGCGGCACCAGACCTGCGCGGACATAGCTGAATAAGCCGATCATTACGCCCAGACTGACACCGATTGCGATGCCAAGGCTCGCACCGATGACAAGCCGCCGCAGCGATGGCAGCAGATGCTGCCATAGAAGGCCGGTCTGCCAGAGCTGGAAGAAGGTTTCCAGCACAGCAGATGGGTGCGGCAGTGTCAGATTGGATATGAAGCCGCTGCGAGTTCCGATTTCTGCCAGTGCGAGCAGCGTTATGAAGAGGATCAATGCCATATGGCGCACCGGCTGGGGTGCGAAGCCGCCACCCCGGAAGGGAACCGGGCGTACACTTTGGTCGGGCTGCTTTATCTTTGCGACTTCAACCATTGATCAACTCCTGATCCGCTGCCTGCGCTTCAGCCCGCATCAACTCCCAGAGCTGTTTCTGCTTTTCTTCAAGGACGGGATCACCAAGATGGCGCTCCGAAAGGGGGATATCGATATCGACAATCTCTCTGATCCGTCCTGGCCTTCGTGAAAGTACCACGACCCGATGGCCGAGCCGCACCGCCTCGTTAAGATTGTGCGTGACATAAACGGAGGTGAAAGGCTGGCGTGTCCAAAGCGCAACCAAGTCGTCCATCAACAGTTCCCGTGTCTGGCTGTCGAGCGCGGACAAAGGTTCATCCATCAACATGACGGCGGGGCGCACCGATAAGGCGCGTGCAATTGCCACGCGCTGACGCATACCACCCGACAATTGCTTCGGCAAAGCCTGCCGGAAATCTGAAAGCCGGGTGCGTTCCAGTACATTGGTTATGATCCAGTCCATCTCTGCTCGGCCAAGTCCATGGTCCTCCAGCACGAGTTTGATGTTTCCTTCCACGGTGCGCCATGGCAGAAGCGCAAAATGCTGGAAAACATAGGTGAGGGGATTGAGTGAATCCTTCGGCGGCGAACCGATCTGCAGCACCTCACCCGAAGATGGTCGTTCAAGACCGCCCAGAAAACGCAGAAGAGTGGACTTTCCGCAACCTGACGGGCCGATCAGGCAGACGATCTGTCCCTGCGGGATGGTGAGCGAGACATCTTTTAGAACTTCGACCGCACCATAAGAATGGCCGATGTTCTTAAGCTGCAAATCCATTTCAACTCCAGTCGGAAAGTCCGCCCTCCAACAATAGCATCCCGGTTTGAGATAAGGGACTTCAGGCTTGGTGCCCGACCAACCGCCGGCCACTGAATGTTCGGTCTTGCTCGATCTCAGATCGTCTTGACGTAGGATGTGTCGAACAGCTTCTCCTGCGTGACCGCTTCCTTCACCATGCCTTCAGACCGGAACCAGTCCAACTGCTCCACGCAGCTGTTGAGCGATAGGGCCAAACCTTTGTTGATGCGCATTGCGCCATCGATCAGGTTCTGTTTTGCGGTCTCGAACGGACTGTCGCTTTCGACATATTTGTGCACGATCTTCGCAATATCGTCGCGTGCTGCATCGTCTGCCGTATTGTCTACAAAGGCGGCATTATAATCATCGATTGCCTTGGAATAGGCTTTGACGAAGGCTTCCGTCATGGCGCGCTCATCACTCGCATTCTTGGTGGATGTAAATGCCGTTGTGACCTGATAATCCGGTGCATAATCGGAGACGAGGCCGATCTGCTTTGCCGCGCCTTCGCGGATGAGCTTTTTGGCGATGTTGGGCTGGATTGCCCAGGAATCGATCTGCCCGGTCGACAGAGCACCAACAACAGCGCCGAGCTTCTGCAAGGGGCGAAGCTGGATTTCAGAAAGCGGAATATTGTTGGCCTTGGCGATCTTGTGCGCCATGAAATGGAATGACGATCCCGCCGTCGTGATCCCGAAACTGTGTCCTGCCAGTTTGGACGGTTCAGTCAGTCCGCCTTCGTAGGCCTTGTTGGAGGCCAGAATGACGTTTACGGTGATGCCTTTTTCTTCTGCAAGCGCGCCGCCGATCACCTTGATCGCGCCTTTGTCGGCGAGACTGATCAGACCGCCACTCATCGCCGTCACACCGAAATCGGCATCGCCAGATGCGATGGCGACGGCCATCGGCTGCGCGGCTTCGAAGAACTTCAATTCGATATCGAGACCGGCATCTTTAAAATAGCCTCGCTCATACGCGATATAGCTCGGCGCGTGGCTCGCCAGATGGAGCACCGCCAGATTACGTGTCGCGGCGCGGGCAGGCGACCCGAAAGCCGTGCTGACGCCCAATGCACCAAATCCCATCAATGTCTGACGGCGTGTCAGGGTGAAATCCATTCTGGCTCTCCTCCAATGCGAATGTTAGCCCGGCACAATAGATTTCCCGCTAAGCCCGACAAACAAAATTTCATTACGTCTCTACCATGAAAAATATGGAAGATTGCTTCGCATAAAGCCACGTGGGGGGATTTTCAATAAGATTAACGACTAACTTCCTTCGCGATAATCGATGCACCGGCATCGATTTTAAGCAGAAATGGAGCTAATCGTGCCAATATGGAAGCCGATGCGGTCTCGGGCAGCAAATGACCGCCCGCTAGAGCTTCGCCGTCAACATCGCTGGCCCAATCCGCCCAGATATCGAACGGTTCACGCCCGCCGCCATAGCGTCGGCCCTCTTCCCAGAAGACCAGCGCCGGCACGTGAATACGCCGACCTGCTACCCGATCAGCAAGATCGTCGGTTTCATCCACGCCAGCGCCGGCACGGTAGTCCTCGCATATCCAATGCCGGACGTCAGCGTTGTCAAAGGCTTTTCGATAATCTTCAAGTGCAAGTGGATGCAGCTTGTCGAGACCGTGCGCCATTTTCTGTAGGGTGGTATCGATCATAAAGCGCGGATTGCCACACAATAGCATTTCAGGCAGTGGCTCGGGCTGGGCCAACATGAACCAATGCCAGGCACCCATACCGAATGCTTTGCTCGCACCTTCCCACATTTCGGGTGTCGGTACGACCGTGACAGATACGAGCCCAAGCACCTTGCCCGGATGGTCCAGTGCCATACGATAGGCGACCCGACCGCCGCGATCATGCCCGACCACAACAAACCGGTCGTGACCGAGCGTCTGCATCAACTCGACCAGACTTGCGGCCATGCGTCGCTTGGATCCTGCACCAGTTGGATTGGAAGTGATGCGACTGCGCCCATAGCCCGGCAAATCCGGGACAACGACAGTGTAGGATTGCGCCAATACCGGTGCGATCCGGTGCCATGCGGCCATGGTTTCCGGATAACCGTGCAGCAGCAGGATCGGCATACCTTGTCCGCCTGTCGTGACAGCAAAACAGACCCCGTCCGTTTCAACATATTGCATTTCGAAACCGGGGAAGAGTTGCTCGATTGCTGGTTTCATTACTCACCATCTTAAGCTTGCCTGAAGCGAATTCAGCCAATCTTATAGACACCTTGTCAGGCTCCGGACAATCAGGATCAAAATGAGGTACGTAAATCAAAAAATGCTTGCTATTCGTTTTTCTTCACGTATCAATTGTTCCTGAGGATAGGGCGGTATGTCTTTTGCATGCTGTCCGATGGGGTGATCTGGGCGCAAAATGCCTTTGGGACGATCAGTCATTCAAAGAATAAACAGCTCAAAAGGGGGCTGTTTTGTTGTGCCGAACTCCGGGGGGCAATGTGTTCGGGGGCGCGGTTTGGTATCAGCCGGTCGTAAGCCGGCGTTGTTTGGAGGAGGTTTGCATGAAACGTCGTAATTTTCTGACCGGCGCGCTGGTTGCCGCAGCTTTGGGCATAAGCGCGATGACATCCACGCCGGTTTATGCTTCGCCGGAAAATCCGGTCATCGGCTTTTCCATTGATGATCTTCGCGTCGAGCGCTGGGCGCGTGACCGCGACTATTTCATTGAGGCGGCAGAAAAGCTAGGCGCCAAGGTCAATGTGCAATCTGCTGACGGTAACGAAGAAAAGCAGGTCAAGCAGGTTGAAAACCTGATTGCGCAGGGCGTTGACGCCATCGTCATCGTGCCGATGAATTCGAAGGTTTTCGATGCGGTCGTTGCCGATGCGAAGGCATCCGGTATCAAGGTTCTTTCCTATGATCGCCTGATCCTCAATGCCGATATTGATGCCTACATCTCGTTCGACAATGAGCGCGTCGGCTTTATGCAGGCGGAAGCCGTCCTGAAGGCCAAGCCCGAAGGCAATTATTATCTCCTCGGCGGCTCGCCGACGGATAACAACGCCAAGCTCCTCCGCGCCGGTCAGGAAAAGGCTCTCAAGGAAGCCATCGATTCCGGCAAGGTGAAGGTGATTGGCTCGCAGTGGGTGAAGGAATGGAGCCCGACTGAAGCACTCTCCATCATGGAAAACGCTCTGACCGCCGCGCAGAACAAAATCGATGCGGTTGTTGCTTCAAACGACGGCACCGCAGGTGGCGCCATCCAGGCGCTCGCCGCGCAGGGGCTGGCCGGGAAGACTGCTGTTTCGGGACAGGACAGCGACCTTGCCGCCGTCAAGCGCCTGATCGACGGGACGCAGACCGTAACCGTCTATAAGCCGCTGAAACTCATTGCTTCGGAAGCAGCCAAGCTGACCGTCCAGATGGTCAAGGGCGAAAAGCCTGAGTTCAATTCCAAGCTCGATAATGGCGGCAAGCAGGTCGATACGCTTTTGTTGACGCCGACTGCCGTGACCAAGGACAATATCGACATTTACGTCCAGGATGGCTTCTACACCAAGGAGCAGATATCCGGGAAATAAGTCTTTGTGCTGATCGCTGGAGCCTACTCCGGCGATCAGCACAACAGAATAGTGCGATCAGAAGTTTTGAAACAATGTTCAGCTTCCGGTCCCGCCAATGTATCGATGCTGTCTGTGACAGCGTTGTCTGGAGTAATTCCGCCGTGGGAGATGGTGTCGGCGGTCTTCGGATGGCTTATTCTGCTGCAACACTGCAAGGTCGTATGCGATGTCCGAATATCTTCTAGAGATGCGCAATATCGGTAAGGACTTTAACGGCGTGAAAGCGCTTGACGGTATTTACCTGAAGGTGCGTCCGGGCGAGTGCGTCGGCCTTTGCGGCGAGAATGGCGCGGGTAAATCCACGCTGATGAAAGTGCTTTCTGGCGTCTATCCCTATGGCGCCTGGACCGGCGAGATTTTGTGGGAAGGCCAGGAGCTGAAGGCCACAGGTATTCGCGATACAGAAGCGGCTGGCATCGTAATCATCCATCAGGAACTCATGATGGTGCCGCATCTATCGGTTGCGGAGAACATCTTTCTGGGATCGGAGCCGACGAGCGGGGGCTTCATCGATTATGACCAGATGAATGCGCGTGCGACGGAACTTCTGGCGCGCCTCAAGATACACGACATCAATGTAGCACTTCCAGTCTATCATTATTCAGGTGGCAAGCAGCAACTGATCGAGATCGCAAAGGCGATCAACAAGAATGCGAAGCTTCTCATTCTGGATGAACCGACATCGGCGCTGACGGCAGCCGAAACGCGCGTTCTTCTCGATCTCATCAAGGACTTCAAGGCGCAAGGAATGGCCTGTGTCTACATTTCCCACAAGCTGGATGAAGTGGCTGAAATTTCCGATACGGTGACAGTCATCCGCGACGGCACGCATATCGCCACCAAGCCCATGGCGGAACTCACCACGCCAGCCATCATCACCATGATGGTGGGGCGCGAGATGAAAAACCTGTTCCCGCGCGAGCCGCACGATATTGGCGAAGTCATTTTCGAGGCCCGCAACATAAATTGCTGGGAGGTGACTAATCCCGATCGCAAGGTGGTCGACAATGTTTCGTTTGCGCTTAGGCGCGGGGAAATCCTCGGTATTGCCGGACTCGTGGGCGCGGGGCGGACTGAACTGGTGTCAAGCCTCTTCGGTGTCTGGCCCGGAGCGCATGAGGGGCAGGTCTTTCTGGAAGGCAGGGAGTTGAAAATCCGCACGCCGCGCGATGCTGTTCGACAGGGCATCTGCATGGTGCCGGAAGACCGCAAGAAGGACGGCATTCTGCCCATCATGCCGGTGGGCTATAATATGACTGTCTCGGTGCTGGATCGTTTTTCCTTGCGCGGATTGCTCGACAAGGAAGCGGAACTAGCGACGATCCAGCGTGAGATTTTGCGTCTCAAGGTGAAGACTGCCGATCCAATGTTGGAAATCGCGTCCCTGTCCGGTGGTAACCAGCAAAAGGCGGTGCTGTCGAAGATGATGTTGCCCGATCCCAAGGTGCTCATTCTGGATGAGCCGACACGGGGCGTCGATGTTGGCGCGAAATATGAAATCTACAAACTGATCTTCGCGCTCGCGAAACAGGGGGTTGCGGTGCTGATGGTCTCTTCGGAAATGCCGGAGGTTCTCGGCATTAGCGATCGCGTACTGGTGATCGGCGAGGGCAGGTTGCGCGGCGACTTCGCCAATGAAAATCTCACGCAGGAGCAGGTGCTTGCAGCCGCAATAGGCAACCCCATGAGCAATGTCGCCTGACCCTCGAATAACGATTGGTTATCCCGCATTCTTCGGGCGCCAGTTGTTCAACTCCTTTCTGGAATACTCAAATTTGACCGGTGCATGATATGACATTGACGGGCAAAGGCCTCCGAAAGTTTCTCGCGGAATATAAGATCGTAGCTCTCCTGATCGTGGTCGCGCTCATCTGGGCGTTGTTTGCAGTACTCACCTATGATCCGGAGATGGGGCGTTCGCAGTTTCTGACAGCGCGCAATTTTTCTAATCTCCTGCGCCAGATGGCGATCACGGGAATGCTGGCGTCCGCGATGGTTTTCGTCATCGTCGCCGGTGAAATTGATCTTTCGGTCGGGGCGCTTCTGGGGCTTCTAGGCGGCATCGCCGCCGTACTCGATGTCGTTTACGGATGGCCGCTATGGGCGACGATCAGCACCGTTCTGGTTCTGGGTGTGGCGCTTGGCGCTTTCAACGGCTGGCTGACCGCCTATCTTGGCATACCCTCCTTCATTGTTACACTTGGCGGACAGCTCGTCTTTCGCGGTATAGTGCTGGGTATCATGGGCGGCGTCACAATCGCGCCGATCTCGCCAGAATTCAAATATATCGGGCAGGGTTACCTGCCGGGTTGGCTTGGCAATCTCAGCGCAATTGCGCTGTTCGGCGTTCTTATCCTCATGACGCTACGTACGCGGGCCAGCAAGAGCAAACATAACCTCCAGACACTTTCTCCCGCTATGGAAGTCGCGAGGCTTCTCGGTATCGGTATCCTGATATTGGGCTTCATCCTTATCCTCAACAGCTATCAGGGCGTACCGGTCCCGGTGCTGATCCTGCTGGTGATCCTTGGCGTTTTCACTGTTATCGCAAAACAGACGGTGTTCGGTCGTCACATCTATGCGGTTGGCTCCAATACCGAAGCAACCCGCTTTTCAGGCGTGAATGTCAATTTCGTCAAGATGGCAGTCTTCGCCTTGATGGGACTGATGGCGGCGGTGGCTGGCCTGACGACAACCTCGCGCCTCGCGGCAGGCACGCCATCAGCAGGTATGGGGGGAGAGCTGGACGCCATTGCCTCCTGCTTCATCGGGGGCACTTCCATGCGCGGCGGCGTCGGTTCCGTGCTGGGTGCATTGGTGGGCGCGCTCATCATGTCGAGCCTTGACAACGGTATGTCCATGCTCGGCGTCGATACATTCTGGCAGCAGATCATCAAGGGCAGCATTCTTGTTTTGGCTGTATATCTCGACATCGTATCTTCCGGCACACGGCGCGGATGAGTGTAGTTCGATATACTGGGCGACCAAACATAGCGGGCCTTGCCGCTCGCTATGGTCCGGATTCAATACGGTGGTTTTGAGCACTACAGGACTATGAATTGTTGTCTCTTTGCGAAAGGATGTGATCCAGCATCTGATTTCGTTGAGTGCGCAATGGGCTTCCATTGGACTCTGCTAATAACTTTTGCGCGCGGCAAACCGTCGGGTGCCAAGCGGCATCGTCCATACCTGACGGACTGCATCAATCTTGCCCTTCTTCGAGTAGTGAAAAGTTGTTTCAGGCAAGCGGAATTCTGAATTCCAATCTGAACACGGGGAGTGCCGTTGCCCCAAGATGTCCGTAACCTTGGATCAGAAGAAACCCCTCAAAACGCTGCCCGTGTCCAGAATCTTTAAAATATTCGTATTGACCGTCTAAATACACCAGTTCGCTTAGCTACTCACTGTGCAAGCGGTACAGAGAATGAGTTCTAGCCACCGTTTATAGCGCTGTAATCGCTAACTTGATCTGATCGAAGCTTTCGGTATCGACCGTTCTTGCGGTCGATGAGTTCGGCATGGCTGCCCTGTTCGGCAATTCGTCCGTCTTCGATCACTATGATGCGATCAGCATTGACGATGGTTGCAAGCCTGTGCGCTATCACAAGCGTCGTGCGGCCCTGCGACAGTTCGGCAAGCGATTGCTGGATGGCCCGCTCCGTCTCGGTGTCGAGCGCGGAGGTCGCTTCATCAAGGATCAGAATCGGCGGGTTCTTCAGGAAAATGCGTGCGATGGCGAGACGCTGCTTCTGTCCGCCCGATAGTTTCACGCCACGCTCGCCAATGACTGTGTCCAGACCATTCGGAAGTGAGGCGATCATCGTGTCGAGCCTTGCACGGCTAGCCGCGTCCAGGATGTCGGCTTCGGTGGCGTCGAGGCGTCCATAGGCGATGTTCTCACGGATCGTGCCGGCGAACAGGAAGACATCCTATTGCACGATGCCAATGTTAGAGCGCAGGGACCTCAAGCTCATGTCGCGAATATCTGTGCCATCAATGCTGATCGCACCGCCCGTCACCTCATAGAAGCGAGGCAAAAGCGAGCATATCGTTGTCTTGCCCGCGCCCGACGAGCCGACGAAAGCGACAGTTTCTCCGGCGCGGATGGAGAGGTTTACTCCATCGAGTGTCAGTTTCTCCGGACTGTAGCCGAAGCGAACATTTTGATAGTCAATGTCACCAGTCAGCCTCTGGATGGAGCGCGCCTGTGGCCGGTCTGCGATATCCGGTATCGTATCCAGGAACTGCGTATATCGCTGAAAGCCGGCAATGCCCTTCGGGTATGTTTCAATGATCGCATTGATCTTGTCAATCGGTCGGAAGAATACTCCAACCAGAAGCAGGAAGCCGACGAAGCTGCCCGCCGACAGTTCGCCGCGCACCACGAACCATGCGCCTGCCAGCATCACAACGACCTGCACGAAGCGCGTTGACAGGTAGGACAGTGACATGGACGCCGCCAGAGCCTTGTAGGTTTCCAGCTTGGTCATCAGATAGTTTTGGTTGTTCTCAGCAAACAGTTTCCGTTCATGATCCGCATTGGTGAAGGCCTGCACTACCCGGATACCGCCGACGTTTTCCTCAATGCGGGCATTGAACTCTGCCACACGTCCGTAAAGCGCGCGCCAGGTTTTGGTCATACGCTTGCTGTAACGAGTGGAAAAGATCGCAGTCACGGGCACAATGGTTGCGGTGATCAGCGCTAGCGGCACATGCACCGACATCATCAAAATAAACGCGCCGATCAGCGTCATGAGCGCGATGAACAGATCTTCCGGCCCGTGACGGGCGACCTCGCCAATCTCCTCGAGATCCTTGGTCAGTTTTGCGACAAGGTGGCCGGTTTTCTGGTTGTCGAAGAAGCCGAAGGAAAGCTTTTGCAGATGGTCGAAGGCTTTCCTTCGCATTCCGGTTTCGATCTTGAGACCAAGCATATGGCCCCAATAGGTGACGATGACCTGAAGACCGGCATTGACCAGATAGATCAGGAACAGGCCGAGAGACGCCAGCGCAATCATGCCCAGTTGGTTGGTGGGAAGCAGGCGGTCGATGAATAGCGTTACTACGATCGGAAAGGCCAGTTCCAGTAGTCCGGCTACGACGGCGCTGGAAAAGTCCAGCACGAACAGCCCACGGTGTGGCCTATAATAGGATGCGAAGCGTTTTAACAGGCCAGCCAAACCGGATCCCTTTCGTTTGGTGTCTTGCAGTAAATGTTGCGAACAACGGTATGGTCCGACAAATTTTTCCGGTGGAAGCTGATTAAGAAGCCGTGTTTGGTGTGGCCGGAGATCGTGATGCGCTTGTCTTCATGTTCCCTCTCGGTACGATGAGCGGAGTACCAGCGACTGGATCGGGGATGACCATGGCTGGCAATCCGAAAACGCGTTCGACCAGTTCGGCATCGACGATGTCTGCCGGGGCGCCCTCTGCTAGGACTGCGCCGTCTTTTATGGCGATCAGGTGCGTGGCGTAGCGGCAAGCATGATTGAGATCATGCAGCACCGCGATGATTGTTCGCCCCCTCTCATTGAGAACGGCCAGAAGATCAAGCAGTTCGATCTGGTAGGCGATGTCAAGGAAAGTGGTCGGCTCGTCGAGCAGAAGGATCGGCGTTTCCTGCGCCAGGACTATTGCAACCCATACGCGTTGACGTTGGCCGCCGGAGAGTTCGTCCACCGGTCGACCAGAAAGTTCGGTGACACGGGTTGCCGCCAGTGCGGCGAGTACGGCTGCCTTGTCTGCTTACCTTGGGACACCGGCACTCCTTAGGGCCGGTCAGATCAAGAACTGCCGTTACCGCTGGCGGCGACCGCAACCTTGTCATTATTCAGGCTGAAGCTCTCGCGGGTGACAACCAGAATGATGGCCAGAATGATCGCTTCCATGATCGCGAAGGTCAGGAAAGCGCTGACAAAAGACCCACCAGAAACCTTGATGACCACGCCCATGACCCAGGGCGATATGAAGGTCGCAAGAATGGCGAAAATCTCGGCATAGCCAACCGCTGCCGTCGCCAGCTCTTCAGGATATTTTTCGCTGAGGAATGCAAAGATCGCACCGCCGCCGAAAAGGGCCACGCCGCTCAAAAGCGCCATCAGGATGAGCCAGCCGAAGCCAAGCGGTATCGCCATGCCGCCGGTGAACATTACCGCGACGAGGACGGCGAGCACGGTTCCGAACTTGATCATCCCTGTTTTGTTCAGGCGGTCGGCGGCGTAACCGCCGATGACGAGAAACACCACCTGCGACAGTCCCATCAAGGTGCCGATCAGTGCCGCATCTTCCACGGGCATCTGATGCACAGCAATATATCCGGGAATGACCCAGGTGGCGGTTCCGGCAATGGCCATCGTGCAGGCCGAAATGCCCAGGCTGCCGACGATAATCCATTTCGAGCGGAAGATGCTGGCCAGTGACGCCGTCGAGGTCTGCTGCTTTTCGGGTTCCCAGCGAAAATCCTTGAAGCCGATATGAGCCGGATTGTTGCGGGTGAAGAGCAGCACGGCAGCCGCCGTCACCAGCGTTCCGATGGCAAGAATGGCGAAGAAGGTGCGCCAGCCATAGGTGATGGAAAGCGGAATGCCAATCGCGAAGTCCAGCGTGATCGCAAGACTATAGGCCGCGAGGATCAAGCCGATCATGCTGCCGCGCCGCTTCTGGGGGAACCAGCCGATGATGAGTTTCATATTACCGAGGAAGATTGCTGCATCAAAGAAACCGATGAACAGGCGGAGGGCAATCAGCTGGGCGTAGGTCTGGACATAGACTTGCGCCACCATGCCGATGGCGGTGCAGAACAGGCCGATCAGCAACAGCGACCGCGCATTCATGCGACGGCTCAATTGCGACCAGACAATCATGCCGAGACCATAGGTCAGCGCGAATATCCCCTGCGCCAGACCGGCCTGCGCGGAATCGAGCTGAAGTGTTTCCGAAATGAACGGTATCACCGCCGCAAAGGCGTACCAGTCGGCGGCGAGAAACATCTCGCATAACAGCGCCAGCGCCAGCATGCCCCATTGCCAGCGCTTTATTCTGGATTGATCGAAGTCCGATAGGCTTTCCCATTGCATGGTCTGGTTCCCCTTATTTTTACCTGCAACTTCATGATGCTCCCAGGCGGGAGCGTGCGGTGCCCAATGCTTGAAGACGGACCTCAGACCGTCGACAGGAAATCGCGCACAAGTGTCGCCGCCGCTGGCGTCTCTTCAAACAGCAGATGGCCGGTCGCGTCGAGCGTCTCCAGACGTGCGCCACTGATCCCGCGCTTCCATTCTTCGGCATATTGCGCGGGGATAACCCGGTCTTCCTCGCCCCAGAGGATCAGGGTCGGCATATTCAGCCGGTGCAGCCACTGGCCAAGTTTTTTATTGCCGCGCCCATCGGTCGCGTGGACCCGCGCCAGCGCGCCCATTTCGCGGCCGAGCGCTGCATCGAACCGGCTATCGGGCGCAGATGGAAAATAGCGGAGCGCGACTGCCGGATCATGCGTGAGATGGGCAGGGATATCGGCTGGCGCGACTTGAAACAGATCAGGAAGAGGGATTGCCGGAAGATCGAGTCCGGCAGGTGCCGCGAGAAACAGCGCGGTGAGCCTGTCCGGCTGCCTGATCGCGTATTCGGCTGCGATCCAGCCCCCCAGCGAAAAGCCGCCAAGGCCGAACTGATCCAGCCCCAACGCATCGAAGAAATCCATGTAATGGAGCACATAATCGCCGATCTGCACGATATCGGCATCATCGTCGCTTTCACCGAAATTGGGATGAAACGGAATGATGAGCCGGTTTCGCGAAGCAATGTCGGTTAGACTGTTAAAGCCGGGAAATGTCCCGGTTCCGTGCAGAAAAACGATGTCCTTGCCTTCACCCTTCACAAGATAAGTGATGGTTTTGCCTCGGATTTCGACCGTGCGCTTTTCAAAACTGCTCGAGTAATTCAACATCTTTCCACCTTATGCCGCTGGCTTGGTGTGACTGGACCAATTGCTTTCTTATCTGGTCGACGGCGCTGTCGATCCGCTCTTCGAGGGCCGGAGGCAACAGCCCGTCCGGTTCCAGTTCCGCCGAACAGGCATAAATACCGGTTGCGACGGTTCCGGCTTCGAAAAAGCCGAATAGCGGACGCAGATGATGCTCGACGACCAATGCGTGACGATGCCCGCCGCCCACCGCGCACAGCACGGTCGGGCGACCGCGCAGCGCAAATGGATGCACGAGATCGAACACATGTTTGAAAAGACCGGGATAGCTTCCCTGATAGACCGGGCAGCCGACGATCAGAGCATCGCAATGCTCGATCTCCGAAATGAGGCTTTCGGACTGCCTGTCCAGTGCCTTGCGATTGACGGTAAACAGGTTCGGCCCGGCATGGGACAGGTCCAGATGCGTGACTGACACATCGTTTTCCGCTTCCAGCTTTGCGGCAATCGCCTGGGTTAGCCGGTGAACTTTCGTCGGGCGATCACACCCGACGAAGCTGACAATATTTCGCGTCATGGCTGGTCTCAGTTTTCGCTGATGCCGAAAACGGTCCATCGCGCATCGGGGCCGGGCAGGCCGAGCAGACCCTTGCCGCATTCCTCCACGATCTGGTCAGCGAGCAGAATATGCTGGGTGCCGGAATGGATATCGCGGTAAAAGCGCTGCATGGCCGTGTTGTGCAGCGATGCACCGCGCGCTGCACGATGCGCGAACGTCGCCACATCGGAAACGATATCATGCATATAGCGCAGCGAGAGCTTCACCATCGTCATCTGGTCGAGCGACGGAACACCGCCGGATGTGGTGGTCTGTGAGACATCTTCCCATGTTTCCATCGCAAGTGCTCGCGCCGCCCGATAGCGGGCTTCCGCATTGGCAAACTGAAACCGCAGACTGGCACTATCCGCACTCTTGCCGAATGGGTCCTGCCGCTGGCGGATGACCTTGGCGAGTTCGTCGAGTATCCGGCGACCAACACCAATAGCCCAGCTCGTATGGGTAAGGGCGCTGTAGCCCGCCAGCCCGAGATGGCCCTGCGTCTGACCGCGTTTCGGCGCGGATTGCGTGAAACTATAGACCATGGAATCCGGCACGAAGAGGTCTTCGTCGGTTGCCAGCGTGTAGTCGAAGCTGCCGGTAGCGCGCAGACCCAGCACATCCCAGTTGCCGAGCAGCTGGATTGTCGTGCGCGGGTGATGTGCGACGATGATCTGCGGTGCGCCGGTTTCGTCTTTCAGCAGCGCCTTGCCGCTCGGGTCCTTGGGATCGAGCAGGAAACAGCCGGAATGAATCCATTCCGCGTGAAAGATGGAGCTTCCATAGGCCCAGTTGCCGCGGATCATGTAGCCGCCATCAACCTTGCGGGCGAAGCCACGCGGCACGCCGTTGCCTGCAATGGTGACATCGACGCCGTCCTTGAATACATTGGCAATCCCCTCGTCGTCGAGGTAGATCGCCATGGTCGTGCCTTCCATATTGTTGACCATGGTGCACCAGCCAGACGATGCATGGGCATAGGAAAGCGCGGACATGATCTTCATGGCATCGATGGGTCGCAATTCTGCGCCGCCGACTTCCTTCGGAAACAGCATCGTGTAGAAGCCGCCCTTGCGCATTGCGTCCACGACGTCATCATGCATCCGCCCGAGTTGTTCCGCTTCTTCCGCCTTTTCTTCAATCAAAGGTAGAATGGCTTGCAGGCGATCGTTGAAGCCCTGAATGACTGCGGAATAGTTGTCGGCGGTGTGAGCCCGGTGCACGCTGGTATCCAAAACGGTTCCCCTTGATTTAGTCGTTGTAAGCGGGAATGATACGAACAAGAGCGGGAACAAACATTCCCCCCGAATGGGGGGCTTGGGAATTCGGGAGATAGAATGCCCAGGGAAATACTATCGATAGACCAACGGGTCTCTGCAGCGCTGTCTGTTGCGGAGAGCCGTAATTATGACGATTTTACAATAGCTTGCGATTATTTTGCCGCGCATGTGCTGCGCGTGCGTTCGCTTGGAATTTATTTGCTGGAGAATAATCGGCCGCGCCTTTTTCACAGCATCAACACGCCCACAGGCTTTCTTCTCGAATATCAGAACGGGCTGGCAGATTCAGATCCGATGATTGCAGCCGTGGTGCAAAATGCCAGCGCGGTTGCGGGCTCGCGATTGCCCCAGAATGCAGCAGGCAATGTGCCGCTGATGCGCACGCTGCTCTATCGATGGAATTACAATGATAACTTGTGCTGCCCGATTTATGTCGGCGGCAATATTCAGGCACTGATTTATGCCGCTGGTTTCGAGATGCATGCAACGCAGCTTGAAGAGCAGGTTTCATTGTTGTGCCGCTCGTCGGCGCTTGCCTTGCGCAACATTCAGGAAGGGCATCCGGCGAAGACGCCCGGCGCCAATCTGACCAGCCTTTCTCCGCGTCTTTCGACAGTCGCCCGGTTGCTGGCGGCTGGCAATACCAACAAGCAGATTGCACGGCATCTGGAACTTTCGCCCCATACGATAAAGGATTATGTCGATGATCTGATCAAACGTTTCGGTGTCCATAACAGAACCGAAGTGGCCGTGATGATCAACCGCATGAACGGCGGGACGAAAGCCGAGCAGGCCAGCTTTGCCTTGTCAGGACATGAACAGCGTGGCCTTCCGATAGAGCATTTCTGAGAACGCTTTTGGCGCTGTCACGGACAGAGAAATTGGAGGGCGCGCTTTAACCCTCCTCAACGAACACCTCGTCGCGTTTCTTGCGTATTGATGGAAGCAGCACGACCACGAGAACCGTTGCGGCTATGGCGAGCAGAATTGCGCTGATTGGCCGGGTGAAGAAGGTTGCCGGGTCGCCGCGTGACAGGATCATGGCGCGACGCAGATGTTCTTCCAGCAACGGTCCGAGCACGAAGCCAAGCAACAGGGGAGCCGGTTCGCAACGCAGTTTAGCCAGCAGATAGCCGATGAAGCCGAAGAAGGCGACCGCATAGAGGTCGTAGACATTAGAATTGACGCTATAAACTCCGATGGCACAGAAGGTCATGATAATGGGGAACAGCACATAATAGGGCACCGTCAAAAGCTTCACCCACAGCCCGATCAGCGGCAGATTGAGGATGATAAGCATGAGATTGCCGATCCACATCGACGCGATCACGCCCCAGAACAGGGCGGGCTGCTCTGTTGCAACATTCGGGCCCGGAACGATACCCTGAATGATCATGGCGCCGATCATCAATGCCATCACCGGATTGGCCGGAATGCCGAGCGTGAGCATGGGAATGAAGGATGTCTGTGCACCGGCATTGTTGGCGGATTCCGGTCCTGCAACGCCTGCAATCGCGCCTTTGCCGAATTCCTCTGGCGTCTTGGAGATGCGCTTTTCCACGGTGTAGGAAGAAAAGGAGGCGAGAATGGCGCCGCCGCCTGGCAAGATTCCAAGTGCCGAGCCGATGACCGTTCCACGCAGGATCGGGGCGGCCATGCGTTTGAAATCGTCTCGCGTCGGCATCAGCCCCGTGACCTTCGCCATCAGCACTTCGCGCGAATGTTCGCTTTCAAGGTTGCGCTAAATTTCGGCAATGCCGAACACGCCGACCGCAACGGCTACGAAATTAAGGCCGTCGGCATATTCCGTAATACCCCGCGTGAAACGCGGCGCGCCGGTGTAGATATATCCGTACCGACAAGGCCAAGCAGAAGTCCCAGAACGACCATGGCCAAAGCTTTGATGATCGAACCATGTGCCAGCGCTACGGACGATACCAGCCCTACGACCATCAGCGAGAAATATTCCGCCGAGCCGAATTTCAGTGCGATTTCAGTCAGCGGTGGAGCGAAGACCGCCACCAGAAAGGTAGAGACTGTACCGGCGAAGAATGACCCGATTGCCGCGATTGCAAGCGCTGCACCCGCGCGCCCACGGCGCGCCATCTGGTAGCCGTCGATGGCGGTCACGGCGGATGAGGATTCGATCCGGTCGGCACACCTTATGCCGCGCCCGAAGAAGCTGGTGTTGCGATTGAAGGCAATGGTGTATGGGGCCGTATCGAAGGCGCCCATAATAGCATCGAACCGCGTTTCTCGACCTCTGGCACCGATTACGACCAGAATGTCTTCAAACTTCAGGCCGGTATTGATGGGCTGTTGACTGAAACGGAAAGCGGCAAGCTGATTGGCGGCGTCACAGTCCATTACGCCCATGGCAAAACCGACACCAATTCTGTTTATGGCGATGGTGAGATCAAGACGGACGGGTATGGCTTTGGCGGCACGCTGACCTGGTATGGCGAGAATGGCTTCTATCTGGATGGTCAGGGCCAGGTGACCTGGTACACGAGCGATCTCGACTCTATTCTTGCCCGCAGGAATCTTGCCGATGGCAATGACGGCTTCGGTTATACGCTGTCGCTGGAAAGCGGCAAGCGCATAGCCATCGATCCCGCCTGGTCGGTCACGCCGCAGGCCCAGCTGGTTTATTCCAATGTCGACTTTGATGCATTCACCGATGCATTCGGCGCACGTGTCAGCCTCGACCGGGGCGAAAGCCTGCAGGGCCGTCTCGGCCTGACGCTTGACCATGAGAACTCATGGCAGAATGACAAGGGGCTTGCTCAATCGCACCCACGTCTACGGCATCGCCAATCTCTATTATGAGTTCCTTGAGGGAACCAGGGTCGATGTCCAGGGCGTGAGTTTCGCCAGCCGTAATGATCGCGTATGGGGCGGTCTGGGGATCGGCGGAACCTATAACTGGGATGATGATAAATATTCCATTTATGGCGAGGGTTTGGTCAACACCAGCCTGAATAACTTCGGCGACAGCTATTCTGTCGCGGGACAGGTGGGCCTGCGCGTGAAGTGGTAATAGGGTCGTTTTAGCCGGTCCTGAAAACCCGAACTCTGATAAAACCGCTGTCGATCCGCGATGTGATTGGCAGCGGCAACTTGTATTCGTTCAGCATCGCCAGCGCTATCAGACCGTCCCTCCGCTCATTGGATCACGGTTAGTCCGAACGTTCGCGGGTGCCCAGCGACAACTCTTTCAAGATGATTGCGCATGAGGTCGCTCCTGAATCTCACACCCCCAACGATCTTTCGCCAAGGGGTCTCGCTTTGCCAACTTTGGCCACGAGATTGCGGAAGCGCGGCCCCTTTCGGCCGCTTCAACGAGGGCCTCAATGGCCGGGACAAGTGTGTCCAGCCGAGTCTTGTCGCCGACTTTCGCCGAACCAATGGACTGAGCGCCCTCCAGACCTGCGTGCAGCATGCGGCTGAATCAGTTTGGGTCAATCTTATCGACGCCATCAGGCTTTTCCGCGAATTCGGTGAACATCACACCGTAAAGCGGTCTCATCGAGCCGAGACGATGTGGACCACCGTGAACAACGGGATTAAACTCTTGTAATTTTAAAAATACAGTTGTAAATGTGCCGAAGATCTTAATGTGCGGAGCGAAATTCATGGCGTTTCGCACATCGATTTGCGGGCAGGTGAGGTTGCCTGGCCTGATTTTGCTTAGGGAGGAATCTAATGAAAAAATTCGCTACTTTGCTGGCGCTTGCCGCCTTTGCATTGCCGACTGTCGCAATCGCGCAGGATGCGCCGGGAACGACGAAGAAGGATAGCTATCGCTTCGTCATCGTGCCGAAGGTCGTTCATCCCTGGTTCGACAAGGTTAATGATGGCGCGCAACAGGCCGCGGCAGCGCTCAAGGCGCAGACTGGCGCGAATGTTGAAATCGTTTATTCGGCTCCGCAGAGCGCGGATGTCGTACAGCAAAACCAGATCATCGACAGTGCGCTGGCAACCCGTCCTGACGGTCTGGCGCTGGATCTGCTCGACCCGTCCGGCAATCGCGCATCCCTCGAAGAAGCGCAGGGACAGAAGATTCCGCTCGTCCTGTTCGATTCCGTGCCGCCGGAAGGCATGGCTATTACCCATATCGGTTCCGACTTCTGCGAGCAGGCAAAGATCGCCGCGCGCCGTCTGGTCGAGGTGCTTGGCGGTGAAGGCGAAGTCGCGATCATGATGGGCGTGCCGACGGCGCCTAATCACTCCATCCGCGCCGATTGCCATCGTCAGGTATTCGCCGAGCATCCGGGCATCAAGGTTGTTGCTGAAGGCATCGACAATGACAGCATCGAAACCGCTCAGCAGCAGGCAGCCGCAATCATGCAGGCCAACCCAAATCTGAAGGGCTGGGTCGCATCGGATGCCGCAGGTCCGATCGGCATCGGTCAGGCTATTGTCGAAGCTGGCAAGCAGGGCAAGGTCACGCTCGTCGGTCTCGATAACCTGCCGGAAATGCTCGACATGATCCGCAACGGCGTTGCTGACAGTTCTTCGGCATCGCAGCCGGAATTGCAGGGCTACTGGTCGGTCATGGTGCTCTGGGCCCAGGCAACCGGCGCTCCGGTGCCGGGTTATATCGATACCGGCAACGCATTCCTGACCAAGGAAAACGTGGGTAACTAATCCCACCGATCACGCTACAGGAGCGCGGGGTTTCTCCGCGCTTCCTTTGTCCAATGCTGTCCAGGATGTCCCTCTATGGCTTATCTTGAAACGCGCGGCCTCGGCAGGGATTTTCCCGGTGTGACCGCTCTGGATGGGGTCGATCTCCAGGTTGAGCTCGGACGCACCCATATTCTTGCTGGCGAGAACGGCGCGGGTAAATCCACCCTCGTGAAAATTCTGACCGGGACCGATCACGCATCGCGCGGTCAGGTTCTGATCGATGGGCGCGATCCTGCGTCCGATCCGACGCTCTATAAGAATGTGGCCTATGTCCCGCAGGAACTGACTCTGTTTCCGCAGATGAGCGTAGCCGAAAACCTGTTCATGCCATTCAGCCGGACAGGTCATGGCGGTTTTTTGGTCAATCGCACGGCGTTGATGGAAGAGGCCAAGACATATCTCGACCGGTTCGGTATCGAAGCGCATCCGCATCAGCTGGTTGCCAATATATCGGTATCCGACCAGCAGCTTTTGCAAATTGCGCGGGCCTGCACCAATTCTCAAATGAAGGTTCTCATTCTGGACGAACCGACATCGTCACTGACGCGTGTCGAGGTGGAGCGCGTTTTCAAGGTTATTCGAAGCCTGCTCGATCGTGACCATGCGATTGTCTTCATCAGTCACAAGATGGATGAAGTCTTCCAGATCGGTGATGATTACACGGTCCTTCGCAATGGCACAAAGATTGAGAGCGGCAAGATCAGCGACGTGACGGAGGCGGATCTCATCCGCGCCATGTCTGGTCGCGATCTCGCGCTGGACGAGCATTTCCGACCGACGGGCGAGATCGCCGCGCCGATCATGGAAGTTCGTGGACTTTCGGGCCCGCGATTTGAAGACGTCAGCTTCGATCTGCGTAAGGGCGAAATTCTCGGTTTTGCCGGACTGGTCGGCGCTGGGCGTTCGGAAGTCATGCAAACCATCTTCGGATTTCTCAAGGCGCGCGCCGGAAGCGTGACGGTCGAAGGCAAGGATTGGGCATTGAACGACACGTCGCGTTCCGTGGCCGGTGGCATGCTCTATCTTTCGGAAGAGCGCAAGCATCACGGGATTTTCCCGCTGCTGTCGCTGCGCGAGAATATCGGTCTGTCCGTGCTTTCACTGACCAGCGGCTCGCTCGGCATCAATGACCGCCGCGAACGTAACATTGTTCAAAAAATCATCGACGATTACGGTATTCGCACCTCCGGCATGGGCAAGCGCATATCGCAACTTTCAGGCGGTAATCAGCAAAAGGCGATTATCGGGCGCGCCATGGCAACGCGGCCGCGCGTGCTGATCTTCGATGAACCGACCAAGGGCATCGATATCCGCACCAAAACCGAAATCTATCGCATCATGAAGAATCTGGCCGAGGAAGGCGTGGGCGTCATCCTGGTTTCCTCGGAACTGAACGAACTCAAGAAATGCGCAAGCCGTATCATCACGATGCACAACGGGCGCATTACCGGCGAGTACGACGCCACCGAAACCAACAACGAAACACTCGTAGGCGCGATCTTTGGAACAGAGGTAAAAGCCGATGCAAACTAAACCGCTTTCCAACTTGATACGCACGCCGCTTGCAGGCGTCTTCTTTGCCCTGCTGGTGATTTTCGTCCTGTCGGCGGTGATTTCACCTTACTTCCTCACGCCATATAACCTTTCCGTCGTGGCACGCGGATTGGCCTTTGTGGGGCTCATTACCATTGCCCAGTCCATGCTCATGGTGTTGGGAGAACTTGATCTGTCGCTTGGCGTCATTGGCGGCCTGTGCGGCGTCGTCTCCGGTATTCTGATGGTCAAATTGGGAATCGAACCATATACCGCCATGCTTTTGGCGCTGTGTTTGGGCGCTTGCCTCGGCCTGCTCAACGGCTTGCTGGTTACCGTTCTCGGCTTGCATTCGCTGGTTCTCACTATCGGTACGGCGGGTATTTTCGGCGGCGCTAATCTGGTGCTGACGCGTGGTGTCGCGATTACCGGCATACCGCGTGAGGTACAGTTTTTGGGACGTGGCGACCTCTTCGGCGTTCCGGTGCCGTTTCTGGTGATGATTGCCGCACTTCTGGTTGCAACCTTCGTAATGCTGAAAACGCCGTTCGGTCGCTATATGTATGCCATTGGCAACAACCGCGACGGTGCACGTATGCTGGGTATCCGCGTCAACAAGGTACGCCTTCTGGTGTTCGTCGTGGCGGGCGCCATCGCGGCACTGGCCGGCGTGTTGATGGTGGCGCGTCTGGGAACGGCGCAACCGTCCATCGGCGATAGCTGGGTTCTGGCCCCGATTGCAGCCTCTGTCATTGGTGGTGTCGCCACCACGGGTGGCATCGGCAGCCCGATTGGAGCGATCCTTGGCGCGGGTATCATCGCCATCATCGAAAACATCATCGTGCTGTTTGGCGTCTCGCCGTACTGGCAGGGGATTGTGTCCGGTGCGATTGTGGTTCTCGCTATTTCCTTTGATGCAATCTCGCGCCGCTATCTGCGACGCGATGCCAACTAAATCCGCCGCTGAAGTTTGATGAGAGATACGAAAATGAATGAACAGGTCAGAACCAAAAAGCTGATTAATGCGCCGGAAAACATCATTGCGGAATTGATTGAAGGCATGGTTGGCGCTCATCCGGATATGCTGCGTGTCGAAGGCGAGACCGGACGTGCCGTAGTGGCCGTTGATGGTCCCCGCGACGGCAAGGTTGGTATCGTTGTGGGTGGGGGCTCGGGACATGAGCCTGCCTTTGCCGGGTACGTCGGTCGCGGACTGGCCGATGCCGCGGCGGTTGGAAATATTTTTGCCTCGCCATCGCCATCGCATATTGCCGAAGCGGCGCGCGCGGCGGATGGTGGTGTCGGTGTTCTCATGCTGTACGGCAATTACACCGGCGATGTGCTCAACTTCACAATGGCAGCGGAAGAGCTGGCGCAAAGCGGAATGGATGTGCGCCATGTGGCTGTTGCCGACGATGTGGCCTCCGCACCGCTTGAACGGAAGACGGAACGGCGCGGCATTGCGGGTGATTTCTTCGTATTCAAGGTTGCAGGCGCTGCCGCGGATCTCGGTGAACCTCTGGCGCGCGTTGAAGCATTTGCGCAGGCGGCGAACGAAGCGACACGCTCGATGGGTGTTGCGCTGAGCCCATGTTCCTTGCCACAGACCGGCAAGCCGAATTTCACCATCGGCGACGAGGATATGGAAATCGGCATGGGGCTGCATGGCGAGCCGGGTATCCGTCGCGAAAAACTTGCGCCTGCCGATGCTGTTACTGACGAATTGATGGCGTCCATACTGGAGGAACTGGCTCTCAAGCGTGGTGACCGTGTTGCGGTTCTGGTCAACGGACTTGGTGCGACATCGCAGATCGAGCTCTATCTGGTTTTCCGCCGCGTCAAGCAGTTGCTGGATGGCAAGGGCGTGAGCATCCACGCGTCCTGGGTGGGCGAATATGCAACATCGCTCGAAATGGCTGGCGCTTCCATTACGCTGATGAAGCTCGACGATATATTGCAGGCGCTGCTCGACCATCCGTGTCATACGCCTGCGGTGACGGTCGGTGCCGTGCAGCCCAAGGAGCGTCTGGCCAGTCGCAGCCATAAGGTGGAGCATGCCGCAGAAACTCGCGATCCTGCCCAAGACGCGCCGCGTGAGTTGATCAAGGATGGTGATGTGACGCCAGCCATTTTCAAGATCATGATGGCCAATGTCGGCGAGCAAATCATCGCCGAGAAAAACTGGCTATCGGAGCTGGACGGCGTTATCGGCGACGGCGATCATGGCATCACGATGGAAATCGGCTGGAAGGCAGTGCAGCACGCGCTGGAAGACGCGCCGGAAGACGAAACCATCGACGCCATCTGCAAGCGCATGGCCAAGGCGTTTCTCGATGCAGTGGGCGCATCCTCGGGGCCGCTCTACGCGACGGCATTCCTGCGCGCTGGTACTGCGGTCAGCAACCGGTTGAATCTTGATGGTGCGGGCATGGCCGATTGGCTGGCAGCGGCGTGTCAGGGCATTCGCGATCGTGGTCGCGCGGAACCGGGCGACAAGACCATGATCGATGCATGGGTTCCGGCTGTCGCTGCCGCTGCGGAGGCCGTAAAGCAGGGCCGCTCGACGCTGGATGTCCTCCTTGCGGCCCGCAAGGGTGCAGAGGCTGGTATGCAATCGACGGCTGCCATGGAATCGCGTCGCGGTCGTTCCGCAAAACTCGGTGAGCGTTCCGTTGGCCATATCGACCCCGGCGCAGCATCGACATTTGTGACGCTGCGCGCCATGACGGAAGCCTTGCAGAGCACCGCGAAGAAATAAGCAATTGCTTGCAGGGGTTGCTTAACGCGGCCCCTGCAACAAAGCCCGGGCGACGCCTTCATTGGTGACGAGGCGATTGACATATCCGCCGCGCAATATGGCGCGGATGATTGGAATTTTATTGAGACCACCAGAAACAAGAACCGAGACGGGTTTGAGTTTCAGCTTGTCCGGCGGCAGAGCGATAATTGAATCATTGAGAAAATGTTCGATCGGTCGTCCCCGAGCGTCGAGAAAGCAGCCCATGAATTCTCCGACTGCGCCAAGTTTCAGCACCGTATCGAGATTATCTTTGACAACCCGGATATGTGTCAGCGACGTTTCTTGCGTCAGCGGGCCGCACGAAACAAGCCCGATATCGGCAATCTCAGTTCTGGCCAGAACATCGGTCAGCTCATCATTGAGCAGCAGCGCATTGCGGCTTTCCGGGTTTGCGCAATAGATCGGCGCGGTCAGGTAGTGACATTCCACGCCCAATGCGCGGGCAAAATCCGTTGCCACTTCGAACGTGTTTGTCGCTGAACCGCTGGTGACGCCGCCTGTTAATCCGACAACCCAGCTCTCGGGCTTGGGACGCAGATGGAGCCTGCGAACCGCAAAGCTCAAGGTTCTGCCAGAGCCGATCCCGACGCCCATGTCGCGCCCTTCAATCAGTTCCGACGCCATTGTGCCTGCGGCTTCGCCGATAACCCGCTTCTGCTCGATATAATCGTTGAGATCGGGCACGACGACCGCCTCGACCAGATCGTATCGCGCCGCAACCTTCTCAGCCAGTTCAATGCAGTCGGTCAATGGCAGGTTGACGTTGACCTGCACCTGTCCCGACTCGCGCACATGCCCGATGATCTTGTTGACCTTGAGCCGGGTGATGTTCATCCGCTGTGCAATTTCTTGCTGGGTCTGCCCACCGATAAAATAGAGCCAGGCAACGCGCGCGCGCTCCAGCTCGTCATCCAGCGATCCGAAATCCTCGTTCATTTCCGTGCCTTGCACATTGCGCGCGCCTTCAGCTGCAATCTATCTCGAAACAGTATCTCCACTCATAGCAGGCATATCAATGCTGGCAACCGGCCAGTTTCGCAAAGGCAGGACGCTTGTTCAGGCATGGAATGGAACATGACTTCTTTCAAAGGCGGTATCGGGCGCAATGAGGCGGCGAATCGCTTTGCAACATGATGCGGCCCGGAATCTCCGGAAAGGAGCGGTGTCGCCGAAACATAATGATTACAAGGAGATGGCTAATTGCCAACGATCACGAAATAAAAAAATTGAACACAAAATCACATTTAAATCGTTATAATGTTATAGCCACGTTGTTAATATCTCAGGATGATGTTAGTGGGCTCAGGCCTGCTGACCTTTCTCACGAATATGCGTGCGGCAGGCAAAAAATCAGTGATTGGCAAGGAGGTTGCCGCCATGAATTTCGGCTCGCCCTTATCCGACATGCTGCAACTGGCAAACTGCATCGGAGAGAAAGTGATTGGCACGAACTGCTTCGGCGCTTCCGCGTCGATGCTCGGCGAAATTTCTTCTGGAGCAAGGTGAATAATAATGGCTGGCAATTTTGCGCCGCTGGTTCTGGCTGGCGATAATGACCGCGTCGAGGCTGATACCGTTGGACACTATCTCGATGGCTGGGCAGGGCAAGACGTTCTGCGACTGGCGACAGCCAATGCGATCAAGGCCATTCTCGCGGGGTCGAGCAGGCTCGCTGGGCGCATTGCACGCGGTTCGTTGCCGGGTGATCCGGGAAAGCTTGTTGGCGTCAACAGCGATCAGGATCAGCAGAAAAGCATCGATGTCGGTTCGCACAATCTGTTTGTTGATTTGCTGATCGAAGCGGGTGCGGCCTCCGTTTTATCGGAAGAAGCCGATCTGCCCGTGGCAGGCAAGGCTGATGGTCTGATTGCGGTTGCCATCGACCCGCTGGACGGTTCCGGCAATGTTGGTCTCGGCGCGCCGCTTGGCACGATTTTCTCGTTCTTCCCCGCTGATACGGACGAACCCTTCCTGCAGCCGGGCAACAGGCAGATTGCAGCAGGATATGTATCCTACGGCAATTCTGTCGATCTCTGCTTTTCGGTTGGCGATGGCGTGATTTTCGCCACCTTCGATCCGGCGAGCGAACTATTCCAGATTACGCGCCGCAACGTGACTCTGCCGGAACGCGCGTCGGATATTGCGTTCAATGCATCCGTTCAGCGGCATCTTTCTGCGGGCATGCAGGCCTATGTGAATGACGTCTTCCTCGGTAAGGACGGGCCGCGCGGTCGCAATTTCAACATGCGCTGGCTCGGCGCGGCCGTTGGCGACATGCATCGCATCATGCAGCGCGGTGGCCTCTTCTTCTATGTGGATGATCGCCGTGCGGGCTACGAAAAGGGCCGCCTGCGGCTCGTTTATGAAGCAAATCCGATCGCTTTCCTTTGCCGGGAAGCAGGCGGAAAAGCAACCAACGGTTCGACCGCTATTCTTGATATTCTGCCGCAATCCTACCATGAGCGAAGCGCGCTCGTGTTTGGCGTTGCTGAAGAGGTGGATGTTCTGGGTGAATATTACGCGCGTGAGCGCATCTGACCGCGACTGGTAGGGAGACTGAAAAATGGCACGCATCACACTGCGTCAATTGCTCGATCATGCAGCCGAAAAAGGCTATGGCGTTCCGGCATTCAACATCAACAATATGGAGCAGGCGCTGGCGATCATGGAAGCGGCAAATGCCGTCGATGCGCCGGTTATCTTGCAGGCATCCCGCGGTGCGCGTTCTTATGCCAATGATATCATGCTCCGCCACATGATGGATGCAGTGACGGAAATCTATCCGCATATTCCGGTTTGCGTCCATCTCGATCACGGCAATGAAGCTGCTACCTGCATGACGGCCATCCAGGCCGGGTTCACCTCGGTGATGATGGACGGCTCGCTTAAAGCTGACGGCAAGACGCCTGCCGATTGGGACTATAACGTCTCGGTCACCCGCCGCGTCAGCGAAATGTCGCATCTCGGCGGTATTTCGGTGGAAGGTGAACTGGGTGTTCTCGGTTCGCTGGAAACCGGCATGGGTGATGCGGAAGACGGCCACGGCGCGGAAGGCAAGCTCTCGCACGATCAGCTTCTGACCGATCCGGATGAAGCGGTGAAATTCGTCCGCGAAACCAAGGTCGATGCACTGGCAATTGCCATGGGCACCTCGCACGGCGCATATAAGTTCAGCCGCAAGCCGGACGGTTCCGTGCTGGCCATGAATGTGATCGAAGAAATTCATCGCAAGCTGCCGAACACGCATCTTGTCATGCATGGTTCGTCGTCTGTGCCGGAAGACCTTCAGGAAATCATCAACAAGTTCGGCGGCAAGATGAAGCCGACCTGGGGTGTGCCGGTCGAGGAAATCCAGCGCGGCATCAAGCACGGTGTGCGCAAGATCAATATCGACACGGATAACCGCATGGCAATGACCGGCCAGATCCGCCGCATCCTGCAGGAAGACCCAAGCGAGTTCGACCCGCGCAAATATCTGAAGCCAGCGATGGCCGCGATGACCAAGCTTTGCAAGGATCGTTTCGAGCAGTTCGGCACCGCCGGACATGCATCTTCGATCCGTCCGATCCCGCTAGCCGATATGGCGAAGCGCTATCTTGATGGTTCTCTCGATCCGAAATTCAGCTAAGCTTTTAGCTTGCTGTAAAAATAAAAGCGGACGGTTTCCCGTCCGCTTTTTTTGTCATGTTCTGACGAATAAATCAGCACTTGTTGTACTTGGCGTCGACATCGTTGATGGCGTTCACGTTTCCAGCCGAGCGACCGTTTTCGTCAAAGGTCTGGGCGAGGAATGCATCGGCGATGGTCTTGGCGACTTCCGATCCGATCACGCGCGCGCCCATGGTGATGATCTGGGCGTTGTTCGACAAGGCGGCGCGTTCAGCCGAATAGGTGTCATGCGTCAGCGCTGCGCGAATGCCGGGAACCTTGTTGGCCGCGATGCAGACGCCGATACCGGTGCCACAGACGAGAATGGCGCGGTCATAGGTGCCGTTCAGAACAGCCGATGCAACGCGGTCGGAAAGATTGGCGTAGAATGCGTCGGCGCCAGCCTCGGTGCGCGAGATTTCCGAAACCTCGAAACGGTCCTTGAGGTGGTCGGCGAGAACCTTGGCCAGACCTTCGCCAGCGCTGTCTCCTGCTACTGCAATTTTCATGATCTCACTCCTTAACTAGTCTGAATTCTCAATTCACTTGAATCTTGGCTGCGCATTTGGCCAGAATGTCGAGATAGCCCTCGACGTTCCAGGCGGAGCGTCCGATGAAGAGGCCATCAATATGCGGGCAGGCGATCAGTTCTTCGCAGTTGCCGGGATTGACTGAGCCGCCGTAAAGGCAGGGAACGCGGCGACCGACAATGCCTTCAGCGACGGCGATAATTTCTGCCTGTCGGGCATCGGCATAGTCGGCGGAAGCGGGAATGCCGTTTTCGCCGATGGCCCAGACGGGCTCATAAGCGAACAGGATTTCGGCCTGCTTTTGCTCGTCCGACAATTTGGACAGCGCGCCGCGCACTTCTTCCGCGAGAACCTCTGCCGCCCGACCGCTTTCACGGTCCTCCAAGGTCTCGCCGATGCAGATCAGCGGGATCAGCCCGTGGCGCACCGCAGCTTCAACCTTGAGGCCAACAGTCTCGTTGGTTTCGCCGAAATGCTCGCGCCGCTCGGAATGGCCGAGTTCCACAATGTCGAGATTGCAGTCTTTGAGCATCAGCGGAGAAATTTCACCGGTCCATGCGCCTTTATCAGCCCAATGCATGTTTTGTGCGCCGACCTTTACGGATGTGTCGGACAGGATTTCCTTCACTTTGCGCACAGCCGTGAACGGTGGAATGATGAAACGCTGAATATCAGCAGATCGTTCGCCGTCAGCGGCCTTCAGCGCGTCGGCAAAGGCCCGCGCTTCCGCCAGCGTCTTGTTCATTTTCCAGCTCGTTCCAACCCAAAATCTGGCCATGCCCAAATGCTCTTTCCTAGTCTGCTATTGTCAGTTTGATCCCAGCCTGTTCCAGCTCGGCTGTGATTTCGCGGCCAGGGGATGTATCGGTGATGATGGCATCGAAATCGGCGAGGTCGGCCATGACATGTAACGCGGGACGCCCGAAGCGCTGATGATTGACCAGAAGGCAGGTGCGTGTCGCCGAAGCGGTCATTGCGCGTTTGGTGCGCACAACATTTTCGTCCATATGGTAGACGAGCCTGCCATTGACGGCGGGTGTCGAAATGAACGCGATGTCGGCACTCAGATGCGACAGTGCCTCTTCCGTCAGCAGGCCGAAAAAAGCGTTGAACTTGGGCGAGAAAACACCGCCGAGAGCAATGAGATTGATCCCGCTTTCGCCTTTCAGCTCATCGATGATGACCGCGTTATTGGTGATGACGGTCAGCGGCCGCTTTTCGGGAAAAAGCCCGCCCAGAACCGCAGCCGTGGAACCGTCATTGATCATGACGGTCATGCCCGGCTCGATCAGTTCCAGTGCCGCTCTGGCCATCTGAAGCTTGGCTTCATTGTCCTGGCGCACGCGAAATCGAAAATCGCTTTCGAATTGCGAGCCTGCATCCATTGTCGCGCCGCCACGAACCTTGCGCAAAACACCAGATTCTTCCAGCGAATCCAGATCGCGATGGATTGTCATTTTGGACACGGCAAAGCGATCCGACAGATCGTCAAGATCGACGGACTGATTTTCAATCAGTAAATTTATGATCGCCTGTCTTCTGTCGTCGCGCTTCACGCTTGTGTCCGATCTGTCTCGCGAAACATTCAACGACGATAAATCACAAAATCACAAAAAAATCTACAATAAATGTGATTTTGTGACATTTTCACGTTCGCTATTCGACGAGGAATTTGGCTGTGCGCTCATCGGTGATCAGGCCGTAAAGACGCCCGCTTTTCAGGACTGCTCGAATGGCTTCGGCTTTCGGCAAGCCGCCCGCAAGGGCGATAATGCGGCTCATATCCGCGTTTTCAACCGACGCGGCGATGGTGCGTGCGGTGAGACCGGTTTCCAGTCGCTTGCCATTAGCATCGAAGAAATGTCCGAGCATTTCGCCGACGCCACCGAGATAGGCGATTTCTTCGACTTCGGCGAGTTCGATCATGCCGGATGTCACGAGTTGCGCCTGCGAATCCACAGTGCCGATCCCGACTATTTTCAATTCTGCCCGGCATCCCATATCGAAAACAGTGGTGACGCCGCGCTGGGCAAGCAGCACTTCGCGATCTTCAGCCGTGTTGGCGAAGAACGGCACCGGCATCACATAAGCGGGCATGCCGGTTTTTTCCGCGATGCGATGCATCACGTCATGGGGATTGGCGGCGAAATTGCGTGTAAGGCCGCCGAGAAGCGAGACAAAGCGCAAATCATTTGCCACAACGCGCGGCATATAGTTGACCGCAGCCGACAGGGTGCGGCCATGGCCGATACCGATTACCTCATGGTCGCCATGTTCGATTTCGCGGCGAAGAAAATCCGCGCCCGCGTGGCCAAGCGCGGTGAGGGGCAGGCCTTCCTCACCGATATCGGGTACGACTTCGCAATAATCGAGATCGTATCGATCTGCGAGACGGTTCTCCAGATCGATACACTCGGTAATGTCGCCGTCGATGGTGACCTTGACGGCACCATCCGCAACCGCCTTGGCGATGAGACGATGCGCCTTCACGGAAGGTAGCCCGAGGCGCTTGGCAACAGCCGACTGGGTCATGCCTGCAACAAAGTGGAGCCAGGCTGCACGAAGGGCGAGGGAATCGTCTGCATCTGCCATTTCGAGCTGTCCGGTCCCTTCGCAGGTCAGGCGCGTTTTAATCTGATCTTATCAGAGGCGCGCGCCTTAAGGTTTTTCACTTGAAGCATTATCCTGTCGAACGTCGTGGTGCTTCGGTCGGATTCTGCCGTTCTTTATATCTTCAAATCCTTGACGCCGGTGTCAATGTGCGGGGCCCAGAAAGCCACACTTTCCGCAATCTGCGGAATGACTTCGCGGTCGTTCGGTTCGCGTTCCTTGAATGAAAGTTCAAGGCAGATTTCATTGTCTTGGGCACCGCCCTCGGCGAAAGCCTTCAGCAAAGGTTCCGGCTGAATGCGACCCTTGGCGTTGAAGGCCGCGGTGAACGGACGATGGCCGCCCTTATCCATCAGGCTCTGCTTGATGTGGATGATCGGCGAAACTTTTGGCACCGCGCGTGCCCAGGCATAGGGGTCAAAGTCGTCCGGATTGGCCGATGTGACATCGCCGTGGTCGATATCCGCCATCATCCACATCGGGATCGTCATATGTGCAGCGGTCAGGCGATCCTGAAGTTTCATGCATTCGGCGATGGTTTCGCCGAATTCCCGACCGATACTCATCGGCTCCCAGAACACATAATCCAAACCGGCACCGGCTGCATGGTCGGCCACTTCCGCCCAGCAGTCGATTGCAATGTCTATAAGCTCCTCGCGACGCGCGGGATTGTCAAAGTCTTTATAGGTGAAGATCGCAAACTGTGTGCCGACCGATTTGCCGCCAAGGTCGCCGATAATATCGGCAAAGGTCTTGAACCAATCGACATAATAGCGACGCACTTCGCTGTCGGGATGGCCGAAGTGATTGAGGCGACCATAGGGCCCTGTCATGCCCGATGTTACGCGAACGCCTGTTCGCTGCAGGGCTTTGTCCATCGTGCGCGTCAGGCGACGGATCGTGGAGGCCTGCCAGCTGGGATTGATGAATTCATGGGTCAGCTGAAGATCGCGCAGGCGGAGATCGCGGGCCACTGTTTCGATTAGATCATCAGGCTCGGCAAAGCGATTGACCAGCGGGTTGGTGTTCAAAGAGAGCGTAAGGGCCATGTCGTCCTCAGGCAGCAATATGTTTGTTGTCGAACCACTCCGTGACGGCAGCGCGTTCGGCTTCAGTCAGATGCAGGTAGTGCTTGGTGCGGCGGTAGAGAATATCTTGTGCCGTCTTCGCCCATTCTTTTGCGACCAGATAGCGAATTTCGGCCTCGTAAAGATTGCCGCCAAAATGGCGGCCAAGACCTGAAAGTCCAACCGCACCGGCGACGACATCCTTGGTTCGCGCGCCATAAAGGCGACCGTAATGGTGCACAAGCTGACGTGGCATCCAGGGATAGCTGTCGCGCAAGCTATTGGCGAAGGTTTCGTAATCGGCGTTGGGTATTTCACCGCCGGGTAGCGGCGCGTCATGGGTCCAGTCGCCCCCCATATTGGGGAAAATATGCTTCAGGCGGTGCATGCCGCGCTCGGCCAATTCTCGGAATGTCGTGATTTTACCGCCGAACACATTCAGAAGGGGCGCGTCGTCGGTTTCATCCAGATCGAAGACATAGTCGCGCGTGACAGCCGAAGGGTTGCCCTTGCCGTCATCGAACAATGGGCGCACGCCTGAGAATGCGTGCAACACATCTTCCCGGCGCAGCTTTTCCTTGAAATAACGATTGACCGCAGCGAGCAGATAATCGATTTCCTTTTCCTCTGCGGCAACGTCTTCCGCGCGGCCCTCATAGGCAATGTCTGTGGTGCCGATCAGCGCCTTGTCGCCTTCATAAGGGTTGATGAAAATCACGCGCTTGTCGTGGTTCTGAACGAGATAGGCATTCGAACCGGCCCAGAATTTGGGCACGATGATATGGCTACCCTTGACCAGACGCACATTCCGGCTTGAGTTCGATCCGGCCACATTGTGGATAACATCCGTTACCCAGGGGCCTGCGCAATTGACGATGCAGCGGGCGCGGAAGCTGCGGTTTTTGCCTGTATCGCGGTTGCGCGTTTCAACGATCCAGCCGCCTTTTTCGCGGCGCGCCGACACAACCGGCGTGCGGGTGAGGATGGTCGCTCCTTTTTCAGCGGCGCCCAGCGCATTGAGCGCGACAAGCCGGGCGTCATCGACCCAACAGTCTGAATATTCGAAGCCCTTGGTATATTGGTCGAGGATCGGTGTGCCTTCCGGGTCGCGCCTGAGATCGAGCGTGCGGGTGCCGGGAAGTTTCTTGCGTCCGCCGAGATGATCGTAGAGAAACAAGCCAAGCCGCACGAGCCATGCCGGACGGTCCTGCGGGCTGTGGGGCAAAACGAAACGCATCGGCCAGATGATATGCGGTGCTGCATTGAGCAGCACCTCGCGTTCGATCAGCGCTTCCCGAACAAGACGGAATTCGTAATATTCCAGATAGCGCAGGCCGCCATGGACAAGTTTACCGGAACGTGACGAAGTGCCTTCCGCCAGATCGTCCTTTTCGGCCAGAACGACCTTGAGACCGCGCCCGGCAGCATCGCGCGCAACGCCTGCGCCATTGATGCCGCCGCCAATCACAAACAGGTCACAAGTTTCCGTCTCAGCCATTGCATGCTCCTTGGAATGCCGATGTTTCGGCACGTCTCATCATATTGCGCCAATCCGCCCGGCCTTACCTGTCGGCGGCCAGTTGGTCCCAAACCGGCGCCAGCGCCAGCCGGGATTCCCGATAGGCGAGATAAAGCTCTTCATAATGCCGTGCGCGGGAAGCGTCGGGTGCTTCCGGGGTTCCAAGCAGAGGCTCCACCCATTCGGCGATACAGTCATCCATCGTCGCATAGGCCCCAATGGCGACAGCCGCCATCATCGCCGCACCGGCGGCGCCAGCTTCCTCGCGGGAGGAAACGCGAACCGGCGCATTGACGGCAGCGCTGAGTGTGCTGCGCAAAGCGCGTGATCGCGCGGCGCCGCCCGTGACGCGCAGTTCGGCTGGCATGTCGCCCATGGCGGCATAACAATCGCGCGTTGCCATGCCCAGTCCTTCGACCACGGATCGCACCAGTTCGGGGAAACGATCACGGCTCGAAAGACCGATGAGGCTTGCGCGCGCGCTGGCATTGACGAAAGGTCCGCGTTCTCCTGCCTCTGAAATATACGGATGATAGAGGATTGCACCCGGGCGGCTTGCATTGAACCATACGTCGAGGCGCGGGATAAGGTCATTCAGCGAAACAGGCTTGTCCGGTGTGGACATGAGGTCGGCGGCCACCTGCAATATCCAGTCGATATTGATCGTCGCGCCCATATTGGTCTGAACTTGCGTCACAATGCCGGGAATTGGCAATGCGATAACATAGCCGGTGCCTTCCCGATTGAGGTGAATGTCTGCGACCCGCTTTGCGCGCATATGCACGCCTGTGGAGCCAATGGTGGAGCAGCCAGCATCGGAGGCTCCGCCACGAACGCCAGCACCGAGTGCAGTCATGGCCATGTCCACATAGCCGAGGCTGACGGGCGTTCCGGCCAGCAAGCCGGTTGCGGCTGCCGCCTCTGCACTCAACGGATGCATGGTCTGTGTGCCGTCGATGATTTCAGGCAGAAGCTTGCGGCGTTTTTGCAGGCCCAGTGCTTCAATGACGACATCGTCATATTGGCGGTTGCGAAAATTGCCGAAGGTGAAGCTTGCTTCCGATGGGTCGGTGGCCCGAATGCCGGTGAGGTTCAGATAGAGCCAGTCCTTGCAGTGAAGCGCGACCTCGGTCTGGTCGAGCAGTTCTGGCGCAACGCTATCCATATGCGCCATCTGCGAGCCTTGTTGGCATGTATTGAGTCCCGTGCCTGTCGCTTCGAAGCGCGCACGGTTCATGGGGCCAGCGGCAAGCCGCGTCACAGTTGTGGCGGCGCGTGCGTCGAGCCAGATCCAGGCGTCAGTTACGGGCTGGTTGTTCTTTCCGACCAGCCAAGTGCCGTCACCCTGACCAGTGACGGCGATCGCCGCCGCGCGCTCGCGCAGGTTTGGAACTTTTTCTGCAAGGCCGAGCAGGGCGCTGGCGCAATCTTTCCAGGTTTGTGACAGGGACTGGGTCACGGCACCGTGATCGCCGGTATCGTATTTGTTGCGTACGGCCGCAGACTCGATCTGGCGTCCGCTGAAATCAAACGCGACTGCTTTGAGAACGGACGTGCCAGCATCGATTCCGATGATGAGATCACCTTTATGACGCATGGCCGCTACACGTAATTATCGACATCTGGATTCCTCCCGCGACTGAAATGCGTCGCCGCAACCCTGTTTTTAATGAAATCGGGCATTCGCGTGTAACTGAGATAACATAGCGGCTCGGCAATGTCTGTAAAATTTTTATGTGTACGAATTATTTTTCACAAACTTGTTAGCCGAGAGGAAGCCACTTCAAGAAGTGAGGCGATTTTTGACCCTTTGGCAGCGGGAAATCGTTCGCGCTTTATGATATAATATATTGAAATAGCATGTTTTTTATTGAATCTCTCTACGAGAGAGCTAAGCCTCAATCCGGTCGTCAACAGCCGCGATGGCTTTTAAATATGTGGATTGAAACAGTCGTTTCTGGTGCCATAACGGGCGGATTTCTCGCCGAAAAACGAACTTCCCCCGTCTGTTCCAAAACATCGGATTGACAGTTATCTATGTTTATAACATCATAATTGGAATTAATAACACGTCGCTATCATAATGCATGGGGCGATGCCTGTTTCCAGTAGGCACGGAGGAGCGGAGCCCTGGGACCGCGTGGAGGATGTCATGATTTTGTCCGTTGTCCCGGTTGCCGCGCGAGTGGAGAATTTCGCTGGCCCGATCTGACGGCAGGGCTATTCGCAAACAGGTGAGTGTTCACGGCGGCCAGTACTGGGCGCGATCCGTTCCGACAATTCGGCAGGTTTGAATAATGAGTGCACAGACTAATCAAGTTTCGCGAGCTTCGCCCAAGCAAAACCGCGCCATTCTTTGGAGTGTGATTGCGGCTGTGGTCGTTATAGGCGCGATTGGCTTCGATACGAAGATCGTCAAGATCGGTTCTGATTCCGATGTGCGTCAGCAAGCATTTTCGCCTGAGGCTTATGGCGCTTCAGAGTTTCCGAAGGTGAAGTCGAGCATTATCGAACGTGCCGCCGATGCAGCCGAAGTTGGAACGGCGCTTGCAGCCGACAAGGCTGCGGCAGGCAAGAAATATGGTGTTGGCAGCGTCAATCCAGTCATTCCTGTGAAGTTCATCGGCGTCGTTGAAGAGCGCAAATCGAACTATAATGTGATCAAGGTCGATGGCTTGCCTGAAGGCATGTCGATCCGGGTCCAGACAGGTCCCGCCGTCAATGGCACGGATTTGCGCGATGCGACCGGCACAATTGAATTTGGTCAGTTCAAGAACCAGATCGAATTTCAAAATGCAGGTTCTGCGCTCAACAACGAAATGAAGAAGCAGGTTCTGCAAGGCGTGGATGCCGACAATCTCGTCGGCAAGACGGTTTCGGTGACCGGCGTGTTCAAGCTCGTCAATCCAAAGAACTGGCTCGTCACGCCGGTGGAGTTCGCAGTCAAATGAGCGCCGCCGCAACAATCGAAAATCCCAGAATTGAAGGCAAGAACGGTGATGTCGTTCTCGCCGCGCAGAATGTCGCCAAATCTTATGGTCGCATTCACGCTCTCAAGGGTGTGAATTTCGAGATACGTCGCGGCCAGGTCACCACGCTTTTCGGCGAAAACGGCGCCGGCAAGTCGACTTTGATGAAGGTGCTGTCGGGAGTTATTCAGCCGACATCCGGCACGATTGTGCTGGACGGCGAACCGGTGACATTCAATTCGTCGACGGAAGCGCGTGACCGAGGCATCTCGATCATCCATCAGGAACTGAGCCTCGCACCCAACATGAATGTGCGTGACAATATCTTCATGGGGCGTGAAATCCGCACGCCGACTGGCGTAAATTTCGCCGAAGAAGAACGCCTCACGCGCGAACTCATGAAGGAACTGGAAGAGGATATCGACCCGCTGACGCCGGTTGAAGAGTTGCGTCTCGGCCAGCAGCAGATTGTGGAAATTGCACGCGCGCTTTCGGTCAATTCCCGCATTCTCATCATGGATGAACCGACCTCCGCATTGAGTGCATCGGAAGTCGAGGTGCTGTTCAAGGTCATCCGCGATCTGACATCGCGTGGCGTTGCGATTGTCTATATCTCGCACCATCTCGAAGAAGCACTGCAGATCACCAATCATGCCGTCGTGCTGCGCGATGGAACGATGACGGCCTATGCGCCTCGCAACGAAATCGATCTGGAATGGATCGTTCGTAACATGGTGGGTGAGAACTTCGATCTTGGGTCTCCTCCAAACGGCTATGAATTGGGCGACGTTGCCCTTTCCGTAGAGAACCTGACGGTTCCAGATCCTGCTGGCGCGGATTTCGCGCTGGTCGACCGGCTGTCGCTCGATGTGCGGGCAGGCGAAATCGTTTGCATCTATGGGCTGATGGGTGCGGGCCGCACCGAGCTTCTGGAAACGGTTGCCGGTCGTTTGAAGGCCAGTGACGGTCGTGTGCTTCTCAAGGGCACCGACGTCTCGGGTCTTTCCATCGCCCAACGCATCGAAAAGGGGCTGGTTCTGGTTCCGGAAGATCGCCAGCGTGATGGTCTGGTCCAGACGATGACTGTCGGAAAGAACCTGTCACTGGCCAGCATAGCCGAGATCACCAAAGGCCTCTTCACGTCCCGAAAGAGCGAGAAGAACATCATCGATCAGTCGATCAAGAATGTTCATATCAAGACCGATGGCGGTGATGCGGCGATTGGCTCGCTGTCCGGCGGCAATCAGCAGAAGGTCGTGATCGGCAAGATGCTGGCCACCGAGCCCGAAGTAATCCTGCTGGATGAACCGAGCCGGGGCATCGACATCGGCGCGAAGGCCGAGGTGTTCAAGTTGCTGGCCGAGAAAGCCAAGCAGGGGCTGGCGGTCATTTATACGACTTCCGAAGTTGGTGAATGCCTCAGCATTGCTCATCGCATCATGGTCATGCATCGCGGGCGCATCTCAGCCGAATTTGGTTCGGATGTCTCCAAGGAGAAGATCATGGCCGCCTCGGGCGAAGCCATGGTTGGTCATTGAGAAACTGCTGCATGTCTTCGGTTTTCGAGCGGGCATGCGCAAGTCGAAAAGTTCGAGCACCTGATCTGATGTTACCAGATCGCTGGAATGCTTTAGTTATGGAGCACTGATAGAATGTCAGTCACGAGCACAAAAGACAAAGCGGCAACCCCAGGCGGGGCGAAGCGGAAAACCAATATCGTGCATCTGCTGCTCGAAGGTCGTGCATTTTTTGCTTTGATCGCAATCATCGCTGCCTTTTCGTTCCTATCGCCCTATTATTTCACGGTCGACAATTTCCTCATCATGTCTTCGCATGTGGCCATTTTCGGGTTACTGGCGATTGGCATGTTGCTGGTGATCCTGAATGGTGGCATCGATCTTTCCGTCGGTTCCACACTGGGGCTTGCAGGCGTCGTTGCGGGTTTCCTGATGCAGGGCGTGACGCTGCAGGAATTCGGCATCATTCTGTATTTCCCTGTCTGGGCCGTGGTCATCATCACCTGTGCATTGGGGGCGTTTGTCGGCGCTGTTAATGGCGTGCTGATTGCCTATCTGCGGGTTCCAGCCTTCGTGGCCACGCTTGGCGTGCTCTATTGTGCTCGCGGTGTCGCCTTGCTGATGACGAATGGTCTGACCTACAACAATCTTGGTGGCCGTCCGGAACTGGGGAATACCGGCTTTGATTGGCTCGGTTTCAACACGCTTTTCGGCGTTCCGATTGGCGTTCTGGTTCTGGCTGTGCTGGCGATCATCTGCGCGGTCGTTCTCAATCGCACTGCGTTCGGTCGCTGGCTCTATGCTTCGGGCGGAAACGAGCGGGCGGCAGAACTTTCAGGTGTTCCGGTCAAGCGGGTCAAGATTTCCGTTTATGTGATTTCGGGCATCTGCGCTGCCATTGCCGGTCTCGTCCTGTCGTCGCAGCTGACCTCTGCTGGTCCAACCGCCGGTACAACCTACGAATTGACGGCAATCGCGGCTGTCGTCATCGGCGGCGCGGCGCTGACAGGCGGACGCGGCACCATTCAGGGTACGCTGCTCGGCGCCTTCGTTATCGGCTTCCTCTCCGACGGTCTGGTGATCATCGGCGTATCCTCCTATTGGCAGACCGTCTTTACCGGCGCGGTGATCGTGCTCGCGGTTCTGCTCAACAGCATTCAATACTCCCGACGATAGGAATAGGGCCAGGTCCGATTGCGGATGGGCCGTATTCCAAGGGCGTATCGAAAGGTTCCAAGACGGCGATCAACCTCAAAAGCCTCGCCCAATGGAAATGATACCCGCCGGGCAACCGGCACAACACAAACAATAATGTTACGGGAGTGAGACATGTTTAAGAAGGGTATGCGCGTTCTGTTCGCTGCTGCAGCGGCACTGCCGCTTATCGCCAGCGCTGCCTGGGCTGAAGGTCTGATGACGATCATCGTCAACGACCCTTCGAACCCATACTGGTACACCGAAGGTGAAATCGCCAAGAAGACGGCTGAAGGCCTGGGCTATTCGGCTGTCGTTGGCGGTCACAAGGGCGACACCAACACCGAAAGCAACCTGATCGACACTGCGATCACCAACAAGTCGGTTGCGATCATTCTTGATCCGGCCAATGCTGACGGCTCGGTTGGGGCGGTCAAGCGCGCTGTCGCAGCAGGCATTCCGGTGTTCCTCGTCAACGCCGAAATCAATCAGGAAGGTCTTGCCAAGGCACAGCTCGTTTCCAACAACGCGCAGGGCGCTGCAATCGGCGCAACCCAGTGGGTTGAAAGCGTTGGCGACAAGGGCAAATATGTCGAATTGTTCGGTGCACCATCGGACAACAATGCGGCAACCCGCTCGAATGGTTACGAAACGGTCCTGTCGCAGTATCCGGATCTGGTGAAGGCCGGTAAAGATGTTGCCAACTGGAACCGCACCCAGGGCCACGACAAGATGCAGGCCCTGTTGCAGGCCAATCCCGACATTATCGGTGTCATCTCCGGTAACGACGAAATGGCTCTTGGTGCAATCGCTGCTCTGAAGAAGGCTGGCAAGCTGGAACAGGTCAAGGTTGGCGGTTTCGACGGTTCGCCGGATGCGGTCGCTGCGATCAAGGCCGGTGAGCTTCAGTACACCGTGCTGCAGCCGGTTGCCATTTTCTCGGAAGCTGCCGTCAAGCAGGCTGACAGCTTCATCAAGACCGGCAAGACCGGTGTTGAGCAGGAAAAGCAGCTTTTCGATTGCTTCCTGATCACCAAGGATAATGTCGACAAATATACGGCTCCGTTCGTTCTCGAGCAGTAAGAGCATAGACCGGAGCGCCGGCTCTAACCGGCGCTCTGGATATCGTTCCCCTTTTTGTCTGGCGTAGTCCGCCAGAACCTGTCAGTGACAACGAAATAATGGCTGGGAACGGATGGCAGGCATGACGGTGAGCAACAAGGCAAGCATTGACAATCTGATGACAGATCAAGTGCCGAACGACAGTCGGCATGCGCGTCAGCTGGTGCGCCGCCAGCAGATTGCCGAGACTGTGATGGCCGAGGGGTCGATGCGGATCGAAGATTTGACGGAGCGTTTCGGCATCAGCCTGATGACGGCGCATCGTGATGTCGATGAACTTGTCAGCCGGGGACTTTTTCGCAAGACGCGTGGGGTCGTTTCCGCAGCACCTACCAGCCTGATCGAAGCAAGCGATCTTTACCGGGTGTCGCGACAGTCGGAAGAAAAGAAACTGATCGCGGAAGCCGCGATGCAATTTGTCGAACCGGGGCAAGCCATCTTTCTGGATGACTCGACCACCGTTCTGCAAATGGTGCCGCATCTTCAGGCCAAGACGCCTTTGACCGTTATTACCAATTCGCTGATCCTGATGAACGAAGTTCGCGATATGCAGGACATCACGCTGATCGGTCTGGGTGGGCAGCTTTACAACTGGTGCAACGCCTTTGTCGGCGGCATGACGATCCATGAAATCCGTCGCCTGCGTGCCGATGTGGCGTTCATCTCGATCGCCGCAATCACCGACGATCTGTTGTTTCATCAATCGACAGAAATGGTTGAAACCAAAAGAGCGATGCGCGAATGCGCGGCGAAAAGTGTGCTTCTGGCCGACCACACAAAATTCGAACGGCGCGCTTTGCATAATTTCGGCGCCCTGAGTGATTTCGATGTGGTTATCGTCGATGAAAACACGCCCGAGGCGCATATCGAACATATGCAGTCCCAGGAAATAAATGTCGTCATCGCCCGTTCGGGCGGTCAGAAAGAATAACAAAATCGCGGCGAACGCGTTTTGCCGAGCCTGCATTTACATACCAGGAATACGATCCATGCCCTGCCTGTTGGGAATCGATAGCGGACTGACCGTCACGAAAGCCGTATTGTTCGACATTGACGGCAGGACGCTGTCAGTCGCGCGCCGCCGTGTCGCCCAGTCGTTTCCGCATCCCCGTCACGTCGAGCGTGACATGGACGAATTCTGGAATGCCACCGCGGACGCGATTGCCGAAGCGATTGCCACGAGCGGCAGGCCTGCTTCCGATATTCTGGCCATTGCCACCACTGCTCATGGCGACGGTATTTATATGCTCGACAGTGAACACCGCCCGCTCGGCGCGGGCATTCTGTCGCTGGATAGCCGCGCTGTCGATATTGCGGAAAACTGGGTGAACGGTGCCGTCGCAGAACAGTCCATCGCCATTACCGGACAATTGCCGCATGCTTCCGCACCTTCGGCCATTCTCGCCTGGGTGAAAGAAAACGAGCCTGAGCGCTTCAGTCGTATCGCACATGTCATCGCCTGCAAGGACTGGCTCCGGTTCTGCCTGACCGGCGAGGTCGGAACGGATCGGACTGAAGCGTCCACCTCCTTCACGGATGTGCAGAGACAGGATTATTCACGCGACGCGCTTGCATTGTTCGGACTGGAAGCCCTTTGGAACGCGTTGCCACCCATGTCGCGTTCGGACGAGATCGTGGGTGGCGTTTCTGCGGCTTGCGCGGCGCGCACCGGTCTTGTTGCCGGTACGCCGGTTGTTGGTGGTCTGCATGATGTTACGGCATCGGCGCTTGGCGTCGGCGGGCTGAAGATGGGCACTGTGGCGGTGGTCGCGGGAACCTATTCGATCAACGAGACACTATCCTCCGAACCGCATGTGAATCCGAACTGGTTTTGCCGCAACGGTATCGCGCCGGGGGAATGGAACAACATGTCGATCTCGCCAGCGTCAACGGCGAATTACGACTGGTTTCTCGATAAGCTCTGCCCATCCGAGCGGCATCTATCGGAAGAGACAGGTCGCTCGATCCACGACATGTTGCGCCCGGAAATAGATGCTGCACTGGCAAAGCCCTCAACAGCATTGTTCCATCCTTATCTTTTTGGTTCGCCTTATGGCGCCATGGCAAGCGGCGCTTTTTTTGGTCTGCGCGGCTGGCAGGAACGCGGTGATATGCTGCGCGCCGTATGGGAAGGGATTGCCTTTAATCACCGCATCCATGTCGATCATCTCAAGGAAGGGTTCGCCATCTCCGCTGCGCGGTTGACGGGCGGCGTATCGCGCAGCCCGGCCTTTGCGCAAATGTTTGCCAATGTGCTTGGGATGCCGGTGACCGTCACTGAGACGGATGAGGCAGCAGCTTGGGGCGCAGCGCTTTGCGCGGGCAAAGGTGCGGGTGTTTTTGCTGACGTTTATAGCGATCCGCGCGATCTCGATGCCATCGGTTGCACTTATACTCCAGATGCGGAGCGCAGCGCGCAATATGAAAAACGCTTCGCACTGTTCAAGGAAATTGCCTCGGCGCTTGGGCCATTATGGCCGAAAATTGAAGCTCTTTCGGATTGACGACAGAACGAACGCATGTTGCGCGATTGCGCAGACAACAGATGTAAAGACGGTGAAATGAACAGTTTCGTAGGCCCTGCCGAAATGAAGACCCGCATCGCCCAACTGGAAGCGGATGGTGTTGACGTCCTTATTCTTGGCGCGGGCATCAACGGTGCGGGGCTGTACCGGGATTTGTGCGAACAAGGCGTGAATTGCCTTATCGTCGACAAAGGCGATTTTGGATCGGGCACCAGTGCCGCACCGTCGCGGCTGATCCATGGTGGTTTGAAATATCTGGAAACCGGGGAATTCGGTCTGGTTGCGCAATCCACGCTGGAACGAAATCTGCTTTTGAAAAACGCGCCGCATAATGTTGAGCCGCTGCCGACGTTTATTCCTGTGTTCTCGTGGACCAAAGGGATCACCGCGGCCTTGCGCACATTGTTCGGTTCCACGACTGCGCCGCGCAGTCGCGGTGCCGTGCTGATCAAGATCGGCCTTGGCCTCTATGATTATTTCGGTGCGCGTGAGCGCGTTATGCCGCACCACCGTTTTCTCCTGAAGAAGACCGCAACGCAGGAAATGCCGTACATAACGCCTGCGATTGTTGCAGGCGGTATCTATCATGACGCCAAGGTCAGCCGACCCGAGCGGCTGGTCTATGAACTGGTCAGTGACGGACTTCAGGCCAATTCAAAAAGTGCAGCTGCGAATTTCACCGCCTTGGTCAATGCCGTTGACGGTGCAATTAGCTTTGAGGGGCCAGACGGCGCGGCGTTCTCAATGAGGCCGAAGCTTGTGATCAACGCTGCTGGCCCGTGGATTGACCGGGTGAATTCTGCGCTTGGTAAACCCACTAAGATGATCGGCGGCACTAAGGGGTCGCATATTCTGATCGACCATCCCGAACTGGTGAAAAGCCTTGCTGGAAGGATGATTTATTTCGAGGCCGATGACGGTCGTATCTGCCTTGTTTACGACTATCATGGTCTTGCGCTGGTCGGTTCGACCGACATTCCTTCCGACGATCCGGACAATGTGCGCTGCGAGGACGATGAAACGGATTATTTCATTGAAAGCCTGCGTTCACTGCTGCCGAAATTGCAGTTCGACCGCAATCAGATTGTCTACACCTATAGCGGCATCCGCCCGCTGCCTGCGTCCAATGCCTCAGAACCGGGGTTGATCAGTCGCGATCACTCGGCGCCGGTGATTGAGCCCGATCCGGCGCGTCCATTCGCAATCATCTCGCTGGTAGGGGGCAAATGGACGACGTTCCGGGGGTTTGCCGAAGAGGTTGCGGACACGGTCTTGCAACGGTTGCAACGCACGCGCCTCCGCTCGACGCGCAATCTCGCAATCGGCGGCGGTAAGGATTACCCGCTGGATGACAATGCGCGCCGTGCGTGGGTCGCAAAACAGGCAAGTACAACGGGCCTTGAAGCTGCGCGTGTCGAGCTATTGCTCAAGCGTTACGGCACGACAGCGGGCTCCATCATCAGGGACGAAGCCAAAGTCGGTGTCACCTATTTGCCCGAAACGGATACGGTGAGCCGCGCCGAGATTGCCTGGATCGCTCGCAACGAACTGGTGGTTCATTTGGCTGATGTCGTGCTGCGTCGCACAACGCTTGCCATTGACGGCGCGCTGACCGCCGATAATCTGGCTGCGATTGCGGATATTCTGGCGCTGGAACTGGGTTGGGACGAAGCGCGCAAGGCTGAGGAAATTGAAGCGGTGACCGCAGAACTCGCCAAGCGTCACAATGTCATTTTGGCGGAGAGGCCCGCAAAGCGGCGCTGAACCTTTCCAGAGATACGCGACCGGGAGGATGTCGCGTATCCGCTGCTTTCCGCGCTTTGGCTTAAAGCGGTATTGATAGAACTCTATAGGGTTCGAGCGAAAACGCCCTCTTACCTTCTATGCTGACACTCTGCTCTTCTGGCGTGACATTCACGAGCCAAAGTCCACTCTCCACTGCAAACGCTAGAACATGGCTCGGGCAAGTAGAACGATAGGCGCGCCATTCTTTTCCGGCCAGCGCGGACAAGGCTTTCACGCTGTTGAAAATCGGGCGTGTTTGTCTCGCAGGCGTTGGTTCGTTTTCATGCGCAACCAGCCCGAAGGGACCGGTCAATGCTGATAGCGTCAGACAGTCGAGATTTGCATCTAGCACCCGCGCTGCATAGGCAAAGGCAAATGCTTCCGCGAATTTACCGTTATGGCGCGGATCGCGATTGGCCATGGCGATACGTTTGCTGTTTGGGTTGTCCATCGTCCTGCTGCCATAGGGATTCTGGCGCATGGGAATGGTCGATGGGCCGATGCGATAGCGTTTGTCGCCATAAATGGCGCGTACCGAACGCGTAATGAAGGGCAGCGCCTCCAGTGTTTGCATGACGCTCAGGTCGTCGGCGGCATGCACGATTGGATTGGTGCAATGCGTCACAAAATCGATCAGGGCGCCCGGCACGCGCTTGCGGTTCAATTCCGTGAAATAGCTCAGCATACCGCCGCCGAGGTTAGCATCCGGAAAAGCGGTGCGCGCGGCGTTATAGACTTCTTCCAGTGGTGGGCAAGGCGGCCAAGCGCTGCCGGGCGGCGTGGACTGGCGATCTATTGACGGTGAGACAATGATAGCGTCGGGCGCAAAGCCTGCTGCTTTCATTTGCGTCGCAATCTGGGTGGTTTCGTCGATGAGTGACCCTTCACAGGGAAGTGCGATCTCCAGCGATGTGCGCCCCTTATATCCAGCGGCAAGAGCAGCAAAGTCTGCAAATGCTGTTGCGTCATGTCCGGCATGTGGATCGTAATGGAACAGCAAATCCTGCGGAGAGATTTCGCTTAGCAGGCCGGACGAAGCAAGGCTCGCCTTGGCTTCTTCCGGCGTGATGATGATGCCGATACTTGGCATGATGCCGCGCGCGTCGTCAGGCGTAATGAACACTGGTTCGGTGTTTGAAGTGACGGCAGTGGATGCACTCGACCGCTTATCGTGGATGGTCAATACGACCCGCTGATTGATTGGTTCGTTGGCTTCAATCCGATAGGGCCAAGGCAGCGCGAGAGGGCGCACATAGGTTTTATAGGAGGCATCGGACCAGTTGCGCTGATCCTCCATCTCGAAGACATCGTCTTCCATACGGCATTCGGCCAACACACCCGGAAGGGCTTCATGGGTGATGGCGCGCATATCCTTAAATGGTTGCCACGGCTCGATGAGATCGGGCAGATGGGTCTGTACATGCGTTCCATCGACATGTTCCACCGTAACCGGCGAACCGGCAAGCCCGACAATCGGATGCAGAATACAAAAGCCGCAGCGGTTGGTTTCGAAGCCGGTTGTCGTTGTAGCCACAGCGTCGAATGTTAGTGTGCCACCAGTATTCGCCGATATGGTCACAGCAACCATTAGCTCGCTATCGCTGGGACCGTTGACATAGGCCTGATAGGCGACAGTAAAACCAGCTGCGTTTCTCTCTACGGTCAGGTCGCGGATAGAAGGGGCATATGTCCCCCAGTCGCGGTCGCGTATGAGATAAGACACCGCGCGCAGCACCTCGACACCATCATAGGTGATAGTGCGCAAATTACCATCGCTCAGATCGACTGCGAGACGCCCAGCTTGCAGGTGCAGTGGCCGGGCAGCGGTTTCTTCTGTGCCATAAAGCAGAAACGGATCGACGCTGCTCATCCCAGCATAGCCTTCACATCGACGCGGTTGCCGCTGGCCGCACTGTCATAAGCTGCATCCACCAGCGCGAAGGTTTTGAGATTATCGGCACCCGACGTTGACGTTTCCGCGCCGGAGGCAAGTTTGTCGATCCAGTGTTGCTGGATCGCGAAGACGCTCTCCTGAATATTGTGCCAGGGACGCGATGCCCAGGACAGCAGTTTGGGTGAAACGTCCGAAACGGTTGTACCTCCAGCATTGATGACTTCCAGACGGTATCCCTGATGAAGCCGGATTGAGCCTGCCGTGCCATCCAGTTCGATGAGGGTTTCCGGGAAGGGGTCGACCTGAAGTCTGGTAGCATAGCTGACATCGACGACGGATGTGGCGCCATTTTCATGGTCGAGCAAAATGGTCGCGACGTCCTCGCCCTTAATCTTCGGGTTCACGCGTTTGGCCCGTGCGACGAGGCTTGCTACATCACCGAGAATAAAGCGTGCAATATCGAGCGTGTGGATGCCAAGGTCTTCGATGATGAAGCGCTCGCCTTTCGCAAGATAAGGCTGGCCCGAGAAGACATCGTAGCCCGACCGGAAGGAAAAACGCCCCCAGAAGGGATCGCCTATCGCACCACTATCGAGTGCTTTTCGCACCGCCTGTATCGGTGTCTGCCAGCGGAAATTCTCGTGAACCATCAAGGGAATACCGGCATCTTGGCACGTTCTCACCATGGCCTTGGCGTCATCGAGGTTCTTGGCAAAAGGCTTTTGGCAGATGGCGGGTACTTTATGAGCAGCGGCCATTTCAACCAGCATGCGATGGCTTCCAACTGTCGTGGCTATATCGACAAAATCGATATTTCCATCGGCAAACAGCGCCTCGGCATCGGTATAGCGACGTTCGATCCCGAACTGATCGCCAACGATCTTCAGTCGCTCGGGGTCGCGGTCGCAGATCGCCACGATTTTTGCACCGGAAACATCGTTCCAGGCATGCATCTGATTGATTGCGAAGAAGCCGCAGCCGATGAGCGCGCCCTTGAATTCTGCCATTATCCTGCCTTTGCCATTTGCATGAGCGTGACGCGCTGCTGAAGGCGGCGCTGTGCCTGGTCTACAACCACGGCGATGATGATGACGAGGCCCTTGATGACCATCTGCCAGAAGGACGATACCCCCATCATGACCAGACCATCAGAAAGAATCCCGATCACGAAAGCGCCGATAATCGTTCCACCGATGGTACCGCGCCCGCCCGACATGGAGGTTCCACCCAGAACGGCCGCCGCGATAGCATTGAGTTCGAAGGAGTTTCCAGTTGCCGGGTGCGAAGCCATCAGTTCAGACGAAATGATAAGTCCGGCAATGGCGGCGCAAAAGCCCGAAAACATGTAGACGAACATTTTTACGCGGTCGACGCGGATACCGGACATGCGCGCTGCGCGCTCATTGCCACCCACCGCGAAAATCTGTCGTCCCAACGGCGTGTACCGGGCGACATAGGCTGCGCCCAATGCAACGACGATCAGAAGCCAGATGGAAACCGGCAAGCCGAGGATGCTGCCCGCGCCGAGAAAGCCGAAGCCGGTGGTGCCGAGATCTTCTCGCCCGACGAGGTTCGGGAAGGTCTGGCCGTCAGACGACAACAGAGCAAGGCCGCGCGCGACATATAGGGTTCCAAGTGTTGCGATGAATGGCGCCACGTTGAGTCTGGTAATCAGGAGCCCGTTGATGAAGCCGACCGCGACACCCACAGCCAGTGTGATGAGCGATATCTCGATCACATTGAAATAGATCGTATAACCGATCCCCAGATCGATGCCGTAGATCAAAAGACCACCAGCGACCATGCCGCACAGGCCGACAATCGAACCGACAGACAAGTCGATCCCGCCCGTGATGATGACAAAAGTCATGCCCATGGCGAGAAAGGCGTTCAGCGCCACGTGTTTCGACATCAAAATGAGATTGGCTGTCGAAAGGAAGTTCGGTGCGGCGAAGGAGAAAAAGATGAAAACTGCAAAAAGCGCAATGAATGTCCGCAGCTTCATCAGCGTCAGCAAGGCCGATCCGCTCGAAAAGGTTGGGTCAGTGGCTGCCGTGGCGGTTTTGGCTGTCATGACGCGAGTTCCTTGGTTTGCAGATCGTGGTTATGGCCGTGGCCCTTGGCCGAGGCCGCTATGATATCGGCTTCCGTCGCATGCTCGCGGTCAAAGATGGCAATCAGCTTGCCATTGCTGAGCACGGCGATGCGGTCGGATAAGGCCATGACTTCTTCCAGATCGGAGGTTGAAAACAGGATGGCCAGTCCTTCGCCAGCGAGGCGGCGCATGGTGCGGAAAACATCCGCCTTTGCGCCAACGTCGATGCCGCGTGATGGCTCGTCCATCAAAAGAACTTTCGGATTGGTCATCAGCGCTTTGCCGATCACAACCTTCTGCTGGTTGCCACCCGACATCGAAGTCACTTCGAAATCCGGGTTCGGGGCTTTGATGGCGAGATCCTTGATCGCCTGCCTGACGGCTTCCTTCTCAAGCTTCGGCGCGATGTGGAACAGTTTCGCAAGCCGGTCGAGACTGGCCATCGTCAGGTTGCTGGCAATCGACAGAACCTGCACCAGACCCTCTCGCTGACGGTCTTCGGGAATAAGCGCAAGTCCACGCCTTATGCGGCGTGTCGTATCGCGCTCGGTCACTTTCTGGCCGTCTATGAAAATCTGGCCGGTCGAATGGCGGTGCTGACCCATGACGCATTCAAAAAACTCGGAACGGCCCGCACCCATAAGGCCGTATATTCCCAGAACTTCACCGGCGTGGACCGACAAGGACACATTATCGACGGCAAGGCCGCCTGTGGCGCGGGGCAGGGTGATGTTTTCGGCGCGGAACCGCTCTTCGCCTATCGTGTGGTTCACCGATTTGGCAAAATCCTTGGCATCGGAGCCGATCATGGAACGCACGATCCATTGCGTATCGATGTTCCTGACTTCTTCCTGGCCGGTGATCTTGCCATCGCGCAGCACAGTGATGTAATCGCCAATGCGCATCAGTTCTTCCAGACGATGCGAAATATAGACGATAGCGACGCCCTGACTTTTCAACTCGGCGATGACCTTGAAGAGAATATCGACCTCGGCGGCTGAGAGCGCGGATGTCGGTTCGTCCATGATAACGATGCGCGCATCGAGCGAAATGGCTTTGGCGATTTCCACCAATTGCTGCTGGCCGATGGGAAGATCGGAAACCAGCATATTGGCATCGATGCCAGCATCCAGACGCCTGAGATATTCGTTGGCCTTTTGGACCTGCGCCTTGTGATCGATGCCGCGTACTCCGCGCATGATCTCACGGGTGGCGAAAATATTCTCGGCCACGGACATATTGGCGAACAGATTGAGTTCCTGAAAGATCATCGCGATGCCGCACTTTTGCGCATCGGCAGGACTGTCGAAAACAACCGGTTCACCGTCGAGAATGATCTTGCCCATGGTCGGACGCTCAACACCGGCGATGATTTTCATCAATGTGGATTTGCCAGCGCCGTTCTCGCCCACCAGCACATTGACCGATCCGCGTCGCAATTCGAGATTGGCGCGTTTGACGGCGACGATCCCCGAATAGACTTTCGATACGTCTTCAAGCTTGAGGACGATATCGTTTTTGATTGGCTGCTCCGTTTCCATGGCTCACTTCTCCAGCGCAATGGATACGGGCGTGAAAAGCGGTAACTGGCCCTTGGATGGCATGGCGAAGGCGCCACTGGCCTTTACTTTCATGCCGACCAGATTTTCGCGTGGCAGCTTCGACAAAACTTCGTCGTTGACGCGGGTATTGAACGATTTCCCGAACTGCGCCCATTCGATCTGGTTGCGGAATTCATTGAAGTTCACAAAGCTCAAGCTGTCGCGAATGGCCGTTCCGCGAACGGTTGGCCCGATCTGAACACGCGCATCCGCCTTGCCATCGCCATTGCTGTCCACATCGACATAGGCAGCCCGCGATTTGGTCTCGGCGCCAACAACCGTACCTTCCAGCCTGGTTGCAAAGGTCCAAGGCGCGTTGCCCTGCTTTTCGCGGTGGCCGAATTTGTTTCCCGCCGCGTCAGCGTCGGTATTGGCTGCCGTCATGACTTCATCAAGCGTCACGGTCTTTTCCGCGAAGAACGGTTTGACCTTGGAATCCCAGATGTCGGCAACCGAGCGGTCCGGGTTGAAATTGTCACCGCGGGCAGCTGCGGCTTCCTCAGCTGTTGGCGTCTTGATGATCTTGCAGCCCGAAAGCGCAACACCACAGGCCAGCACAACAATGGACGCTGACTTCAGCACTGACATGAAGATATCCTCGGTATGGGGAATATGCCGGGAGCATTACGGCTCCCGGCTCTCAACTTTCCGGGGCTCAATCCTTCAAAGCGAAGGTTTCGAGCTTTTCCGCGTTGTCGCCGTTGATCAGAACGCAATCCATCAACTGCTTCTCTTCAGCAGGCTTTTTGCCCGACTTGATGAATTCGTCAGCCTGAACGACAGCGGTTTGCGCCTGCGCGTAAGCTGGCTGCAGGACGGTGGCCTTGATGCCGCCAGCCTTGATGGAATCGCGTACATCGTTGGAGCCGTCGAAGCCGACGACGATCACGTCCTTACGACCGGCAGCTTCGAGAGCCGCCCAAGCGCCCATCGCCATCGTATCGTTGCCTGAAATCACGCCTTTGATGTCCGGATTGGCCTGCAGAATGCTCTGCATTTTGGTGAAGGCTTCCGGCTGGCTCCAGTTGGCCGACTGCTGTGCGACCATCTTCATATCTGGATAGTCGTCGATAACGTCGTGATAGCCCTTGGAGCGGATGCCCGCATTGAGATCGGCTTCGCGGCCAAGCAATTCCACGTAATTGCCTTTTTCGCCCATCAGCTTGACGAATTCTTCCGCGCCGAGCTGGGCGCCCTGATAGTTGTTGGACACAATCTGCGAGACGGCAATGCCGGTCGCATTGATTTCACGGTCGATCAGGAAGGATGGAATGCCTGCATCTTTCGCCTTCTGCACGGCAGCGATAGACGCTTCGGAACCGGCATTGTCCAGAATAATCGCCTTGGCGCCACGCCCGATTGCCGTATCGACGAGCTGAGATTGCTTGTTTGCGTCGTCGTCGTGAACGAGGATCAGCGTTTCATAGCCAAGTTCCTTGGCTTTTGCCTCTGCGCCCACGGCTTCGGCCTTGAAGAACGGGTTATCGTGCGAGGGTGTAATGATCGCGATGAGGTCCGCCGCCCAGGCTGGCATGACTGTGCCTGCCGACAGCGCACCAGCGACGATGGCCAGCGCGATACCGCGCGTCAGTTTCCTGCGTGTGAATTCCATAATTTCCTCCCAGTGTGTTCAGCCCTGTTCCCAGCAGGGCAGTGAAGGAGGGCGCTTGACCCTCCCGTTGATTATCAGGTGATACGGCGAATGCTTTCGGCGATCTCCTGCGGTTCAAACACGTTTTTCCAGTCGTCGCGCATCAGCGCGGGTATGCCGAACTCGATTGCCTTGTTGCAGGCATCCGAGAATACGCCGTCGACTTCCTTGAAGATGACCGCGCCCAGAACATTCATATGGCCGAGCAGGAAGTCGCGGGCCGCTTCTTCCGGTACGCCACGCCGCACGCATTCGTCCATTGCCTGGCGCATGACGACGAGAAGTGAGGCGCAGACGGTTTCCGAAAGACCCGGCTCCAGCATCGCCATTTGTTCGACCGTGACGCGATGCGAGCGCATGACGGGGGCCCAGATCACCTTTGCGATTTCTTCGCCCAGCGCGTAATCCGTTTCCGGCCCCTGCATGAGCGCCGAAACGATATGCTGCTTGGCGAAAAGACCACCGAAATGATCCTTCTTTGCCTGCATGTCGGTCTCGTCGTTGAAGATCGGCGGATGGCATGGGTGGGTGACGAAATAGGTCAGATCGGCGCGTTCGGGCAGATGACCTGCGAAGGGAGCTGCCGCGTCAAGCGCGATCACCATGGTGCCGGGCTTCAGCTTGTCGATAATGCCTGCGGCCACTTTTCCGATGAGGGTGTCCGGCACGGCCAGAATGACAACCTCGGCGCCTGCAAGGCCCTGATCGGCATCGACTGTGTCGATGCCCAGATCGTTCTTCAGACGCGCCTTGCCTGCATCGCTGACTTCAATATGGCGGACGTCGAAGCGCGAGCCCTTCAAGTTCTTGGCCAGACGGTAACCCATCTTGCCGCCTGCGCCGAACAAAGCGATTGCTGTCATGGTTGAATTTTCCTCCGGTGTCTTTGGTAACTTAACTGGTATAACCAGTCAATGAGTATTCCAGATTTCAGTTGGGTAAACCGTCGCGTATTTGGCTGAAATAATTGTCAGCGCCGACCTGTCCGCCTTTCAGTGCGATTTGCAGGCCATGGGTCGCAGTATCGCCACCATGCGCCGTGCAAAGCGGCGAGCCGGGTGTTTGCGGAAGCGGCAGCAGCGTGGTCAGCGCATCGACATGCAGCTCGCGCAGGGCGTGACTGGACGTGTCGCCACCAGCTATTACGGCGCGCGGCAGTTTTTCGCGCTCAACCAGACTGCGCAGGATCGAGCCCAGAATGTGCGCCAGTCGATGGCGGCTCCCGGCGATACGGTCGATTTCGCGACCGCGATCAGCAGAGGGGCCGAGCGCCGTGTTGAGAATGACGCTTCTGCCAGCCTGCAAGGTTTTTTGCGCATGTGCGACGGCGGTTTCCATCGCCTGCGCAGCATTTTCGCCAAGGAGTTCGAGCGGATCGAGATTGATGCCGTCAAAACCGGCTGCGGTTGCGGTGCGGATTTGTCTTTCCGTTGTCGGCGAAACGCTGCCCGACACCACGGCGATACGATCCACTTTGCCCGGCAGGGGAAAATCTTTCCGAGCGCCGATCAGGCCCGCCTCCCGCCACGCGGATAACAGGGCGTATTCAATGCCGGACGAACCGGCGACAAACCAGCCTTGGCGGGCACGTAAACGCCAGAGTTGTTCACCTGCGCGCAACTGGCTTTCGGTGCTATCCACATCGAACAGCACCATGCCGGTCGCCTTTTGCGTGATCGCGTCGATACGCTTATCCGCTTCAGATGCGGCCAGCGCTGCGCTATCAACCAATTCGGCTTTCAATGTCGTTTGTTTGGCCAGATGCAGCCGCAGATCGGCTTCATGCATAGGCGTCACAGGGTGACGGCTCATCACTGGATGGCGGTCGATGCGGTAGGTTTCACCCTGATAGGCGGCAAAGAGATTGCCGAAGGATGTGTAGCGCTTGAGTTGCGGCGCGCCGACGATCAGCGGAACATAAGCCTGCTGGAAGACCGATTTGCCGATCTCGATCGCCTTGCCGATATTGCCGACATGCGGCGCGGAATCGAAAGTGGAACAGACCTTGTAGTGGCAAATTGCGGCATTGAGGCTACGCAGCCAGGCGAAGGCGGGGGTCAGATGCGCATCCATCCAATCCGGGGTTTCGCTGCGGCTGGTGCCTGCAAGACCAATGGCCCGGCAATGTCCAAAGCGCGATAGAAGAGCGTCATCCGGCTTGTTCATGAACAAGACAGTTTCGATGCCATTCGAACTGAGCGCTTCCATCACATCCGTGGAACCGGTCAGATCATCTCCGTAATAGGAAAGCAGCGGAGCGAGGCTGGTCATCCTTCGCCTCCATTGCCGAATTTCGCCAGCGAGGCCGCGAGTTCGGGGTGGTCTTTTGCGTAAACCTCAAGCGGGATGTCGGCCACTGCGGCTTCCCATGCCTGTTGCACGGCGCGAACCCCTGCTGCGGGTCCGCCGGGATGGCTGACGATGCCGCCGCCGCACAAATAGAGGAGGTCCGTGGTGCGGCCCGTGCGGGCATAGGTTTCCGGCGCCTGCCCGCCCCATTGACCGGAGCCTGCAACCGGCAGCGGGCAATCGGTAGGATCGAATAGCGGTGTGCTGATCGCCTTGAACGACGAGACGAAGCTTTCGTCCGGCTCCCAATATTTCACGCGAATGCCGTTGATCTGAAACTGATCGACGCCGAGCAGGCGCCAGAACTGCTGATAGACGCGGAAATCCATGCCGGCGCCCGGATTGCGGGTCAGAACGTCCCAGCCGTTGCGATGCGCATGCAGGACAAGACCCGAGCGCTTGCGCAGGAAACTCATGCCGCCGAACCCGATGGAGTTGATATTGACCACGGCGCAATTGCCACCCGCTTCGAGCACCATGTCATGATTGCGCATCATCTCGTCGGGATCGGCATGCGAGATGCCGAAGGCATACATGACCTTCTTGCCGGTCTTCTGTTCGTGATCGAGAATGCGCGGCATGATTGCCGCAACGCGTTCTTTCAGCGGGGAGTAAGCAGGACTCATCAGTTTTTCATCGTCCTTGATGAAATCCACGCCGGATTCAATCAACTCGCCCACCAATTCCGCCGTTTCATGGGGACGCAGGCCAAGCGCGGGCTTGACGATGGTGCCAATGATCGGACGCTTTTCAACGCCGGCGAGCTTGCGGCTTCCCTCAATACCGAATTGCGGGCCGGGATGGGCGTCGCGGAATGCCTGTGGCAGCTTCATATCGACGATGCGAATGCCGGTCATGCCCTTGATCGAATAGACCCCGCCAATGGCGATGGTCATAAGAGCGGCGAGATCGGTGCCGACCGCATCAAGCGGAAAAGCAATATCAACATCGGCGCGCCTGATCGGGCCGTGATCGCATTCCAGTTCTGGCCAGGCTGGAACCTGCGCGTCTTCCAGAGGGCGTATATCCAGCACCTTGGCGGCGACGCGGGCCTTCAATTCCTCCGTTTCACCGGGAACAGCAACAAAAGTGCCGGTGGATTGATCGCTGGCGATCTTGGCCGCCATCTTCTCAATGTTGCCGGTGCTTTCTATGCGATAGGTCAAGCGGATGTTCATCGGAATTGCCGTCACTCGCTGTTTTACTCGTGCCAGCGAAAAGCGCATGGCGTTTGAATGCAAACTGGTATAATGAGTATTCCAATATGTGCAAGAGGAAAAATTGTGAGCCCCTGCACATGGATGTGGGTAACGGCTTTCATCTGCGCCGTTGAAGATGCATAAGGGAACAAAGCTCATGACTAGTGAGATGCCATGACCCAGCCAATCGAACCTATCGTTCGCCGTAAATTGTCAGACGAAGTTTTTGACCGGCTTGAAACCATGATCACGTCGGGTGAATTGCTGCCGGGCGATGAAATGCCATCCGAACGGGTTTTGATGGAACGCTTCGGCGTAGGTCGTCCGGCGATCCGCGAGGCAATGCAGTCGCTTGCAAAAATGGGTTTGGTCAGCATTTCGCATGGAGAGCGCGCGAAGGTTCTCAAGCTCACCGCAAGGTCGATATTTCAACAGGTGGACCCCACGGCGAAGATCATGCTCGCGCAGTCGATGGAGACGCTCGAGCATCTGAAGAGCGCGCGTATCTTTTTTGAACGCGGCGTTGCACGTGAGGCGGCGCAAAAGGTGACTGCGCGCGATATTTCGGAATTGCGGGATATTATTGAACGGCAACGGCAGTCATTGGGTGATGCCGATGCGTTCATCGCTGCGGATATGGAGTTTCATATTCGCATAGCAAAGATTCTGGATAATCCGATCTTTGTGGCGGTCAGCGAAGCCATGCTGGCGTGGCTGAAGGAATACCACACACACATGCTGATCTGGACCGGCAAGGAAAAATACACGCTTGCCGAGCACACCGAAATTCTAGACCGTTTGGCCGAAAATGACGCTGAAGGCGCCGAGGCGGCAATGCTGGCCCATCTGAAGCGTTCACGCGACTTATATGTGAAGTGATCGACCGTTTCGGGTGAATTCCGTCGTAAGTTCGCATTGAGTGCGGATTTTTCTGCCGCGTCTGCTCCAGACATACATATTCCGATATATTTGCTTTTCTGGAAATAGAAGTAAGTGTAATATTTATTCATCAAATATTATATTTTAGATATATTTTGTTGGAATCTATAAAATATATTTGAATTACTGCGTGATGAAGACGGAAGCCTTCGTTGGTGTGTTAGTTTTGCAATTAATTAATGTCTCTCTTGCCAATTTCAATTTATGTGGTGTAGCTTAAATAAAGGAATGCTGCATCTGTCCGCTCTATATCAAAGGTATACACCTGACCGGAGGACCAAAGCATGAAAGCTCAAACTGAGCTTGCGTCACAGATAATTGGTTCAAATCGGCTTGAGAGTTTCGCTGACGGTTCGCCGTCGGGCGGGTAGCGTACGCACTAACTGGCACCAACACAATCATTGAGCTCTATTCATCCGCGACTTGTTGGTGGTTGACGTTTGAATTGCGGTGCAGTGCATAAAACTGAATAGCATGCGTCTTTATCATCCCCGACAACAAAGGAGAATTGCTGTGACTTTTGTTAAAGCCAAGGATGGAACAGAGATTTTTTATAAGGATTGGGGCCCGAAGGATGCGCAGCCGATTCATTTCCACCATGGTTGGCCATTAAGCGCCGACGATTGGGATAATCAGATGCTATTCTTCCTAAAGGAAGGCTTCCGCGTTGTTGCTCACGATCGTCGTGGCCATGGCCGGTCGAGCCAGGTCAGTGAAGGACACGATATGGATCACTACGCCGCCGATGCTTCGGCCGTCGCGGAGCATCTCGATCTTCGCAATGCCATTCATATAGGCCACTCAACTGGCGGCGGCGAGGTTGCTCGTTATGTCGCGCAACATGGCCAGCCACAAGGTCGTGTCGCCAAAGCCGTGCTGGTCAGCTCTGTTCCACCACTGATGGTGAAGACAGAGAATAATCCTGAGGGTACTCCGATCGAGGTGTTCGATGGCTTTCGCGCCGCTCTCGCCGCCAATCGCGCTCAGTTTTTCATCGACGTGCCCGCCGGCCCTTTCTATGGCTTTAACCGCCCGGGAGCGGAGCCTTCACAAGGCGTGATAGATAACTGGTGGCGGCAGGGCATGATGGGCAGTGCCAAGGCGCATTATGAGGGCATAAAAGCCTTCTCGGAAACTGATCAGACTGCGGACTTGAAAGCGATTACAGTTCCAACGCTTGTGCTTCAGGGCGATGATGACCAAGTCGTTCCCTATAAAACTGCCGCGCTTATGCAAGACAAGCTACTGCAAAACAGCAAGTTGATCATCTATCCGGGTTTCTCGCATGGAATGCTAACGGTCAATGCAGATGTGGTTAACGCCGATTTGCTCGCCTTTATTCGCAGCTAAGAGACAGGTGCGCCGGTATTACCCGGCGCATTTCACTTTGATTCATTGCGCTTGGCTTTTTGCCAGATGTTGAAAGTTGAACTATTGGAGCGGCGGTTTAAAAAACCAATTGTCCAGAACATAGGCTGCTTGACTTCATCGCTAAATGCAGGGAGCGTTCAAACACTGGGATTATGGTCGGTCACCCGAGGCTGCATGATGAAATTCGGAACGGGAAGTACGTTACGGTAAAATCGCCGTCCGCAAATCGGCGGGCAGGAAAGCCGAGAATAACCTCTATACGGGACAGTTTTTGGGTAAACGCAGCCTGTTTCCAGCACTGTGTTCACCCTCGTTATATTTAAACAGACTCAACGATATCAAAGGGACTGGCACAAGCGGGTTTTAGCTACACGACTTCAATTCGCCCCTTCATATTGGGATGAAACCGGCAATAGTAATCAATGTTGGCTTTGTCCGTGATGACCCTACTCGCCCGTTTCCCGGGTGGTATCATGATTTCCCATCCACCTTGAACTGCAACGGTAGGAGCCATCGGGTCGTTATTTGCCCACTCAACGGTCTCGCCTGCCTTTAATTTGACAATGCTCGGTTCCCCACTTCCGTTATGATATACCTTTGTAGGTCCGCGCGTCAGCGATATTGGAAAAGTTCACCATCAGGAACCGGCTTGCCGGTTATCGCGGCTGTGATGTTTTGCGATGCGATCATGGCAAAGGTAATTCCGTTGCCACCGAAACCCATGGCTGCGAATATGCGTTCATATCCCGGTACACGGTCGATGATCGGCAAGCCATCTTGCGTAATTCCGAATGGCGAAGACCATATATAGTCTGGCTTATCGATCGCAATTCCGGTGAGGTCTTTCAGCTTTTTCGCGATGATGGCCGCTTTATATGCCAGCTTCTTTGGATCGTGGTTGCTTTCTTGCGCCTGCTCGTCTTCACCCCCGGCGATGATGCGCCCAAATGCATCAGTTCTCAAATAAAGATAGGGATCCGCAGCTTCCCAGACGAGCATGTTGCGCATCCAATGGGGCACATCAAGCAAAGGCTTCGAAGCGATTGCCCAGGTCGATGTGATGCTGTGCCATCTGGTTTCCATCTGGGGGAGATATTCATAACCGGTGCAAAACACGGCATGTTCCGCAACCAGAACTTCGCCCTTGCGGGTTGCCAGAGCCACGCCGGACGGCAACTCAGCCATATCGGTGATCTCGACAGGAGAAACAATATGGGCATTGCGCGTCAGCGCCTTGTGCAGAAGCCCGGCGGTCAGCTGTGCTGGATTGGCAGATGCGGAAACATCCGACAAAATCGCGGCGGGACGATCCAGTCCGAAGCGCGCAGTCAGAGCTGCGCGGTTGAGATAGTCGGCTTTGATGCCGATCTCGTTACGCGCCGCCGCCTCCTTGGCCAATGCTTGTGCGCTCATCTCGTTGCCTGCGAGATAGAGCGCTGACTTGCGATGCATTTGGCAGTTGATCTCAAGCCGGGCGGACAAATCGATCAAGTCCTGCACAGCTTGTGCTGACCGAATCCAGGCCGCATTGGCTGGTGCGGCGCCGATTTTCCTGCGCAGTTGCGTGAGAGGTATGTCGATTTCATGCTGGATCATCGATGTGGACGCCGAGGTTGATCCGCGTACAGGAGGCCTGCGGTCAACGATCAACACGCTTTTTCCACTGCGGGTCAGTGCTTCCGCCATCAAAGCCCCGGAGATGCCTGCGCCGATGACGATAACGTCAAAAGACTGATCGGGAAGATGCCGGTCCGCTTGCACCGTGGAATTCGGAGTTTTTATCCAGAAGGGGATTCCGGTTCGCAATTTGTCTTTGCGGGTTGCAGCATCATGATCTGCCATGAACAATCTCCTCCAATGATACTTGAGAACGGGATTTATAAGCGTTTGCGGCAGCCATTGATCTGATCGCGGACTAAAAAAGCTGGAACATCTGCCATGGTAATAGGTTTTGAGGGCAAACAGTTCCCTTAAAATCATCGAGGAGCACGCATGACCAAGTCCAAAAAGTGGTCTGCAGAAGTGACCGAGCATAGCGATGCGCTGACACTGGAACCGCATATTTTCGAAGATAATGATCCGAAGAAGATCGCGCTTTCCCTGAAACGTTCCGCCGATCACAGTCGAAAGCGCAAAACCACTCCATTCCAATCGGCGATGTCGATGTTGACGTTTTATATCAATCGCGCTGGCACAAAGCTGCCGAAAGAGCGCAAACGAATATTGGAGCTGGCGAAAACTGAATTGCGCAGTGCTTACGGAAAGCCGGAGTAACGTTAGACAGCTGGCGGAACAATCGCCTCTGCGACAGGTTCGGCCCTTCTGGAAAAGAGGAAGGAAATCCGATGAAAACGCTGCAACCCGATACCGCAAACGCTGCCCAATTCAAGAAGAACGCTCTGGAATTGCAATCGGGCGATCCCCCGGAGATACCATCGCCTGAGCCCGAAAAAGTCCCCCAACGGCCACCGGACACCATACCCCAGCCCGATGGTGATCCAATTGGCCCAGACGAACCGGAACAAATACCGCCGCTTCCCGATCCCGGGCCACCTTCGCCGGAACCGGACAACCCAAGTCAGCCCATGATGTTTTAATGGCTACCTGGATAGGGGTGGTTCTTCAATAGATGGGCAAGATGGACACAATTTGCAGCGACCATTTTCGTCGTTGAAACAACGACTTCGGGAATTGTGTTGAGATCGACGAAGTTGGTTGATTGCATCGCCTCGCCCACCCAATAGGTGACGGCATTCGCTGGCAAGGTCAAACCAACATCGTTCAAAGCCTGATATAGCTCTGCGGATACGTGATGGGCGCCATCCTCATTACCAACCACAACGACCGCAGCTACACAGTCATAGGAAGGCGTCCGGTTCTTGTCTTCTGTTTCGGAAAGAAAGGCATCCATGCGTTCTAAAACACGCTTGCAGATGCTGGATGGCTGTCCGAGCCCGATCGGGGTGCCGAGAATAAAAATGTCGGATACCAAAATCTTTTGCCGCACAATGGGCCATTCATCCTCGTCTCTTTCGCGGGATGTCACACCCGGCTCGATATTGAATGCGTTCAGTCGCAGATGTTCGGTCTCTACCCCATATGAAATGAGATGAGAATCCAGATAGCGTAACAGTTCATCTGTCGAGGACGGCGTATGATCCGCGTTGCCTTTCAATGTTGCATTCAGCGCGAGAGCCTTGAGGGGGATAGGGTTTGGAGAAGTCGTCGTCATTACGTATCTCCTTTTTTCTTCGTGGTGTTGGACTTTGGCTCGCTTAAAGCATCGGAGAGATTTTTGCGGTCGGGATCTGACAGGCTGTGTCCCGCTGCATCGCGTTGTTTGTCGGGATTATCTTCTGCCGGTTCATAACCGCGCGGTCGATTTTCCGGTGGACCTTCCCATTTCGGTTTTTGATCGGTCGTTCCGGGCTTCGGTGAAGGATTTGCCATTGTTCAGCCTCCATTAATTAGGGAGGTCTAACTTCTCAAAACCACATATGTTTCGAACCAAATCGGTTTCTGTCGAAAGACTTGCGGGAACGCAGTCTATTTCGGGCGGTGTCTTTTTGCTCTTCGGGTCGCACTACGCAGCAATTCCTCAACATTCACTTTGGTAGTTTGATCTCCGTTTTCGTCCTCAATTGCCGTCCGTATCGCTTCGACTTCGCTTTCGGTGAGGTGTTCAATGCCGATAAGCTGTGAACGCGCGCCTTCCAGACAACGAATGACTTCGTCCAGCTTCGCCTCCACTGCCGTGGAATCGCGGTTTTGCGAATTCTGGATCAGAAAGACCATCAGGAAAGTGATGATCGTTGTGGCTGTGTTGATGACAAGCTGCCAGGTGTCGGAAAAGCCAAATATCGGACCCGAACAGGCCCATATGAGTATGAACCCCAAAGCAACACCGAACGCATAGGATGTCCCTGCCAGTTCAGCGATAGTCTGGGAAAGACGAGTGAAGAACTTTTCCATGGCAATTCCTCCTCCAGGATAGTGGAAGCCGACACAGCGCTCCATTGAAACTTATTTGACTGGGATCGGTTCCTTCGTGGCGAAGTCTATAAAGTAAAACGGCGTTGTCGAATTCCGAGGCTCCGGAAGAAATCAGCAAGAGGTCGCCGGAACATTTGCTCTACGAGATCGTTGGGCCAGGGAGGTTTATGGCGATGATTACACCCAACAAAACCACCGATAGTGCCCGTGTCTATCGAGCGCCGGGCGGTCAGAAAGTGGAATCTGAACGGCGCCGTGGATTGCAGGAAGGCCGTATCTATCTGATCTGGTGGATGGTCATTCTCGCGATCATCTGCATCGGTTACGCCACTACGTTCTGGATATGACGAGGAAGCCCAGCCGCACAAGCTTATCAAAAGCCAATCGATTGAGGAAACCATCATGACTGAGCAAGAGCAAAACCCGGCTCCATTGACTGAAGATGAGGATATCAAGTTTCTCGCCGAGAACTCGGATCTTTCGCCGCTACAGGCACGGGAATTGATCGAACGTTTGGGACACCGTGACCGGCAGAAGCTTCTCGCAGAGGCCAAAAAGTTCAAGGCGGAGAGCTAGCGCAGCTTTCGGGAAGCGGCTGTCTGGAACAAGTTCGCGGTTCTGCGAGTTTACCCGAGCAGGTAATCTGACACGGAATGAGGAAGCCATGGCTATCCGCGCAAACTGGAAAGGCCAGTTGAAAGTCGAGCAGCTTTTGATGCCTGTCGGCCTTTATACGGCGGTATCAACCTCCGAGCGGGTTTCGTTCCATCTGGTCAATCGCAAAACGGGCAATCGTCTCAGCCGCGAATTTGTCGACAGCGATACAGGCAAAGCTGTTCCGCGCGAAGAGCAGATCAAGGGATATGAAATCTCTTCCGGTCGTTATGTGAGTTTCGATGATGATGAAATCCAGTCGGCCATCCCGGACAGCAACAAAACGTTGAACATCACCCATTTTGTCAAATGTGGTGATATCGATGATGTCTATCTGGACCGCCCCTATTATCTGGCGCCTGTTGATGATGACGAGGTCTTCTCGCTTTTTCGCGACGGCCTGAAAGCTGAAAACGTTGCGGCGGTTGCAGAGGCGGTGCTTTTCCGCCGCGCGCGCAAAATTCTTATCCGGGCGGAGGGCGATGGATTGATCGCAACGACGCTTAATTTTGATTATGAAGTTCGTTCTGCGAACGAAGCATTTTCAAATCTCGAAGCATTCAAATTCGACCGGGAAATGCTCGATCTGGCCAAGCATATCATCGACACCAAGATGGGCCGTTTCGATCCCTCAAGCTTCGACGACCGTTATGACGCGGCGCTTGCCGAGCTAATAAAAGCGAAGATCGAAGGCAAGCCGCTCAAAAAGCCTGCCGCTCCAAAGACTGCTGACGTGATCGATCTGAAGGAAGCCTTGCGTAAGAGCGCAGCCATGAGCGCGCCGAAGAAAAAACCGGCGAAAACTGCGACAAGCAAAGCGAAGCCCCGAAAGGCCGGATGATGGGACAGCCGCTTGAAACCTATAACAAGAAACGCGACTTCAGCCTGACGAAAGAGCCGCGCGGCAAGGCGGGGCGGAGCAAGGGCGACCTTTTTGTGGTGCAGAAACACGACGCGCGCCGGTTGCACTATGATTTCAGGCTCGAAATGGACGGCGTGTTGAAAAGCTGGGCGGTCACGCGTGGACCAAGTCTGGTGCCCGGTGAAAAGCGTCTGGCTGTCCATGTGGAGGATCATCCTCTCGAATATGCCGGTTTTGAAGGCGCAATCCCCAAGGGCGAATATGGCGGCGGCACAGTCATTGTCTGGGACAATGGGCAGTGGAAGCCAATCGGCGATCCACACAAACAGTACAATAATGGGCACATGGAATTCGAACTGGATGGCGAAAAGCTCAAGGGCCGTTGGCATCTCGTTCGAATGCATGGAAAGCCCGGTGAAAAGCGCGAAAACTGGCTGCTCATAAAGGGGGAGGATGAGTTTGCGCGGGAGGCAAACGATCCGGATATTCTCGAGGAAGAACCGCAATCGGTAAAAACCGGGCGGGTTATTGCCGAGGTGGAAGATGAAGCGCCGGGCTGGTCATCCAAAACCGGGCCTATCGCTAAAACCCGCGTTGCCAAAGAAAAGGCGCAACCTCTGCCGAAGCTCGCCAAAAAGGCTGCGATGCCGCAGTTCATCGAACCGCAATTGGCGACGTTGGTATCCGCTGCTCCAGAAGGGAGCCGCTGGATTCACGAAATCAAGTTTGATGGCTATCGTATTCAAGCGCACGTTTTAAACGGCAATGTCGTGCTTTATTCGCGCAGTGGGCTGGATTGGACCGAAAAATTCGGCCAAGCGATCACAAAAGATATTCTGGCGACCGGCGTCGACAATGCCATTTTGGACGGCGAAATTGTGGTGGAAAGCGGCGCGGGCTTGTCGGATTTTTCCGCGTTGCAAAGCGATTTGAGCGAGGGGCGTTCGGATCGCTTCGCCTATTATCTCTTTGATCTCCTCTATTTTAATGGCAACGATCTGCGTCAGGTGCCGTTGGTCGAGCGCAAGGCGCTGCTGGCAAAGCTTATCTCCCCTTCGATGGCCACATTACGCTATAGCGAGGCTTTTGATGCCGACGGGGAAGCTGTGTTGAACAATGCCTGCGGTCTGGGGCTGGAAGGCATTGTCTCGAAGCTGAGCGAGGGCCTTTATAGTTCGGGACGCAGCAAAGACTGGCGCAAATCGAAATGCATCGGACGACAGGAATTTGTCATTGCCGGCTTTGTACCTTCCAGCGCAACGCGCGATGCAATCGGTTCGCTTTTGCTGGGCGTTCAGGAAAAGAAAGGTCTCGTTTCGGTCGGGAGGGTCGGAACCGGATTTTCGGTCAAACTGGCCAAAGATCTTTATAAAAAGCTCAACGCGATGCGTCAGGAGAAAAGCCCCTTTGCCACGACGCTGACAGCTGAAGAAAAGCGCGGCGCGATATTCGTCAAACCGCAGCTCGTCGCAGAGATCGAGTTTCGCGCATGGACCGCAGACAGGAGATTGCGCCACGCGTCTTTCCGCGGCTTGCGGGACGACAAGGCCGCGAAGGAGGTCATCTTGGAGAAAAGTGCCATGCCAGCCCGGCCCGAAAAAGCAGCTCCCGAAGAAGCCGATGTGAAGCTCACCCACCCGGACCGTGTATACTGGCCGAAAGAGGGTATCACCAAACAGGGATTGGCGGATTATTACGCCGAGGTCTGGCCGCGCATTGAGCCGTTTATCATCAATCGGCCACTGGCTTTGCTGCGCTGTCCCACAGGCATCGACGGCCAGCACTTCTTCCAGAAACACGCGTGGAAGGGTCTGAACGAACATATTGTTGAGGTTGATGATCCGTCTGAGAAGGATGAAGAACCGTACATAGCAATCAAGGATTTCGACGGTCTGATCGGGCTGGTGCAGGCCGCCACGCTGGAAATACATCCATGGGGATCGACCCTTAAAAACTGGGAACTGCCAGATATATTGACCATGGATCTTGATCCCGGAGACGGTGTGGCCTGGGAGCGCGTCGTCGAAGGCGCTTTTGAAACAAAGGAGCGGCTTGAGAAACACGGCCTCACCACTTTTGTAAAAACGTCGGGCGGCAAGGGGCTGCATGTCGTTGTGCCGTTAAAACCGAAGGCCGACTGGGAAAGTCTGAAGGCTTTCACCAAGGCAATCGCCGACGAGATGGCGGCGGATAATCCTGATCGCTACGTATCAACCATTTCCAAAGCCAAACGCAAAGGCAAAATCCTCATTGATTACTTGCGCAATCAACGCGGTATGACTGCGGTTGCGCCATACTCGCCTCGCGCTCGTCCGGGTGCAGCGGTTTCCATGCCGCTCGCATGGAATGAAGTAAGCCCGGCAATCGGTCCGACCCATTTCACCATAGTGAACACGCCGACGCGGCTTGCGGCTTTAAAGAACGATCCTTGGGAGGATTTCCGCAAAGCGGCAAAACCTTTGCCGAAGTGGTAAGAGAACGCGCCAAAATAAGCAGTTAGCGCTGTTTTTTCTCGTTGGCGAGACTTTTGCGCAAAGCATCCATGATGTTGATAACATTGCCGCTGGTCGGCGGGGGCGTGGCGCTGGATTTGGCCTTTGCGGGTGCTTTTGTTTTCTTCTTCTTGGCGGCTATCATCGATTTCAGATTCCTCTGAACCGGGTCCTTCAGCAAATCCGGATTCCAGTCTTCCGTCTTGTCCTTGATCAGCTTACGAACCATGGAAAACAGCTTTTTATCGGGCTTTTCGCCCCCGATATTTGAAAAATAATCCTCAGGTTTTCGCACTTCATCGCCGAAATGCAAGGTCCATAAGACAATACCTGGACCACGTGGCTCCAGAAGGACGGCTCGTTCGCGCCGGTACATTACCAGTCGCGCCAAGCCGCAGACGCCGCTTTTGTCCATCGCTTCCCGAATGACTGCAAAGGCTTCCTGCCCAACCTTGTCAGCGGGTGAGAGATAATGGGGCTTGTCGTACCAGATCCAACCGATGCTATCGCGTTCTACGAATTTATCGATATCGATGGTGCGTGTGCTTTCGAGGGCCACCGCTTCCAGCTCATCATCTTCAAGGAGGATATAGTCGCCTTCCGCTTTCTCAAAGCCCTTGATCTCGTCCTGATCGCGCACAGGCTTGTGCGTCACTGAATCGACATAGCGGCTGATGACCCGATTGCCTGTTTTGGCGTTGAGCGTGTGAAAGCGCACTTTCTCGCTGTCGCTGGTCGCCGGCATTAACTCGACGGCACAAGTGACGAGCGACAGTTTCAGATAGCCTTTCCAGAATGCGTGCGGCACCGTTTCATCCCCTTTCAGGTGGAGGATAACCAATTGAAGGCTGGAAGGTTCCGGTTCAGGGCCGCGCTGGAACCTGTTAGGCGTTTGGGTGGTTATCAGCGAAGGAGATTCCGCCACAGCCATTTCGGGGAAGCACCATTGCTCGAAAAATCGCCGATCCCGCATCGCCTGATCCATGTCACTGATACCGAGCCGGGCCTAAAGCGCATTCGTTGCGGCACGGGCTTTCGTTATCTCGATTGCCATCGACATGCGGTCAGTGCGGGGGAAAAGGTGCGGATAGCGGCCTTGGCCATTCCGCCCGCATGGAAGGACGTCTGGATATGTCTCGACCAGCATGGCCACATACAGGCTACAGGCCGCGACGCACGCGGCAGGAAGCAGTATATCTATCATCCTGCGTGGATGGCAGAGCGCGGACAGAGCAAGTTTTCAAGCTTGCAGGCTTTTGGTCAGAAGCTCAGCGGTCTCCGGCAAAAGATCGACGCAGACATACGGCGACGTTCCCTCGGTCGGGAAAAGGTGGTCTCAACCGTCATCTGGATGATGGACAGACTGTTGCTGCGCGTTGGCAACCCTAACTATGCGCGGGAGAACAACAGTTTTGGCATCACCACCTTGCGCAATCGCCATGTCAAGGACGACGGAGCAGGCTTGCGTCTGGTTTTCACGGGCAAGTCGGGCAAGAGCTGGAACCTGAAACTGTCCGACAGGCGGATTGCACGGATTGTGCGGTCAGTACAGGAGCTGCCGGGGCAGCAACTGTTCCAATATATCGATGACGAGGGAGCCCGGCGCGCCGTTTGCTCGCAGGATATCAACGATTATCTGCGAGACGCCATGGGGGCAGAATTTACCTCCAAGCATTTTCGCACCTGGGCTGCGACCGCAGAGGCAGTTGAAGCACTCTGCTCGACGGAATTACCTGAAAGCGAAGCGGCCAGAAAGCGCGTGCTCAATCAAGTGATTGACGGTATCGCTCAATCGCTTGGCAATACGCGTGCGGTTTGCCGCAGCGCCTATATTCATCCGGGCGTTATCGAGCATTGGGAGCGGGGAACGCTGGCTGGCGAAGTGGAGGCCGCCGGAGCGAACCGGCTTGTGGCGCCTCGGCTGAGCAAAGCCGAACGCAATACGCTGAAATGGCTGATGGCGAATGCCTGAATAACGGAACTATTTCTCCCGCATCTGGTTAGTCATGAACTGACAAGGAAGGACGCAATTATGAAAACGGCCAAGTTTCTGCTCGGAATTTCAGGGCTAGCACTGGGATTTGCTCTGGCAAGGGCAGCATCGCCGCAAGTGCCCAAAGGCGTTGTGCCGGTGAAACCGTTCGATCTTTCCCGCTATCTTGGAAAATGGTTTGAGCTTGGCCGTATTGAAAACCGCTTCGAACGCGGTCTCACGCGCACAACGGCGGAATATTCTCTGAACGCTGATGGAACCGTCCGCGTCGTCAATAGCGGGTTTGATCCATGGAAAGGTCGTTCGACAAGTGCGACCGGTACTGCAAAATTTGTAGGCGCGTCCGACGAAGGTGCGTTGAAAGTGTCCTTCTTCGGCCCATTTTATGGCGGCTATAACATTGTTGATCTCGATGAGAATTACGAGTGGGCGATCATCGTCGGGTCAAGCCGCAACTATTTCTGGGTGCTTTCCCGATCCACAGTTCTCACCGAGGAACTGAAGGCCCGTGCGGTAGCCGTGGCGTTGCTTCTGGGGATTAATCCCGACGCGATCCACTGGATACCGCAGGAGAAGCCGCTGTAGAGGCCACTCATTCCACAGGATGATTTGCCATCTCCCTGCAGGATGCGGCGCAGCGTTGGCAAGCCGCCACACATTCTTCCATACCATCCAGCGCGCGACAGCTTTCCGCGCAGTCGTCGCATATCCGGGCGCAGAGCCTGCATAGCTCATTGTGGATGGGGCTCTTAAGCATCATCACGTGCGCCGCAGTACGACAAAGTTCGGCGCAGCCCAGCATGGTTCTGAAATGTTTTGGTTCGACATGTGCGCCTCCACGTTCCAGACAATGGTCGGACGCCATTTCGGTGCAGATGCGATAGCAGTCGAGACAGGCGGTGATGCATTCAGTCTGCTTTGCGTCGTGCATTTTCCCGTTCCTCCTTTGACATGTTCGAACCCCAAATCATGAAATGGCGTTATTGTTTCAAATGGAACAGAAGCGTATTTTTGCGGTTATGCATCGGGATGCTCCAGGAGGAGAGCCGATGGCTAGTGGAAAATGGAAAAAGCGAATCCGTCGGGCCAAGGCTGGCCACGAGCTGGAGCAGGCGGCAGCACTTCCCTATCGGTTTGAAAATGGCCACCTCAAGATCATGCTGGTCACGTCGCGCAGCACACATCGCTTCACCTTGCCGAAAGGCTGGCCGATGAAAAAGCGCAGTCTCGCCGACGCTGCACGTATTGAAGCCCTCGAAGAAGCGGGGATTGAAGGAAAAGTCAGCCGTTCTACGATCGGCCACTATCTGTATTGGAAGCGCCTGAAAAGAGTTTTCATCCCGGTTAAGGTGAGGGTCTATCCGTTGCATGTTCAATGCGAAAACGCCCGTTGGCCAGAACAGAAGCAGCGCCAGCGCAAATGGCTTTCGCCGGATGAGGCGGGTCTGCTGGTGGACGAGCCGCAATTGATAAGCCTCATTGCGTCCCTCGATACCGATCATCGAGCCTAATTTTGTGGGAACATAAACTGCGCTTGTCGGTTAGGTGCCGGTCTGAGCCCGAAAAACTGGCCCAAAGGAGAACGAGATGGACGATCATCATATCCCCAAGCAACTCCGACAAGAGCATAGAAAGGCATCAACAATGCCTGATAAGACTTCAGAAAAGTCGAAGGACCAGAAGGCTACCGACCGTCCGAAGGACCGCGGTGACAAGGAGCATTGGCTCTACGCGCAACGCGTGCCAGACAAATGAGAACGCTCCTTCTATTGGCCATCGGTGTGGTGTTGCTTCTGGTGGTAGGGTCTCTCTTTTATCCTTCCACCGATGACGATGCTGGAACGCAGCCTTCGCCCCATTCTTTACAGACAGATCCTCCCGATTGAAGCGCCCGCTTAAAGCGGGCGCTTTCTTTTAGAGGATTGGCTTTCCGCCCGTGACTGCAATGGTTGCGCCTGACGTATAGCTCGATAGTGGATCTGCCAGCATGACATAGGCGGAGGCAAGTTCCGCAGGCTGGGCGGGTCGTTTCATCGGCGTCTGTTTGCCGAATGATGCAACAGCCTCTTCCGGCAATGTGGAAGGGATCAGGGGCGTCCAGACCGGCCCCGGCGCAACCGCATTGGCGCGAATGCCTTTTTCAGCCAGCAATTGCGCAAGGCCAGCAGTGAAATTCTGGATGGCGCCCTTTGTCGTTGCATAAGCCAGCAAGGTCGGGTTGGGCATGTCCGAATTGATCGAAGCCGTGTTGATGATCGCGGATCCCGGTTTCATATGAGGCAGGGCGGCCTTTGTCAGATAGAACATTGCATGGATGTTCACACGGAAGGTCAGATCCCATTCTTCATCGCTGATATCTTCCAACGCGTTAAAACTGGCCTGATGCGCGGCATTATTGACCAGGATATCGATCTGCCCAAATTCTTTGGCGGCGCGCTCTGCAATTTCCCGGCAGGTCTGGGAACGCTGAATATCGCATTTCATCAAAACGGCCTTGCGGCCCTCTGCCTCGATCAGCGACCGCGTTTCAAGCGCATCGGCCTCTTCCTGAAGATAGGCGATCAGAACATCAGCACCTTCTCGTGCAAAGGCGATAGCTACGGCGCGTCCGATCCCGCTATCGCCGCCCGTGATGATGGCTTTTCGTCCTTCCAACTTGCCGGAACCCTTGTAGCTTGCTTCGCCATGATCAGGCTTGGGATTCATCTTTTCCGTCAAGCCTGGCATGGCCTGATGCGGCGTATCGAAGGGAGGGGTGGGATATTGTTTATTCATAAAGGGTTGTCCTTCCTCAGCATTATTATCGCTTCGGATCTAACCACCGGAATCCTCCGGTGTTCCCATCATGTGGCGTAGAATGTGTCCGTGACGTTCGGGACTACTGTTCCAGACCGCGACGACGAAAAAGAGCTTCGGCAATGACCGACAGATCATTGTCACGATTACTCAGCACGAAGCCGGTAAAGCCCTTGTTATCACTCGCCGGATTCATGGACAGGGCGAAAATGAACGGCGTCGATCGCGTTTCAAGCGCATCGACAAGCGGCAATACAGTTGCCGGCTCCAGCGCCACATCAAGTATAGCGGCGTCGACTTCTTCGTTTTGGAGAAAATGGAGCGCTTGCTCGGTCGTGTTGACGGGGCCAAGAATTACAGCACCAATCGCACCAAGTTTGCGACCGGTTTCCTCCGAAAGAAGAAAACTGTCTTCGAAAACGAGAATGCGCTTGCCCGAAAATGAATACATGGCCCTATCATTTAGACTTATCATAACAAGTAGTTAGTTAGTCATGTCCGAAGGCAAAACGCAAGATATCGGGCGATGGTTTTGCGCTTCAATCAAAACGCTATGAATAGGCAGTTCGACAGTTTTTCGTTCATCAACTATCGACGATATCGTGCAGCTTATGGCGGGCGCGATGCAGACGGCTTTTCACTGTACCAATCGAACAAGCGCAAATTTCAGCTGTACGTTCATAGCTTTTACCTTCCAGCACCACCAGCGAAAGCACACGGCGATATTTCTGTGGCAAGGTTTCAAGCGCGATCTGCACATCATGTGCTTCGAGCGTATATTCCTGTGAAGCACCGACGCTTGCGGTCGGCGATATACATTCGGCAACACCGGGCGCTTCTCGCTTTTGCAACCGGATGCGGGTGCAAAATGTGTTGCGCATAATGGTGAAAAGCCAGGATTTCAGCGGGGAATAAGGGATATATTTCTCCCGGTTTGCTAGGGCTTTAACGAGCGTTTCCTGTACGAGATCTTCGGCATCTTCCCGTTGGCTATAAAAAGTGCGCGCAAATGCGCGCAATGCCGGGATCATATCAACAAGCTCGTCCGGTTCCAACGTGTAGTCGGAATGGAGGGGGCAAGACATCAGTCTGACCTTTCCGAACCACGGTTCGGTTTGAGTGTGGGGCGGCTTATGCCGCCCCTTTTTTGTCACGAGTTCTTGTGGCTTTGCTGCCCCGCCTTCACATGCTTCTCGTGTGAGCCGCCGCGTGAGGAAGACTGCTGATTATTGCCACCGCTAGCCTGCTTGCCGTCGTTCTTATGGCTTTGCTGACCAGCCTTGACATGTTGTTCGTGGGTGCCACCCTGGGTATGGCTTGGTGTATGACTCTGGGCCATTATCTTTCCTTCCGGTGGGTTTCATGCTTTCCAAGGTATCTGTCGCGCGTGACATAAGCCTAACCCGACCGGCGCGCCGATGTTCCGCGCTATTGGTGTAACAAACTTCACGTTTGTCCAGAGTCCGGATTAATTGGCAAAATCCGCAGCCATCGCGAGCTCTTTGAGGAACAAGGCGCGTTCTTTCTCGAAATCCGGTCGGCTTCGTAGCCGCAGCAGGTAAGAAGGGTGGATGGTGGCGAGCAATTGGGTATTCTCACCGTAAGCGAGCAACCGCCCGCGCATGTCCGCTATCCGAACTGTCTTCTCCAACAGGGATTGCACGGCGGTCGCTCCCAGCGCCACAATAAGTTGCGGGTGGACCAGTTCGATCTCCTGCTCGAGCCACCAGCGACACGCCTCTATATGGCTGGTCGAAGGGCGCTGATGGAGCCTTTTCTTGCCCCGCTGAATATGTCGGAAATGTTTGACCGCGTTGGTGAGATAGCAACGATCGCGTGAAAGGCCTGCTTCCGCGAGGCAGCGTTCAAACATCTGCCCTGCCGGACCGATCAAGGGGCGCCCCCCTTGATCCTCCTTATCTCCCGGCTGTTCTGCAACGAACATGATACCGGCTCCCACCGGCCCTTCGCCAAAGACTGTTTGCGTCGCATTTTTGTATAGCTCGCAACGCCGACAGCTAAGCGCTTCATGCCGAACGGAGGCCAGGGTAGCCTCCGTAATTTTTGTCGCCGGGCGTGTCATTGCGCCCCCGTTGCAGAAGCAGGAGGTTTCGATTCCGTGGATGCGGGCGGCTTGCTGTTGTCATCCATGAAACCCCTGCCGGGGGTCAACTGGCCGTAAAATTCGACCGCTGCCCAGACAATCATCGCCAGCACCAGACTGACAATAAGGATCAGGAAAATCCGGCTTCCCTTCCGGCCTTGCCGGGCATCCTTGGGAGTAACCTCCTTCATGCTGGCTGCTCCACTTCTAAATTATGTCCATCGGCGGCGTTCTTGCTCGATCTGGTCGGATGTGTATGGCGCGCCAGAAGCGCTGAATCCTTCCCAACCTTCATCGACATAAGCATTGCGCCGTTTCCGGATGTCCACACGCGCCCACTCGTCGAAAATCGCTTCCACTTTCGGACGGTCCTCTTCGTCGCACCGAACGACGACCAGCGTGCTGCCCCGGCGGATCGCTTCGGAATAGGCTTGCGCTTCTTCCTCCGGAATGCCGCTTTCCATCAGCGCGCCAACGATACCGCCTGCAACACCGCCTGCGGCGGCACCACCGACCAGCCCGACGAGGGTGGCTGTGAGCCAGCCGCCAGCAACGACGGGCCCGACACCGGGAATTGCAAGCAGTCCCAGCCCCGTCAGCAGTCCGGCTCCACCACCCGCAACAGCTCCGACACCAGCGCCAGTTTCCACCCCGGCAATGGTGGATTGATCTTCTCTGACAGCATCATCGGCATATTGGCCGTTGGTATTGTTGGATATCAGGCTGATATCGTCAGCTGAAATACCTGCTTCTTGCAGTGCCCGGACAGCGTCGAGCGCTTCGTCATGATTATCGAAAAGACCGGTGACATGTACCATTGTCATCTCCTTCGTTCGGTTAGGGCTGCGTTATTATTGCGTGGTTACATTGCCCTGAAAGTCGAGCTGAACTTTAAAGGGCTGTCCATCACGCGCCGCTTCGGCGCGCCAGATGCCATCTTCGCCCAGTTTGAGGTTCATGATGTTGGTGTAACCTGCGTCGGTGAAACGCTGCTTTGCCTGCTCTTCGGTGAAACTGTTCTTGCCCGGAACGGGTGCGTTCGGATTGGTCTCGCCTGGCGTTGTAACCGCAGGGGTTTGCGGCTCATCAGAGGGCGCCGTTTGGGCGAAGGCAGTGGTGGCAATAAGAACAAAAGCAGCGGCTGCTGGATATCGGACTGAGCTTTTCATGGAATTCCTCCCTTCATCGTGAGAGGTGTCCTAACCAGCGAGAGGCTAGGATGTTCCACTGCCTTGTGTTTTGATCCAACAGAGTTGGATAATGGCCGTAAGTTTCTGCTTTTACGCTGTATTCTAACGGGCGCCGAGAACCATTTCCCTGATCCAACGTGTCAGAAGATGGTTATAAGTCTTCTGGTGAACAGCGTCCTCAAGAGCGTGGTCTGCACCATCCAGCATACGCAGGGTCAGTGAATGAGAATGGATGAAAGCGCTTTGATAACTGGCGATGGTTGGATGAGGTACAATTGTATCGTGTTCGGACTCAACGAGCAGGACGTCCCCGCGAAACTCCCGTGCCTGACGGAGCGCCCGATTGTCCTCCGCTCCGACCAACGCCGAGCGATAGGATTGGAGATCAACCCTATCGAGTTGCGCTTTCGGCAATTGCCAATAACTGTCGCGATAAAGGGCAGGGGCTCTGAGAGCCAACCACCTGACGGGCCGAAATTCCGTCAATAGCGTCGCCAGATAACCGCCATAGCTGCTTCCGACGACGACAATCGAACCATCCTCGACGATCTTTAAGCTTGCCAGCCGGTCATAGGCGGCAATGACATCATCGAGATTCTCTCCGCGCGTTACGGTCTTGTTGCTGGTGACTGTATGTCCGTGACCGCGCATGTCGAATGTCAGGCAAACGCAACCGAGTTCCGAAATTGATTTAGCCCGTTCGATATCGCGTTCCTGATTCCCAGCCCAGCCGTGGAGAAACAAAACGCCTGGAATGGTTGTGTCCGGTGAGATGACCGTGGCGTCCAGTTGGACTGGGTCTACATCAATGGTGGTAGCATTACGGATCATGATAGAGTTTCTCTATTCGTGCATATTTATAGAGCGGCTGGCCGATATCGTCCTCGCCTGCATACACAACAAAATCATCGGCTGCGAACCGCGGTTCTGCACCGTAAGTCTCGCGTGCGGCAACCTTCAAGGCGCTGACGGAACTGTCCGCAGTCATCGCCTCCAGAGCGAGGATTTCCGCAGGAGAAGCCCCGCCCACTCGCCATGATTGCTCTAGCACTCCGCAACAAAAGCCATCTTCCGTCACGGGTCCGACCAGAACGTCATAGTTTTTACGCGAAGCGACGAGGCCGAAATGTTGCTCGGCTGCGGTATCGTAGCGTTGCGCGCCTTCGATAATTCGATGGGCGACAGGCATGCGCAGTCGAATTCGCAATGCATCCCAGCCGCCGCGTGCCACATAGAGCCGACTTCCCGCATAAACGGTCTCGCCGTTGAGGTCGCTCGCGGTATATTGGCGACCGAGATAGCTCATGGTCAGACCGGCAAGACTGACCTGCCCGACCGAATAGGTCGATGAGTTTTCAATATCTTCCTCAATTACCATTCCTCTAGCGATATCGCTTTCCGAAAGCGTTTGAAGAAACAGGTCCAGTTCGTGATTGTTTTGAAAGACACTTTGCTTTTTGCCGCCCGATGCATAGGGATCTTTCAATCGGATCTTTCGCTTGTCGAGAAGAAACGCACCCGCTTGCGCAGCATGGTCATGCGAGAAAACGGAGTAACCGGAGAGGGCAGAACCTTCCAGATCCTTCGCGAATTGGGGCATCCAGCCGGTCGGCAGAGCGTCTTCTTCGGTCCAGGCGGGGTGTGTCGCCAGTTTGGTCGTCATGAATTCCTGATCCACACAGCCACCCCAAAACTGATCGGCATCGAGTTCGGGGTGGCTTTGTCGGATAAGCGAGAAAGTCGGAACAAAGAATGTCCGGTCTGCGTCGTCGAAATGCTGCACAGTGGAACCGAGACGGATGCCCGTCAGTTTCGCCAACCGTTCAGCGATGGCCTCGACACTGGCAACATTATGCCGACTGTCGGAAGACTGGCTGACGACGCAAATTTTCTCGTAGCTGTCCATTAAACTCAGGCAGCTTCGGCGTGACGATTGGCTGACGTTTCAGCAAGCTGGGTCAGGTCCTTGTCGGTCTGGCCTTCTTCCTGCAAGGTTTGATCGAGCAGCTTGGCCACATCATTGTAGCCCAATGTTTGTGCCCAACGCTTCAGGGTGCCGTAACGGGTTATTTCATAGTGCTCAACCGCCTGTGCGGCAGAGATCAGGCCTGCATCCAGAGCGGGGGTCTCGGAAAATTCATCCATAATCTCTTCGCCCTCGGCAATGATACCCTCAATCGCTTCGCATGTTTTGCCCTGCGCGCGCTTTCCGAGAATCTCGAAACATTGCTGCAAGCGTTCGACATGCCCTTCCGTCTGCTCATAGTGTTTCATGAAAGCATTCTTGAGCTTTTCGTCTTCGGCGGCGCGCGCCATTTTCGGTAGCGCTTTCAATATCTTCCGCTCAGCATAGTAGATATCTTTCAGCGTATCGTAAAAGAGATCCTCAAGTGTGCGTTGCTTGGTTCTGGCCATTTCCAACTCTCCCTTTGGGGTTTCAGACGTTGATGCCGCTCCGTTCAGCGACAGGCCTGCCCAACCCATCAGGCCGCTAAATGTTTCATCGTCCTGATAATTCTTGCAGGTTGACGTTCAGGACTTGGATGCGTGGTTCGGCTTTCCCTTTTGCTTGGTGGAAGCCATTTTCTCGAGTTCCGTCTCGCTCATGGATTTTTCCATTTGCTTGGACGCGCCTTGCAAGCTGCTTTTGGCTTTGTCTCCGCGTTTTGCGGCGAGGGCCGCCCCGGCGGCCTGTTGCTGTGCTTTCGATTTTGCGGGCATGTCTTTTCCTCCGGCATCAATGCGCTCATTGGAATGGAGTGCTTGGTCCGCTACGCACAGACGCGAAGCGAAATAGCCCTACCAAACCGCGCGATACGGAGATTGTTCCAAAAGGAATGACGACAGATAGCCGATTACTTGCGACCGCGCTGTTCGTCCCTGCATTTCTTCGCGTCCTGACCTGGCACACACTTTGTGTGCTTCTCAATCCGGTCTTTACGATCATGTTTTGGTGGTTGCGCTTTTTCAGGAACGGGTACGTTCTCTGGTGCAGCAGGCTGCTGATTGGACGAAGGCGGCGGGTTTCCCGGCACCTCAGGTTCCTGTCCACCCGATTGGGTCGGCATGCCGGGTGTTTGCGCAGACGCTGCAGTCGAGGCGACTGCAAAAACTAACGCGATAATGAACTGTTTCATTGCTCTATCCTCATCGCTGCAAGATGAGTAGATCAACAGTCTCGCTGGAATAATGTTCCGACAGGTGCGATGCACCCACAGAGTCGCTGATGCGGGTTTTAATTGTCAGTGAAGCAAAATGGCGGGCGGATTGCTGGGGCCGCCTCGCTACTTTGCTTCTATTCGAAAAACCGATCAGCGGTTATTTATCAATGCCTGCACAAGGTCGGCTTCCAGATCCTCCGGGTCTTCCAGACCGATAGAGATGCGAATGAGCTGCGCGCCAATGCCCAGATCATTCTTCTGGTCTTCTGGCACAACCGCATGTGTCAGTGAAAACGGATGCTGAATGAGACTTTCCACACTTCCAAGGCTGACAGCGAAGTGGAAATAGCGGGTCGAAGTCAAAATGCTTTCGACGCGTGCAAGGTCACCTGCGACTTCTATGGAGATGACGCAACCGAAATTGATCATCTGATCCGCCGCCAGTTTATGCTGCGGGTGGCTTTCCAGACCGGGATATACAACCTTGGTCAGCCCCAGTTCTTGAGCTCTTTGTTCGAGATGGGTTGCAAGCTTCAGCGCGGTTTCCGATTGCCGGATGCTGCGAATTTCCAAGGTTTTCAGCGAGCGGTGCAAAAGAGCGCAATCGGTCGGCGACATCACGGAACCGAGCGCGTTTTGCAAATATTTGACGCGTTCCGCAAGCCCGGCGGGAGCGTTCGAAGAGACCGCAACCACGCCGCCGAGAAGATCGGAATGCCCGTTCAGCATTTTCGTTGCCGAATGGACGACCACATCAATTCCGTAGTCGATCGGGCGCTGGCCAGCTGGCGAGGAGAAGGTGCTGTCGCAAACCGTGATCGCTCCAGCCTTGTTGCCGAGTTCCGCGACCAGAGAAAGATCAACGATGCGCAGTGTTGGGTTGGATGGTGTTTCAAACCAGAGCAGAGCGGGCTTGTGATCGGCGACGGCCTGGCGAAGAGCGGCTTCGTCGGAAAAATCCACGAAACTGACATTATGCGCCGCCGTGATCGGCTTGACGTCGGCAAGCAGTCGATAGACACCGCCATAGAGATCGTTATGCGCCAATATCGACGATCCCGCCGGGAGCGCTTCAATCAATGTCGCCGCTGCAGCAAGGCCGCTCGGAAAAACGAACGCCGCTTCTGCACCTTCAAGGTCTGCGAGGCAGCGTTCCAGACCATTTCGGGTTGGATTGCCGCTGCGGGTGTAGTCGAAACCTTTGCTCGCTCCAATCCCGTCCTGCACATATGTCGTTGCATGGTAGATCGGAGGGATCACGGCTCCGGTCAAAGGATCTGGTTCCTGACCGATATGGATCGCGCGCGTTGCAAAACCAGCCTGATTGCGGGGAAGGTTCTTGGCCAATTTTCCGTCTTTCTATCGTTGGTCTGTGGTGCCGGTTTTGCGCATCAACCGCTCCCCGGATCGATAATATTTTTTGTGTCCAGCCGAACATCGTTCGTGTTTCAATAAGCGATCAATTCGCTCGTATCCTTCAAATAAAGCGGGTGGCCGGGCGAGCCATTATTTGTAATCTTCAGCGCATGGAGCTTGATATTGTTGTTGCGCAGCGCATTCGTGATGAGCTCGCCATGATGCGCAAACTTCTTGTGCAGTGATCCATAGGCCATCACCACGATTGCTGCATGTTTGGCCTGTTCGAGAATTGTCTGAACATTCTCCTCGGTGCAAGGAACAACACCTTCTTCCAGCAACATTTTTGGATGCGTGGCGCGATAATCCATCACGTTGCATTTTACATAGCGGCTGTAGCCCCAGCGGCGCGTAAACTTCTGCTCTTTGAAAACCGTTGGATCGTCCACATCATAGGCCGCAGTGCTGGGGTTCATGCCGATCCAGAGCACATATCCGTCTTTATCTCCACCGTCCCATTCGCGCGTCAGAAGACGACGGTATCGACCGCATTCGGAAAAGATTGCGTCGCCTCTGATCTCCGGTTTAACCTTCAAGCGAACCTTGCCGCCTGGGTCATGGGATTCGTGATTCATCATCGCTGCGTCTCGAGCTTCCGTGGTCGTCATGTCTTTCTATGGAGGATTTAGCATCCGATGCGCTGAACGCCTAGCGTATTATACTGTGGAAGTAGAATTTGCGACCGGGCCGCTCGCCGACCTCGCCTTTGCAGCAGTGCGAGATATGCAGATGATGAAAGGAAGACAGCGGTAAGCCGCCTTCCTCCCCATGGAGTTGTCAGGCACTGACTGGTTGGCGCGGGCTGCTATTCTTTTGGGATTGAAGAACCGTTTTTGCGCTTCGATTGACAGAATAAACATAATGAAATGCATCGGCTCTGCCACCTATCAGGCATATATCGTGACGGTTCCAGTTCCATCGTTCCGCATCAAGCATTCTCTCGAACTTTGACGATGTGGTTGCAGACCAGAAACTTGCCGCCCCTGTCGGGATCAGAGCTCTTCCCAGGACGGCGAGGCCGCTTCCAGAGTAAATCGCATTGTTCTGTTCTCTTACGAGAAAATCAGGACCATTATCGGTATCCATCAAAATCAAATCATATGCCGCAGGCCGCTGTCGTAACGTCTCCATGACGTCGCCAACCTGAAGTTCAACACGATGATCCCGAATTGGATGGTCGGCCAGATGACCGATGACGGAACGGTTCCATTCGACAATTTCAGGAACGAGTTCACACACGGTTATCTGCGTGTCCTGCGGAACAAAATCGAGCGCTGCTCGAAGCGTGAAACCCATGCCAAGCCCACCGATGAGAATTCTCTTGGGCGTGTGATTTAAGAAGCGCAGTGAACGTTCAGCGAGAACAATCTCCGATTGGAAATTGACGTTCGACATCAATTCCAACCCGTTATATCGAATTTCATAGATATCGCCTCTTTGTCGCAACAATATTTCGTCGCCAGCGTCATTGCCGGCGCGCGCCAACTCAGTCCAGATAGCCATTTAAAAACCCAAACGTTGAAAAGAACGACTGGCCCTGCCAGTGCGAACTAGGTGTTTCGTAGTGATGGGAGTGTCGGGGTCGCTGCAAACTTATGTGTGCAGCAACCCGATGGCATCGTCTGATCTGGCATCCATCATGAGAGGAAATGCCGACACATTCTTCAAACCGTTGGAAATATTGAGCAAGATTTGAAAAATATTCGTCATATCAAAATTCTGGATCACATCCTGATTGCGTAATGGCCTTCTTTTAGTACCAAAGTGGCTTTTTTAATCAAGTGCTCGGGTGAAATGTCGCGCGCAACTGGCATAGCTTCGCCAACGTCTGATCAGAACGCTTCACCGTTATTTTCTTTGATAGGTGATCTGTTCGCCGTCCCGTTCAGAGTCCGTAGGCGCGGATTATCCCGCCTTCATCTATGAAAAGGAACCTCGTTTCAAGGCAACAATGGCTCACCTGCCAGAAAAGATTAGGGCCGCTTAGCTGCGGCCCCGACTGTTCTTTATTTAGCAACGATTGCCTGGATGCCGGCGAGTGCACATTCGGCATCCGTTGCGCCCGACGGTGCGCCGCCGACGCCAATTCCGCCCACTAGCGCATCGCCGATCTTGATCGGCAGCCCGCCCGCCTGGATGACGAAGCGTGAATCCATATCCCGCATGCCGCTATTGGCTGGCTTCGACGCGATAAATTCTGCGAGTTCGCCGGAGTCACGGCCAAGAGCTGCCGCCGTGAACGCTTTTCCTGTGGCGCTGTTGCCAGTGTGCGGGCCGGAAAGATCGGCTTTCAGCAGCACCTTCGTCGATCCATCACGCGCAACAACTGCGACGCTCACATTGTTGCCCTTGGCGACACATGCATCGAGTGCAGCCTGAGCGGCTTTGGTTGCCAGATCGAGCGGCAGATAGGGCGTCGTGGGAAGGGTCTGAGCGAAAGCGGTAGCCGGAGCCAGCGACAGAGCGATAATAGCAAGTTTGCGGATCATGGTCGTTCCTCGGTTTCGATGGGTGTGATCTAACTCTGCCCGCCCTGAAACTGAATCCGTAGCCTTTGCGATCTTATCCGTAGTTCTACGGATTTGCACTTCCTTCGAGCCACAGGCGAGTCATTTCCGCTTGCGATGTGGTGCCTAGTTTTACGCCAATGGCTGCACGGTGACTGTCGATGGTGCGTGGAGATAACCCAAGACCATCCGCAATCTGCCGGGTGGTGAAGCCTTGCGCAATACGGTCCAGCACCTCGCGCTCGCGTGCTGTCAACATATCGAGCAAGGCAAGCGTTTCGGCTCTCAGCGCCTTGCTGCCCAGCTTGTGGTCCAGCAATTGCTGGGCTTTCTGGATCGCATCGATCAGGTCCTGCTCATCGACGGGTTTGGATAGATAATCTACAGCGCCATTGCGAAAAGCGCGGCGACAGGCTTCGATATCGCCGTGGCCGGAAATAATGATCACAGGCCAGTCGATTTCCTGCGCAGCCAAAACCTCCTGCAGTTTAAGGCCCGTCATCACCGGCATACGAATGTCGAAAATCAGGCATCCGGGCGTCAGTCGTGGCAATTGCGCCAGAAATGCAGACGGATCTGCAAAAGTTTTAACCTCGATATCTATGGTCGAGAGTAGAAGGCTGAGGGCCTTTCTGACTGCTGCATCGTCATCGACGAGGTAAACAGGCTGAACCATTAATTTCAACTTTCTCTGTCGGCAGCCATCGGAAGCACCACGCGAAATAGCGCGCCGTGTTCCTGTGGGATATAGGAAATCTCGCCGCCGAAGCGTTCAACGAGACGTTGGCTCAGCGCAAGTCCAAGGCCGGTTCCCTCGGGACGGTTTGTCGTAAACGGCGTGAAAAGGCGAGGCAGCAGCTCGGGCGCGACACCTGGGCCGTTATCCTGAACCTCCAGAACCGCCATGGTTCCTTCCGTTTTAAGCGACGCTGTTACGTGCCGATCACGATCATCGTCGGTGTCACGAAAAGACTCGATGGCATTGCGCAGAAGATTGAACATTACCTGCTCCATTTCCACCGGGTCTACTGCGGCCAACAAAGGGCTTTCAGGCATCAGGAGGTCTAACCCGACACTTTGCCGTTTTGCTTCTGAGGCCAGCAAGGTTTGTACATTTTGCAGTGAAAGGCGCAGGTCGGCTTTGATGTTTTCCCTGCGTTGCGGACGCGACCAGTTGCGCAACCGATCCAGAATGGCCGAAGCGCGGCGCGCCTGATCCACCATATCGTCAAGCGCACTCGCAAGCGCCGTTGTGTTGTTGCGGCTCAACAGGCGGCGTCCGGCCTGCGCCCCAGCGAGAAGCGCCGTCAGCGGCTGCGTCAATTCATGCGCCATGCCGCTTGCCATTTCCCCCATCGTGTTGACGCGCGACGCATGGGCCAGGCGGGCTTCAAGGCCGCTCAGTTCTGCGCGACGCTCCGCATGGCGTGTGCGTTTCATTTGGCGAATGATGACCAGCCCCCCGAAGAAAAGCAGATTTATGAGAATGAGGATCGGGATCAACTGGTCCAGAGGCAGCAGAGCGGCCCATCCCACCTTCATGGCGGTTTCGAAAAGAAGCGGCTGAGAGGCGCTTCCCAATTGCTTGGAAAAGAGCGCTGCGCCAAATGATACTGGGTTGCTGAAAAGAATTGTTCCATCCGGCATCAGAAGACGGCGCGCAACACCGCTACGGCGCCAGAATGCATCGTCCGAGCTGATCAGGGCGTCAGCATTGATCGATAGCGCCAGCCCATCGTGGGGATCGTCGTTATTCGGGCTGCGCTTTATAATCAGGTAATGCCCGGGACGCGCCGCTGGTGTGATCAGTTTCGGAACGCCGCTCGATGAGAGTGCCGCCGCTCGTATGGTTGCGGTCAGCTCCGGTTCCAGCTCTCTTGTGCCGGTAACAGGCGCTGACGGGTCGATCGGCACAAGTTGAATTTCATCGATCCGGGGATAGAAACGTGTGATGGTCGTAGCGACTTCGAGAAACACGTCGTCTTGTGAGAGTTCGGCAGTCCGCACCTTGGATTGCGCAATCGTCGAAAGCGCAGTCAAATGGGCATCATGCTGAACCGCACGTTGAGAAGCTTCACGATGTAACGTGAAACTGGCCGCCTGGAGTTCGGACAACAATTCGGATCGCTGATAGACTGCAAGGCCGCTGATCACCAGAAAATTGAGCAGAAGCCATATGATAAATGGGAGCAAGGCAGAGCGGAACCGCGCCCATATGCTTCCATTATGCAGGTTCATAGTTCCATCCTGATACCGATCGCTATTCCGGCAAAACATATCGATACTGATTTGCTGCGCCAACAGGAAATCGTCCTGCGTTCAGGTTCCAGTCATCTGAGCGAGATTATCAACGGTCATAGGGCTGCTGGTGTTTCGCAATAGCGCTATTCCGGTGGCAGATGGTTTGTTCTGAAAGGATATCTTGATCATGGATTTCATGCGTCGCTCATTTTTGTTGTCCGGTGCGGTGCTGGTGCTTGCGGTATCCGCATGTCAAAAAGAACAAGTCCCGGCTGCGCCCGAAGCTCAGGCTGGAATTTGCAAAAAAGATGTCGCAGAAACCCTCGCTGGCAAGGATAGACTTACCGACGACGCCGCCATGCAGCTGACAGGCGCAACCATCGTCCGCCAAGTGAAGCCCGGCGACCCGGTTACAATGGATTTCAGGCAGGAGCGCATAACTATCGAAACAGACACCACGACCGGCAAAATCAGTCGTGCATATTGCGGCTAGCTGTTTCTCATAGCTGGGAAGCAAATTAACAGCGCAAGAGAAACTTTGCCAATCAGCTAAGTTTTCTCTTGCGCATTGTTCCGATATCTGAATAGTTAGCAATATGGCTAAGCATGATCCAGATCTTTCATTATTGTTCCACGCGTTGGCAGACCCGACACGACGGTCGATCCTGACCCGTTTGGCCGGTGGGCCTACAGCGGTGACGGAATTGGCTGGTCCGACGGGGCTGCGCCTGCCGACGGTGATGCGACACCTTTCCGTGCTGGAAGAGGCTGGTTTGATCGTGTCATCGAAGGATGGACGAATACGTACTTGCGCTATCCGCCCTGAAGCTATGGAGCCAGCGCGCAGTTGGATGGATGAACAGCGCGCCATTTGGGAAGCACGTCTGGATCGGCTGGATGCGTTTGTGATGAATGTGATGGAGGAGCGCAAGAATGACACGGATTGAGAAGCCCGGTAGCATGGGCGTAGCGGCAACAGGTGACAGTCGTTTTGCAACGCTTACCTTTGAGCGGAACGTGGCGGCGCCGGTATCCGTTCTGTGGCAGGCGTGGACCGCTCCCGCCGCGCGGGCGGTCTGGGCTGCGCCAAACTCTGCCGTCGAAGTGGAATTTCTGGAAGCCGACACCCGGATCGGCGGTCGCGAGGTTTCTCTATGCAGGGTGAAAGGTCAGCCCGACATTCGCTGCGAATGTGGCTGGCTCGAATTGCAGCCCGCGTTGCGCAGCGTGAATTATGAAGTGATCTCAAGCGAAAGCGTGAAGCAATCGGCAGCATTGGTTACTGCTACCTTTGCCGATAAGGGCGAACGCAGCAGTGTGGCGGTGACGGTTCAGCTGTCTTCGCTGGCCGGGAATATGGAGGCGGGCTATAGCGAAGGCTTCGGCGCGGGTCTAGACAATCTGGCACAAGCCGCCGAGCGCACCATGGTGTTGCAGAAAATCATACGGGCACCGCGAGCGGTTGTCTGGAAGGCATGGATGAACCCCGAGACGTTGCCGCTTTGGTGGGGGCCGGAAGGTTTTTCGTGTCGCACAAAGAGGATCGATCTTCGTCAGGGCGGCGAATGGGCTTTCGACATGATCGGCCCGGACGGCACAGCCTATCCGAACCACCACCGCTATTGTGAGGTCAGGCCGGAGGAACGGCTGGGCTATACGCTTTTGTGGGGTGAGAACGGGCCGAAACATGCCGATGCATGGGCCGCGTTCGAGGATCAGGACGGGTTTACGAAAGTGACCCTGGGAATGGTCTTCAGTACAGCGGCTGAATTCCAGGATGCCAAGGGCTTCGGAGCGATCGAGCTGGGGATGGAGACACTCGGCAAACTGGATCGTTTTGTCACAACGAAATGAAATTCGCCAGTTCAGCTCTTAAAGCAATTGATGGCGCATTCGTGGGAGGCGGTCGGTCGTCTCTTACGAATGCAGCCCTTTGATCTGTATGCCCACAATTTCTTTGGCCAGGGCAATCCTGTCGGCGTCGGTATCGACGCTTCTGGGTTGATACCAGATCGACAGCCAGTTGATGGCGCCGAGCACGGCCTTGGCCGCTATCGACACGTCGACATGGCGAATGCTGCCGTCCTCGATGCCTTCGCGAATGACCTGCTTGAACAAATCCTCAAACCGGCGTCTGATCGAGATCAGCTCGTTGAGCGTTCTGCGCTGGTCGGGTGTGGTCGCCGCGAGCTTGTGCATGTGAACGCCTTGCACCACCACCGCTTCGAAAGCGACGTTGTTCATCATGGCAAGCGCGTGAGCGGTGAGCATCTCTTCAAGCCGGTACAGGCCTGAGCCATTCAGCGTCATAACCGGCTCAACGGCCTTGAACAGTCGTTCCATGCCTTCGCGGTGCACGTCGAAGAACAAATCCGTCTTGGAAGAATAGTAGTGATAGATACGCCCCTTGGTGGAGCCCATCCTGCGCGCCACATCATCAATGCTTGTGGTCGAAAAGCCTTGTTCCATGAAACACTGGGCGGCTGTTTCCAGGATCACGACATTCCCTGTACTGTCCGTGCGGTTAGATCGGCGGCTGTCAGCCATCTGCTACTCCGATTTATGCGTAGGTAAGCGGCAACCAAGCCTAGCAAATTTCGTAAGGAAAATGCCACTAGACAAAGCGATGTTCAAGTGCATACTACTCAGTATGTTGTTGATTAATGCGACCGCGTTCCATTTTTCAGCGCTTGGAGGACATAAATTTGGAAATACAGCCTAATTCTGCTGCGTCTGCGCTCTCCGCAGACGCGGAAAGCCAGTTCCTCTACTCGGACTGGATCAAGATCGATCAGCAGCTTGTGGATCGGTTTGCGGATGTGATCGACGATCATCAATTCATTCATACAGACCCCGAACGCGCAGCGACTGAAAGTGTGTTCGGTGGCACCATCGCACACGGGTTTCTTGTGCTCGGCCTGTTGACCAAGCTCAGCCGCGAGGTTTTGCCGGAAGTTGCAGCCGGTACGGTTGAAATCAACTATGGCTTCGACAAAGTCCGCTTCCTTGCGCCGGTGAAGGTGGGTTCTTCCATCCGTGGCGTATTCAGTTCCAAATCGGTGCAGCCGAAGGGTAACGGTCAGCTCCAGACTCTTGCAGCGACCGTTGAAATCAAAGACGAAACCAAGCCAGCACTCGCCGCTGACTGGCTCATACTGACAGTAGGTTGAAGATCACATGGCCATTTCTTTTGAAAATCGTGTTGCAATTGTAACGGGTGCGGGCGGCGGGCTTGGGCGCGCTTATGCCCTCGAACTGGCAGCGCGCGGCGCAAAGGTCGTCGTGAACGATTTCGGTGGCAGCCGCGACGGCACCGGGGGGGCATCGGAGGCAGCCGAAAAGGTCGTTGCGGAAATTCGATCCAAGGGCGGTGTCGCCATTGCCGACGCTGGCAACGTCACGAAGTTCGAAGACATGCAGGCGCTGGCGAAGCGCACGGTCGAAGAATTCGGTCGCATCGATATTCTCATCAACAATGCCGGGATCTTGCGCGACAAGAGCTTCGCGAAGATGGATATGGCCGATTTTCGCGCCGTGGTTGACGTGCATCTTATTGGCTCGGCCAATGCCAGCCGGGCGGTGTGGGACGTCATGAAAGGCCAGAACTATGGCCGCATCCTGATGACGACCTCTACGTCTGGCGTTTATGGGAATTTCGGCCAGTCCAACTATGGTGCGGCCAAGGCAGGCCTCGTCGGCCTGATGAATGTGTTGCATTTTGAAGGCGACAAATACGACATTCATGTCAATGCGATTGCCCCGACTGCTGCAACGCGCATGACCGGCGATGTGCTGGATGACGAGATGCTGGTGCGCCTCGCACCCGAAAACGTCGTTCCGGCTGCTCTCTTCCTCGTCAGTGAACAGGCGCCAAGCCGCACTGTGCTTCTGGCTGGTGCGGGAACTGTGGCCCGTATGGCGATTGTGGAAAGTGAAGGCGTTTATCTGCCGAAAGGCGAGCGGACACCGGAAGCCGTTGCGGCTGCTTTCTCAAAGATCGATGACATGACTAATTTCATCGAGACGGATGCCGGTTTGGCGCATGTGGACCGCATCATCGCGACGTCCCGCGCCAATGAGGTTATCGAATGACGGCGTCAAAACCCCGACCGAAGGCTGAACCCCGGTCAGCCTATCGGGAGTTCTACGATATGCAGACGCGCTGGAGCGACATGGACATTTACGGCCACGTCAACAATGTCGTCTATATGCAATATTGCGATGCGGCATTGAACCGGTCGCTGATTGCGTCTGGTGCTCTGGAGTTGAACGGCTCTACACCCATTGGTATCGTTGCGCGCAATTCAACGAATTATTTCTCCGAAATTTCCTATCCTGACAATGTCGTTGTCGGGGTTCGCGTCGAGCATATCGGCAATACCAGTCTGCTGTGGGGTTTTGGCATCTTCAAGGATGACGAAGAGTTGACCGCCGCTGTAAGTGAATATGTGCATGTCTATGTAGACCGAGACACGCGACGGCCGGTTCCGCTGACTCCGGAATTGAAAGAATTGGCCGACAGGCTTTACGTTTCGGCGTCAGTGGAGGAGTTTTGATGAGAGAAGCTGTCATAGTATCAACTGCGCGCACACCGATTGGCAAAGCCTATCGCGGAGCCTTTAACGACACGTCTTCGCCAGCGCTGGCGGGTCACGCGATTGCCGCTGCGGTTGAGCGCGCGGGCATTGATGGCGCGGAAGTAGAGGATGTGGTTCTTGGTGCTGCGCTTCAGCAAGGCACGACCCACATGAATATCGCCCGCACGTCCTTGTTGCGGGCTGGCCTTCCGGTTTCAGTTCCGGGTCAGTCTATGGATCGTCAATGCGCGTCGGGGCTGATGGCTATCGCAACAGCAGCCAAGCAGATCACCGGCGATGGTATGACGATTGCTATTGGCGGTGGTGTGGAGCAGATTTCACTCGTGCAGAACGAGCATATGAATGTCTATCGCTGGCGTGATCCCTGGCTGACGGAGCATCTGCCCGCCACCTATATGAGCATGATTGAGACGGCGGAGATCGTTTCAGCGCGTTATGGTATATCGCGTGAGGCGCAGGATGAATATGCGCTGCAATCGCAGCAACGCACCGCGGCTGCACAGGCCGCAGGCCGCCTGAACGCCGAGATTGTCCCGATCCAGTCCACCATGCTGGTCAAGGACAAGGCCACGGGCGAGGTCTCCGCAAAAAGCGTTGAGCTGGCCATGGACGAAGGCAATCGCCCCGAAACCACACTGGAAGGTTTGCGCGGGTTGAAGCCGGTCTTTTCCGGGGGGCAGACAATAGCGCAGGGTGGCTTTATTACCGCTGGCAACGCCTCGCAATTGTCTGATGGTGCTTCGGCATCTGTTTTGATGGAAGCAAAGGAAGCGGAAAAGCGGGGCCTATCTCCGCTTGGTATTTATCGCGGAATGGCGGTCGCCGGATGCGAACCTGACGAGATGGGTATCGGCCCGGTTTATGCCGTACCGAAACTGCTAAAACAGCATGGCCTGACGGTCGATGATATCGATCTGTGGGAACTGAACGAAGCCTTTGCGGCACAGGTGCTTTATTGCCGCGACAAGCTTGGTATCGACAATGAAAAACTGAACGTAAGTGGCGGCGCTATTTCGATTGGCCATCCTTATGGAATGTCGGGCGCGCGTATGACCGGGCATGCCCTCATCGAAGGCAAGCGGCGCAATGGACGTTACGTGGTGGTGACCATGTGCGTTGGCGGCGGCATGGGCGCTGCGGGCCTGTTCGAAATTTGCTGATAGATACGAAAAAGGCCGGTCAAACCGGCCTTTTTCATGATGTTACCAGCGGCGCTATCAATAAGCGGCTTTATAAATCGCCAAGGCATCCGCCTCAGTGACCTTGCGCGGATTGTTGACCAGAAGCCGCGTCTGTTTCATTGCGTCGCGCGCAAGCAGGGGCAGATCGTCTTCCGTAATATTCACTTCGCGCAATGTCTGCGGCACGCCGAGCTCACGGCTGAGATCCGCCAGTTTTTCGACAAAGGCTTCAGCACGTTTTTCTGCCGACACGGTGCTCAGTTCCGGGAAAACGTCTGCTGCAATTTCCGCATAAATGTGGCTGGCTTCCGGCAAGTTGAAGCGCAATACATGCGCAAGCACGAGCGCGTTGGACAAGCCGTGCGGCACATGGAAATGCCCGCCAATCGGGTATGCGAGTGCATGCACAGCAGCAACCGGAGAATTGGCAAAGGCCTGACCGGCAAGCAACGATCCGAGCAACATAGCGGCGCGTGCGTCGCGGTTGCCGCCCTCAAAGACCGCAGTGCGAATATTGGCGCCGAGCAGTTGCAGGGCGTTGCGCGCCAGCGAACGCGACAAAGGATTGTTGTTGGCCGAAGCTGAAGCATAAGCCTCGATGGCATGGACCATCGCATCGATGCCGGTGGCAGCGGTTACCGCTGCTGGCAAGCCGACAGTCAAATCCGCATCCAGGATTGCCATGTCAGGCAATAGCAGCGGGGAGACAACGCCCTTCTTCTCCGATGCTCCCGTGGTGATGATTGATATCGGTGTGACTTCCGATCCCGTGCCCGCCGTCGTTGGTACCAACACGAGCGGCAGGCGTGGCCCGCGCGCGATGTTCACGCCGTAAATGTCGTTCAGCGTTTCACCGCTTTTTGCCAACAGGGCGGCAACCTTTGCAACATCCATTGATGAGCCACCGCCGATGGCGAGAACGCCAGTCGCTTCGTGGGCGACGATCTGGTCTTTCAGCGCGAGAACATTGCTTTCCGGCGGGTCGGCCTGCACATCATCGAAGATCGAGATGGCAATGCCCGCCTGCTCCAAGGCGTTTGTGGCCGGGGTCAGCAGTCCGAGCTTACGCAATCCCTTGTCGGTGACGATAACAACGCGCTTGCCCAATAGGTGTCCGGCAATATCGACAATCTTCGCCAGCCCGCCGGTTTGCAGCACGATGGATGGCGTTGTGTTGAAGATGAAATTTTCCATGATGTCCAGGTCTTTCGATTTTGATAGATCAACTCGCGCGCTTCACCTTGAGCTCGCGATCAATCGTATCTCCGGTAATGCCTTCGCTGCGTAGTACATGTTTCTGAATTTTACCGCTCGAGGTTTTTGGAAGAGATTCCAAAATTCGTACATAGCGCGGCACCATGAAGCGGGGCAGACGACCTGCGAGAAACTCCAGCAGTTCCCCCGCAACGATTTCCTGCCCTTCGACAGGGGTTACGGCGATCAGAACTTCATCCTCACTCAGTTCACTCGGGACTGCGATAGCTGCGCATTCCTTGACGGTGTCGTGGAAAAGCACTTCGGCCTCCAAAGCGAAGGACGAGATATTTTCACCGCGCCGCCGGATGACGTCTTTCAGGCGATCCACGAAGAAATAGACACCGTTTTCATCCTTGCGAAAGCTGTCTCCAGTGTGAAACCAGCCATTGCGCATGGCTTCGACGGTAGCTTTCGGATTGTTGTAATAACCTTTCATCAACGCCCAGGGGCGGTCGGAGCGGATGACCAGTTCACCAGCCGTGCCATCCGGCACTTCGATGTCGTTTTCGTCAACTACGCGCAGCTGATACCAGGGGCGCGGCTTTCCGGCGATTCCCTTTTGCGTGATGCCGGGTCCAGCAACAAGCGGGCTGGCGATTTCGGTCATGTTGTAGATGGTCCATGCCTCGACGCCGAATCTTTCCGCAAATAATGGGCCATCCTCGCCGAACGGGGTAATGAAGGCGCGCCGCAGCGGGTGGTTGCGATCATCCGATGAAACCGGCTGTTTCAGAAGGAAACTCGCCATGACGCCCAGCAACAGGCAATAGGTCGAGTTCGTATCCCGAACGGCCTGCCAGAAATGCTGGGTTTTGAACTCGCGCATCATACCGATGGAAAGGCCACGCGCCAGCATCGCATAGACATAAAGGGTGGAGCCGCAATGGAAGATCGGACCGCAGATCATGCAGCGATCCGTTTCATCGACGCAGTCAAAGGCGTCCGGGCCCATCGTATAAAGCTGCACATAAGAGGTTACGACGCCCTTGGCGTTGCCCGTCGTACCCGAGGTGTACATGATGGCAAGCGTGTCCCACGGCTCAATCGGCTTGTCGAGAACAAGTTCGGTTTCGCTGACTGTTTCCACGTCAGACAAAGGCAGAATTTCCACACCATCGACTGCACAGCTAACAGAGCCTTCGACCACCAGAACCTTGCGCAGTTTGCCGGGTGCGACATCCAGCAATCGTTCCACCAGATCGGCGTGGGCGATCATCAACGGTGCATCCGCATCGTCCAGAATATGTTCCAGAGGGCGACCGAGTGCTGCGGTGTTGATTGGCACATAGACTGCACCGATATAGTTGATCGCGAACCAGGTGGTGAGCAGATCCGGGCCGTTGCCCATAAAACAAAGCACGTGATCGCCGCGTTTTACGCCATGGGATTGCAGCGTTGCCGCGCGCTGGCGAACTCGGTCGCGGGTCGTCTTGTAATCCCACTCCGTCGACGGCCAAAAATGCACGAATGGTGCCGTGGGGCGCTCGGCTGCATATTGATCGAGAAGATATCGCAACACGGAATGGTTACGGTTGAGCGCGCGCTGGTCTGGCGTCATGTTCTGAATTCCTCCTACCCGGCCACAACTAAACCTTCAAAAGAGGGCAGTTGCAAACCTGTTTGGAATATGCAACATACTCGGTAGTATGTCAAAGCGAAAACATCTGGGAGGATGGAAATGGCCATAGTCGATATCAAGCGCGAGGGACCGATTGCGGTGGCGCGCTATGACCGTGGCGGCAAGGCCAATGCTCTCAATGAAGAATCGATCAAGGCGCTTATCCAGGCAGCGGACGAGTTATCGGCGGATGACAGTGTTCAGGTCGTTATCATCGCCGGAACCGAAAGCCGCTTTTCCGGCGGCGTCGATTTGAAGGACGAGAACCTGTGGCGCACCAGTGCGGGCGCCGTTGCACGCCACACGGCCATGTCGCTCGGCGGCGTCATGTGCGATCGGTGGCGGTTGTTGCCGCAGATCACCATTGCAGCGGTTGAAGGTCCGGCAGTTGGTGGTGGCGGCATCCTGGCCTTGGCAGCAGATTTCCGCGTTATGGCGGACGGAGCATTCTTTCAGTTTCCGGAAGTCCGTCTGGGCATGACGCTGGGTTGGGGCGGGCTGCCCCTCCTGTCATCGCTAATCGGTCCGACGCGCGCCAAGCGGGCGCTCTTCGCCAATGAACGGATCGGCGAGCAGGACGCGCTCAATCTGGGGCTTTGTGACAAGATTGCCCCTGCGGGCGGCGCGGTCGAAACCGCCAAACTCTTCGCGCAGACCATCGCTGAATGTCCACCCTTGGCCTTGCGGATGACGAAAAGAGCCATTGATCAAGAACACCGCGCCAACTGGGCTGCGCCTTATGAAGCCGACCAGTTTTATCTGGCGAGACTGATTGCGGAAAGCAGCAGCCAGTCGGGCTGACACCGTTGTAATTTGGGAGGAGGAAAACATGAAAATGAAATCAATGATGCTTTCGGGTGTGTTTGCCACCATGATGCTCGCAAGTCCGGCTTTGGCAGAACCGGTTCGGCTGGGCGTGCTGACGGATATGTCCGGCATGAACTTCGACCTGGCAGGCGAAGGTTCGGTCGTGGCCGCAAAAATGGCGGTGGAGGATTTCGGCGGAAAGCTGAATGGGGAGCCCATCGAGGTCATCGTCGGCGACCATCAGAACAAGCCGGATATCGGTTCGACGCTGGCGCGCAGCTGGATCGACGAGAAGAACGTCAAAGCCATTATCGACGTGCCGACATCATCGGTCGCCATGGCGGTTCAAGAGATCACGCGTGACAAGGACATAGCGTTTCTGGCGTCCACGGCAGGTTCCTCGGACCTGACCGGCAAAGCCTGTTCGCCAACGACGGCGCAATGGACCTGGGACACCTATTCGCTCGCCAATGGCACCGGTCGCGCCATGACGCAGGAGGGGGGCAAGAAGTGGTACTTCATTACCGTTGACTATACCTTCGGCCATGCGCTGGAACGCGATACAGCGGAAGCCGTCAAGGCAAGCGGTGGCGAAGTGGTGGGCGCGGTGCGTCATCCGCGTGAAACCACTGATTTTTCCTCCTTCCTGCTACAGGCGCAAGCATCGGGTGCCGATGTGATAGCGCTTGCAAATTCGTCGGGCGATACGATGACCGCCCTCAAGCAAGCCAGTGAATATGGCATTACCCAGGGCGGCCAGAAGATCGCAGGCATGTTACTGTTTCTCTCCGACGTTCATAGCGTTGGTCTCGAAACTGCAAAAGGCCTAACACTGACCACCGGCTTTTACTGGGATTATGATGACCAGACCCGTGCCTGGTCGAAGCGTTTCGGGGAACGGATGAACGGTAAAATGCCGACGATGGTTCATGCAGGCGTTTATTCGTCTGTCATGAATTACCTCAAGGCGTCCGAAGCGGCAAAATCCACCAGCGGCAAGGCCGTGCTCGACAAGATGCGCACGATGGATATCAACGACTTCTTCGCCCGCAATGCAAAGCTGCGCGCCGACGGTCGTATGGTTCACGACATGTATCTCGTTCAGGTCAAGTCACCTGAGGAATCCAAAGGTCCGTGGGACTATTACAAAGTTCTGCGCACCATCCCCGGTGACGAGGCATTCCGTCCGCTCGACAAGGGCGGCTGCCCGCTTGTGACGCAGTAAAGAGGCTTTTTGGATGACAGCTTCGACTGGCAATGTGACGGCTCTGCGTGAAGCAGGGCCGGCGACCTCGACTTCTCTATCGCG
>NZ_RCHH01000012.1:0-118779 GCF_003664555.1 Ochrobactrum soli | reverse complement strand
ATTGACCGTATAGCTCTTCGTGGTGGTTCCATCCTGCGCGGTAACAGTCGTGGTAACCGTGTTGCTCCCCACCACCAATGGGATTGAAGCGCTGGACGTTCCATTGGGCGTTGATGCCCCATTGACGACAGCCGTTGCGTTGATATCTGCAAGCGATGGTGTGAACGAAATGCTCTCCACATCGTTTGCGACATTCAACGTGTACGAGCTCGTGTTGGGAGCAAAGGTCGGCGTTAAAGTACCTGTGCTGGGAATAAGATTCTGCAAATTCGCATCGGATGATTTAACAACTGAAATATCCAATATGTTGGACGCAAGATTTTTATTTCCAAAAAAACTCACGGCAGCGTTTTCTGGTAATTGTATCTGAACCGATTCACTACTTTGAACCCGCATTCGAAGCGTATAAACTATATTGTTAACGGATGAATCCAAACGATAAGTAATATCATGGAGTCCTGTAGTGGATATCTCGAAATCGTTCTGGTCCAGCCCCGATACCGCTTCCGAGAAAGTGATGGTAATGATCTTCTCCTCGCTGGAGGCGGGCGACGACGTTGAAAGCACCACTGTTGGATTGGCTGTATTAACAAGAACCCCGTTCGTAGCACCAACATTGTTGAGTGTAAGATCGGCTGGCTGACCCGCGTTGGTCTCAATTGTCCCGCCGTTCAAAACTATCGCAGGCCCAATGCTAATCCCGTTTGCATCAATGTCGCCAGGCTGGATAGTATAGGAGAAAGTTAAGCTGTTGCTGCTTACATTCCCTGGTGTTGGTGTATAAATCGCATTTCTTAGGGTTGTACCTATAACGATTGGTATAACCGGATTCCCAATTACGGAAAACAAATCATCAAAATTCACGACGAAGTTCAACTTATCACCGGCTTTGTAGTAGCCGGATCTTGGAACGGTCACTGACATGACGGTCGGATTTTGTCCCAATACAGTAATTGTTACTGTATTTGAAGCACTGCCAGTGTCGTCCGTTACTTGATATGTGAATGTATCGACGCCGCTGAAATTCGGTGCAGGTGTATACGTGAAGATTCCGGTTTCAGGAAAGAAATTGGTAATGATGCCATGCATCGGGTTTGATGCCAGTGAATAAGTTAGCGTTCCGCCAACAGTCGCCCCAATCCAACCAACGATAGACCCATTGCTAAATATAACATGTTCTATCGGGGCCGCCGTCGGCGCGGATTGAGCCGCCAACGAACCGGATATCAAGGCAAAAAGCCCGACTATCATCGCACAAAGATAGCGCCATCCCGGCGCGCCACGCATCCCCGCTAGTGTCCCCGACCGCACGATGTCCCCCTTGCCCCGAACAGCTTATTTTCTGTCACTAAAATGCATTGGCGACAAGAGAACATTGAATAGACATACAGAAACATTTAAAATACGGCATATGTCGTATTTTACATTGTCTTTAGAAAACAACTTTCAACACTGCATGGAATGCCTGAATATCACTGCGCGCATGAGTAGAAGATGGTTTGTGGTCGCGTCCTGTCACAAACGCTGATCAATCAATCATTATTTTTGACATGACATTGCCTTGCGGCAGCGGTAACTGCTCGTTTTAAAATAACGGTTTGGCGGGTTATTATGTCGACGGGCATGCAGGAAACAAAGCCGCTGGTCGGAATTGCGCTGGCATCGGCTGGCTATGCATGCTTCGCCTTGCAGGATGCACTGGTGAAATGGCTCGTCGCCAGTTATGCCGTGCCCCAAATCCTCTTCATGCGCAGTCTGGTCATTGTCGTGATTACCGGCGCTTTGGTGCGCTATTACCGCCACCCGTCGATCATGCACAGCCCCTATCGCGGCACGCTTGTCCTGCGTGCCGGGCTGATGCTGTTTGCATGGCTTTTGTTCTATAATGCCGCCAAGTTTCTTGGCCTTGCCGAATTGACCACGCTTTATTTCTCCGCACCGATCATGGTCATGTTTCTGTCCATTCTCGTTTTGAAGGAGCGGATTGGAACCGGACGCTGGATTGCCTGTTTCGGCGGCTTTGTGGGCGTTGTCATCGCGGCCAATCCGGGCCATTCGCCAAACCTGATACCCGCCATCATGTGCGTAGTGGCTGGCTTTTGCTGGGCATGGAGCACGATCCTGATCCGGCTCGTCAGCCGCAGTGAAACAACGCTGACGCAGATGTTCGCAACCAGCCTGATCTTCGGCATTGCCTGCGCAGTTTCCTTTCCATGGCTCTGGCAATGGCCGGATGGTATGGGCTGGGCGCTCATGTTCGGCCTCGGCTTGATCGCAACGCTTGGCCAGTATCTTCTCTACGAAGGGTTTCGTCACGCGCCCGCATCGGCACTTGCTCCGGTCGAATATACTGGCCTCATCTGGGCCTTTGTCTATGGCTATGCGATCTGGGCGGAAATTCCGGCAACAAACGTCTTCGTTGGCGCCTTGCTGATCGTCGCTTCCAGCTTTGTTCTGGTCGGGTGGGAACGCTACGAAATCTCCGCGAAGCGCAGGCGCGCCGTCTGAGACGGGCGTGTTCGCTAGACGGCGAGAATATATAGCCAGAACGACATGGTGACCGCTGAAAGCAGCGTGCCGATGAGAATGGCATTGGCCGCCACACCAGAGGCGCGGTTATAATAAGTTGCGAATATATAGACATTCACACCGGCGGGCATGGCTGCAAGCAGCACGCCATAACGCGCAGTTTCCATGGGAACTTTCAGCACGCCGATCATCAGCGCATAGGCAAGTGCTGGATGCACCATCAGCTTGATGATCGATGCGATCAGAGCCTGTTTCCAGTTTTCCGACAGCTTGAATTGAGTCAGCGCGCCGCCGATACCAAACAGCGAAACCGGCACGACCGCCTGCGCCATCATCGAGAAAAACGCATCCGCAGGCTCGATGAGTTTGATCCCGAGGCTGGAGCCGATGATGCCGGTGGCAATACCCCAGATCAGCGGATTGGAACCGATGCGGCGCAAGGCGACGATAATCGTCTTGCTCAAGACCTGACCATCACGGCGCACAAGCTCCATCGTCATCATGCCGACCGTCAGCAGGATCGCACCATGCAAACCGATGATCGACAAGGTAACCGGCAGCGCCTGATCGCCATAGGCGCGGGTCATGATCGGCAGGCCGATCAGCACCGTGTTGGTGAATGTGCCGGAGAACCCGACGGACACGCTCTCGCCTGGGCGGTTTCCATAGACTTTGCGGGCGATGGTAATGCCAAGCACAAAGCAGATGATCGCCGCGACATAAAACGGGCCGATGATCTTGAGATCGAAGGCGGAACGAAAGTCGCTCGTCGTAATTGAGTAAAACAGCAGGCAGGGCGTCGCAAAATTGTTCACGAAGGAAATGAGACTGCCGACACCAGAAGCGGGAAAGAACCCCGTTTTCACAGCAATAAAACCAAATGCCATGAGCGCGAATATCGGCGTTATAACGTAAATGATATCGATCATTTCAAGACTTCATGGAGATTCAACTTTCGCAATTCTCTTTTTATTATCAAATAATATTATTCGATCAATAAGAGAATACGAATATCCACGTCATAAATATCGATAAATTTAAATCCAGCTTCCACATAAGCTCAATTAATGCTTCGAAGCCACCTTTATGTTCCGACATTAACCGCGAAGATCATTAATATTTAACTATATGCGACGCTTTGCATATTTGACCGGGAACCACCCTGTCCTGTCAACATAATATAAAGGCTTGCTGGTGCTAATATCGCCTCAAGCAGGGGTTGCAGACCCTCAAGAGCTTTTAGGCAAAGGTGCGCCGGATAAAAACGCTTGCGTCGACGCGCACCAAGAGCGGGGAAATGAATCATGAATGAATCCATTCGGGAAATTCTGGCCAAGGTCGGCGGATTGCCCATAGCCGTGACCGACATTGCAGACGATGCCGATCTTTATACGGCGGGCCTGTCGTCCTTCGCCTCGGTGCAGCTGATGCTGGGCCTTGAAGACAAATTCGACATCGAATTTCCGGATCAGTTTCTGAACCGCAAATCCTTTGCGAGCATCAGCGCGATTGAACAGACCATCACCAGCATCCTCAAGGATAACGAGGCCGCATAATGAATGCAGGCGGGGGGAACAGCCTTTCCGAGCGTGCCGGTCGCGTAGCAGCCATCGCCGGAAAATTCGCTGATCAAGTCGATAAGGAAGGGCGCTTTCCGCGCGAAGCCATCGATGCGATGAAGGCCGAACGATTGCTGGGCATTCAGGTGCCGCGCGATCTGGGCGGCGAAGGCGCCGAAATCGACCAGATTGCAGAACTCTGCTGCATTTTGGGGCAATCCTGTGCCGCAAGCGCGATGATCTTCGCCATGCACCACATCAAGCTTTCGAGCCTTGTGGAACATGGGCAATCGGTTGAATGGCATCGCGGCTTCATGCGCGACGTTGCGGACCAGCAGTTGCTGCTTGCGTCCGCCACCACGGAAGGCGGCATTGGCGGCGACCTGCGCAATTCCATCTGCGCAATCGAAATCGACGGCGACACCTGCCGTCTGGAAAAGAACGCCACGGTTATTTCCTATGGCGTCTATGCCGATGCAATCCTGATCACGTCGCGCTCGCACGAAGGTGCAGCTTCGTCCGATCAGGTCATGACAGTTTTCCGCAAAGACCAGTACACGCTGGAAAAGACCAATGAATGGGACACGCTGGGCATGCGCGGCACCTGTTCGGAAGGCTTTGTATTTCGCGGCGAAGCGGACAAGGTGCAGATCCTGCCGCATCCATTTGCCGAGATTGCCGCGCAATCGATGCTGGCCCAGTCACATACATTGTGGAGTTCGCTCTGGTACGGCATCGCCGTGGACGCAGTGAACCGCGCGCAGGCTTTTGTGCGCGCCGCAGCGCGCCGCAATCCGGGCGCACCGCAGCCGGGCGCTTTGCGTGTCGCGGAAGCCTCCAACATGCTGCAAATGCTGAAATCGGAAATCGTCGCCTGCCTCAAGACTTATAAGGACGCGAAGCACGACGCCGACAAGCTCGCTTCCATGGGCTTTGCCATAGCGATGAACAATCTGAAGATTGCCGCATCGCAGACCATTCTGCAGGTCATCAACCACGCCATGCTGGTGTGCGGCATCATGGGCTACAAGAACGGCACGCCCTACAGCCTTGGCCGCCATTTGCGCGATGCGCATTCGGCGCAATTGATGATTTCCAACGAGCGCATCCTCGGCAATACGGCGACCATGCTGCTCATTCACAAACAGAACACAAGCCTCTTGGGATAACGCCATGGACGCGCAAAGATCTTTTCTCAACCGGCTTTTCGATGCCGGACTGCTGATTGAAACCGGCGTGGACGGCCTCTATGGACGCTCCGGCCAGTTTGAAGATGTCATCGTGGCCTTCGAGCGCCTTATTGACCGCACCGGCGGCGGCGATGGTGCCGAAGCGATCCGCTTTCCGCCCGGCCTCAATCGCGCTTACTTCGAAAAAAGCGGCTATATGAAGAGCTTCCCGCAGCTGGCCGGCACGGTGCACAGCTTCTGCGGTTGCGAGCTGGATCATATCAACCTCATCAAATGCATGGATGAGGGGCAAGACTGGACGCTGGAGCAGAAGGCAACGGACATCGTCCTGACGCCCGCCGCCTGCTACCCGCTTTACCCGACCATTGCCAAGCGCGGTCCGCTGCCGCAGGGCGGCGGCCTCTATGACCTGCAATCCTATTGCTTCCGCCATGAACCTTCGGTGGACCCTGCCCGCCAGCAGTTGTTCCGCATGCGCGAATATGTGCGCATGGGCACGGAAGCGGATGTGATGGAGTTCCGCCAGCTCTGGATAGAGCGCGGCACGGACATGATGAAGAAAGTCGGCCTGCCGGTGGAAATCGACGTGGCGAACGATCCTTTCTTTGGACGCGCGGGTCGTTTGCTGGTCAACAACCAGCGCGACCAGAACCTGAAATTCGAATTGCTGATCCCGATCACCAGCGTCGAAAAGCCAACCGCCTGCATGAGCTTCAACTATCATCAGGACCAGTTCGGCGTGAAATGGGGCCTGTCGCAACATGACGGTGAAGTCGCGCACACGGCTTGCGTCGGTTTCGGACTGGAGCGCATCGCATTGGCGCTGTTCCATCATCACGGCCTCGACGTCAAAGCCTGGCCAGAAAGCGTACGCAACGAATTGTGGGGTTAAAGCATAATCCGACCGGAGTGAAACGAGGATCGATCAAGGTTATGCAGGCAGTCTTTCCGCATATCTCGCCAGAAACCTACGCGCCGCATGCGCTGCATGCGCAGACACGCATCTGGCCCGAAACCAATTGCTATGTCGATCTCTGGATCGAAGTGCTGGCATCGCTTCGGGTCGTGCCCGAAGCGATGCTGGGCTTTACCCTGACGCAGGATTTCGAGGGCGACCAGTTCACCTTCTTCAAGGTGCCGCTGGAAGACCTCGAAGCGCTCTATGGTGTGCGGGCAACGGAACTTGCGATCTTCGACAGTGTGGAAGGCCATATCGCGGAACAGATCGGGCGCGGACGGCTGTGCATGGTGGAGATGGACAGCTATTTCATGCCTGACACGCAGGGCGTGAGCTATCGCACCGAACATGGCAAGACCACCATCGCGATCAATCGCATGGATGTTGCGAACCGCTCGCTCGATTATTTCCACAATGGCGGCTTCTACCATCTGGAGGGCGAGGATTTTGACGGTGTCTTTCAGCGCCATCTGACAGAAGCAGACCTGCCCTTCCTGCCCTATACGGAATTTGCGAAGTTCCCGAAGGAAATGCCCGGTGAAGCGCATCAGCGGCGCGTGGCAGAAATTCTGCTGCCACGCCATTTTGCGCGCAGGCCCAAGGCCAATCCGATCCGCGCTTTCGCCGCTGTGTTTCCGGCGCAGGTAGAAGCCATCGCCGAACGCCCCTTCGGCTTCTTTCACAAATATGCGTTCAACACGCTGCGCCAACTTGGTGCAAATTTCGAACTGGCTGCAAGCCATCTGCAATGGCTGGGCGAAGGCAAGCGTTTCACCGCTGCTGCCGCCGATGCGATCCAGATCGCCGAAACGGCCAAGGCCGTGCAATTCCAGCTTGCGCGTGCCGTGATGCGCAAGAAATTCGACGCACTGGCAAGCGCGCTGACACCTGCCGCCGAAGCATGGGATCGCATGACGGGGGCGCTTGCAACAGAACTTGGCCGCGATGCTGCCTGAACAAGCTGCATCAAGCCGCCCGCTTGCCGAAGGCTGGCGGCTTTTCCTGACCGCAGACAATGAGGCCGCGTCGCCCGCTGATGTGCCGCGCAACGGCGCGTATCTCGATGCGCCGGTTCCGGGCACGGTGGCGGAAGCGCTGGAAAAAGCAGGGCGTTTCAGCCGCACTGCTCCGACACCGCTGCACAATCAGGATGCGTGGTATTTTCTCGACCTTACCGAAACAGCCGGTGAGGCGGTGTTGCATTTTGCGGGCCTTGCCACGATCTGCGAAGTCTATCTGAACGGCGCTTTGGTTCACAACAGCGACAGCATGTTCCTCTACCACGACCTGCCCGTCACGCTGACCGGCGCGGATGAGCTTGCGCTTTGTTTCCGCGCTCTTGGCCCCCGCCTGGAGCAGAAAGGCCCGCGCGCACGCTGGCGCACGCAATTGATGAATATGCAAGGCTTGCGCCTGATCCGCACTACCGCGCTCGGCCATATGCCGGGCTGGTGCCCGGACGTTCATGCCGTCGGCCCTTGGCGGCCAGTGACGATCAGCCGACCCGACGCGGAAACGGTCAGCAGTATTTCCATCCAATCCACGCTTCATGAAAATGGCGACGGAGGGCTTGCAGTCAGCTTCACCTATCACGGCAAGGCTGAAAATCTGACCCTGCATTGCGCGGGTTCGCAGATCGCCTGTGACAGACAAGCGGATAGCCGCTGGCAGGCACAGCTGACCGTCCCGGGCGTAGAACCGTGGTGGCCGCATACTCATGGCGCGCCGACGCTCCATGAACTGGAATTGTCGCTCGGCAACGAAAAGCAGAAGCTTGGCCGAACCGGCTTTCGCCGCATCGGCGTTGATCGCGGCGCAGACGGAAAATCATTCGCGCTGGTGATCAATGGCGAGACAATCTTTTGTCGCGGTGCTGTCTGGAGTTCCGCCGATATAGTCCGGCTGCCGGGCGCACGCGCCGACTATCAACCATGGCTGCAGCTTGCGCAGGACGCTGGCATGAACATGCTGCGCGTCAGCGGCATTACGGCTTATGAAACGCCTGACTTTTATGCCGTTTGCGACGAGCTCGGCATCATGGTCTGGCAGGACTTCATGTTCGCCAATTTCGACTATCCGGTGAAAGACGAAGGCTTCGTCGCCAAGGTACAGGCGGAGACGCAACAACTTCTTTCCGCCATTCGCCATGCTCCTTCGCTCACCGTGTTGTGCGGCGGCAGTGAGATTTATCAGCAAGGCGCCATGATGGGCCTGCCCGAGACAATCTGGAAAGGCGCGCTGACCGAAGAGATTTTGCCCGCCGTTGCGCGCAAACTCTGTCCCGGCATTCCCTATGTGCCGAACTCGCCCTGTGATGGCGCTCTGCCCTTCATCAGCAACGAAGGCGTCAGCCATTATTATGGCGTCAGCGCCTATTGCAGGCCGCTGGACGATGCGCGCCGCGCCGAAGTGCGCTTTGCGACCGAAAGCCTTGCTTTTTCCAATGTCCCGGAGGCACGCACGCTCAAGGCGCATCTCGACGTGCCCGCCGTCCATGATCCGCGCTGGAAAGCGCGTGTTCCGCGTGATCGCGGCGTGTCATGGGATTTCGAGGACGTGCGCGACACCTATCTGGAAATGCTCTATGGCTACGATCCGGCCCGCTTGCGGCGGGAGGATATGGAGCAATATCTACACCTTTCCCGCGCCGTCACGGCGGAAGTGATGGAGGCGACTTTCGCCGAATGGCGACGACCGGCAAGCACCTGCTTCGGTGCCTTGGTCTGGACGTTTCAGGATGTGTTGCCCAGTGCCGGCTGGGGCGTGGTCGATGCGACCTGTGAACCCAAACCCTCGTGGTATGGGCTGAAACGCGCTTTTCGCCCGGTGCAGGTTGGCCTGACCGACGAAGGCGTCAACGGGCTTGCCATTCACGTGCTGAACGAACAGCCCCATGACGCCGATTTGACACTGGAACTCACCTGCCTGCGCGCCGGTGCCCAGTCGGTTGTAAGCGGTCGCCGCGATCTTTCGCTGACAGCGCGTTCCGGTGTCACAATACCGGCAACCGAATTGTTCGGCGCATTTTTCGATACGACTTATGCCTATCGCTTCGGGCCTCCGGCCCATGACGTGACGGTCGCCCGGTTGAAACGCAGCGAAGCCACTATCGCCGAGGCCTTTCATTTTCCGCAGGGGCGCACCAAAGCCTTTCACGACGCGACAATTGAATGCAGTGTCGTGGAAGAGAGCGGCAACTGGTTTCTTGATCTCAGCACAGCCGTGCTGGCGCAATCGGTCAGCATTGACGCCGAAGGCTGGCGGGCAATGGAAAACTGGTTCCATCTCGCTCCCGGGGAGACGAAGCGCGTCGCGCTTCTTCCCCGCCATGATGGCGAAGGCAAACCGTCCGGCGAAATTCGCATTGCCGGATCGTCGCGAAGCGTCTGGTTTTAACGCGTTTTGAAAGCCAGCGCGCGGATGGCGTCGATATAGACGTTGCGCGCATGTTCGGGCGTCAGATTGTGATCGGCGTCCGGAATGACCGCGACCTTTACATTGTCGAAGCCCTGCACCTTGTCGCCTGCCTGATCGAAATAGTAATTGAAATGCTCGCGGCCGCTGTCCTTCTCGGCATAGACCAGCGTCAGCGGCACCTGCCGCAGCTTCAGTTCATCGAAAGCCGAATAGATCGCCCGGCCTTCAACGGTGCGGCTGCGCAAAAGCTTGCGCGCCAATCCGCGAATACGTCCGCTGACGCCGCGTGCAAGGTTGCGCAGGATAGCGCGAATATCGAGTTCTCCGCGAAACAGGCGCTTGAACGTATCGAGTCGCATGGCGCGGCTGCCATAATCTTCCAGCGTCCGATTGCCTTCCCGTACCACATCTTCGACCGAAAGCTCCGGCGCCCAATAGAATGTCACCGGATTGACCAGCACGGCACCCGAAATCCGCTCGTCCAGCACCGCGCAATGCAGCCCGAGGAAAGCGCCGCTGCACCGCCCCGCCACAACCGGACGCCCCAGCCCGATGACATCCAGATAATCCAGCGCGTCAGCGACATCCATTTCCGGCGCATGGGTATAAAGCACCTGTTCCGGCATGCCCGGAATGGGCGGGCTGTCACCGGCATTAGCGATATCAAAGCGCAGCGACGAAACACCGTCCCGCGCCAATCTGCGCGCCATATCGACCGTGGTGCGGCCCCATCCAACGCGCCGATCATAAGAGGACGAGAGGAAGAGGACCGTATGCCCCTTGCTGTCGCCCAAGGGTTTGCACAGCACACCCGACAGACGATTGTTCGGGCCGAAGGCCACCGGCGTTTCGACGAAGCCGTCGCCCCTGATCTGTCCGCCGAGGTTGGTTTCATCGGCACTTTTTTGGGCCGGTCTACCATCCGCAAGCGCCACTGACCAATCGACCAGTCTGTCGGCAACATTCAACGGCAGATGCGAAATAACCGGGTTGGAAATCAGCTTGTCGTAATCGGTGAAGGCTTCCACCGTGACTGCCACGCCGAGCTTTTCCAGATGCCCGGCCAGTTCCGCATCGTTCGGGCGGTCGGCCCTTGCTAGCAGAAGGCACGTGTCCGCAGGCTTTTCAGAGAGCGACAGGAGATTGATCTTCTTCACATCTGCGGCAATTTCGGGCGTCATTGTCAGGGATGCAATGGAAACCGCCCCCTTGATCCGCTGCGCATCAGGAAGGCCAAGATCGGCATCGACCATGCTCGACCACACCGCCAGCTCGCGGGTGTAAAACCGACCGGAAATCACCGGTGCCAGCAGCGCCAGCGCCGCCAGACCTTCAATATGTGGAGCCGTTTCAGCAGCAACCGCCGCGCCAAGGCTCTGCCCGATGATGACAACACGGCTCGCGCCCGACAAAAGCCGCGCCTTGTCCGCCGCTTCGATCAGCGCCTTTCGCCAGCGTTCCAGACCGGAAGAAAAATCAATGTCATCGCGCCCGTCGCCGGTGCCCGGCCAGTCGAAGCGCAAGGATGCAATCCCATGCTGAGACAGCCTGTCGGCAATGATACGCCAGAATTTCCGGGTCGTGCAAAGTTCTTCCAGCCCCCATGGGCTGGCGAAGACGACGACCGTATCGAGCCCCGTACCATAAGCACGCTGAAACAGGCCCAGAGTGTCGGAAAAGACAATCGGACTGGCCGCCGCCGTGCCCTCCAGAGGCTTGGAAGATGGTAAAGTTTCCACGCCGTCGCCCATGCCCGGTATCCCCACCATATTAACAACGCCTGCAATAACGGAATTTAACCACAGAACCAAGAGGCCCTATTCAACATCTGAAGATGCGATCATTTAAAGATGTAGACCATATACTCTTATTACCGGGCAGTATGACACTTCATCCACCAGGCAATGCCGGTTCATTTTCGAAAACGCTGTAACAGCAGATGCTTTCTTATAACATTCTTGTGAAAATGATCTCCCAATCACAATCTTGATATTCGCGTTAACCGCTAATCAGGAAATACTATGCAACCAAGGCCCATCGAAATTGAGCCGGATTTGGCTGGGGGGCCAGGATGGGTAACGCGATCATGACATGCCGCCGTGCGGTGACAAGGCCTGCGCCTGTCGGCTGCGCGATCCCGGTCCAGTTTCTGCATTTGTAAAGACCGACCTTGCACAGCCAGGTTTATCTGTCGGATCACCACTGACCGCCATTGAGACCAAGCCAATCACTTTGGGCATTCCAGTGCCCTGACCTCGCTTCTAAAGGCTATCGGGGCTATTTCATTCCATGATGACCGTTCTCAATTGCATTGCCACGCAGCATGACGCGTGGCTGACAACGTTGGCAGCGCTGATCTGCCTCGTGGGTTCCGCGATCACGCTCAATCTCGTCCGCAAGGCCGCCAGATGTCATGGCTTCGTGCGCTATGGCTGGCATTTTCTGGTGGCGATCGCATCTGGCTCAGCCGCCTGGTGCACGCATTTCGTCGCCATGCTGGCCTATGAGCCGAGCGCGCCCGTGGTGCTTCTGCCAGACCTTACCATCCTGTCGCTGGCGATTGCCGTTGTCGGCACGGGAATCGGCTTCGTGGTCATGACCGGCGGCTTTCCCCGCTTTGCCCCCGTCATCGGCGGCGCCATGGTGGGCGCATCGATTGCCACCATGCACTATATCGGCATGCTCGCCTATCGCGTGGACGGGCTGATCGAATGGAACATGGATTATTTCTATGCATCCATCGTGTTTGCCGTGTTGTTTGGCTCGCTCTCCGGCCAGTTTTTGATGCGGCGTCGCTACCCGACCTCCTACCGTCTGGCGGTTCTGGCCTTTACCGCAGCCGTCGTCAGCCTGCATTTCACCGGCATGGCGGCGCTGACCGTGACGCCGATGAACTATCTGCAAGAAGCGGAGCTTGCCGACAAGTTCACCCTTGCCACTTCTGTCGGCGGAGTCGGCCTGATTGTGCTTGGCACTGCCCTTGCCAGTTACCTGATCGACAGCCACGTCCAGTCTTCCAACCTGCGGCAGTTGCAACACATTGCCCGTCACGACTCGCTGACCGGATTGCCCAACCGCACCCAGTTCGTTGAACGCCTCAGCCGCGAAAAGGTCAGTGCCGATAATGGCGACCACCGCATTGCGCTGATCGGCATCGATCTGGATCGCTTCAAGGAGGTCAATGACCTCTATGGCCACGCCGCGGGTGACAGGCTGCTTTGCGAGATTTCGGCCCGCATGACCGAACATCTGGAAAGCGGCGAGCTGATCGGTCGCTTCGGCGGCGATGAATTTGCAGCCCTGAAGACATTTCAGGATGAGGACGATCTGCGCAGCTTCGTCTCCCGACTTAACATAGCGCTTAGCGATCTTGTGGACCTTGGCAATGCCGTTGTGCGCCCCGGCGCAAGCCTCGGCATCGCAATCTATCCAACCGACGCCGAGGATGTGGAAAAGCTTCTGTCCAATGCGGATATGGCCATGTATCGCGCCAAACAGAACATTGAGAACAAGATTTGCTACTATGAAAGCAGCATGGATGAAGCGGCGCGCAAGCGTGCGGCGCTGGCACGCGACATCTGGACGGCGATTGACGAAAACCAGTTCTTCCTGAATTTTCAGGTCCAGCGCAGCATCAAGGATGGCGGCATATCGGGCTATGAAGTTCTGCTGCGCTGGCGTCACCCCGTGCAGGGTCTGGTGCCGCCAACCCTGTTCATTCCGATAGCCGAAGAATCGGGCGTCATCACGCAGCTCGGCGAATGGGTATTGCGTGCAGCCTGCAAAGAAGCGGCAAGCTGGCCCGTTTCCCGCAGGATAGCGGTCAATATTTCCCCGCTACAGCTCAGCCATACCGGCCTCGTGGACACGGTTCAAAATATATTGAACGAAACCGGCCTACCGGCAAAACTGCTGGAGCTTGAAGTGACCGAAGGCGCGATCATCCGCGACAAGGCGCGCGCGCTGCATATCCTGCGTGAACTCAAGGCGCTTGGCGTCAGCATCGCCATTGATGATTTCGGCACCGGCTATTCGTCGCTGGCGACATTGCGTTCCTTCCCCTTCGACAAGATCAAGCTCGACCGCAGCTTCGTCACCGATCTGGACCAGAACGTGCAGTCGAAGGCTTTCGTGCGGGCGATTCTGGCGCTGGGCCATAGCCTCGATATTCCGGTGCTGGCCGAAGGTGTGGAAACGCAGACGCAGATGGATATTTTGCAGGAAGAAGGCTGCAATCAGGTGCAGGGCTTCCTGCTTGGGCGGCCCGCGCCCGCCATTCACCTCGGCCTCGACAAGAAGGGCGAGGCGCAAGCCGCCTGAAGCCAGTCCACAGTGGGCCGGGACGCGGCGCGCGGCGCTATTACCGCCGCGTGCGAATCTGCCTATAATCGCTTCATGCCCATTCGACATTTAAGCGAAACCATCATCAATCAGATCGCAGCAGGCGAGGTCATCGAGCGCCCCGCCAGCGTGATCAAGGAATTGGTCGAGAATGCCATCGACGCTGGCGCGACCCGCATCGAGGTTGTGACCGGCGGCGGCGGCAAGACGCTGCTGCGCGTCACCGACAACGGCTCCGGCATTCCCGTCGACGAGTTGCCGCTCGCGGTTTCGCGCCATTGCACGTCCAAGCTCTCGGATGACGTGCACGATATTCGTGCACTGGGTTTTCGTGGCGAAGCCCTGCCCTCCATCGGCTCGGTCGCCAAACTGACTTTGAAATCACGTCCGCAGGATGCGGATGCCGGATTTGAGGTTTCCGTTTCCGGCGGTCATCTCGAAGGCCCGCGCCCCACGGCGCTCAATCGCGGCACGATAGCCGAAGTGCGCGATCTCTTTTACGCCACGCCCGCCCGTCTCAAATTCATGAAGACGGACCGTGCCGAAGCCTCCGCCATCACCGATGTGCTGAAGCGCATTGCCATTGCCTTCCCGCATGTGCGCTTTTCGCTGTCCGGCACCGACCGCACGCCGTTGGAAATGCCCGCGACTGGCACGGGCGCCGATGCCACGCTGGAGCGGATCGGGCAGGTTCTCGGTCAGGATTTCTGCGAAAACGCGCTTTCCATCGATGCCGAGCGTGACGGTGTGCGGCTTGCCGGTTTTGTCGGCATACCATCCCATAATCGCGGCAATGCACAGCACCAGTTTGCTTATGTGAATGGCCGTCCGGTGCGCGACAAGCAGATTTTCGGCGCGCTGCGCGGCGCTTATGCCGATGTCATTGCGCGTGACCGCCATCCGGTCGCCGTGCTGTTTCTGACGCTCGATCCGGCACTGGTCGATGTGAATGTGCACCCGGCCAAGGCCGATGTCCGTTTTCGCGATCCCGGCCTTGTGCGCGGCCTGATCGTGGGCGCGATCAAGCAGGCGCTGTCCCAATCCGGCATCCGTCCGGCAACCGGCGGCGCAGAAGCCATGTTGCAGGCTTTCCGCGCCGAAGGGTTTCAACCAAAGCAGTCTTCGAACAATTATGCCTCGACAAGCTGGCGGCCTGAGCGCCCAAGCCCGCGCAGCGAGTGGTCGCCGCAGACTGCACATCCGGCGCATAGACCGCTTGATTTCGGCAACGCGCCTGCCTTCCACGAAAGCGAGCAGGCGACAATCGATGTCGTGAATATTCCGACAGCCGATGCGCGCGCGACCATGAGCGAAGCCCCGGTCGAATTGCAGCAAAAGCCGCTCGGTGCGGCCCGCGCGCAGATTCACGCCAATTATATCGTCTCGCAAACCGAAGACAGCCTCGTCATTGTGGACCAGCATGCGGCCCATGAACGGCTGGTCTATGAAGCGCTCAAAAACGCGCTGCACTCGCGCCCGATACCGGGGCAGATGCTGCTGATCCCGGAAGTGGTCGATCTGGCGGAGGAAGACGCCGAGCGGCTGGCAAGTCATGCGGAAACGCTGGCCCGGTTCGGGCTGGGCGTGGAGCAGTTTGGTCCCGGCGCTATCGCTGTGCGCGAGACACCCGCCATGCTTGGCGAAATGAACGTGCAACAGTTGATCCGCGATCTGGCCGACGAGATTGCCGAGCATGAAACCGCCGACGGATTGCAGGCCATGCTCAACCATGTTGCGGCCACCATGGCCTGCCATGGATCGGTACGTTCAGGACGCCGTCTGAAGCCCGAGGAAATGAACGCATTGTTGCGCGAAATGGAGGCAACGCCCGGTTCCGGCACGTGCAATCACGGACGCCCGACCTATATCGAGCTGAAGCTGAGTGATATCGAGCGGCTTTTCGGCAGACGTTGACAGGATTTGGTATAAGGACCTTCAGCGCCGCTGGACGCCAAGGTTCGCACTTGCTAGAGTTCAGTGCAAAGGTTTTACACACATGAACAGATTTGAATCGCCCCGCTCATCCTCCGAAGCTGTCCTGCGTTATCTCGACGGCGACTATGAAATCGTCAAGCACGGTTCCTATGTGCTCTGTGCCGTTACCGGCGCGCAGATTCCGCTGGACGAATTGAAATATTGGAGCGTTGCGCGGCAGGAAGCCTATGCGACCGGCCTCATTTCCTTCGAGCGTGAGCTTGAGTTCAACCCGGAAATGCGCAGCCGCACGAAGGCTTAGTTTCCTTATAAAGACCGGCTTTTAAAGCGCTCGATCGCCGTATCAAGGATATGATGGAGCGCATCCGTGCGCTCGAATTTCAGATCGATATCGAGAACCGCCAGTTTCGACAAAAATTCAGCCGGCACACCGACCATTGTGGCGAGACGCACATGGTCCTTTGCCGTGGTGATCAGCCCCAGCCCCTGCCTGCGGGCCGTATCGATCAGGTCGCGGATTTCATCGGGTTCAAAGCTGTGATGATCGGGAAACGAGCGCGTTTCCGCGATGACGCCGCCAGCCTGTGCAAGACTTGCATAAAACTTGTCGGGATTGCCGATACCGGCAAAGGCCAGCCAGCGCTGCCCCGCAACAGTAGCCGACGATGAAGGCAAAAGCGCGGCCTCATAGATCGGCCGTCCGGCGCGGGCCGCCTGACGGATCACGAAATCCGCAGCATCGCCTTTGCCGATCCGCAACAGCGCGTCGGTCTTGCGCATCTGGTCGGTCAGCGGCGCACGCAATGGACCCGCCGGGATAACACGGCCATTGCCGATGCCCCGCCCCGCATCCACCACCAAAAGCGCAAAATCGGCATGGAGCCGCGCGCTCTGGAACCCGTCATCCATGATGATGAAATCGCAGCCAAGCGATTGCAGATGCTGCGCGGCCTTCACCCGGTCGGGCGAAAGTGCCACCGGCGCATGGCGCGCCAGCAAAAGCGGTTCATCACCGACATAGCGGGCGCTGTCATGGCCGGGGTCAACGACATGCAACCCTTTATAGCTCCCGCCATAGCCGCGCGAGACGATGCCGGGCTTCAGCCCGCGCGCCTTCGCGCCCTTGGCAAAGGCAATCGCCGTGGGCGTCTTGCCTGCCCCACCGACGGTGAAATTGCCGATACAGAGAACGGGCAAAGCGATTTTGGGTGGTTCGGACCGGATCAGGCGTCGCCCGGCGATAGACCCGTAAATCCAGGCGGCAGGGGCCAGTGATCTTGCGCGCCAGTCGAGCTTTTCCCACCAGAATGGCGGCGCTTCGCTCGCCATATCAGATGCCGCCGTGGACGTAGGCAACCTCGTTGCGATTGCCGGGGAACTGCGCCTGCAGCACAAGCGGCTGGATGAACGGCTCCAGCGCGACAAGCGTGCGATCAAGCGCGCCGCGCATATCCTTCACGGTGTTGACGCCCGCATTGATCATGCCGCGCAGATGCTGCGGATTGTTGAACAGGAAATTGATAGCCCCGGCGAGCATGTTCCTGTCCTTCACGATGCGCGCGCCGCCATTCTTGATAAGGCGCTGGAAGGACTCGCGGAAGTTCTGCACATTCTTGCCAGTCAGCACAGCTGTACCCATCATCGCCGGTTCCAGCGGATTGTGCCCGCCTTCTTTGGTCAGCGAATTGCCGATGAAGGCAATCTCGGTCAATTGCAGATAAAGCCCCATTTCGCCAATTGTATCGCCGAGCAGAATATCGGTATCCGCTTCAACGGCCAAGCCACTGCTGCGTCTGGTGACTTTCAGCCCCTTTTCCGCCAGCATCGCTTCGATGGCAGGCGTGCGATCCGGATGACGCGGCACGATGATCGTCACGAGATGCGGATAGCGCACCTTCAGCATCTGATGCACTTCTGCGGCGATTGCCTCTTCTCCATCATGGGTAGAGATCGCAGCCCAGCTGCGCCGTCCGGCGATCTGCCGCTGCAACATGGAGAGCGCTTGTGGATCAGCAGGCGGTGGCGTGGTATCGACTTTCAGATTGCCCGACACGCTGACCGGGCGGGCGCCAAGCGTGCGGAAACGGTCGCCGTCGAGTTCCGACTGGGCCACGACATGAGCGAAATTTTCGAACAGGGCTTCTGCCAGCGCGGGCCGCTTTTGCCATCTGGCAAAGGAACGATCCGACATGCGGGCATTGACCAGCACTTGCGGAATATGACGACCGCCGAGCGACAGCACCGTCGCGGGCCAGATTTCGGATTCGCAGCCGATGGCGAGGTCCGGCTTCCAGTGATTGAGGAATTTGTTGACCGCCGGTTGCAGGTCGAGCGGCGCATATTGATGAATGACCTTGGAGCCCAGCTGATCGGCCACAAGCTTTGCAGATGTCACCGTGCCAGTGGTCATCACGACATGAATGCCGGTGGAGGCAATGCTTTCGATCAGCGGCGTGATGGCAACACTTTCGCCGACACTTGCCGCATGGGCCCAGATGACCGGACCTTGTGGGCGGGCGACGGCTGACTTGCCATAACGCTCACCACGGCGCTGCCGCTCTTCCTTGCCGCGCGACGCGCGATAGGCAATGTAAGGCCCCATGAAGGGATAGGCGGCGGAGCCGAACATGCGATAGGCTGACAATATATTGCGCGCCCAGCGTTCGCTCATTTCGCTTTCTCCAATGCCGCATAGGCGCGCACCGTGGCGTCATTCAGCAGGCGCGTCAGTTCCATGCGTTTTTCTTCCAGTTGCGTTTCATCGGCGTCGGCATCTACCCAGACATTGTCGGCGCGCACAACAACGGACCGTCCAAAAGGCAGTGGAATCGTCGTCTTGTCCCATGACTTCTCCAAAACATGATTTCTCGAGAAGGCATAAGCAACCGGAATGATCGGTCGCCCGGACAATTTCGCCAACAAAATGATCCCCTCGCCGGCCTCACGCGGCGTGCCGTGGGGAATGTCGGCGATGATCGATGCCGACTGTCCTTTTTTTAGCGCATTCTTCAAGGTGAGAAGCGCACGCGCACCGCCTTTTTCTGGCTGTGCCCGCGAGCTGCGCCCGCCGGACCCGCGCACGGTCATGAGACCGAGCTTTTCCGCGACGCGGGCGTTCAGCTCCGCATCGGCGCTGCGCGAAAACATGGCGACCAGTTCGATCCCCTTGGGGCAGATGAACGGCCCCATCAGATGCTGGCCATGCCAGAAGGTCACGATGAAAGGATCGTCCTTGCCGACCAGCGCTTGCGGATCAGCCGAGCCCTTCAGCCGCGTGTTGGTATAATAGACAAGCTTGAAATAGCTCGTGATGAGCCAGACCAATATCGACTTGACGACAGCTGACTGCGCCAGCGGCCCGCGCACGCGCTTCCAAAGACGCTTGGCAAGGCCGTCTTTTTTCTTGCGCCTGTCGGGCTGGGCCGCGGGCTGAACGGACCGCTCTTCGCCTTCCGTCATATGTTGGTCTGGACCGGGCAAACTGCTCAGTCCGCCTGCAGGGTCACACCTTCGGGATCGAGCAACCGATGCAGGTGCACGATGAAATAACGCATATGAGCGTTGTCGACAGTCGCTTGAGCCTTGGCCTTCCAGGCGGCTTTTGCGGATTCGTAGTTGGGATAGATGCCGACGATATCGAGGTTTTCGAGATCGCGGAATTGTACGGTTCCAAGCTTGGACAGCTCGCCGCCGAATACCAGATGAAGAAGCTGCTTTTTGTCGCCTTCGACACTCATGACAATAATCCCTGAACAATTTTGGTTCGCGGCATGATTAACCCAACGGTCACTCCGCGACAACACTCAACATTTCACGCAGCAAATTCCCGCTGGCCGCGACAAGAGCGCCGTGGCTCCGCGTCGGACCGCCATAAATGAGCGGAAGAGCATCGTTTGTCAGAATAGCCCCGCCCGACTCACTCAAGATGAGATCGGCTGCAGCCAGATCCCAATCATGCGAATTTGGCCGAATGAAGGTGCCCGCAATATCGCCCCGTGCCACCATCGCAATACGATAGGCAAGCGACGGCACATAGGCATGCAGCTTGACCCTGTCGCGCCATGTTTCCGGAAATATGGTCGTTGCGCTACGCGCCGAAGCGATGGTGAGCGTCCCGCCCTCCGGCGGCAGTTTGACATGGATCGGCGCATCGTTTTGCACCGCGCCAAGTCCCTGCCCGGCCTCGATCAGTTCTTTGCGAACCGGACATTCCAAAACCCCGGCAATCGGCCTGCCGTCCTCCACAATCGCGATGCTCACGCACCACTGGTCCTGACCGGCAATATAGGCACGGGTGCCGTCGATGGGATCGACGACGAAAGCGCGCCGCCGCTTTGCCTTGGCGCGGTCATCGGTGGTTTCTTCGGAAATCCAGCCATAATCGGGGCGCGCCGTCAAAAGCACGTCTTTCAGATAGCGGTCCACCGCAAGGTCGGCCTCGCTCACCGGCGAGTGACCGTCCTTCAACCAGACTTCCGGCGAGCGCCCGAAATAACGCATGGCGATGCGTCCGGCCTCGCGGGCGGCATCGCGCAACAGCGCCAGTTCTGCACGGGCTTCGCTCTGTTTGTCAGTTTCCGGCAAGGGTCATGCCTTCGATCACGAGGGTAGGCGCGGTCATCCCGAAATTGCGGTCGATATCCGATGCAGGTGTCAGATTGAGGAACATGTCCTTGAGGTTCGACGCGATGGTGACTTCGCTGACCGGATAGGCCAGCTCGCCATTTTCGATCCAGAAACCGGAAGCGCCACGACTATATTGGCCGGTGATCATATCGACGCCCTGCCCGAACACTTCCGTCACATAAAAGCCCGTGCCGACAGCGCGGATAAGGTCTTCCGGCGACTGCGCGCCCGGCTCGATGGCAAAATTGGTCGAGGCAGGTGAAACACCGGACCCCGAGCGCACGCCGCGTCCGTTGCCCGTCTGGCCCAGTTCGCGGGCGCTGGAACCGGACAGCAGCCAGTGTTGCAGCACGCCATCCTCAATCATGGTCAGCGGCTGGCCCTCAATGCCTTCACCGTCGAACGGACGGGACGACGAGCCGCGCATGCGCAGCGGATTATCGGTGACGTTGATGCCCTGCTTCAATATCTGCTTACCCAGGCTGTCGCGCAGAAAGCTCGTCTTGCGCGCAACCGACGCGCCATTAATGGCGCTGGCCAAATGCCCGGCAATACCGCGTGCGAGGCGCGGATCAAAGACCACCGTGACCGGGCCGGTCTTCGCCTGTCGCGCGCCAAGCCTGCGCACAGCGCGTTCACCGGCGCTGCGCCCGATGGCGTCCGGCGTATCGAGATCGGCGAAATGCAGCCGCGAACTGAAATCATAATCGCGCTCCATCCTGGTGCCTTCGCCCGCAATGGCCGAAACCGAGCGACCGAAGCGCGTGGCGGCATAGTGGCCAGCAAAGCCGGTGGAGGTGACAAGCACCAGCCCGCCGAGGCTGCGCGATGCGCCCGCGCCGCCGGAATTGGTCACGCCTTTGACTTCAAGCGCTGCTGCTTCCGTCGCCAGCGCATCCTGCGTCAGACGGTCGGTGTCGATTTCGGTCGTGTCGTAAAGATCGAGATCGCGCGGCGACTTTACCAGCAGCGCCGGATCGACAAGCGCTTCATAGGGATCTTCCGGCGCAACGCGCGCCATGGCGACGGCGCGCTCCGCCAGACGGTCCGGATCAGCGCCCGCATTGGCCGAAACGCTGGCGATCCGCCGACCGACAAAGACGCGCAGCGCAAAATCGTCGCTCTCCGACGATTCGGTTCCCTCAACCTTGCCAAGCCTCACCGAGACGCTGACGGAGCGGGCACGCATCACCACGGCATCGGCATGATCGGCGCCAGCACGTTGGGCAGCCTTCACCAACTGGGCCGCGCGCTCGACCAGCTTTTCCGCTGAATTATCTGAAATCATTGCATAATCCCGCTTTGGCAAGCTCGCCTCCGCCTGACCGGACATTGCATTGTGCAACGGGTCGTGACCGGGACTTGCTAAAAAAATATCGTCAATTTGGTCGACATTGGGCTGATTGCAGCCATATCTTGTTTCTATATTGCCGAAATCGGGGGGCATCAAGGCAAGCCCGTCCACATTTCTCCAAATCCTCACGTCGCGAGACCCGTCCGTCTCCGAACCACAAGAGCGCACAGCATGATTCCGACCGGTGGAAATCTCTACCTACAGGCCCTGATGATCCTTGGCGGCGCCATCATCGCCGCACCGCTGTTCAAGCGTCTGGGGCTTGGCACAGTGCTGGGCTATCTGGCCGCTGGCATCACGATTGGCCCCGTCGCGCGCCTCATCGCCGATGGCGAGGAATTCCTGCACTTTTCCGAGCTTGGCGTGGTTTTCCTGCTGTTCATCATCGGCCTCGAACTGAAGCCGTCGCGGCTCTGGGCGCTGCGCCACGCCATCTTCGGGCTTGGCGCGGCACAGGTTCTGCTATGTGGCGCGGTTCTCACCGCGCTCGGGATTTATCTGGCTGGCCTCAACCCGGAGGCCGCGATCATCATCGGCTTCGGTCTTGCACTTTCCTCGACGGCCTTCGCCATGCAGGTGCTGGAGGATCGCGCCGAGACCAACCAGAAGCATGGGCAGCGCGCTTTCGCGATCCTGTTGTTTCAGGACCTCGCCATCGTTCCAATTCTGGCGATCATTCCGGCCCTCTCGCCGAATGAACCCTCGCAGGCAAGCGCGGGCTTTCATCTGGCAACGGCGGTTGCGGCCATCGCCGCGCTCGTCATTGCCGGGCGCTATCTGATCAACCCGATGTTCCGGATCATCGCCAATACCGGCGCGCGCGAGGTTATGATTGCCGCCGCCCTCTTCGTCGTGCTGGGATCGGCAGGATTGTTGCAGGCCGCCGGTCTGTCGATGGCGATGGGCGCATTCATCGCTGGCGTATTGCTGGCGGAATCCTCCTATCGTCACGAACTGGAAGCCGACATCGAACCGTTCCGCGGTATTTTCCTCGGCCTGTTCTTCGTTGCGGTGGGCCTGTCGCTCAATCTCAGCGTAATTCTGGAATATTGGAAGACGATCCTTCTGGCCGTGCCGGTGTTCATGGTCGCGAAGATCGCCGTCATCTATGTTCTGTGCCGCATCTTCCGCTCCAGCCATAACGACGCCGTGCGCATCGCTTTCCTGCTGCCGCAGGGCGGCGAGTTTGCCTTCGTTTTGTTCTCCGCTGCTTCGGCTGCGGCGATCATCTCCAGCGCGCTTGGCTCTGAACTGGTGGCGGCTGTCACCGTATCCATGGCGCTGACCCCGCTTTCGGTGGCCATCGGTTCGAAGCTTCTCATCAAGGACAAGCCCGTCGATGAAATCGAAGAGGATTTCGAAGGCGCCGGTTCCGACGTGTTGATGATCGGCTTCTCGCGTTATGGCCAGATCGCATCGCAGATCCTGCTGGCTGGCGGTATCGACGTGACGGTGATCGACAAATCGCCCAACCGCGTACGCGCAGCAGGCAAGTTCGGTTTCCGCATCTATTTCGGCGATGGCACCCGCAAGGATGTGCTGGAAGCTTCCGGTATCCGCAAGGCCAAGATCGTCGCGGTGTGCACACACAATAAGGAAACGACCAACCATATCGTCAGCCTGATCCAGTCGGATTATCCGGATGTGCGCCTGTTCGTACGCTCCTATGACCGCGAGCATACGTTGCAGTTGCGGGCGCAGGGCGTGGAATACGAGTTGCGCGAAACTTTCGAATCCGGTCTGCTTTTCGGGCAGCGCACGCTGGAAGGTCTCGGCATGGCCGAGAACAACGCCTATGCCATCCGCGAGGATGTACGCCAGCGCGACGAGGACCGGCTGCATGTTCAGGCGTCGGAAGGCATCATGGCCGGGCGGCATTTGCTGTTCAACAAGCCCGTTACGCCTGAACCTCTGGTCAAGCCGACGCGTGAAGGCCAGCGCATCGACAAGACGGTGGATGCGCCTTCGCCTGCCGCCAATGACGATACGATGGAAGATGCAATTCCCGCCGAATAAAGCGGGAGCTAGGACAGCGTCGGAAGATTATCGCCCTCGATAATGCGGTCGAGGGCCTGTTTCAGTTCTTCGCGAACCCCGGCGCTCTGGTCGAGAATCTGATCGAATTTCAGGAAATCGAGCAGCCCGATGCGGCCGACATCCGGTCGCAGAAAAATATGCGGGGGGCGAATGCGGAATTTGTTCTCGATGATCGAACACATGGTCAGCTGATTACCGCCGATGACCGCTTCGAATGTCGTGGGCATATAGTCGTCATCACCGGGCGGTGCCCCAACGACATCGATGCCGATGACGATATCGGCCTTGTCGAACAGAAGATCGAACGGCACCGGATTGAAGAGACCGCCATCGACAAGAATGCGGCCATTGCGGCGCACCGGCGCGAAAACCGGAGGAATGGCGCAGGAAGCCGCAATAGCGGAACGCAAATCCCCATCGACAATCTGAACTTCCTTGGCGGCGTGGAAGTCCGCCGCCGTGATGCTCATGGGAATCTTGAGATCTTCCACATTGGCGGGCAGCGATGCCGGAAGAAAGGCATCGATAATTTTCTCGATGTTGAACTGGCTGACGCGAAAGCCGCCTTTCAGCAGTTCAACCCAGCGGGATGGACGCGTCTGCCACATGCGGCGCGCAACTTCCGAACGGCGATTGAAGATCGCCGCCATATAGTCGTGTATTTCTGTGCCGCGCATGCCGTTCGCCATGCCCGCGCCGACAATCGATCCGATGGATGAGCCAGCGATGGCCACGGGCCTGATGCCCAGTTCGTCCAGCGTTTCGATGATATGCAGATGCGCAATGCCGCGCGCGCCGCCGCCGCCGAAAGCGACGGCAATGCGGGGCGATGACGGCATGGCGTTATCCAACACTCTATCCCCTTGAGAGGAATCTTCGGTTTTTAGGCGCCCAAGGCTCTGATGAGATTCGGGCTATGGGGAGCCGAAAATGGTGGGGTTTGAGAACCGGAGCGGAGTGTACTTAAAGTACATGAGCACCGGAAGTCGTATGATCCCGAAAAGTTGCAGACTTTTCGGATGAGATCATGCGCATAAACTCAAACCACGCCATTTGCAGGCCGCCATTGCCCGAATATCGCAGAGCCTCAACTCTTAGCGGGTCCGTAAATCAATATCGCCGGTTCGGCATCGAGCAGCTTCTTGGCAATAGCCTTGATCTGATCGAGCGTCACCGCCTCGATAAGCGCCGAGCGCTTGTCGATATAATCGCGCGGCAGTCCCGCATCCTGCAAGCTGACCAGTGTTTCGGCAATCGCGCCCGAAGAATCAAGATTGTTCACCGCGTAAGACCCCTTGAGGAAGCTTTTCGCGGCGGCAAGTTCGGCTTCCGTCGGACCGTCGCTCGCCATGGCTGCCACCTGCTCGCGAATGATCTTGAGCGAATCCTGTGCCTTTTCCGGGCGTGTCGCGGTGGAGATCACCAAGGCCGTGACATGGTCATGCAACACCAGCTGCGACGAAACCGAATAGGCGAGACCGCGCTTTTCTCGCACTTCGGCATAAAGCCGCGAGGTGAAGCCGCCGCCCAGAATGTGGTTCATCAGATAGGCCGCGAAGAAGTCCGGGTCTTTGCGCGGGATTGCCGGATAGACAAACCGGATCGACGTCTGCGGCACATCGAAGGAGAGGCTGGTAGTGGTGCCGAGCGCCAGCTTGACGTCAGGCACCGGCACAAGCTCAGCCGCTGCGGGCAGATCGCCGAACACCTTGTCGAGCATCACGCCAAGGTCCTTGGCATTGATCGCGCCGACCACACCGATGGTCAGCCGGTCGCGGGCGAAATTCTTGCGATGGAACGTCACCAGATCGTCGCGGGTGATCGTCTGGAGCGATTTCGCCGTACCTTCGTCGGGACGCGCATAGGGATGGTTGCCATAAAGCACTTCCGCGAAACGGCGAGCGGCAATGGTGCCGGGGCTGCGCTGTGAAGCCTCGATGCTGGCCACGACCTGACTGCGAATGCGATCAATGGCGGGCTGGTCGAAGCGCGGCTTGTTGACCGCCAGCGCCACGAGGTCCATCACCGCATCGCGATTTTCCGCCAGCATGCGAACGCCGCCGGAAACGGCGTCCTGCGTGGCGGTGAAGCTCATTTCGGCGCCCAGATTATCGATCCGTTCCTGAAACGCATCGGAATCGAGATCGCCAGCGCCTTCATCGAACAGGCCAGTCATCAGATTGGCGAGGCCTTCCTTGCCTGCGGGGTCCTGCGACGTGCCGCCCTTGAACGAGAAGCGCATGGATACCAGTGGCACCGAACTGTCCTCCACCAGCCAGGCATGAATGCCCTTCGGCGAGACAACTTCCTGAATTTCGATGGCGCGCGCAGGCAATGCGCAAATCACGAGAAGCGTCATGGATGCGACCAGAACGCTTGCGAACGAGCGAGCGCGAGAAGCAAAGACGCGTTTGAAGTTCAGCATGATTATGGTCTTCACTGGATCGCTCCCTCTGCACCATTGCCGCTGGCACCGCTTGCGGGCGCGTTGGGGTTCTCACGGGCATTTTCCGGTTCGGCATCGGGTGGCAGGAGGTAGCTGGTCACCGACTGGTCCTTGACGAGATACCGCTCGGCCACATCACGAATCTGATCCACCGTCACGGATTTGATAAGGTCTGGCCATTTCTGGATATCTTCCACGGACTGGCCAACAGAAAGCGTCGAACCATAAATCCGCGCCATACCGGCCTGACTGTCACGCGCGAAAATAACCGCCTTCAGGAAGCGATTGCGTGCCTGATCCAGTTCGGTCTGGGTCACGCCGTCCTTGACGATGCGCGCAAGCTCGGCTTCCACCGCCTTCTCGACATCGCCCAGCGTTGCGCCGTCGCGCGGTGAGCCATAGACCGAGAACGTGCCGTCATCCAGCGCATCACCGCCATAGGCTGCGCCCGTGTTGGCCGCGATGCCGTTTTTGACGATCAGCGTCTGATAAAGGCGCGAACGGGTCGAGCCGCCGAGAATTTCGCTCAAGAGATCGAGCGCCGGCGCATCACCTGGCTTCACACCGGGAAAGCGCTTTTCGTTGGCATAGGACGGAACCAGCCATGACATGCGGAAGGAAGGCGTGCTAATGCGCGCATCATGCAGCGTCACCACGCGTGCGGCATGTTTTTCAGGCTCCTGCGGGCGGTCGCGCGGCAGAACTTCAGCGCGCTTCGGTACGCGGGCCCAGGTCTTGAGCGTCAATTCACGCACGCGTTCCGGCGTCACGTCACCGGCGATGACCAGCGTGGCATTGTTCGGCGTGTAATATTGCTGATAGAAATCGATGGCGTTCTTGAGGCTCAGCTTTTCCATTTCCTGCCGCCAGCCGATCACCGGCTTGCGGTAGGGGTGGTTATAGAACAGCACCGCATCGGTGTTTTCATTGAGCATGGCCGCCGGGGTGGAATCGACGCGCATGCGGCGTTCTTCCAGAATGACTTCGCGCTCGGTCGTCACGGCTTCATCGTTCAGCACCAGATTTTCCATCCGGTCCGACTCGAAATCCATGATCATTTCCAGCGCTTCCGGCGAAACCCGCTGATAATAGGCTGTGTAATCATAGGAGGTGAACGCGTTTTCTTCGCCGCCGATCGACGCGACCTTGGCCGAAAATTCCCCTGCCGGATGGGTTTTCGTACCCTTGAACATCAGATGTTCGAGAAAATGCGCAATGCCGGAAACGCCCGGCACTTCGTCTGCCGAGCCCACATGATACCAGATCATCTGCGTCACCACCGGCGCGCGATGATCGGGAATGACCACGACTTTCAGGCCATTGGGCAAGGTGAAATTGCTGACGCCATCCGACTGGGTGATTTCCGGCAGAGCCGCCTGATCAGCCTGATCGCCTTGCGCCTGTGGCGCGGGCGCTGGCTCGGCGGCATCGGTTTGGGCAGGGGGTTGATTTTGAGCTTCAACGGAGCCGGTTGCGAGCGGCAAAGCCAGCGCGAAACCAAGAGCGGTCGATAAAAACAGGCGTCGGAGGGAGGTGTTATTCACCAAGCGACATCTCCAATCGGTTTCATTTCCGCCCGGCCTTTCCGGGCGGCATGCTTCAAATCAATATCGGCGACACCGTCGCCGCACAAAAAGAACGCGACGGCAAACACCGCTGCAAATCATCTCAATCGGCTTTGATTTGGATGAGCCGAATGATTGTGCCGCCATAGTTCCGCTCGTCAAGCACAACAAATTGTTCGTCAAGCTCGAGCGAAGCTTCGGCAGCCTCTTCAAGCACCAAAAGTGCGTCAGGATTAAGCCAGCCGCCCTGAAGTGCCGATAAAAATGCTTTTTCGCCCATGCGCCGCCCATAGGGTGGATCTGCGAAGATCAGATCGAACGGTTCCATCGTGCCGACAATGCCAAGCTGGCAGGCGTCACGGCGGAGAATCTTCGTGTGGCCCTGCAAGCCGAGCGCCTCGACATTTTGGCGCAACAGCCCCCGGCCCTCCGCGGATTCCTCCACGAAGGTCGCGTATCGCGCGCCGCGCGAAAGGGCTTCAAGACCAAGCGCGCCGGTGCCTGCGAAGAGATCAAGCACACGCGCGCCTTCCACCTTGTCGGGAAAGCTGTGCGCGAGAACATTGAACAGGCTCTCGCGCGTGCGGTCCGTAGTGGGGCGAATGGCGTTGGTGGACGGTGTTACCAGCGGGCGACCGCGAAACTTACCGCCGACGATCCGCACCGCCGCCTCCCGATCTGCCACCGCCGCCTGGTTTTCCGCCGGTGGGCTTGCCACCGGTCGGCTTTCCACCCGGGCGTCCACCAGGCTTGCCGCCCGATTTGCCAGCTGGCTTTCCACCTTCAGGACCGCGACGCGGGCCGTCGCTGAAACCGCGTGGAGCGCCACCGCTGCGCGCGCCTGAACGCGTGTCGCGATCGGAACCGCCGAAACGGCCCTCGCCGCGCGCACCGCCCGGCTTGTCGGACTTATATGGCTTGTCAGACTTGAACGTCTTGCGACCCTCAAAACCGCCCTGCGAGCGCTCGCCGGAAGCTGCATCGCGCAGTTCGGCGCGCTCACGCTTGCCGGGGCGACGCTCCTTGTGCCCATCCTCGCGCTTTTCGCGCGTTTCCGAACGACCACCTTCAAAACGAGAGCCTTCGGCGCGAGGGCCGTAAGAGCGACCTTCCGCTCCCGGCTTGCCGCCAGCGCGCGGACCGCTTGAACGCTGGCCTTCCGGACGCTTGTTGTAACGGCGTTCGCCGCCCTCTTCGCGACCTTGCTCCGCATCGTCCGAACGGCGCGGACGCACCTGCATGTCGCCGCTGAACTTCGCGCCGCGATGCGGCATCTGATGTTCGACGCGAGCAGGCTTGGTAGCGGCCTTCTCGCCCTTTGGACGTGCGCCGGGCGCCATCCACACATTGGCATTGCCGCGACGGCGCGGCTCGACCTTTTCTGTCTTGTCTTCGCGTCCACGACGGCGTTCCGGGCGGCTGGAAATCCATTCGCGCTCACGCGGCGCGCGACGGGTTTCGCCTTCCTGTTCCGGTTGAGCTTCTTCCATCTCGCGACGGGTGCGGCCCTGCACAGCGGCATTGGAGAACTCGTTGAAGATGGGCGCGTCGAAATCGGCACCGGAATCTTCAACCAGCTTGTCGCCCAGCTGGTCGCGCAGCGTGCGGCCCTTGATTTCGCGCACAGCGCCTTCTTCAAGATCGCCAAGCTGGAACGGGCCGAAGGACACGCGGATCAGGCGACCGACCGTCAGACCAAGCGCGCCCAGAATGTTCTTCACTTCCCGGTTCTTGCCTTCGCGCAGACCAATATTGATCCAGACATTCGCGCCCTGAACACGCTCAAGCTCGGCTTCGATGCTGCCATAGAACACGCCATCGACAGCGATACCGTTCTTCAATTCATCGAGCTGCGGCTGCGTGACCTTGCCATGGGCGCGCACGCGATAGCGGCGCAGCCAGCCGGTAGACGGCAATTCCAGAACCCGCGACAACCCGCCATCATTGGTGAGCAGCAGAAGCCCTTCAGTGTTGATGTCGAGACGGCCAACCGACAGCACGCGCGGCATTTCAGCTGGCAGTGCGTCGAACACGGTCGGGCGACCTTCCGGATCGCGATTGGTGGTCACGAGACCCGCAGGCTTGTGGTAGAGCCACAGGCGGGTGCGCTCGGCCTGTTTCAGCGGCTTGCCGTCAACCGTGATCACGTCGGTGCGCTTCACATTGACCGCAGGACTGTCCAGCACCTTGCCGTTGACCGCGATCCGCCCGGCGGCGATCATCGTTTCGGCTTCGCGGCGCGAAGCGATGCCAACACGCGCCAGACGCTTGGCGATGCGTTCGCTGGTATCTTCTTCGGTTTCCACATCGCGCGGGGCACCCCGGCGCGGACCGGCGCGGCGCGCGTCATCCCGGTCGCCTTCATCGCGGCGCGGTCGGCTGTCACGACCGGGGCGGTCGCCGCCGCGTCCAGCCGGGCGTCCGCCCGAACGACCCTCGGGGCGTCCACTACGGCCATGAGGCGGCTTGCCGCCCTTGTTATCGTCGTCTTTAGTCATCTGGTATTGGCCTCTCAGCAGCGTTTCCGTATCACCTTGCACCGTCGAAAGCAGGCAAAGGAATGTCTGGAACGAAAACGCCGTATAAATCTGTTCGCAAATCGGTTTCGATTTCGAGAATTATGCAGTAACAAATCGCTCCAGTGCTTGCGAGCGAAATTTCCCGATCAATGCACGAAATGGAGTGCGCATGAAAGAGCGGGCACCCGCAACCGTTACCGACATGGCAACACCGATGGGCGCCGCGCTGGATGAAGCACGTGCTGCAGGCGCGCGCGGCGAAGTGCCGATTGGCGCTGTTGTTGTTCATGAAGGGCAGATCATCGCCCGCGCGGGAAACCGCACGCGGGAGCTGAACGACGTGACCGCCCATGCCGAAGTGCTGGTCATTCGTCAGGCCGGTAGGGCCCTGCAATCGGAGCGGCTTGTCGATTGCGACCTCTACGTGACGCTGGAACCCTGCGCCATGTGCGCGGCTGCGATTTCCTTTGCGCGCATCCGCCGCCTCTATTACGGCGCATCCGACCCCAAAGGCGGCGGCGTCGAACACGGCCCACGCTTCTACACCCAGCCCACCTGTCATCATGTACCGGAAATCTATGCAGGGTTTTCGGAAGGCGAAGCGCAGAAAATCCTCAAGGATTTTTTTCGCGAGAAACGCTGACCGGCATGTCCGACCCCACTATCAGCCGCCGACAGAATATTCTGGTATTTGCGCTTCTCATGCCGCTGATCGCTGTCCTGCTTCTCAGCTGGCTGGGCGCGGTCATTGTTATCAATCGATATTTTCCCGCACTGGCAATCTCGGCGGAAGATGTGCTGAATTATATTCTGGTCGGCGTCATTGCGATTTTTTACATGCCCTGGATTCAGGCGCGAAGCTTTCGCCGCCAGTTGGCAGAGTTTGAAAGCCAGCCACCAGCGCCCGTCAGCATTAGGTGCAAACGCTTTGGTCTCTATTGTATCGCCGCTTTCTCCCTGCTGCTGGCGTTCGGGCCATTATCTTTTCAGAGGCAAATATACAGCTGGGCCTATGGAACAGGGCTGGTGACCCGGTCCATATATCTTATTGAACTGCTATTTCTGGCGGGGGCTTTGCTGGTCATTGGCGTCGCAGCAGGTCTTGCAAAGATCATCACACGCATTCGCGCAAAAACGGCGGCGTCCGAACCGGACCATAAGGATCAAGCCGAAGTGGCCAGAATCTGGCGCGATTGCTTTGGCTATACCTATTGCCTCTGCGCCGCCTTATGTCTTCTTCCGGGGTTCTTTATCCTCAAATTCCCGTAAGGCACGGGGGCTTATCAGCCGCGAGCCTTATGCCCCGTCATATGGCGCAGTGTGTCGTCACGCAGCGCGAAATGGTGGAAAAGCGCCATGAAGACATGGCAGCCGATGACCGCCAGCAGAACCCAGCCGAGCAAGCCGTGCAAAGCATTGCCCGGAGATGTCAACGCGTCATTTTTCACGCCTGTCTCCGCGAAAATTTGCAGACCGAGAAACGAAAAGCCATGCCCATTGCCATAAGAACGCAACAAGCCGAGCGCCGGGACGGCAAACATCAGCCCATAAATCGCCAGATGCCCAAGCGATGCCATCTTGCCCACAAGACCGTCTGTCTGCGGACGGCGACCGAGATTCAAAATACCCCAGACGCCACGCAACAAAACCAGCACCAGCAATGCGAAACCAAGCTGGTGATGCATCGACCAGAAGAAACTATATATCGCGCTGTCCTTGGCGAAGACGCGCAGAATGGCCGACATGAACTGCCAGAGAAACAAGAGGGCCATCAACCAGTGAAAGCTTCGGGAGACAACGCCATAACCATTGCGGCTGTCCCAGATCGTGTTTGCGTTGGCCATTGAACTGTATCCTATAACTGAAAGTGGCACGGTGCCTTATGCCAGCGATGATGTCTTTGATTGAAATCAAATAGATGTCATCTCGAACAATATTAAAAAAATAAATTTATTACGAAACAATACCTTTATTCATCTTGAAAGAGTATGTCTCTATTATGTCCTAAACAAAACAGCCACGGCGGATATTCGCGCCATGGCTGCTCAAACTGTTACAGAATAATTCCGGAATTAGTTCCAGGGAAGATAATCGCGCCAGCCCTTGGATTTGCCAGCGGCCTTCTTGCGCTCGCGTTCCTTTTGCGCCTCATCCTGACCCAGTTCGCCGGTAGCGGCGGTGGACGCCGGTTGGCGATAGGCAAGCGGCGGCTCGCTCAGATATTTGCGGTTGGTAGCCGACCCCTGCGTCTGCGCCGCACGCTCTGCCTTCAGCGCGGCGATCTTCTTGGGATCGGCGTTCGGTAAACGGGAATCATATTCTTCGCGGCGGCTGTTGCCGCCCGGCAGCGCCGTCTGCAAATTGCTTGCAACCGGGCCGTCAGCTTCGATCGGAGAGACGAAGTTCGGATTGTCACGGTTGGCCGTGATTTCATCGCGCAGGCGCTTACGGCGCTGTTCCGGCGATTCTGGCCAGTTTGCACCACCCGCACTTGCAACATTGTCCTGCGGCGCAGGAAGCTGACCCTTGTCGCCCGGAGCCGGACGTACAAGATCGGGACGCGGCTTGTAGTCGATGCGTTCTTTCTTGTTCTTGCCCTGACCGAAGCTCGCCATATTGGAAACGTCGTCAAGGAGCTGTGCGCCCGACGTCTTGTCCGTTCCGTAGGTTGGCGATGACATGCAGCCTGACAGCGAAAGACCCGCTACAGCCGTCATAAGTATCAGAACTCGTCCGTCAATCTTCATTAGCGCCACTTCTTTTACGCCTGTCGATTCTTTGTTCGCGAGGCTTGCTCCAGCGTGCCTTGCCTCAAAAAACCGGCAACTCCAAGGCAGATCGTAAATTTTCCGAGGACTGCCTTGTACATGAGAGCAACCCATGCGGCAATCCGGCATTAACCGCTATTTCACCATGTTCACGCGCAAGGCTGCAACCCCTGTCACGCAAACAAACAATCCGCCCCGGATGAAACCGGAGCGGATTGCGATCTCTGCAATCAGGCGTCGAGCTTGCCGAGCGCCTTCAATTCGCGCAGTGCCTCGGCATCGCGCGCCGACACTTCCGGGAATTCCGGGTCGGAACCCACATCGGTGGTGTAGCGCCACGACCGCGCGCATTTTTCGCCTTCGGCACGCGCTGGCACAACGGCCACGCCCTTCACATCGCCAAGCATGAAAGCGCCTTCCGGTGCCGCTGCATCGCTGAACGAGATGCCGCTGGTGATGCAGATCTCCGCAAAATCGAGACCATCGAGCGAATCGCTCAGGCTCTTGTCGGAGATATGGACCACCGGCGAAGCTTCCAGCGACGAACCGATGCGCTTGTCGGCGCGTTCCAGTTCGAGAGCGCCGGTCACGACGCGGCGAACCGCGCGCACCTTGCGCCACTTTTCAGCCAGCACGTCGTCGCGCCATTCGGCCAGCGTCGGGCGGAACTGCTCGGCATGAACCGAAACCGACTGCGGATAACGGTCGAGCCATGCTTCTTCCATGGTGAAAGGCAGCATGGGCGCCAGCCAGGTCGTCAGGCGGTCGAAGATTTCGCGCACGGTCTGCAATGCGGCCTTGCGGCGCACGCTAGACGGCGCATCGCAGTAAAGCGCGTCCTTGCGGATATCGAAATAGAAGGCCGAAAGCTCGACATTCATGAAATCGATCAGCGAGCGCGCAATGCGTTTGAAATCGAACGCATCATAGCCGGAGCGGACGACTTCATCCAGTTCGGTCAGACGATGCAGCATCAGGCGTTCAAGTTCCGGCAGATCGGCATAAGCGACGTTTTCGCCTTTATCATGCGCCAGCGTGCCCAGCATCCACCGGATGGTGTTGCGCAGCTTGCGATAGGCGTCGATATTGGTCTGGATGATGCTCTTGCCGAGACGCTGATCTTCCCAATAATCGGTCGTCATGACCCAGAGACGCAGGATATCCGCACCGGATTCCTTGATGACGTCCTGCGGCGTAACCGTATTGCCGAGCGACTTCGACATCTTCTTGCCGTGCTCGTCCATGGTGAAGCCATGGGTCACGACGGCATTATATGGCGCGCGACCGCGCGTGCCGCAGCTTTCGAGAAGCGACGAATGGAACCAGCCGCGATGCTGGTCCGAGCCTTCGAGATAGACGTCTGCGGGCCACTTCATGTCCGGGCGGTCTTCCAGCGTGAAGGTGTGGGTCGAACCGGAATCGAACCAAACGTCCAGAATGTCGCGCACCTGCACCCAAGGCTCATCGGCGCGGTTGCCGAGGAAACGCTCGCGTGCGCCTTCGGCAAACCATGCATCGGCACCTTCCGCTTCAAATGCATCGAGAACACGCTTGTTGACCGCATCATCCTGAAGGATGTTGCCTTCCTCATCCACGAAAACGCAGATCGGCACGCCCCAAGCGCGCTGACGCGAAAGCACCCAGTCCGGGCGACCTTCGATCATCGAACGCAGGCGCGTCTGACCGGCAGCCGGGACGAAACGCGTATCGTCGATGGCCTTCAGCGCGCGCGAACGCAGTGTGGTGCCGTCGCCAAGGTTCTTGTCCATATAGACGAACCATTGCGGCGTGTTGCGGAAGATGACCTGCTTCTTAGAACGCCAGGAATGCGGATAGGAGTGCTTCAGGCGACCACGGGCGAAGAGCTTGTCACGAGCAATGAGCTGATCCATCACCGACTTGTTGGCGTCGCCCTTCTTGCCGTTGTCGTCAATGACGCGCGCGGGGCCGCCTTCACGGTCCGGGCCAAAGCCCGGTGCGTCCTTGGTATAGTAGCCGCCATCATCGACCGGGAACGGGATGCTCGGATCGATACCGCGCGCTTCCAGCTCGCGAACATTGTTCATCCAGGCTTCAAAGTCTTCGCGGCCATGGCTTGGCGCGGTGTGGACGAAGCCCGTGCCCGCATCGTCGGTCACATGGTCACCGTCGAGCATCGGAACTGCGAACTCATAGCCGCCGCCAAAGCCCTTCAGCGGATGATCGAGCACGACCTTGCCAAGCTCATCGGACGAAACACTGCGCAGGCGCTTGAACTGAAGCTTTGCCTTGGCGAAGCTTTCTTCGGCCAGCTTGTCGGCGAAGATGAGCTTTTCGCCAGGACGCGGGCCAAAATCATTCTCGGCTTCCGTGACTTCATAAAGCCCGTATGCGATACGCGACGAATAGGACACGGCGCGGTTGCCGGGGATGGTCCATGGGGTGGTCGTCCAGATCACCACATCGCTGCCAGAAAGTTCGTTCTGACCAGCGACCGGGAACTTGACCCAGATCATATCCGACTCGACATCATGATATTCGACTTCGGCCTCGGCGAGCGCGGTGCGTTCGACAACCGACCACATCACCGGCTTGGAACCGCGATAAAGCTGACCGGAAGCCGCGAACTTGAGAAGCTCGCCAGCGATACGCGATTCAGCATGGAAGTTCATCGTGGTATAGGGGTTTTCGAAATCTCCGAGGATAGCAAGGCGCTTGAACTCATCCGTCTGGACCTTGATCCAGTTGGCGGCGAATTCCCGGCATTCCCTGCGGAATTCGTTGATCGGTACTTCGTCCTTGTTCTTGCCTTCGGCGCGATATTTTTCCTCGATCTTCCACTCGATCGGCAAGCCGTGGCAATCCCAGCCCGGAACATAGTTCGAGTTGAAGCCGCGCATCTGGAACGAGCGGGTGATGACGTCCTTAAGGATCTTGTTCAGCGCATGGCCGATATGGATATTGCCGTTGGCATAGGGCGGGCCATCGTGCAGCACATAGAGCGGGCGGTCTTTCGCCTGCTCGCGCAGCTTCTTGTAAAGGTTCATCCCCTCCCAGCGCTCGACGAACAGCGGTTCGCGCTGCGGCAGGCCCGCGCGCATCGGAAATTCTGTCTGCGGCAGATTGAGGGTTTTTGAGTAATCGATCTTGGTCGTCTCGGTCATGATGGGTATTCGCCTGTGGAGCCTCGGCCAGAAATGGCGGGCATGTGGATCAACGATAACAGGGGGACTGTAAGAGCACAGCCGGTCGTTCCCGGACCTCCCCACCAGTTATTGCCTGGCAAAACAGCCATTCAGGCAAAGCGGGAGGCCGGGCCAATAATTCGTATGGCCGTCATGATAAGCCGAAAATCCGTCATCATGGGCACGCTTTTAGCAATGAGCTTTGCAGGAATAAAGAGGCCAGGGGAACAAAGACGCAATAAAACTGCATCTCTGCCCCTGAATATCTTCACAGTAGCATCGGCATTGGCTGCCGAATGGTCTTAGTCAAGCGAGAAGTCGAAGCGATAGGTCGCCGACACGCCAACCATGAACTGGTCGCGCGAGCCGCGCTCCTTGACGATGCTCGAATCCTTCGCCGGGCCCTGCAGGCGGGTATATTCACCGAACAGGCTGGTATCGATCTTGTCGGTCGCCTTCCAGTTGATGGCGCCGCCGAAACCGGCCGATTTGAAACCCCCGCCGGGATTATATTCCGACAGGCCGGAAGCAGCAGATTCCTCGGCATCGACGCCGTAATAGGTCTTGAAATAGTCCTTCGACGCGAAGGTCGCGCGCGGACCCGCAGAAACGCGGATGACTGGCGTGACATCATAAAAGGCGTCAGCGGAAATGTCGGCAACCACGCCCTTATGGGCGCGAATGCCCTGGCGCACCTCGCCGCGCACGCGCATCCAGTCGGTCGGATAGACTTCGGCAAAGCCGCCCACTTCACCGCCGAACTTGGTGTCTTTCAGTCCGTGAATGTCGTCGTCGCGTTCGAACAGCAGCTTGCCTGCCAGACCGGCGCGGATGCGGTTGTTGTCGATCAGTGCGAAAGAGACATTGTCGTTGCGCGAGGAAAACCGCGTCGACTCGCCCTGACGGCCGAGCGAAATCAGCGGCTGCGCGGAAAAGCGATATTTGTTCGAGCCTTCAAACTTGGGCGCAACCAGCCCGGCGGCGCCGACCTTGAGATACCAGTCACCAGACCAGAAATGCTTGCGGGTCGGCTGAACCGTCTCCGCGGCATAGATATCGGTCTGCTGCACATCGGCGGCATAAGCGATGGAACCGAAGGGAATGAGAGTGCCTGCAACGAGGGCCAGTGAGAGAATACGCAAAACAAATCTCCGACAAACAGCACCTCGAAAGTGCGCAAGGTGTTTAACACTCTCTGACCGAAATACGTAAAATTTAACTTAAATCTTAGGTGGAAAAATAGCTCTTTACAATTCACCTGAAAGAAAGAGCGCGATCCAGCTCTGAAAGCGGGCGCGCGCCGGCCAGCAAGGCGCGGGCCTCTTCTTCATCGCGCTTCATCTGCACGATCAGCGCGTCCAGCCCGTCGAACTTCACTTCACCCCGCAAAAAGCCGAAGAACGAAACGCAGGCGTCTTCGCCGTAGAGATCGCCGGAGAAGTCGAACAGGAATGTTTCAAGAAGCGGTTTACCGTCGCTATCCACCGTCGGGCGGCGACCAAAACTGGCGACGCCGTCATGCAGACTGCCATCCTGCCTGCGGAAGCGGACGGCATAGATGCCATGTTTCAAGCTGGTCTGGGCGCTGACCTGCATATTGGCCGTGGGGAAGCCCAGCGTGCGTCCAAGCTTCTTGCCGTGGATGACTTCGCCACAAACGGCATAGCGATAGCCGAGCAAACCTGCCGCTCCGGCAACATCGCCGTCGCAAAGCAGATTGCGAACCCGCGTGGACGAAACGAGATTGTCGCCCTCATCGGTAAATGCATCGACCAGCGTGACGTGGAAACCAGCGCCCTCGCCTGCCTGCAGGAGAAATTCCGGCGTGCCGCGCCGACCTTTTCCGAAATGGAAATCATAGCCAGTCACGACACGGCTGGCATGAAGCTTTTCGACCAGTATATGCTGCACGAAATCCTCCGCCGACTGGCTGGAGAATTCAGCGGTAAAAGGCTGTTCCACCACCGCATGGAAGCCCATATGCCGCAGGATTGATGCCTTTTCACGCGCATCGGTGAGGCGGTCGATCGGCTCGTCCGGCTTGAAGAAGCTGCGCGGATGCGGCTCGAATGTCAGCACGACCGCAGGCAGATTTTCCTTGGCCGCGATTTCCAGCGCCCGCTCGAGCACGGCCTGATGTCCGCGATGAACGCCATCGAAATTGCCGATGGCCACCACGCAATTGCGCAGGCGCTCCGGCAGGGTGTCGGTTCCCGAAAGGCGTTGGAAATCAGAGTTCGTCATGGTGTGCCTGAGTCTTGACTGGCTTATATCGGGGCTTGCTGATCAGACGAGTGCATAAAGCGAGGCGACCGGGCGATGGCCGTGTTTCTCCAGAAACGCTTCCATCTTCTCAAGATCGACAGCCCCGTTATCCGCATAATCGGCGGCGTGTACGCCGCCCGAAATATAGAGCACATCGAGACCGAAACCGGCAGCGCCCTTCACATCGGTCAGCACACCGTCGCCAATGCCGAGAATACGGCTTTTGTCGACGACGCCGCCGCGAATTTCTTCCGCCGCATGGAGCGCCGCCTCGTAGATCGGGCGATGCGGCTTGCCGGCGATCAACGTGCGCCCGCCCAGCTGGCCGTAATCGCGCGCAAGAGCGCCCGCACACCAGACAAGACGCGGACCGCGCTCAACCATGATGTCGGGATTGGCGCAGATGAAAGGCAGATTGCGCGAACGCAGACGCTGCAGCAGATCGGCGTAATCGGCAGGCGTTTCCACATCGTCATCGGCAAGACCGGTGCAAACGACACCATCGGCCTCGAATTCTTCCACCAGCTCCACATCCAGCCCGTCATAGATCGACAATTCGTTCTCACGACCGATATGCAGAACTTTGCGCGGACCTTCGGCGATCAGATCGCGGGTCACGTCGCCGGAGGTGACGACACGGTCATAGGTATCCGCAGGCACGCCCAGCATTTCCAGCTGCGCTTCGACACCCGGATGCGGGCGCGGAGAATTGGTGACGAGAATGACCGTGACGCCTCTGGCGCGGGCGCGCTTCAGCGCATCGACAGCAGCCGGATGTGCAGCAACGCCATTATGCACCACGCCCCAGACGTCGCAGAAGAACACGTCATACTGGCCGGCCAGGTCATCGAGGCTTTCAAGCTGCTTCATAGTCTTCCTCTTGATATTCCATTTCTGAGGCGAGCATTGCCCGCTTATCTGCGCTGCATGGGCTCCATCTAACGCAGCCGATCAAAACTGTCACGAGCTTTACCGCCAATAAGCCGAGAAAGCGCCGCGTCTAAACACCCCATCAGGAAAGACTTAATAAGCTTACTGGCAGATTCACCGATCATTTACCGCGCTTCGTGACCGACTGTTAGAGAGATGCTGCTAGGAACAGCGCACAACCTTTCGGTTCAACCAAAAGCAACACAACCTTTCGGGCGGGCGTGGATTTGAATAACTGGAGCGGACCAGCAAGGCGGCTATGCGCTGCCTGTGTGACCGGCTTTGCGCGCAAGGCCAATTTCGGACGCCTTGCCGAAAGAGCAAACCGGTTTCGCGGGGATGAGCGTGGCAATTTCGCGATGATCACCGCCATATTGCTGGTGCCGCTGCTCCTTGTCGGTATGGTCGCGATCGATGCGACCAATCTCATGCGCACCCGCAACAACGTGCAGGCCGCGCTCGACGCTGCGGCGCTGGCGGTCGGCAAGCGCTTTTCGACCGGCGCGAGCGAGGCCGACATGCAGGCCTATGGCGGCAAGGTCTTCAATGTGAACCTGACCGCCCTTGCCGCAGACCGCGTCGCCTTTGCCATCAATTTTCCGCGAACATCGAACGATGACCAGCAGATCGAGGCCACCGCAAGCTTCCGATATCCATCGCTGTTTGGTTCCATCGCAGCCCAGCTGACCAATTCGGCGGACGATTGGGACAACAAGCAATATGCGATGAGTTCCTTCGTGCGGTTGAAGAACACCGTCGAAGTGGCGCTGGTGCTCGATAATTCAGGCTCGATGAATGACACCGGCGCAGGTTCGAACAAGCAACGTCTGCAGTTGCTTAAAGATGCCGCAACGCAGCTTGTCGACACCATGGCTGCACAATCGGCGCTGATTACGCGTGTTGAAAAGCCGATACAGTTTTCGCTCGTGCCTTTTGCCGGATCGGTCAATGTCGGGCCGAGCTATCTTAAAGAAACATGGATGGACCCAAGCGGGACCTCCCCGGTCAACCTCGAAAACTTCACCCTGCCTGTTGAGATCGATAATACGCGCAGCATCGTCGAAAACCCGAAAGGCAGCGGCCTTTACTTCAAATCGGGCAGCGGCTGGGGCACGGACAACAACAAGGCATTTTCCCGCGCCGCGCTCTATGCCGATCTTGCAAAGCGTTCGTCCGCCTCCTGGATTCCATGGGCGGGATGTGTCGAAGCGCGCCCCGGAGCATTGGCGCTGGACGTGACGCCCCCAACCGAGAGCAAACCGGAAACCCTGTTCGTGCCAATGTTTGGTCCGGCGGAATATTACGATGTCGATTCGAAAAACAACCCGACGAATCTTACGCTGAACAGCTGGTGGACGGACGATTTGAAATTGAGCGGCGCGGCCCGCCAGAAAGACCTCAAGAAATATTATCTGAACAACGTGCTGTCGAAGCGTTCTGATGGCGGTGGCCCGAATTACAGCTGTACTACTACAGCCATCACGCGCCTGACTGATATCACCAACGATGCGGGTAAGGCCACGATCAAGACGGCCATCAAGGCCATGCAACCGAATGGCGGTACGAATGTGCCCGAAGGCATGGCTTGGGGCTGGCGCACGCTCGTCCAGGGCGCGCCCTTTACGGAGGGTCGCCCGTCGACCGACCGCGGCAACGACAAGGTCGTCATCGTGCTCACCGACGGCGCTAATACCTACTACACCTATAATTCGCTAGCAGGATCGAACAGGGATAAGGCCAGCAATCTGTCCTACTATTCGGCGCATGGCTATACGAGCCGCACCACGAAGGGCTACAGCCAGACCCGGCTCTTTCAGGAAAGCGGCGTGTCTGTTTCACAAGATAACGGCGTCTACACCAAAGCGATGAATGCCCGCTTTGCTACGCTTTGCAACAACGCGAAAAATGCCAACATCATCATTATGACCGTCGCGGTGGACCTGAACAGCAGCAAGACGGACGAAAAAGCCCAGATGGAGCTGCTAAAAACCTGCTCGTCCGATTCCCGTGTTCGCCTCGACGGCGGCAAGCCAGCGAAACTGTTCTGGAATACCACGGGCGGCGAGCTGGCCGAAACCTTCCGCCAGATCGGCGACGAACTGTCAAACCTGCGCATCGCGGGTTGATCCTGCAAACCGAACCACCAAATGCGGAGCGGGCCACCCGGCCCTCCGCATGTTGGGCCACCCGATCCCTTCGCGAACGGTGCAAATTAACCATCATTCGCCTGTCAAATTTTTCAGGCAATCTTGACAAGAAAAGATACGGCCTCTATCTCAAAGGCACGTTAGCACTCTGGAAGAGAGAGTGCTAACAGCGCGGATCGGATTGATCCGCATAACAGGGTTCAACGTCTATAACACCAAGGGTTATACCATGGCTGATATCAAGTTCCGCCCGCTTCATGACCGCGTCGTCGTTCGTCGCGTTGAATCGGAAGCAAAGACCGCTGGCGGGATCATTATCCCTGATTCCGCTAAGGAAAAGCCGCAGGAAGGCGAAGTCGTCGCTGCTGGCGCCGGCGCTCGTGACGAAGCTGGCAAGCTCGTTCCGCTGGACGTCAAGGCTGGCGACCGCGTTCTGTTCGGCAAGTGGTCGGGCACGGAAGTCAAGATTGGCGGCGAAGACCTGCTGATCATGAAGGAATCCGACATTTTGGGTATCGTCGGCTAATTCATTTAGCCCGGAGCATTTCCAGCAAAAGTGCTAAGCGGTTTTGCGTAGGATAATGCTTAAAAACAAAGAGACAGAGCGGTTTCGCTCCTGCCTCAAAACCAACTCACCATACCTGACCGGGATATTCCCAGGAGAGTAAAATGGCTGCAAAAGACGTAAAATTCGGTCGCACTGCGCGCGAAAAGATGCTGCGCGGCGTCGATATCCTCGCTGACGCTGTTAAGGTCACGCTCGGCCCGAAAGGCCGCAACGTCGTGATCGACAAGTCCTTCGGCGCTCCGCGCATCACCAAGGACGGCGTTTCGGTCGCCAAGGAAGTCGAACTGGAAGACAAGTTCGAAAACATGGGCGCACAGATGCTGCGCGAAGTGGCGTCCAAGACCAACGACACTGCCGGTGACGGCACCACCACCGCGACCGTTCTCGGTCAGGCTATCGTTCAGGAAGGCGCCAAGGCTGTTGCCGCTGGCATGAACCCGATGGACCTGAAGCGCGGTATCGACCTCGCAGTTTCGGAAGTTGTTGCAAACCTTCTCGGCAAGGCCAAGAAGATCAACACCTCGGAAGAAGTTGCACAGGTTGGCACGATCTCCGCTAACGGCGAAGCCGAAATCGGCAAGATGATCGCTGAAGCGATGCAGAAAGTCGGCAACGAAGGCGTCATCACGGTTGAAGAAGCCAAGACTGCCGAAACCGAACTCGAAGTCGTTGAAGGCATGCAGTTCGACCGCGGCTACCTGTCGCCGTACTTCGTCACCAACCCTGAAAAGATGGTTGCTGACCTCGAAGACGCCTACATCCTTCTGCACGAAAAGAAGCTCTCGAACCTCCAGGCTCTTCTGCCGGTTCTCGAAGCTGTCGTTCAGACCTCCAAGCCGCTCCTCATCATCGCTGAAGACGTAGAAGGCGAAGCTCTTGCTACCCTCGTCGTCAACAAGCTGCGTGGCGGCCTGAAGATTGCTGCCGTCAAGGCTCCTGGCTTCGGCGACCGCCGCAAGGCCATGCTCGAAGACATCGCGATCCTCACCGGTGGTCAGGTTATCTCCGAAGATCTCGGCATCAAGCTCGAAAGCGTTACGCTCGACATGCTCGGCCGCGCCAAGAAGGTGTCGATCTCCAAGGAAAACACCACGATCGTTGACGGTGCAGGCCAGAAGGCCGAAATCGACGCGCGCGTTGGCCAGATCAAGCAGCAGATCGACGAAACCTCTTCGGACTACGACCGTGAAAAGCTTCAGGAACGCCTTGCCAAGCTCGCTGGCGGCGTTGCCGTGATCCGCGTCGGCGGTGCAACGGAAGTTGAAGTGAAGGAAAAGAAGGACCGCGTTGACGACGCCCTGAACGCAACCCGCGCTGCGGTTGAAGAAGGTATCGTTGCTGGCGGCGGCACCGCTCTGCTCCGCGCTTCGGTTCAGATCAAGGCCAAGGGCATCAATGCTGACCAGGAAGCTGGCATCAACATCGTTCGTCGTGCGATCCAGGCTCCGGCCCGTCAGATCACGACCAACGCTGGTGAAGAAGCTTCGGTCATCGTCGGCAAGATCCTCGAAAACGGCTCCGACACCTTTGGCTACAACACTGCCAACGGCGAATATGGCGATCTGATCGCTCTCGGCATCGTTGACCCGGTCAAGGTTGTCCGCACGGCTCTGCAGAATGCAGCTTCGGTTGCTGGCCTGCTGATCACCACGGAAGCCATGATCGCTGAACTGCCGAAGAAGGATGCAGCTCCGGCTGGCATGCCTGGCGGCATGGGCGGCATGGGCGGCATGGATTTCTAAGAAATCCATAAAGCACGCCCATGAGTGGATAAGCCTGCGCCGCAAAGCGGCGCGGGTGGCGGCATGGATTTCAAGCAAGTCCATAAAGCACTACTTTAAAGAGAACCTCCGGTTTCGACCGGAGGTTTTTTTATGCCTAAAGGACTGATGCGCCAATTATGCACCCGCTCCAATGCGGGATCGCGACCACTGGGCGCCTTTCTGTTACGCAGCGTAACCATCTGTGATTTATAAAAAATTTACCCTTCGCCCCCTTTGCCCAAGATAAAATTCTATTTTAGCAAGTTCTCATTGACTTGAGGCAACCATTCGTGGTCAATCCGGTTGAAATGAGATGGACTTCCAGTTTGCCCCCGCACCCCGGAAGTCCTGTCTCAGGCGACAGGAAAGGCAGGCTTCGGCCTGCCTTTCCACTTTCAGACGCTTCTTTCACAGATTTCCGGCGACCACATTTTTGTGCGTATTTGCGAATGCAGGCCCGTTCGTGCTTTTGCCCGACGCGCTTCAACTTGCCTCCCGCCGATTTTGCCCTATCGTTATCGCAACGGAAAGAGGACGGAAAATCTCATGCGCAAAGAATTGCCTATCGACACTGCCCCCAAGGATGGTCGCAAGATTACGGTCGTCTGGACCGACGAAGACGACCAGCGGAATGAATCCATCGCGCAATATCGTTCGCTGGCGCAATTGAACGCTGGCGGGGGGCAGTGGGACGAGACCGACACCGGCTGGTGGACCTTCACCGACAGCAAGACCCAGCGCAAGATCGAACCGACCGCGTGGATCTCCGAAACCGAGGGCGGCGACGACGATAATGAAGACAACTGAAGAACGCGGAAATTTTCCGCTCAAATAAAGTTGAATTTTATAATCATATTTTGTCAAATAGCGACGTAAGGAAAATACGGAGCTACCAATCCCTCGGTAGTGCTATATTCATTGCCATGACGCCCGGTTGCGGGCTGAAAGCTAGCCGGAGACATGAAATGACCGCCACGCGTACCGAAACAGATACTTTCGGACCGATCGATGTTCCCGCCGACCGCTATTGGGGCGCGCAGACGCAGCGCTCCTTGCAGAATTTCAAGATCGGCGGCGAGCGCATGCCCCTGCCGCTCGTCCATGCTCTGGGCGTTGTGAAACGCGCCGCAGCGGAAACCAATATTGCGCTCGGCAAGCTTGATCCGGTTCTCGGTCAGGTCATCGCGGTTGCAGCTTCCGAAGTGATTGAAGGCAAGCTTGACGATCATTTTCCGCTCGTCGTCTGGCAGACCGGTTCCGGCACGCAGTCGAACATGAACGCCAATGAAGTGATCTCCAATCGCGCCATCGAACTGCTTGGCGGCGAAAAAGGTTCCAAGAAGCCGGTTCATCCGAACGACCACGTCAATATGAGCCAGTCGTCCAATGACAGCTTCCCGACAGCGATCCACATCGCCACGGCGGTTGAAGCCGTCAATCGCCTTTACCCGGCGCTGGAGCATCTGACCAAGGCGCTCAAGGTCAAGGAAGACGCCTTCCGGGACATCATCAAAATCGGACGCACCCATACGCAGGATGCAACGCCCGTCACGCTTGGGCAGGAATTTTCCGGCTATCGCGCAGCGCTTGAATATGCGCGTCATCGTATCGAGCAATCGCTGGCCGATGTTTTCCTGCTTGCGCAGGGCGGTACGGCGGTGGGCACCGGTCTCAATGCGCCGATTGGCTTCGACACCGGTTTTGCCGATGCGGTCAGCGAAATCACCGGCCTCTCCTTCAAGACCGCGCCGAACAAGTTTGAAGCGCTGGCGAGCCATGGCGCGGTTCTCAACTTCCATGGCAGCCTGAACGCGCTGGCGGCTGATCTGTTCAAGATCGCCAATGATATCCGCTTCCTGGGTTCCGGCCCGCGCTCCGGCCTTGGCGAATTGTCCTTGCCGGAAAACGAGCCGGGCTCGTCCATCATGCCCGGCAAGGTGAACCCGACACAGGCGGAGGCCATGACCATGGTGGCAACGCAGGTCTTTGGCAACCAGACCGCCGTGACTGTCGCCGCGAGCCAGGGCCATTTCGAACTGAACGTCTTCAAGCCGGTCATCGCCTATAACGTCCTGCAATCGATCCGCCTGCTCAGCGATGCGATGGTCTCTTTCGCCGATCATTGCGTGGACGGCATCGAAGCCAATGAAACCCGCATCAAGGAATTGCTGGACCGGTCGCTGATGCTGGTGACCGCGCTGGCGCCCGCCATCGGCTATGACGGTGCAGCGAAGATCGCCAAAACCGCACACAAGAACGGCACGACCCTGCGCGAGGAAGCGCTGGCGAGTGGGCTTGTGAGCGCCGAAGACTACGACCGGCTCGTCCGGGCGGAGCGCATGATTGCGCCTGAATAATCAGGGGCAAATGATCGTCTACATGCAGTGAACGAACTGTCGAGAATTATACGTCTTTTCTTGACAGTAGTTAGTCGATAATTGGTGGCTTAGTTCAACAGGAGATAGCTCCCCCATGTCCTCGATTACCCCACAGTCCAACGGCGCTGTAACACTCATCGCCCGCGTGTTTCTTTCGATCCTCTTCATCATTGCCGGTTTCGGCAAGCTGACGGCTATTTCCGGCACGGCTGGTTATTTCTCCAGCATCGGCCTCCCGCTTCCAACGGTTACGGCTGTGGTCGTCGGCCTCGTTGAGTTCGTGGGCGGCATCGCCATTCTCGTTGGCTTCCAGACCCGTATCGCAGCCGCCATCGTCGGCCTGTTCACCATTGGTGCAACGCTCGTTGCGCACATGGACTTTTCTCAAGGCATGAACGCCCTGATGGCGCAGAAGAACCTTGCCATCGCTGGCGGTCTCTTCCTGCTCGCTCTGCATGGCGCAGGCTCGCTGTCGATCGACGCCAAGCGCGGCTGATCAAAGCCTGAATCACAACGCACCGCCTTCGATACTATTGGGCGGTGCGCATGAAATGAATAAAGCCGCGTCCGCATGAAACATCGGGCGCGGCTTTTTTGTTCTGCTCTCGACCGCTTTCGCACCGCCAGCGCGAACACGCAATTTTTATCGAAACAACCTTTTCAGAATCTTCTTCCGATATAGTTTGTGCGGGCAGAGCACCCCGATAATTAAGCCTCCCATTTCAGCATTTAATGACCACCGCTCCGCAAACGATCCATTGCATGCCCAAATTCCTCCCCAAGCATAGATTGTAGAGAAAAATGTCTGTTTCCACCGCAACCCGCAGTCAGTCTCCCACTGGCTCAACCCCTGTTGGAAATTTCGGTTTCGCGCTGACCAGCCTGACCGTTCTGTTCTTCATGTGGGGCTTCATCACCAGCCTCAACGACATTCTGATCCCGCATCTGAAGAACGTCTTCCAGCTCAACTATACCCAGTCGATGCTGATCCAGTTCTGCTTCTTCGGCGCATACTTCATCGTATCCCTGCCCGCCGGAGCATTGGTCAAACGCATCTCCTATAAACGCGCCATCGTCGTCGGCCTTGTGGTCGCTGCGATTGGCTGCGCGCTGTTCATCCCGGCGGCGTCATACCGGGTCTATGGGCTGTTTCTCGGTGCGCTTTTCGTGCTGGCTTCCGGCGTGACGATCCTGCAAGTATCGGCAAACCCCTATGTGACGATCCTCGGCAAGCCGGAAACAGCCGCCAGCCGCCTGACGCTGACACAGGCGTTCAACTCGCTCGGCACTACGATTGCACCGCTTTTCGGCGCATTGCTGATCCTGTCTGCTGCAACCACCGACGCTACCGTCGCGTCCGAAGCGGATGCAGTCAAATTTCCCTATCTCCTGCTGGCACTGGCCTTCGTCGTCCTCGCCATCGTCTTCGCCATCCTGAAACTGCCGGATGTGGAAGCGGAAGAAAGCGCGGTCGCGGACGAAGGTTCTGCCTGGCAGTACCGGCATCTGGTGCTGGGCGCCATCGGCATTTTCGTCTATGTGGGCGCGGAAGTCAGCGTCGGCAGCTTCCTCGTCAATTTCCTGAGTGACCCGAGCGTGGTCGGACTGTCCGAAACCGAAGCTGCGCATCACGTCGCCTATTTCTGGGGTGGCGCCATGGTTGGCCGCTTCATCGGTTCGGCAGCCATGCGCTATATCGATGACGGCAAGGCGCTGGCCTTTAATGCCGTCGTGGCCATTCTGTTGCTGCTCCTCACGGTCGCGACAATCGGCAATGTCTCCATGTGGGCGGTTCTGGCCATTGGCCTGTTCAACTCGATCATGTTCCCGACCATCTTCAGCCTGGCGCTGCATGGACTTGGCAAACATACCAGCCAGGGTTCAGCAATTCTCAATCTCGCCATTGTCGGCGGCGCGATCATTCCGCTGATCCAGGGCGCGCTGGCGGATACGGTCGGCCTTCATTACGCCTTCCTGATGCCTATCATCTGCTATGTCTATATCGCCTTTTATGGCCTCGTTGGCAGCAGACCGAAACGCTAATCCAAAACACAAAAGCCGGTCTGAACTCAGACCGGCTTTTCATTGAACGTCATAGCATAACGAAAGCGTCAGGCCACGAGACCCTTGCGGATACGCTCGGCAATTTCCGCGACACGGGCATTGCCATGGCTGCGGCGCGCCGAGACGAGGCAGGCCTGCGAGCGCAGGATGATGCCATCTTCCAACACCTTGAGACGATTGGCGCGCAAGGTGGAGCCGGTGGACGTAATATCGACAATCATGTCGGCGGACCCTGCCGCCGGAGCGCCTTCGGTCGCGCCGAGGCTTTCCACGATGCGATAGACCTGAATGCCATGCTTTTGCGAGAAGAACTGCTGCGTCAGACGCCAATATTTAGTGGCGATGCGCAAACGGCGACCATGACGCTGGCGAAAATCGGCAGCCACGTCATCAAGGTCGGCCATGCTGGTCACATCGCGCCAGACTTCGGGCACGGCGACAACAACATCGGCGTGACCGAAACCCAGTTCCGCCTCGATGGCCACGCGCTCATCGGCATGGGCCAGTGTTTCGCGCACGAGGTCTTCGCCTGTCACGCCCATATCAACGCTGCCATAACCCAGCTCGCGGGCAATCTCGGAAGCCGACAGGAACAGGATATCGAGATCGTCTTCGCCTTCGACGCGCGCACGATAATTACGGTCGTCATCCGGCAGGATCACCTTGTAACCGGCCTTTTCGAGAACGGCGAGCGTCTGTTCCTTCAGCCGCCCCTTGGACGGCAATGCCAATGTGACGCTCATTTCGTTGCTCCCGCCAGCACTTGCAGCCGGTCCAGCCAGATCGAGAAGCCGACGCCGGGAATGTTTTCGGAAGCGCCGAGCATGGTCAAAAGCCGGTCGTAACGACCGCCGCCCGCCAGAACCGCATCCTTTTCTACGGCCGCGGCGCGGATTTCGTAAACGAGGCCGGTATAATAATCGAGCGGACGCCCGAACGACGCGTCATAGACGATATCGCTGGTCTTGATGCCAGCCGCGGCAATCGCTTCGGCACGGGCTTCGAATTTCTGAAGCACAGCGCCAAGATCGAGCGCATTTTCGGATGCGAAGGCCCGCAATGTCACCGCCGCGGAATCGAGCGTGACATGGGTTTCCAGAAACTGCTTGAGCAGATCGAGCGCCGAAGCGGGGAACCGCGTGGCGGCCAGATCTTCCTTTTCGATCAGGCGGCGGGCGATTTCCGCAGGCGAACGGCCAGCGCCCGGCGAAATGCCAGCTTCCAGCATTTCTGCTTCCAGCGTGCGCGCAAGGCCGGTTTCGTCACCTTCTGCAACGAGAACGGCCAGCGTTTCCGGCAGCGAATCGCGCAGCTTGTCGCCCGTCAGTTCGGCCAGAGCCAGTTGCATGGAATGCGCATCACCGAAGGAACGCAGCAGCTTCTTGCGCCAGCCCTGCGGCAAACCAAGCGCTTTCAGCATGCCTGCGAAAACCGACTGGTCACCCAGCACGATTTCGAGCTTGGCTTGAGGGACAACGGAACGCACACAGGACAGCGCATCGGCAATCGAGCGCGCATCCGAAGCCGCTTCATCGGCAGCACCCAGATCCTCGATGCCTGCCTGAAGAAACTCAGCCGCGCCGTCACGGCGCTGGCGAAACACTTCGCCGAGATAAGCGTAACGCTTCGGCGTTGCGGCATTGAGCGCAATATGGTTGCGGCAGACCGGAATGGTGAATTCCGGCCGCAGGCACAGGCTGTCGCCATTCTCGTTTTCGGTGAGGAAAATGCGACGGCGCAGATCCTCGCCCGCCATATCCAGAAATGGATCGGCAGGCTGGATCAGCGGTATTTCCACCAGATCGGCATCGCGCGCATCAAGCTCAGTGCGAAGCGCGTTGAAAACCGGCGATGTGCGCGTTGCAACCATGATTCCGATCACTTTGCGGCTTGAGCGCGGTCCTGCGCCTGACTGCTGAGAATTTCCCGAACCGCTTCGACCAGTCCGTCTTCCTTGACGGTGATCTGCGCCGGACGGCTCTCGCGCCAGGTCACATTGTCCTCAATCTCGGCGGAAAGGCGCTTGCCCTCGACCAGATCCTTGATCTGCACTTCACCGGCTTCGCGCTCCTGCGAGCCCTGAATGATCACGCATGGCGCATCGCGACGGTCGGCATATTTCATCTGCGCCTTCATGCCGGAACCGCCGACATACATTTCAGCGCGGATGCCCTGCTGCCGCAGATCGGAGACCATCTTCTGATAACGACCGAGGCTTTCCGTGTCCTTGTCCATCACCAGCACGACGACCGGGCCGACGACATCCGACACATCCAGCTTGCCGAGGTTTTTCAGCGCCGTCATCAGGCGCGAAACGCCGATGGAGAAGCCCGTCGCCGGAACCGGCTCGCCACGGAAACGCGACACGAGGCCGTCATAACGACCACCGCCGCCAACCGAACCGAACACGACCTTCTGGCCGTCTTCATTGGTCACGTCGAACAGAAGTTCGGCTTCGAAAACCGGGCCGGTGTAATATTCAAGACCGCGCACCACGGACGGGTCGATCTTCACGCGGCCATCATAGCCGCCTGCCGAGAACAGCGCCTGCATGTCGGAGAGTTCGGTGACACCTTCTTCGCCCTTGGCATTGCCTGCAACGACGGCGCGCAGATTGGCAATCGTATCGGCTCCGGTCGTACCACCGGCGGCGGTAAAGGCCAGCACCTTTTCAATTGCAGCAGGGCTAAGTTCAGCACCCTTGGTAAAATCGCCGCTTTCGTCGAGGCGACCCTTGCCGAGCAGAAGGCGCACGCCCTCCGGGCCGAACTTGTCGAGCTTGTCTATGGCGCGCAGCACGTTCAGGCGCTTGGCAGCATTGCCCTCGCCTTCAAGGCCGATGGCATCCAGCACACCGTCCAGAACCTTGCGGTTGTTGACGCGGATCGCATAGTCGCCACGACGAATGCCAAGGCGCTCCAGTGTGTCGGCCATCATCATGCACATTTCGGCATCGGCAGAGACGTTCGGCGCGCCAACCGTGTCGGCGTCGAACTGCATGAACTGACGGAAGCGGCCCGGGCCCGGCTTCTCATTGCGGAACACCCAGCCATTGCGATAGCTGCGATAAGGCTTCGGCAGCTGCTCGAAATTTTCGGCGACATAGCGCGCCAGCGGCGCGGTCAGATCGTAGCGCAGCGACAGCCACTGCTCATCGTCATCCTGAAAGGAAAACACACCTTCATTCGGACGGTCCTGATCCGGTAGGAACTTTCCGAGCGCGTCGGTATATTCCACCAGCGGCGTTTCCACCGGCTCAAAGCCATAGAGGTCATAGACTTCGCGGATCGTCGCCATCATCTTTTCGGCGGCGCGCAAGTCGTCCGGAACCCGATCGACAAACCCGCGCGGCAGCCGCGCCTTCATCTTGTCCGCTTTATCGGCCATTTTTCCTGCCTGATCGCTAAATATATACAATACATGCCGGAAAAACCGGCAGCAAACCCGTTGCCGGTTTCCTAACCGATCAAGTCCGTTGCGGCAAGTGCGGGAAGCGTGTTCAGCGTGCGGCAATGGCGACGGCAGCGCCCGCCATCACGCCAGCGCTGGTTCTATTGGCAATGCGCATCATGCGCGGGCTGCGCAAAACGCGCCGGGCCTGCGCGGCCAGCACCACCCATGCGGTGTCTACTGCCGCCAGCACGACAAACATGACAGCCAGCAGTTCTGCCCAGCCGACAAGCGAAACGTGGTTGATATTCACGACCGTCGGCAGAATGGCGATGTAAAAGACCATGATCTTCGGATTGCCGAGCGTGACGGCAAGTGCACTGAGAAAAAGCTTGCGCCCTTCACCCTCGCGCGGAATGGCGTTTTCATCCGCTTCTTCATTGACCGGGGCGGTCCACATTTTCCACGACAGATAGATCAGATAGGCCACGCCCGCATATTTCAGCACCAGAAACGCGGTGTGGAAGCTGTTGGCGAGAGCGGACAGGCCCCAGACGGCAAGCGACAGCCACACGGCATCGCCGAGCCAGAGGCCAAACATGAATGGAAAGACGCCCTTATGCCCACGGCTGATGACACGCGCAACCAATGCGCCGACATTCGGCCCCGGCGTGCCCGCAGCAACGACCAGAATACCCGCGAAAGCAATGAGCGATGTCAAATCCATAGCCAATCTCCGAACAAGCGCGTTTTTCTGGCAGAAAGACTGCTCCTTAGCAATCCCTGTTTCTTGGCGCGTAGCTTATTGGGGCCGCTTGAATGCCTGCCGCAGTTTTTCTATTTGGGCACGGCAGTGGCAGCCTTCGATGTGGTCGTTGACCAGACCCATGGCCTGCATGAAGGCATAAACCGTTGTCGGCCCGACGAAGGACCAGCCGCGCTTTTTCAAATCCTTGGAGATGCGGATGGATGTATCGGTTTTCGGATTGGCCACCAGCGTCGGATAATCGACCACGGCGGGGCGGTCCGCCGCACCCGGCTCGAACGACCAGAAATAGGCCGCTAGCGAGCCCTTTTCCGCGACCAGTTCAATGGCGCGGTTTGCATTGTTGATGGTCGATTCGATCTTGCCGCGATGGCGCACGATACCCTTGTCGGCGAGCAGGCGTTCCACGTCTTTTTCGTCATATTGTGCAACGCGGTGGAAATCGAAGCCGTCGAATGCCGTGCGGAAATTTTCGCGCTTGCGCAAAATCGTCAGCCACGACAGCCCCGACTGGAAACCTTCAAGGCATATCTTCTCGAACAACCGGAAATCGTCGGAGACCGGCACGCCCCATTCATTATCATGATAGGCGAGATAATCCGGCAAGACGCCCGGCCAGAAGCAGCGGGTCTTGCCATCCTCGCTGACGATCAAACCTGTCTTGACCTCGGCAACATCACTCATTTTCCCGCCTCCATTTTCTTAGCTCACGACACTATCCGAAAACTGTTTCCCACTTTTCGGGGACATGCGCAAAGCTTCATCGATCATTAAACATGTGACGCAACCCGACGCTAACCACAACTCTACTTAGAGCTTCAGGCAGGCAGAACACGCGACCGAAATTTACCTTTACGATTCCATTGGGGCGCACAATCCCGTCATGAAATTGAACGTTGTTCTCCTGACAGGGCATGTCAGGAGGTGCAGCCAGGCAACCGCGCCAATGAACCCAGACAGGTGAAGAAACCCGGATGATGGCGCAAAGAGGGACGGATCTGGACCATGAAACCACGTCATCTTCTTTTGATCGGATCGCTCGCGGCGATTGCCGTTTCCGTCGTCAGCACCGGCATGGCCTTCGCCAGTGAACGTTATGCAACCCTGCCGCCGGTCGCAGTCAGTCCCGATCTGTCCGCGCCTTGGGTAGCGCAGCTGCACGGCCAGCCTGCTCGCGTGCGCCAGATGCCAGACGGCACCGTCCAGCAGCCCGTGCGCCGCACAACGGTCAAGCAACGCCAGAAGCAGAAATCGAGCTATCGTCAGGTTTCGTACCAGCGCCCGGCGCAAAACCCGGCCACGGCACCGGCCAAGCGCCAGATCGACCCGGCCTATCTGCCGCAGAGCGTTTCCTATTCCGGCAAGGAAAAGCCCGGCACCATCGTCATCGATACAGGCAAGCGCTTTCTCTATCTGGTCGAATCCGGCGGCACGGCGATGCGTTATGGCGTCGGCGTCGGCAAGCAGGGCTTTAGCTGGAAAGGTTCGCAGCGCATCAGCCGCAAGGCCGAATGGCCAAGCTGGACGCCGCCGAAGGAAATGATCGCCCGCGAGCGCAAGAAGGGCCGCATCCTGCCTGCGCGCATGGATGGCGGTGTCAACAATCCGCTTGGCGCACGCGCCCTTTATCTCGGTTCCACGCTTTACCGTATTCACGGCACCAACCAGCCATGGACCATCGGCAAGGCCATGTCTTCCGGCTGCATCCGCATGCGCAACGAGGATGTGACCGATCTCTACGAACGGGTTCCCATCGGCGCCCGCGTCGTGGTTCGCTGACCCGTTGCGGAACAGTTTTACAGTTGAACAAAGCCGCCCTGTCCGCAGGGCGGCTTTTTCCATTCATAATTCTGAAACGTTGGATTATTTGAGGAAAAGAGCCTGCAACAAGTCGCAAAACGACCTGAAAAGGCTTTTGCTTTTCCCGCGAACACCCATATGCTGCCAGTGATGATTTGAGAAAATATGGACGGAGCCGCCAGAGGGCGGCCAGAAATGCGGTTGTACCGGATATGAGCCGGTGCCGTATTTTGATGGAGGGAAAGGATAGTTCATGACCGTACCGACCGTAAAACTGAATGACGGCAACCATATTCCGCAGCTCGGTTACGGTGTCTGGCAGGTGGGCAATGATGAAGCGGTTACAGCGGTCAGCGAAGCACTGAAAGCGGGCTACCGGCACATCGACACTGCCGCGATCTATGGCAATGAAGAAGGCGTTGGCAAAGCCATCAACACTTCGGGCATTGCACGCGGCGACATCTTCCTGACGACCAAACTCTGGAACAGCGAGCAGGGCTATGAGTCGACGCTGAAAGCGTTTGCGACCAGCCTGAAAAAGCTCGGCACCGATTATGTGGATCTCTATCTGATCCATTGGCCGATGCCTTCCAAAGACCTGTTCATGGAAACATGGCGCGCCTTCATCAAGCTGAAGGAAGAGGGCCTCGTGAAGTCCATTGGCGTGTCGAACTTCCGCACCGCCGATCTTGAACGCATTCTCAAGGAAAGCGGCGTCACGCCGGTTCTCAACCAGATCGAGCTGCATCCGCAGTTCCAGCAGGACGAGCTGCGCCTGTTCCATGGCAAGCACAACATCGCCACGGAAGCCTGGAGCCCGCTTGGGCAGGGCAAGATTCTGGAGGACGAAAAGCTGAAGGCGATTGCCGCGAAACACGGCAAGTCTGTCGCGCAGGTTATCCTGCGCTGGCATATCGAGACCGGCAATATCGTCATTCCGAAGTCGGTCACGCCCGCGCGCATCAAGGAAAATTTCGAGGTCTTCGATTTCAGCCTCAATGGCACCGATCACGATGCCATCACCAAGCTGGACAAGACCGATGGCCGTATCGGCCCGAACCCGGCCACGTTCTCTGCGGGCTGATCCAAAGCATTCGAACAAAAAGCCGGGCACCTGCCCGGCTTTTTCTATCGCAATAATTTCAGACTACCGGTCAGTGAGCGGACCCATTTGGCGGGACCGGCGATCCCCACCCCATCAATGACCTCGGCGGCAAGATCGCGGTTCGGAAACGTGGTTTCATATTCCGCATAGACATGCATTGCCCGCGCGAAGGCTGGAAAGGCCACAACCGCTTCCCTGTCTTCATGTGCAGCCGCTTTCAACAGGATCGACCGGATCGTTTCCGCGTCCGCTTGCAGGATCGGCACAGGACGGTCGGAGCTGATGTCGATGGCGACGCCTGAGCGATCAACCAGTTGCCGCGCCGCAACTTGCGGCAGCTGCGCACCAAGTCCGATTGAGATGGCCGCGACCGTATTTGCTAAAAGGCCCTGCGCCAGATCAGGGTTGACGATAACGGCGAGACGCAGATCTTCCTGCATGATGGCTCCAGAATTTTGGTGTTTCTGTCTGAGAAATACACCGCATCTCCGGGGCGATCCTGCCTTTCTTACCTGATTATGATCATGATAAGGTAGCTTCTACCCAAACTTACTATAATTCAGGTAGATTTTATGAGCATGCTGGAACCGTCCGATATTCGCATTCTCGAAGCTTTGCAGGAAGACGGTCGCCTGACCAATCAGGCGCTGGCCGATCAGGTCGGCATGTCCACCTCCCCCAGTTGGCGCAAGATGCGCAAGCTGGAAGACGATGGCGTGATCGACGGCTATCGCGCCAATCTCAATCGCAAGGCAATCGGTCTTGGCGTCATGGCCTTCGTGCGGATCAAGATCGACAGTCACAGCGAGTTGGAGGCGGAACAGTTCGCCGCCGAGCTGATGGACCTCGACGACGTGATCACCTGCTACAGCATCGCTGGCGATGCCGACTTTCTGCTGCAGGTGGTCTCACGCGATCTCGACACCTATGCCGATTTCGCCATGTCCACACTCCGCCGCCTGCCGCGTATCAAGGAAATGCAGACGACCTTCGTTCTGAAAGAAACGAAAAGCTTCAAGGGCTTTCCGTTGCACTATGCCGCGTCAGTGAAGACGGGAGCCTGAGAGAGCGACCGGCTTCGGCCCGCCATAGGCCCAGTCGATCAGCTCCACCGTGTGGACAATCGGCAACTTGCTGCCGGTGGCGATCTGGGTCATGCAGCCGATATTGCCGGTTGCGATCAGAGCCGCACCCGTTGCCTCGATATTCTTCACCTTGCGGTCGCGCAGCTTGGCGGCAATCTCCGGCTGCATGATGTTGTAGGTGCCAGCCGATCCGCAGCACAGATGCCCTTCCAGCGGTTCCTTCACCGTAAAGCCCGCTTTTGAGAGCAGGTCTTTAGGCTGCCGCACAATTTTCTGCCCATGCTGCATCGAGCAGGCCGAGTGATAGGCGACCGTCAGTGGCTGCGGCGCATCGGGTTCCGGCAGGTCGATGACGGTCAGATATTCGGTGATATCCTTTGCCAGCGCCGAAACCCGCGCAGCCTTGTCCTGATAGGCCGGATCGAGCCGCAACATGTACCCATAATCCTTGATCGTCGTGCCGCAGCCGGACGCCGTGACGATGATCGCGTCGAGACCGCCCGCCTCGATCTCGCGCATCCAGACATCGACATTGTGCCGCGCCTGTTCCAGCGCCTGCTCCTCGCGGCCCATATGGTGAACCAGCGAACCGCAGCACCCTTCGCCCTTCGGTGTCACCACTTCGATGCCGAAGCGGTTGAGAAGTCGCAAGGTGGCGGCATTGATACCCGGATTGAGCACAGGCTGCGCACAGCCGTTGAGAATTGCCACCCGACCGCGCTTTTCGCCCTTGGCGGCGCTGATGGTTTCGACGGGAACCGCCGCTGGCAGGCTTTGCGGCGCGAGATCAAGCATCGCCGCCATGGGTTTCAGGGCGTCGCTCTTGCGCAAAAGCGGCGCAAACGGCTTGCCGAGCTTTGCCAGTTTCAGCGCTGCGCGGAACCGGCCCGGATAAGGCAGAACCTGCGCCAGAACACCACGCAGAAAGCGGTTCATGAACGGGCGCTTGAAGGTTTTCTCGATATGCGCGCGGGCATGATCGACCAGATGCATATAATTGACGCCTGAAGGACAGGTCGTCATGCAGGAAAGGCACGACAGGCAGCGGTCGACATGGCGCACGACTTCCTCATCCGCAGGACGCCCGTTTTCCAGCATGTCCTTGATCAGATAAATGCGCCCTCGTGGGCTGTCGAGTTCATTGCCCAGCGTCACATAGGTCGGGCATGTGGCCGTGCAGAAGCCGCAATGCACGCATTTGCGCAGGATTTTTTCCGATTCCTGAACGCTCGCGTCGAGCAGCTGGTCGGGGCTGAAATGGGTTTGCATCGTGTCACGCTCCAACCTGATGAGAATGCATGCGGCCCGGATTGAGAATATTTTCCGGATCGAATTGCTGCTTCAACCGCTGCGACAAGGCCGCAAGTGCTGTTGGCTGCGGTTCGAAAACGTCAACACCGGCGCGGATCGCCTCCGGCGCGCGCACCAGCGTCGCATGCCCGCCGCCATGTCTGGCGATCAGCTTGCGCAAGATCTGCGCTTCCGGGTCGGCCTCCATCCGCATCCAGATCAAGCCGCCTTGCCAGTCATAATAGGCATCGACGCCTGCATGACGACGGAACTCGTCCACCATCTGCCAGCCCTGCATCGGCGTCATCGAAACACGCCATACAGCACGATTGTCGCCCGCATTGGCATAAGGCAGGACATCGCGCACTTCGCGCCAGAGCTGCTGCGATTGCGCCCCGTCGAGCGCTTCCACCATGCCGGACTGGCGGAGCAATGCCTGCAATTGGCGGCTGCGATGCTCGACCGAAGGCGCAAAGCCCTCAAGCCGCAACACGGTCGCCGCTTCCCAGCCGAGCTTTCCATCAAGGAAGCGATTGGCAACCGTCGGCGGCAAATGTGCTGCCGAAGCGACCTCCTCGCGCGATCCCATAGCCATGGCCATGACACGCGCCGCCTGTTCGTCGGTCAGCCCGCGCACGACAAGCGTGGCCGCCGTTTCCGGCTTCGGCAGAACCTTGAACGTCACCTCGGTGGCGACGCCCAGCGTGCCCCAGGAATTGGCCATGCCCTTGGACAGATCATAACCCGTCACATTCTTGACCACGCGACCGCCGGACTTGAACAATTCGCCCCGTCCCGACACAACGCGCACGCCAAGCACATGATCGCGCGCAGCACCCGCCTTGAGACGGCGCGGACCAGACAGATTGGCAGCCAGCGCGCCGCCGATCGTGCCGCGACCGCGCTCGCCCGACAGCAAAGGACCGTAATCCATCGGTTCAAAATGGAAGCACTGATTGTTGTCGGCCAGAAGCTTTTCAATCTCGACCATCGGCGTTCCGGCCTTTGCCGAGAGCACCAGTTCGTCCGGCTCGTACAGGGTCACGCCCGTAAGCTGCGACACGTCGAGCACGCGGCCCGCATCGACCCTGTGTCCAATGCCGCGCTTGGAGCCATGGCCGATAATTTCCAGCGGGGTGGAGCTGGCCAGCGCGTCCTGCACCGCATCCAGAACGCCCGCCTCATCCTGCGGCTTTAGAATATTTGCATCGCTCATGATCAAAACCACAACTCAGAATCGGGGAACATCCGGGAAGGCCAGCTCGCCGCGATGCACATGCATGCGACCAAGCTCGGCGCAGCGGCGCAATTGCGGAAACACCTTGCCCGGATTGAGCAGATGCTTGGCGTCGAAAGCACATTTGACGCGCATCTGCTGGTCGAGATCGATGTCATTGAACATTTCCGGCATCAGATCGCGTTTTTCAATGCCGACGCCATGTTCGCCGGTGAGAACACCGCCAACTTTCACGCAGAGCCGCAAAATATCTGCGCCGAAATTTTCGGCTGCTTCCAGTTCACCGGGGATATTCGCATCATAGAGGATCAGCGGATGCAGATTGCCGTCGCCTGCGTGGAACACATTGGCCACCCGCAATCCGTATTTCTCGGACAAGTCGCGCATGCCCGACAGGACACGCGGCAGTTCCTTGCGCGGAATGGTTCCATCCATGCATAGATAGTCGGGCGAAATGCGCCCCACCGCCGGGAAAGCTGCCTTGCGCCCGGCCCAGAAAGCCAGACGCTGCTCTTCCGACTGCGACAGAATGCAGGTCGTGGAACCATTGCGCAGTGCGAGCGCCTCAACCCGTCCGATCAGGTGATCGACCTCGACCGGCGGGCCGTCGAGTTCGACGATCAACAGCGCTTCCACGTCGAGCGGATAGCCAACGCGCACAAAATCCTCCGCCGCCTTGATGGCGGGTCGGTCCATCATTTCCATGCCGCCGGGAATTATGCCTGCGCCGATAATATCGGCCACACACTGGCCGGCCTGCTCGCTGGATGGAAAGCCGACCATGACGGCGCGCGCCGTTTCCGGCTTTTGCAGGATACGCACGGTGATTTCCGTCACCACGCCCAGCAGTCCTTCCGAGCCGGTCATCAGACCCAAAAGATCATAGCCCTCGCTGTCGAGATGCTTGCCGCCGAGGCGCAACACCTCGCCGGTGATCAGCACCATCTCGATGCCCAGAACATTATTCGCTGTCAGGCCATATTTCAGGCAATGCACGCCACCGGCGTTTTCCGCCACGTTGCCGCCAATCGAGCAGGCAATCTGCGACGACGGATCGGGCGCATAATAAAAGCCCTCATGCTCAACGGCTTTGGTAATGCCGAGATTGGTCACGCCCGGCTGCACCACGGCGACACGGTTGGGATAATCGATTTCGAGAATGCGGTTGAAGCGCGACATGCCGAGCAGCACCGCATCCTGCAAGGGCATGGAACCGCCCGACAGCGATGTGCCCGCACCGCGCGGCACGACGCGAATGCCATTCTCGTGGCAATAACGCAGAACTTGTGAGACCTGATCGACCGTTTCCGGCAGCACAACCACCAGCGGCAGCGAACGATGCGCCGTCAGGCCGTCGCTCTCGAACACACGCATCGCATTGACCGTATCGACCACGCCCTCGCCCGGTACGATATCGCGCAGATCATCCACGATCTGCCCGCGCCGCTGCATGACGGACGCATCCGGCTCCGGCATAATCAATCCGCTCATTTGCTCCTCCGCCGCTGGGCAGACCCTCTTCGTCAAGGTGCCGCCAGCCTTCAAATGCCGCCCCGGTTTTCATCCTCGCTTGAGAACCGGAACGGTCGTAACGCGCTGTTTTAACGCCACGCCAACCGAGATGGACAGACCCGATCTTTTCTGGAATAGCTCTAACATGCACAGTGCACCCTGCGCCGCATTCGTCAAGTGGTAAATCATTTTTACCACTTGCACCTTTCGCATAACAGTTTTCACGCTGTGGCATAATTGCTTGCGGAGCCTTGCAACGCTGGGCTAGATGCAATTGAAGCGCAGGGCAATTCGGGGGATCAGACGATCATGATGAGCAGCAGTCTGGCCGATATGGAAATCTTTGCCCGCGTGGTCGCAACCGGCAGCATGTCGGCGGCGGCTCGCGATCTCGGCCTGTCGCCTGCCGTGGTTTCCAAGCGTCTCGGTCGTCTGGAAGAGCGCCTCGGCACCCGGCTCCTGCAACGCACCACGCGGCAAATCGCGCTGACCGAGGCTGGTCAGGGCTATCATGAGCGCGTGCTGGCCATTCTTTCCAATATCGAGGAAGCGGAAGCTTTCGTCGCGCGCCGCTCGGCGGATGCGCGCGGCACGCTGAAAATCTCGGCTCCCACGACCTTCGGGCGCATGCATATCGCCCCCTATCTGGTGCCTTTCATGCGCGCCAATGCCGACCTGACCGTCAATATGCAATTGACCGACGAAATGGTCGATATTGTCGGCGACGGTTATGATCTCGCCATCCGCATCGGTGAATTGTCGGATTCGACCCTTGTGGCCCGCAGGCTGGCGCCGGTCCGCCGATTGCTTGTCGCATCGCCCGGTTATATCGCGGAACGCGGCACGCCTGAGACCATCGAAGATTTGCAGGCCCATATCTGCCTTGCGCCGCACAACAATGATCCTTGGCGGCTGGAAGGGCCGAAAGGCCCGATTGTCATTCGCCCGGTCGGACCACTCCAGACCAATTCCAGCGAAATGGTGCGCGAGGCCGTGCTGGCCGGTCTCGGCATTGCCCAGCGCTCCACCTGGGATATCGGCCCTGAACTGGCCGCGGGCAAGCTTGTGCAGGTGCTGCCCGACTATACCGCATCGCGCAACGTGGCCATTCACGCGGTCTATCCGTCGAAACAGTTCCTGCCTGCCAAGGTGCGCCTGTTCATCGACTATCTTGCCGACCTTTACGGGCCCGTTCCCTATTGGGAGAGCGGCAGTTCTCCACAGGGCGCATCTCAAAAATAGACATCAAGTCTTTTGCCGACTATGAAACGCTGCGCATTAGAAAGCGTGCATATAAATACGGTGCGGCATGAACTCCCATCATGCTGGCCGTATCGTTCCGACTTTTGAGGAAAGATAATGAACACTCCGATCCGCTTCATTCTCGCTATCATCGTTGCCGTTGTCGTCGGCTGCGGCTTCATGTTCTACGACAAGTCCCGCGGTGCGGAATGGGTCGTGTCCCCGCAACAGATCGAACAGGCCAAGGCCGAAGGTAAATCCGGCGTCGAAAGCCGCCCCGGCACTGTGACCGTGCTGCCGATCCGCAGCGAAACGGCTGATGCGTTGCCGTTCAAATGGGCGATGTATGGCGTTGTCGCCGGTCTGTTTGTGCTGGTTGCGACGCGCAAGCGCAAAAAGGCTTAAAACCCCTTTTTTCCAGCATCATAAAGCCCGGCTGGATCACCAGTCGGGCTTTATTTTCAATAGAGCGGTTCCTGTTTTGACGGAATCGTCGGAACCGCTCTAAGTATTTATTTTTACGCATTTCCAGACGCAAACCGCTTCGCACTTTTGCTGGAAAAGCTCTATATTCCGTTGCCGGGTCCGTCCCTTGCGGCTACCTTGCCGCCGATACGCAGAGGGCTTGAACGGCATGGCCGAAACGATTTTTTCCCGCATACAGGCGAGCCGCACAGCGGACGACGTCGTATACCAGATCGAGACGCTCATTCTGGAGGGCGTTCTGCGCGGCGGCGACCGTCTGCCAGGCGAACGCGAACTGGCACGCCAGTTCGACATTTCCCGGCCCATCCTGCGCGATGCCTTGAAGCGCCTTGAAACGGCTGGCCTTTTGACCTCCCGCCATGGTGGCGGAACATTTGTCGCCGATGTGATCGGGCAGGTCTTCAGCGCGCCCGTAGTCAAGCTTTTTGCCGACCACCGCAAGGCGACCGCAGACTATCTCGAATATCGCCGCGAGATCGAAAGCATCGCCGCCGAATATGCGGCGTTGCGTGCCACACCCGCCGACAAGGCGCTTTTGACGGAAATCATGCATGCGATGGAGACGGCCCATGGCGCGAGCGATTTCGACACCGAAGCGCGGCTTGATGTCGAGCTGCACAATGCGGTCGGCGAAGCCGCGCACAACATCGTGCTGTTGCACACTTTGCGCTCCTGCTACCAGCTGTTGAAGGATGGCGTGTTTTACAACCGCAGCCTCATCTACAGCTATCCGGGCGTCGCCGACATGTTCCTTTCGCAGCATCGCGCTATCTATGACGCGGTGATGGCTGGCAACCCGCAGGCCGCCCGTGAAGCGGTGCAGAAGCATATCCGCTTCGTCGAGCAGGCCACCCATGACCGCGAACTGAACGAAGAACGCGAGCGCGTGTCGCAGCTGCGCTTCCGCCAGCGGGCGGGCACCAATGCGGTGAAGGAAGTGAAGGACGACGGCGAATGACTGGTGTGGTTTTCAAGGATGCATGCGGCCCGCAGAACATTCGCCTTTATGCCATTGGCGACGTGCATGGGCGCTTCGATCTGTTGCAGGATATGCACGGATTAATCCGCGCCGATCTCGACCATCGCCCCGTCCATGACTGGCGCATCATCCATCTCGGCGATTACATCGACCGGGGACCGCAATCCAAGGAAGTGCTCGATTTTCTCATCGAGGCGGCTGCGCACGATCCGCGCATCCTGTCTCTTCTCGGCAATCACGACGAAGGCTTTCTCAATTATCTCGCCACCGGCGACACGGCAGGCATCTTCGCTCTGCATGGCGGCGTGGAGACCGGGCGCTCCTATGGCGTGGAACTCGATTTTTCCGATCCGGACAAAGCCCGGCGCGGACACGAGGCTCTGGTGAAAGCCGTACCGCAAGCGCATGTCGATTTCATACGCTCGATGCCGCGCTGGCTGTCGTTCGGGGACTTCTTTTTCTGCCACGCAGGCGTCAACCCCGTTGTCCCGCTTGAAGAGCAGGACCCGGACGACCTCATCTGGATACGCACTTTGTTTTTGAAATGGACCGGTCCCCTCGCAAAGGTGATCATCCATGGGCATACGCCGCAAGGCGCGGTCGATGTTCAGCCCAACCGCGTCAATCTCGACACCTATGCCTGGAAGAGCGGCCTGCTCTCGGCAATCGCAATCGATGGCGCGGAAAAGCGCTTCATCGAAGCGAATTAATGAGCGCTGGAAATTCCGTAACCATCGCTCGAAACCATGGTGTTACCGGCATCGACGGTGAAGATGCCGACAGCCATGAACACGATCGCGGAGACCATCAGGACGGTAAGAAGGGCGGCATGCTTGGCGGTCATATTCGGGAACTCTTTCGACGGTTGCCGGATGAAATTCGATAAAACGAGCCGCCGTTGCGAGCATGGCGTGAAGCCCTGCCCGACCGATCATTGCCCGGGAGACGGCGTTCAGTTACACCCGATAAAAGTTACCTGCAACTGAACGGCGGCGTCGTTCACCGCGCTTTTTTCACAAAACAACGCATTGCTCACAGCATGTGGCAAAGCAGCAACGCGAAGTCTATCCGCAAGGTTAATGTTGGGTTTAAATCTGGTCGATCCAGGCTTTGGCGAGTGCCGCGCCCGCTCTGTCTGAGGAGCGGCCAACGCTCTCGGCAAGTTGCGCAAACGCCTTGTCCCAGCCCGGCGCAAAATCTTCGATTTCGTGGGCGAGTTGGGCATTCCACTGTTTGACGAGCGCGGTATCGGCTTCGAAATGGAACTGGGTTCCATAGACCGCCCGTCCGATCCGGTAGGCCTGATTCTGCGTCATGTCGCTTTGCGCCATATGCACGGCACCTTTTGGCAGCGTGAACGTATCGCGGTGCCAATGGAAGATCGGAAACGCTCTGCCTGCCGTCGATAAGACCGGATCGTTCAGGCCCTCTTCGGTCAGGCGCACTTCCTGCCAGCCGAACTCCATCGGACGGTCGAGGATATTGTCGCCGCCATAGGCGCGCGCCACAAGCTGGCTGCCGAGGCAGATGCCAAGCACCGCCTTGTCCCTGTCACCAAAGCCACGAATGAGATCGAGCAGATGCGGGAAATAGGCAAATTCGGCATCGGCCAGCGCATTCTGCTCGCCGCCCAGCACAATAAGCGCCTTGTGGTCGGTATCATCAGCGGGCAGCGCATCGCCATTGTAGGGAAGGCGCAAATCAATCGCATAACCGGCTTCTTTCAGGACGGGCTCAATCTGTCCGAGCCCCGCACCATCATAATTCTGGACGACCAATACCCGCATAACCAAGCCTCGAAAATTCTTTGCCATTGGCTAACACGAAAAAGGCCCGGACAACAGCCGGGCCTTTGATCGATTGGACGTCGATTATTCGACGACCGACACGCTGACGGTCCGGCCCGCCACGAGGTGCACGCCATCCGGCACGTCCTCAAGCTTGACGCGCACCGGCACACGCTGCGCAAGACGCACCCAGTTGAAAGTCGGCGTGACATTGGCAAGCAGGCTTGTCGTTGCGGTGCGCTCGCGATCCTCGATGCCACCGGCAATGCCTTCGACCTTGCCCTTGAGCTGCACGTGGCTGCCCATGATATCGACCACCACCGGATCGCCGAGCTTGATACGCTCAAGCTTGTTTTCTTCGAAATAGCCCGAGACATAATAGGAATCCGTATCCACCAGCGCCGTTACGGCAGAACCTGCGGTGACATAGTCGCCCGGCTGCAGCGAAAAGTTGGTGATGACGCCATTGACCGTCGCCTTGACCGAAGACCGATCCAGATTGAGCGCGGCCAGATCACGGTCCAGACCGGCCTGACGGTAAGCCGCCTCGGCCTGCATGGCTGTCGTTTCAACCTGTTCCAGCTTCTGGCGGGTCACAGTCGTGTCGTTGAGCTGGCGATAACGGACGAGATCGCGATTGGCCATGTCGAGCGCAGCCTTGCTGCTGTCGACCTTGGCCTCCGCCGTTTGCAGCGCCAGCTTGTAACGCGCCTGATCGATGCGGAAAATCACATCGCCTTTTTTGACGGTCTGGTTGTCGCGAACGAGAACTTCGCTCACCAGACCCGACACGTCCGGTGCAACGCGCACCACATCGGCAAGGATCTTGCCATCGCGTGTCCACGGCGCATTCATGTAATAATCCCAGAGATGCCAGCCCAGCAGCCCCGCCATTGTGACCATGACGAGGGTGAGAAAAACCCGGCCAGTATGTGCGAAGAGCTTTTTCATCAGTCTATTCCGTTCAAGATAATGGCGGCAGCGCCAAGAATGCAGAAATACATGGCGGCATCGAACAAGGGCCGGTGCCACACAAAACGGTAGAAACGCACGCGCGCCAAAAGGCGTTGCATGATCGTATTGAGGACATAGGCGCCAAGCGCCAGCACGCCCAGGGTCGGGATATAAATCCCGTATATATCGAGTTCAGGTCTCATGATCGTTCACATTCAGTCTTCAAGCTGCTGTTGGTCAGGCGGCTTGCGGCAGCTCCAATTGCGGGCGCGGTGGCAAAGCAAAAGGCGGCGCCTTGGGAAACAGGTTGAAACGCAGCGCCACCAGTGCGAGCCGCGGACGGCGGGCAACGGCTGGCGAGCCGCTTTCGATGATCACCGCTATCGCCTTGTCGATGGCGGTGAGCAATTGTTCGTCGATGCCCTGACGCGACAGGCCGTTCGGCCCGCCTTTGGACAAAGCCCGATAATGCGCGCCGACACCGTCCAGCACCGCATCCACCGCCTCGCGGCAGGGCTCGGGCAACTTGGCGCGATATTGTTGCAGGTCGATGGTATTCATCCCGTTGCGCAGGTCGCGCAGCAGATCGACCTTGGCGACATCCGCCGATGGGATCAGCGCCAGACGCGGCGTCATCATGCCGATGCGGTCAATCATGCGCAGCAACAGGCGGTTCATATGCTGGCGGCGATGACGGCTTGGTCCGCGTTCGGTTGCCGCCACAATATCGCGCCAGCCAGCCTCGACCAGACGCCGCACGCTCCATTCGGCACCGACCGAGCGCACGATAGACGTGATCACCGCAGCAATGACGATACCGACAACCGTTGCCAGATTGGCATTGGCAAAAGTGACGAAATCCGACGTGGCGTGGCTTTGCAGCATGAGCATGTTGGGCAGGTTCACACAGAGCACCATGCCCAGCAGAAACTGCGACGGAATTGCCAGAAGCACACCGGCAGGCACCAGAAACAGACCCAGCACCAAAGCCAGCGGGAAGAAACCGTCCACCAGCGGCAGCAGCGCGAATTCGAAGATGAAAGCGGCTGCGATCACGATCATCAACAGCCAGTTGAACTTTCGCATCACCGGCACGGGGTCGTCCATCGTCGCAAAGATACAGCAGAAGATGCCTGCCATCATTGCGGCTGCACTGCCCTGTGACCAGCCGGTGGCGATCCAGAAAGCCGTTGCAACACTGGTTGCGAGAAAGGCCGAGAAGCCCGACAGAAACGCCATGCCATAATCGCGGTGCGCGGGACGCCCTTTTAGATGGGCGTCGTAACGGCGCCAGCGCAGCGCATGGCCGCGCTTCGCACCGGATACGATATCCTGACGCAGCGTTATGCAATCGCTCCAGATCTGGACCAGATCGCGGACACGCGCAGCCACGTTGAACGGCAGAAGCTCACCCCAGCTGGAGGCGTCCTTGCCGTGACGCTCGATCTCGTCGATCAGCTTCAACAGAACGGCGCGGCGCTCTTCGCTGAGATTTTCGCCGCTTTCGAGCCAGTTGCAAGCTTCATCAAGAAGCTGCTGGACAGCCGGATGCCAAGGCTTTTCGCCTTCACCCGGCTTCAGCACGATGACATCGTGCAGGCTGGATATGATCGGCAGCACGGCCACCATGCGCTGTTGCAGCACATGCAGCATGGTTCCAACGCCACGAATGGACGAGGTGTCATAGGCCACATGGGTGGTCAGGTTGCGCAGTTCCAGCGCGTCGGATGCCAGACGCTGACGGTCGCGCAGAAATTGCGGGCTGGCGCCCTCGCCGCGCATGGTGGCGACGGCAAGCCGTGACCCCTCACGCAGCCAGTTGTCGATGCGACCGACCAGAACCGGCCCGCTGTGGCGCGGAAAGACGAGGCGATTGACCAGCGCCGCGCAGACAATGCCAATGGCAATTTCCTCGACGCGGCCAAGCGCATAATCAAAGGTGGTTTCAGGAACGGAAACCACGGCAAAACTTGCAATCGCCACCGTATAACCGGCGAGCATGAAGAGATAGCTGCGCGGCGTGCCGTCAAGCAGGCTGATCGCCAGACAGACGCCCATCCACACGCCGATGGCGACGGTCAGGATTTCCGGCGAATTGATCAGATGTGGCACGAAAAGAATCGTCACCGCACCGCCGATGATCGTGCCGATCAGACGATAGATGCCCTTGGATGTGGTGGCCCCCGAAAGCGGATGCGCGACGATATAAACGGCGGCAATCGACCAGTATGGATTTGGCAGATTGGCCATCAGCGCAATCCACAAGGCAAGCATACCGGCGGCGAACGTCTTTAGGGAAAAGACGACGTCCCAGAATTTCGGGGTTGTTTCGGCAAGCTTGGTCATTGTTTTTCGAAGGCAGTGTGGTTGGTTCAGATGTTCAGGAATTTCTCGTTCAGCCTGCGCAACACTTCCATGGCGACATCGACCTGTTCGGCGTCGAAATCGCTTAAGAACTGCGTCCGAAGACGGGCCGCAGACTTTTCCACTTTGGTGGCAAGGGCGCGGCCGTCTTCGGTCAACTGGATGAGTTTGACGCGACGGTCGGCATCGTCGGCGACGCGCAGGATCAGGCCATCCTTCTCCAGCTCATCGACGACACGAACGATCGTCGCCCCCTCGATGCCGACCCGTTCGGCCAGCACCCCCTGGGGGATCAGATCGCCATGCCGCAAGAGGGTCATCAGAGGAACAGCTTTCGCATCGGAAAGTCCATGCTCCGCCATGGCCGCATCAAAGGCTTTCCGCCATCCTCTGGCGGTGCTTGCAAGAAGCGGCGCGAATTCGACCCAAGCTTGTTTCATCACTTCAATTCCATTCAAATAGATAGCTTCATACCTATATGGATACAATCTAATTAGATTCAACCGCCAGCCATTTCCCATCAATTGTTTGTGTAAGCCATTTGTTATGTGAGAGCGGTTTTCAATCGGCAGGCTGGCAGAACTGCCACACAAAGCGCTTGACCGGCAGGCTTGCCCTCTGCCATCGATGCGATCATGCGCGCAAATTACAGAATGCAACGACTTTACATCGAGGACGACCTCGCCCCGGAAACGCCGGTGGAGGCTGCGCCGCAGGCTGCCCATTATCTCATTCACGTGCTGCGCCTGAAAGAAGGCGATGAAGTTCTCGTCTTCAACGGGCGCGACGGTGAATGGAAGGCCTGGCTAAAGCCGGAAGGCAAGAAGCGTGTTCTGCTCGTACCTGTTGAGGAGACCCGCCCGCAGCCAGCGCCAAGCGATCTCGTCTATTGTTTCGCGCCGCTGAAACAGGGCCGCCTTGATTATATGGTGCAGAAGGCCGTTGAAATGGGCGCTGGCGTCTTGCAGCCGGTCGTCACCCAGCACACGCAAGTGCCGAAACTCAGCACCGACAAGATAAAGGCCAATGCCATTGAGGCTGCCGAGCAATGCGGTGTGCTTGCCATACCCGAATGCCGCGACGCGGTGCGCTTCGACCGCTTTATCGACCAGTGGGACCCGTCGCGCCGTCTGATCTTTTGTGATGAGGGTCACGAATCGGACGATCCGTTGAGCATTCTGCAAGGTTTGAAGACCGGACCAACGGGGCTTCTGATCGGCCCGGAAGGCGGATTTTCGGAAGAAGAGCGGCAAGTGCTGCACCGTCTGCCCTTCGTGACGGCCATTCCGCTCGGCCCTCGCATTTTGCGGGCGGATACCGCAGCCGTTGCCGCCATGGCTCTGGTACAGGCCGTTCTCGGCGACTGGAGAAATGCGGCATGATGTTCTCTAAATCGATCGTTCAATGAAATTGACTTGCGTGATTTGACAAATTTGTCCAATCACGCTGACAAGCTGAAATACGACCAGGGATAGACTGTATGGCGCGCGATACGACTGACGAAACGGCACTGACGGGCGTTGAAGAACTCGCGATCTATCTTGCCGGGGGCAACAAACCCAAGGATGCCTGGCGCATCGGCACCGAGCACGAAAAATTCCCTTTCTATACCGCTGACAACAGCCCTGTTCCCTATGCGGGACCGCGCGGCATCAAGGCCATTCTGGAAGGCATGCAGGCCATGCTCGGCTGGGAGCCGATCATGGACGAAGGCAACATTATCGGCCTTGTCGAGCCGACCGGACAGGGCGCAATTTCGCTGGAGCCGGGCGGCCAGTTCGAGCTTTCCGGCGCACCGCTTACGACCATTCACCAGACCTGCCGCGAAATGAACGCGCATCTGAGCCAGGTGCGTGAAATCGCCGAGCCTCTGGGCATTCGTTTTCTCGGCGTCGGCGGCAGCCCGAAATGGACGCTGGCCGAAACGCCGGTCATGCCGAAGTCGCGCTACAAGATCATGACCAACTACATGCCGAAGGTTGGCAAGGAAGGTCTGGACATGATGTACCGGACCTCAACCATTCAGGTTAATCTCGATTTCAGCTCCGAACGCGACATGCGCCGCAAGATGCAGGTTTCGATGAAACTGCAATCGGTCGCCACGGCGCTGTTTTCCAGTTCGCCCTTCACCGAGGGCAAACCGAACGGTCTCCTGTCATGGCGCTCGAACATCTGGCGTGATACCGACAACCAGCGCGCCGGTGTGCTACCCTTTGTCTTCTCGGAAAATTTCGGCTTTGCCGATTATGTCGACTGGGCGCTCGATATTCCGATGTATTTCATCCTGCGCGATGGCCGTTATCACGATTGCACCCATGTCACGTTCCGCCAGTTCATGAACGGCGCGTTGAAGGGTGAAGTCAGCGATCCGGTGCCGAATATGGGCGACTGGACCAACCATCTCTCGACGCTGTTCCCGGAAGTTCGCCTCAAGCGCTTCCTCGAAATGCGCGGTGCGGACGGCGGCCCATGGCGACGTATCTGCGCCCTGCCCGCCTATTGGGTCGGCCTGCTCTATGACGAAGAAGCGCTGACGGCAGCGGAAATGCTGACCAAGGACTGGACCTATGAAGAGGTTCTGGCGCTGCGCAACGAAGTGCCCACCAAGGCGCTCACCGCAACATTCCGTGGCAAGCCGCTGGAAGGCATCGCCCGCGAAACGCTGAAGATTTCGCGTCTTGGCCTGAAGAACCGCAACAAGCTCAACTCGGACGGTTTTGACGAAACCCACTTCCTGGCGCCACTGGAAGAAATCGTCGCCGCTGGCATTACCGATGCCGAGCGTATGCTGAAAGCCTATAACAGCATCTGGGCCGGTTCCGTCGAGCCGATCTTCCTGGAATATGCTTATTGAGCTTCAGTCCGGCAGAAAACCACACATGAAAAAGAGCGCGTTTTTCGCGCCCTTTTCATTTTCGGGATGTGCTCCGAGGTTAGCTCGTGACCTGCTGACCCTTTGTCGGATCGGGGATCACGACAATCGTGCTGCCATCGCGCACATTGTTATAAAGGTCGATTACATCCTGATTGAGCATACGGATACAGCCGGAAGAGACGGCCTTGCCGATGCTCCATGCTTCGGGCGACCCGTGGATACGATATAGTGTATCGCGGCCATCCTTATGGATATACATGGCGCGCGCGCCCAGCGGGTTCTTGAGGCCGGGGGGCATACCGCCATTGGCAATGCTGTAGGGCTGGAGTGCTGGCTGGCGGGCAACCATCTCATCCGGCGGCGTCCAGCGCGGCCACTGGCGCTTGTAAGCGATGACGGCACGGCCCGCCCAGGCAAAGCCGTCACGACCGACGCCGATGCCATAGCGCATCGCCCGCCCATTGCCGAGCACGTGATAGAGATATTTGTTCGGCGTATCGACGATGACGGTGCCCTTAGTCTCGCTCGTCGGATAATCAACTTCCTGCCGCCAGAATTTCTGATCGACCTTACTGATATCGACGGCAGGCAGTGGAAACTGCTCTTCCGGCATGGCCTGATACATGAGCGGCACGGGCTGCGACGGCGCAACGGGCTTATTGACCGGCTTTGCCGGCAGCGGCGGCTGGGCAGTCGAAACACAGCCTGACAGCGCAACAGCGCTTGCACCAATCAGAAAGCTTCGGCGGTTGAACACCGCCGCCTTCAAGCCGGAAAATGCGGCGTCCTGGGAGTTTTTACGCGACATCCTTGAACTCTTCGTTTGACACGCATCACGGCAGAAACGCGGTTCGCCCTGCCCGAATTGTGCTCATCATTTCGGATGTGCGAGAAAGAAAAGGCCAAGCTTAAGCCAGCCTTAAGAGAACAGCGGAGCTTGCACTCGGCTTCCCAATTCGGCGTTCAAGACATTGCGAGTGTTGCTAAAATAGCGATCCCTGCCCGCCGGAGCGAGCCGATGCAGGCTTTTTCGGTGCGCCCGGTTTGGCTGCCGATTCGTCCTCTGCACCGCCATCAGCAACCACCGCCACTTCACCGTCACGGAAACGAACCGACAGCGCATCGCCCGCCGCCACGCCTGCCGCCTGCTTGACCGGATGACCGTCCGCATCGAACACGATGGCAAAGCCACGGTCCAGCACACTTTCGTAAGACAGGGTGCGCATCAGGCGTTCCAGTTCCTGTCCGCGCCGTTTGGCGCGCTCGATCAAAAGGCGCACCGCCTGATCGCGCCTGCGATCCAGTTGCTCGACGGTCGATGTGGCAAGGCGGGTGCGCCGCAAGATCGGTTCCGGGACCAGCCGGTCGCCACGATGCGAGAGCGCCGTGCGGCGTTCCCGCAAAAAGGCTTCCAGCGCACGCGGCAGTCGCTGACCGAGCAGCGACATGGTGCGTTGCTGTTCCACGAAACGGCGCTGCAACAGGCGCGGCGACAATTGACGGGCGCGCCCTTCGAAATGCACCCTCTTCTTCTGCGTGTTGACGAACAGCGCCCGCGTCAGGCGCGAGGCGGATTCGTCAAAACGCCGGCGGGGCAAGGCCAGCAACTGATCGGCGGAAGGCAGAGCGCGCGCAGCCGCGCGATGCGCCTGCCGCTTGAGGTCGATGAAGCGCGACATGGCCGAGGCCAACCGCGCCGATTGTCCGGCAAGCGTTGCCTGCAAATCGGCCCTGACCGGCACGGCCATTTCGGCAGCGCCTGTCGGGGTCGGTGCGCGCACATCAGCGGCAAGATCGATCAGCGTCCAGTCGGTTTCGTGGCCGACCGCAGAAATCACCGGAATATGCGACGCCGCCACGGCGCGCACGACAACTTCGTCATTGAAGCCCCAGAGATCTTCCAGACTACCGCCGCCACGCGCCACGATCAGCACATCGGGACGCGGAATCGCGCCATCTTCCGGCAAGGCATTGAAGCCGTCCACGGCAGTGGCCACTTCCAGACCGCTCGTCTCGCCCTGCACGCGCACCGGCCAGACGATGACATGCAGCGGGTAGCGATCTGAAATGCGGTGAATAATATCGCGGATGACGGCGCCTGTCGGCGATGTCACCACGCCGATCACACGCGGCATGAAGGGCAGGAGCTGCTTGACCGCCGGATCGAACAGGCCTTCCGCCGCAAGGCGGCGCTTGCGTTCTTCCAGAAGCGCCATCAGCGCACCGGCGCCCGCCGGTTCCATCTGCTCGATGACGATCTGATATTTTGACGATCCCGGATAGGTGGTCAGCTTGCCGGTGGCGATAACCTCCATGCCTTCTTCGGGACGAAAACGCAGGCGGCCCATGGAACCGCGCCAGATCACGGCTTCCAGCCGCGAGCGGTCGTCCTTCAAGGCGAAATAGGCATGACCGGACGAATGCGGTCCGCGATAACCGGAGATTTCTCCCCGCACGCGCACATGGCCGAACACATCCTCGACCGTGCGCTTCAAAGCGCCGGAAATCTCGGAAACGCTATACTCGGCGACATTCGACGATGCGCCGGTAAAACTCGAATCGGAACCCATGCTCATCCCATCATAGGCCATCAGCCGATACGGCTGGTCAAGAAGTCGCGTAGAAAATCATCTCATGCTTATCAACGGGCCTCACCAGCCCGGCAACAACTCATTGGCCCGCACCCTGCGCGTGCGGACCGCCGGAAAAGGCGAGATTTCCGGCGAACTCATCGCGCCAACAATGCCTCCCGGCTGGGGCGATGAAATATTGTCAAGACTTTCGATGATGTGCTGCGCCAGCGCATCCACCACCGCATTCTGCTTGTTGTGGCCGCGCATGATGCCAATGCCAAATTCCGGCAACCGCCCGAAACCATCGGCCTCACCCAGCACCCGCATGCCAGGGCGCAACGCACATTCCGGCAGCACCGAAACGGCAAGCCCGGAGAGAACCGCAGCGGCAGAAACCGTCGCCGACCAGCTCGTGATGATGATGCGATAATCGCGTTTCGCCGCTTCCAGCACTTCGATTGCCGCATGACGCCAGATGCAAGTCGGTCGCCCCACCGCAAGCGGCAGCACGGCTTCCTCATGCACAGCATGATTGGCCGACGTGACCCAGAGAAGCGGCTCGGTGCGCACCACTTCCGAGCGGCGCTTGTCGTCGCACTGGGTGACCAGCGCAATATCCAGCGTGCCGCGACGAATCATTTCGTCCAGATTGACGGTCGGCTCGCAGACGACGGAAAGCTCAACACGCGGATTGGAGCGCGCAAAACGCGCCATGATTTCCGGCAGGAAGCGGTCGGCATAATCATCAGGCGTCCCGATACGCACATGGCCCTCCAGTTGCGTATCGTCAAAGGCCGCAATGGTCTCCCCATTCAGCTGCATCATCCGCCGCGCATAGAGAAGCAGCCGGTCGCCATCCTCGGTCAGGCGATTGGAGCGCCCGTCCCGCTCGAAGAGCGGCTTTCCGATCCGTTCCTCAAGCCGCCGCATCTGCATGGAAACCGCCGATTGCGTCTTGAAAATCGCATCGGCAGCGCGTGTGAAACTGCCCGTATCGGCTATCGCGATGAAGGTTTGTAACTGATCGAGATCCAGAGGCGTGCTCATGGGCGCTATCCATCACTATTTTTGAAGAATGACATTAGAAACATTCGTTGGAACAATCAATTTGATTGTTGGATAAAGCAGCCGTCGTAAAGGAAAGGAGCTGCGAAAGCGCATGACCCTGACGATGAGAACCCCTTAGCACCGCTGATTTAAAGGAGAGCGGACATGACAGCGATAAGCAAGACAACGACGACCTATTTACCGGCAACGCGCGCAGAGACCTCCACGTTCGCGCAAACGGTGAAAGCTGTGTTTATGTCGGCTCTGCGTCGCTGGATGATGTCCCGCAATCGACGGCAGCTGATGCGAATTTCCGAGCTTGACGATTATCTCCTGCGTGACATCGGCCTGCATCGTGGTGACGTCTATACGGCGACCCACTATCGCGGCCGCGAAAATCCGACACGTGTTCTGCGCTCGCTGGCTGATGCGCAGCGCCGTATCGAGGCGACACGCCACATCTGCTGAGGCCACGGCCTCAGCAGCCTTTTGAATCTCAAGCAGTTCGCACGAAACCCCTTCGCCGAACTGCCCACGGAACATCTGGCAGGCGCCACCTTCACAAGCCGGGTCCCCTCTCGGCCAGCCTGCCCTTTGCCCGGCCCGCTCCTCCGCTGGCCGGGCCTTTTTATTCCGGCGTCGCGCAAACAACCCGCCTTCTGGCAAAAGACCATGCTTGGCTGTTGTTTGCGGCGATTGCGGCGCGACAAATTGGGGATGGCGAAATTTGCTATTCTTTTTTCAAAGAAAGGGGTTGCGTTCGGGGTTTGAGTTCGCTAGATGGAAGCCGTCGCGAACGAGCTTCACGCTTCTGTCGCAATTGCAAACGCTCGATAAGAGCATGATTTGCAATCCTTGCTGGGGAATAGTTTAAGGGTAGAACAACGGACTCTGACTCCGTTAGTCTTGGTTCGAATCCAGGTTCCCCAGCCATTATTTTCTTCAAAGAAATCAAACTGATAAATATCAAGACGGTACTTCCACAGGCTGGTCTTTTTGCATTCTTCCTAAGCGGATTCCCGATAGATTCAGTCGTTTAACCAGACTAGCGGAAAATCCACACCGCATGAAACGCAACATGCTTGACTCTTAAATAAGCAGCGAACAAAATAGGAACATCGACGGCGAAAAGCCGATGGAATCCGAAATGGCTGGAAATGTGATGTCTGCTTATGAGGAGCACGGCAAATGAATGCGCTTGTGCAAAAAGAAGGTTATGAGGACGAGATTGATCTGGTTCTCGCTTACCACGATGGCGATGTGCGAGCTGCTATCGAAGCCTTGCTGAAAGATCGCGATTTTCTGGTGAAGGAAATCGAATATGCGAGCCTCGCAATGTCCATGGGCTTTGCCCGCGGATGGAAGCCAACCGTCTTTACAAAATGATCCATCACCGGTGCACAGCGCACACGTGACCGATCACACCATGGGGAACCATCCAACATCCCGTATTGTTAAGCAGGTGCTTGGATTTGATCGCGATCAATGCTGGGTCCGGCGGGCTCTGCGAAGCTCAGCCAAAGCAAAGGAAGGAAACGTCATGTCGAACACACCGCACACGCTTGGAGAAGAATTCCCCGGCCAGATCGAAGCTATTCACGCCCTCAAGGCGAAAGATGCCCGCTTTGCGCGTATTCTGGAAGAATATGACGCAATCAATGATCGCATTCATCTGGCGGAAACAAAGATCACGCCCTTAAGTCAGGAAGAAGAGACGCTTTTGCGCAAGCAGCGTCTGGCGATAAAAGATACAATCGCTGAGGCGCTTGCCTCGGCATAATAGCGCGCAACCAAGGCGCCGCAATAAAACCGGCGAGTGAAAGAGACAGCACGTTCCCTCACCCGCCGGACGCCCCCGCGTCAACTGGCAAACCGCGCAAAGGTGGGTCTGCTTATCCACCGAAAGTGTTGCGCCCGCCCAACAAGACGCGCCCATTGGTGCGCTTGCCTCCGACTGCGATGATAGTCGAGTTTGTATGGGGCTTTGAGGCCGACGTCTCGACAGGTTCCTTGATCGTCACCGGCACCGATGCTGCGGCACCGGTTACGAAAGCAGCCGATGCTGCCGCTGCAATGAGAATGAGCTTCATTTTATCCTCCAATTGGCTGGCATCCCAGCATACCAACCCAATATTATGTCATCAGGATAGTTATCCTTTGCGTCCGACCGGAAACAATACGGCAGATGTCGTATATCGTAACGTAAGAACACCTGCCTGAAACCGTCGGATATCTCCTGTCGAAGCACAGCTGAACCAGCCAAGGGTCCGGATTATTGCCGTCTTCTAAGCGGGTTCGACACCTCGCAACGGGCCAAGCGTATCGATACTATAAGCTTCCATATTGTTGGCCAGCCAAGACTGCACACCGTGTGCGGCCTCGACAATCATAAGTTGTTTTATTCTGCGATCTACCCAACGATCCGCAGTTCGCATTATTCATTACTTAACAATGCCGTTTTTCCGCCGCACAGGTGGTATAAGAAAGCTGAAAAACTGGAAATAATGAAAATATTATACGCGACATGGTGCTCGGCACTTGACGAATTCCATGGGCAAGCGTCTACTATGCTATTGTTTTCATTTGTTATAAGCGCAGACGAAAGATCACAGGCGTGAATCCGATTAAATCCGCATATGTTCCTTGTATTCACGCCGATTTAGGTAATTTGCTTTATTGACCGGCTATATCAGGGAGAAATGCAATGAACCTCGGTCGTCTTTTTGTCTGTCTGGCCGTTTGTGTGACAGCGATTTCCGGCGCATTTGCCGCTTCGCTGCCCAAACCGCAGGACAAGCCCATTCTCACAATATCGGGCAATATCCAGAATAAGAACAACGGGGACACCGCGCAGTTCGACCGCGCGGGTCTGGAAGCCCTTGGCCTCAAAACCGTGGAAACCGCCAATCCATGGTATGACGGCAAGGTCCGCTTCGAAGGCGTGTCCATCGACCAGCTGATGAAACTGGTCGGCGCCGAAGGCAAAACCGTCACGGCGGTGGCGCTGAACGACTATGTAACCACCATTCCGCTTGAGGATTTCAAGAAGTTCAACGTAATTCTTGCTTTAAAGCGGGACGGAAAGTACATGGCGGTGCGGGACAAAGGACCGTTGTTTATTATCTACCCGTATGACAGCGACCCTCAACTCCAGAATCAAACATATTACACGCGCTCCGCCTGGCAGGTTGCCAAGCTGATCGTTGAATAGAGGCGCGCTTGAGACGCATACTGGGTGTCATTATCTGCTGCTTTGTGGTGGCAACGGGCTATATCGCCTATGTCATCGCAGAGCGTCAGACGGCTTTGCAAAAATTTTCCCGGTATAATGACTCCTGGTCCATCGGGCAGACTGTTTCTGAATATTTGCGGCTTGAACATCGGCTGAGCGCGCTGGCGCTTGGCCTGCCTGATGTTGATCGCGATGAAGTGCGGCTGCGGCTGGACTTCATGGTCGGACGCCTTGAAATGTTCCAGCAGGGCAATCTGCGCGCCTTCATTCAGGACGATCCGGGACGCCGCCAGCTCTATATGAAGTTGAGCAACATCATCCACGAGATGGATATGAAGCTCGACACGATGAGCACGGACGACATGAAAGCCATGCTCGTCGCGATGAGCGAGCTGGATGCACCGCTGACCTCACTCGCATCCACATCAGTCGAACACGATGTCGATCTGATTGACGCCGCCCAGAGTGACGTCAAGCAGCTCCATTTCATCTATACGGCGCTTGCCGCAGGCCTTATTCTCTGCGGCGTCGTTCTGGTTATCCTGCTTATTCGCCATAACAATCTTCTGGATCGCGCCCATGGCCGCATGCAGCGCCTTACCGCGGATCTGCGCGAGGCCACGGCAGAACTGCAATCGCAAAACTTTCGTCTCGAACATGACGCGCATCACGATGCGCTGACCGGCCTCCCGAACCGGGTCCTGTTCCGGCAGGATCTGGAAACGCGGCTAACGGCGGCGCTGTCCGGCGGGCCGTCTGCCGTCATTCTTCTGCTCGACCTCGACGGCTTCAAGGATGTGAACGATACGCTCGGACACGATGTCGGCGATATATTGCTGCAGGGCGTTTCGCGGCGGCTGACGCGGCTGAGTCGGAAGGGTGATATTGTCTGCCGCCTTGGCGGCGACGAATTTGCCGTGCTGTCAACCGGCATGACCGAGGAAGAGTCGCTCGAATTCGCCGCGCGTTTGATGGATGAGATCAGCCGCCCCTACCGGGTGGGCGAATTGGAAATCAAGATCGGAACCTGCGTCGGCGTTGCCATTTCGGAAGGCGAGCCCGACACGGAAGAAATGTTCAAACATGCCGATCTGGCGCTTTATGAAGCCAAGGCTGTTGGCCATGGCCATGTCAGCGTCTTCAAATCGGACATGCTGACGCGGCTGCGCGAGAAGAAATCCTTCGAAGCGGATTTGCAAACCGCGCTTCAGAACAACGAAATGGAAGTCTATTACCAGCCGCAGGCAACGACTGAAACGCGGGAAATCTGCGGTTACGAAGCGCTGCTGCGCTGGACCCATCCGGTGCGTGGACCAGTCTCGCCGATGGAATTCATTCCGGTGGCCGAGAAGATCGGCACGATCATGCCGCTTGGCGAATGGGTGCTGAAGACGGCCTGTCAGGAAGCCGTGCGCTGGAACAAGCCGCTGCGAATTGCAGTCAATCTTTCACCGGTGCAGTTCCGCGACAAAGACCTCGTCCAGTCAGTGATGGCGGCGCTGGAAGAATCCGGACTTGACCCTCGCAGGCTGGAGCTTGAAATCACCGAATCCGTGCTGCTCGACAAGAACGAGCAGACGCTGGAAACACTGCGCGGCCTGAAAGCGCTCGGCATCCAGATCGCCATGGATGATTTCGGCACGGGCTATTCGTCGCTCGGCAGCCTGAGCGGCTTTCCGTTCGACAAGATCAAGATCGACCGTTCCTTTGTCAGTGATGTCACGACGCGCAGCGATGCGCTTGCCATTGTCGAGCTGGTCACCGGCGTTGGCCGCAGCCTGCGCATGACCACCATCGCCGAAGGCATCGAGACGGAAGAGCAATATGAATGCCTTAAGGGGCTGGGCTGCGATCAGGTGCAGGGCTATCTGATCGGCAGGCCGATGCCTGCAACAGAGCTCGCTTATCTGCATACCAAAAAAGGGCGGGGAAGGACTGTTTCCGGTCGGAGCTAACTGATACGAATACACCCGTGGTAGCAATCAATTGGGTGTGGAAGTGTTGAATGTGCATGGGGTCGTCGTACCCATCGAGCCGGGAGAGGTTTCGCCCGTCATCTGGCAGGCGCTGAGCAGCGGCAGCTATGAAGCCAAGGAAGCGCGTACGATCAAAAAGGCCGTAAAGGCCAGCGACCGGGTTCTGGAACTGGGGTCCGGCATCGGCATTATTACCTCGCTGATCGCTCGAATCAGCGACGTGGCCGTCTGGGCCTTCGAAGCCAATCCGGCAACCGCCTCGCTGGCGCGGCGTGTGCTTGACGCCAACGGCCATGACAATGTGGTTCTGTCACAGGGCATTTTGAGCGCCGGTGAAACCGGCACCTTCCGTTTTTATGTGCGCAAGGATCTCTGGATGTCGTCCATGGACGAAAATCAGGGGCCTTATGAAAGCACCATTTCGATCACCTCGACCAATATCGACCAGTTCATCGCCGACCACGGCATCAATGTGCTGGTGATGGATATCGAAGGCGCGGAGCGCGATCTGCTCAAGCAGGCCGAGCTGCCGGGTGTGGAACGTATTTTCCTCGAGCTGCACGACCATCTTTATGGTCTGGCCGGCATTCGTGACATTACCCATGCGCTGGCCGAAAAGGGCTTTGCCTACGACCCGCGCGGCTCGCACGGTCCGTGTGTGCTGTTCGCCAAGGACGACGGCGCCCGCGAATATGAACCGGAACCCGATGCGCCGGTGATGTAAGACCATCGCTAGAGCGGTCCCTGTTTTGACGGAATCGTCGGAACCGCTCTATCTATTTGTTTTTACGCATTATCCCACGCAAAACCGCTTCGCACTTTTGCTGGAAATGCTCTATCGATAAAAACAGCCCCGGTTCGGTGACGAGTCGGGGCTGTTTTTATTTTCATCGCTGCTGATCGCGATCAGAAATCGCGCAGCTTGCGCGCCGTGTCCTGCAACAGCGTGAATGCCTCAAAACGGCGATCATGCCATTTTGCCCGGTCGGGATCAGGCTGATTGACCTCGCCAAGCTCCGACATGGCAGCCATCGCCATTGCGAGGTCCGGATAAGCTCCGCCCGCAACCGCGCCGAGCATAGCCGAGCCGAGCAGAACCGGTTCCGGCGATGTGGAGGCCGCAATAACGAGACCCGTCGTATCGGCCAGCACCTGACGCACGAGATGCGAACGGGCCGCACCGCCGCTGACGACGATGGTATCCGTCGTTATACCCTTTGCTTTCTGCGCTTCGACGATCTGGCGCGCGCCATAGCCAAGCCCGCAAAGACCGGCCAGATAAAGCGCTGTCAGGCTGTCGATACCTGCATCGAGATCAAGCCCGGCAATGATCGCCCGGGCGTCGGGGTCTGCGAAAGGTGCGCGATTGCCGAGAAACTCCGGCACGACGTGAATGTCGCCGATGATCTCAGCTGTCTTTGCAGCGCCGCCGCGTGCGTCCACTTCCAATGCAAGACGGTCCGCGAGGCCCTTGCCCTCAGCCGCCGCCTGCTTTTCCGCCTCGGCGGCAAAGGGGTGCATGTGGATGAGATGATCGATGGCGGCACCTGCCGCCGACTGACCGCCCTCATTCAACCACAGCCCCGGCACCATGGCCGAATAATACGGGCCCCAGACGCCATCCACGAAAACCGGCTGTTCCGTGGTGGTCATTGTGCAGGCGGATGTGCCGAACACATAGGCCATGCGCGACAAAACCTTGCCCGCCTCGCCACGCGCGCCCACCGTGCCAATACCGCCTGCGTGCGCGTCGATCAGACCGGCGGCAATCGCGATGCCCGGCTTGAGGCCAAGTTCCGCTGCGGCTTCCTCGCTCAGAACACCGAGCTTCTCGCCACCCGCACGAACCTCCGTGCCGATGCGCACAAAACCCTCATCGGCTAGTTCGCCGAGGCCAACTTCGCGGAAATAGGCATCGTCCCAGCGATTTTCATGGCTGAGATAGGTCCATTTGCAGGTGACCGTGCAGGCCGAGCGCGCAAGGCTACCGCAAGATTTCCAGGTGAGAAAATCGGTAAGGTCGAAAAACTGCCACGCAGACGCAAAACTTTCCGGCTTGTTTTCTTTCAGCCAGAGGAGCTTCGGCGTTTCCATTTCCGGCGAAATGGTGCCACCGACATAATCCAGCACCTTGGCCTTGGTGGCATTGATACGCTCAGCCTGTTCGACCGCGCGATGATCCATCCAGACGATGATGTCACGCGCCGGATCATTCGACGGGCCAACGGCGAGCGGCTTGCCCCCCTCGCCCAGCACCACCAGCGAACAGGTGGCGTCATATCCGATACCGGCAACGCTGGCTGGATCGATCCCGGCGATCTTCACCGCCTCGCGCACGCTTTCGCAGACGGCCTGCCAGATATTGGCGCTCGACTGTTCAACAATGCTGCCAGCCTCGCGCCAAATGGTAATGTCGCGCTTGGCGGAAGCAAGCATTGAACCTCTGGTGTCGAACACACCGGCGCGTGCGCTTCCGGTGCCGACATCGACGCCCAAATAATAGTGAATCATGGTCTCCGACCCGTTCTTGAAGGGATTACAGATCGAGGCTCTGCGGCACGATCACCAGATCCCGAATGGTGATGTTGCGCGGACGTGTCAGCATGAACATCACCGATTCCGCCACTTCCTTCGGCTCCATCAAGCTGCCATTGGCCAGCGCTTCCTCTAGCTTGGCCTTTGGCCAGTCGCTGATGAGCGCAGTCACGACCGGGCCGGGCAGAACACCGCCGACGCGAATGCCATGCGGCGCAACCTGACGGCGAACCGTATGCACGAAAGCCTGCACGGCATGTTTGGACGCCGTATAGATCGGCTCCCAGATCACCGGCACAACGCCCGCCACCGAGCTGGTCATGATGATGTCGCCTGTCTTGCGTTCCATCATATGCGGCAGCACGGCATGAACCGTGCGGAACGCTGCATTGATGTTGAGGTTCAACATGCGATCCCAGGCATCCGGATTACCTTCCCAGAGCGGACCGCCGATATAAGCGCCCGCATTGGCATGAAACACGTCGAGCTGACCGGCCTGTTCGAGAATCTGCGGCACCATGGTGGCAACCGATTCCGGGCTGAGCAGGTCGATGACCAGCGGCTTTGCCTTGTCGCCAAGTTCGGCGCATTTTTCGGCCAGCGCGTTCTCGTCGCGATCAACGAGAAACACCGTCATACCTGCTTCGACCATGTGCTTTGCACATTCGAAGCCGATGCCGGAGGCAGCACCAGTGACCGCTGCAACTTGTCCTTTGAGATCCTGAGCCATTTGGAGAATCCTTTTATGTTAAGCGCGACCGTGCGACTGGCGCGAGCGGCGTGCAAGAGAATCGACAATCACGGCAATTGCCAGCACGGCACCGGTGATCATGTAGCGAAGCGACGACGACAGATCGAGCAAGGTCAGACCGCTGGCAATCGACTGGATGACGATAATGCCAAGCAAGGCGGACCAGGCGCTGCCGCGACCGCCGAACAGACTTGTGCCACCGATGACCGCTGCCGCAATGGCGTTGAGGTTGACGTCGCCCGTACCGGCTTGCTGGCTGGACGATGCCAGACGCGAAGCGGCCAGAATACCGCCCGCCGCAGCCAATACCGAACAGGTGACGAAGGCGGAAATATAGATGAAGGTGACGTTGATACCGGCACGGCGCGCAGCTTCACGATTGCCGCCGACAGCCTGCATGGCGCGGCCCCAGCGGGTGCGGGTCAGCGCATAGTTCATGGCAACCACCAGCGCCACAAACAAGCCGAACATCCACGGCACGCCACGCGACTGGTTGAGATAGAACACGGCACCGCCGACGATCAGCGTGATGACAATGGCCTTCAGCGCGATACCAGCGACGGAAGGTGCCGAAAGCCCAGCCTCGCGACGACGCTGCGCCGAGCGGAAACCCGTGAAGAAGATCGCAAGACCGGCAATCAGCGCCAGCGCATAAGAAAGCGGACGCGGCATCACCAGAAGCTGGCCGAAGCTGACAAGCCACGAGCCATAGGGCAGGTTGATCGAGCCGGTATTGCCGAGGAGATAAAGCTGGAGACCAAGTGCCGCGAGCAGGCCCGCCAGCGTCGAAACGAAGCTTGGCATGCTGAAGCGGTTATAAAGGAAGGCGTAGAGCAGGCCGATCAGCGCTCCCGCGCAAAGGGCTGCGACAATCGCCAACGCCACCGGCCAGCCATTGTTGACCCACAGCACGCCGACGATGGCGGAGGCCAGACCGCTGACGGAGCCGACTGAAAGATCGATTTCGCCAAGCATCAAAATGCAGACGATGCCAAGCGAAATGACGCCGATGGTCGAGCAATCGAACAACAGGTTCACGAGGTTGTTGCTCGACAGGAAAACCGGGTTCAGCGTCTGGAACACGGTCCAGATGATGACGAGGCCGACAATAACCGGCAGCGAGCCAAGATCGCCCGAGCGAACGCGGTCGAAGAAACCACGCAGCGCGCCCGAAACGCCTTCATCATGGCGCACGCGGGCATCCTGCCGGTCGAGCGGGGTATTTCCGGTTGTCTGGTTCATCGTGCTTCTCCCCGGTCATGAGCGTCATCGTGCTGTGCCTGACGTCGTTCGGCACGGCGGGAAACGGAATTGCTGGTTGCGCCAGTGATGGCGGCGACCAGTTCCTCATTCGATGAATCCGGATAGAAAACACCGTTATTGCGACCAAGACGCAGCACAACGATGCGGTCTGCGACAGCGCGCACATCTTCCATATTATGGCTGATCATCAGCACGCCCAGACCGCGATCACGCACGCGCTCGATCAGATCGAGCACTTCCGCCGTTTGCGCGACACCAAGCGCTGCGGTCGGTTCATCGAGCATGATGAGCTTTGGATCGAGCAGCAGCGAGCGCGAAATCGCAACAGTCTGCCGCTGGCCGCCGGACAGCGAGGCGACCGGCTCGCGGACGCTGGGGATACGGGCGGAAAGCTCGTTCAAAAGCTTCCATGCCTTGATTTCCATCGACACTTCATCGAGGCGATAGGGGCTAAGCTCCCGACCAAGGAAAATATTGGCGACGACATCGAGATTTTCGCACAGCGCCAGATCCTGAAAGACCGTCGCTATGCCAAGGTCGAGCGCATCGCCCGGCGAGGACAGCACAACCTTCTCGCCATTGAATTCCATCGTACCCGAACTCGGCTGATGCACACCGGCGAGTGTCTTGATGAGCGTCGATTTTCCGGCGCCATTGTCGCCAACCAGCGCCACGACTTCACCCGGATAGACTTCCAGATCGATATCGGTCAGCGCGGACACCGCGCCGAAATTCTTGGAAATGCCGCTGAGACGCAGCACGGGCTGCGACGATGACGTCGCCGCTTTGTTTTCCTGGGACATTTTTCACTTTCCCCGGCACATCTCACGATATGCCTTTGCGCACGAAACACAGCACATCCCGAAAAATGTGAAATGGCTTTCGGATTGGATGTGCGTAAACAGGACGCCCGACCGGAAAAACCGGCCGGGCGCATCGTTGATTTACTGCGTGATGCCAAGCTTCTTGCAGCCATCGGCATAGCGATCGACGCACAGCGTTGCTGCGGGCACGATGTTCTTGTCGATGATTTCAGCCTTGAGGTTTTCGGCCGTCACAACCGCCGGGACGAAGAGCTTCGATGGCGTGTTGTAAAGCGTGGTTTCAGCCTTCGGCGTTTCGCCGTTCAGCAGCTGGGCGGCAACGCGCGCAGCTTCCGAAGCAACGATTTCCGATGGCTTGTTGATGGTGTTGTACTGATCGCCGGAAATGATGAGCTGAAGCGCCGCAATGGTCGCGTCATTGCCGGTAATCGGCGGCAGCGGATCGATACCGGCAGCCTTCATGGCAGCAATCGCACCGCCTGCGGTGCCGTCATTGGCAGCCACGATGCCGACGATCTGGTCGTTGAAGCGGGTAATCTGACCGCTCGCCCATTGCTGCGCCTTGCTTGGCGCCCATTCCGGCGTGTCATATTCGGCCAGCGTCTTGTAGCCGCTGTCCTTCAGACCGGCATGAATACCGTTCTTGATGAGACCAGCAGCCGCATCGGTCGGCGAACCGTTGATCTGGAGAACGCCGCCCTTGTCGGCCGGAACGTTCTTGGCCTTCAGCTGCTTGACGAGCGATTCGGCAATCGACTTGCCGATGGCTTCATTGTCGAACGAGACATAGAAATCCGACGTCGCATCCGGGATCGGGCGGTCATAGGCGATGACTTTGATGTCCTGCGACTGGGCGAGCTTCACCAGCGAGGCTGCGGCTGCAGTATCCACGGCATCGAGAACGATCACCTTGGCGCCCTGCGAAATGACCGAATTGAACTGCTGCTGCTGCTTGGTCGCATCGCCATCGGCGTTGAGATAGAGCACCTTGCAGCTTTCGCAGAGCTTCTTCATTTCTGCTGCAAAACCTGGGAAATCGCGCTCTTCATAGCGCGTGGATGCCTGATCCGGCATCAAAAATCCGACCACCGCGTCCTTGACTTCCGCATGCGCCGTCGTAGCGGCCATCATCAGCACGCCAGCCAGCGCGCCTGTCATCTTCGATACCTTCATGACACTCTCCTCCTGATTGTCTGTTCTTCTGGCATTCGACCGGGAATTTGCCCGCAAGAGACGGCTTTACATGCGCTGAAGCCAAGGGCTCACCTCCAAGGTTACATGCCGAAAGCGTGAAACGCCTTTCGGACGAAGTATCCTCGCATGACCAACTAGAGCGCCGATCCGATTCAAACAGATCGGAACACACGCCAACCAGCCATTTTCAGAAACGCGCTTCGTATTGCCTCCACCTGCCAGCGCCGCCATCTCCCATCAGGCGGCGGCATCTCGTCCCGGGCCTCTTCCCGGTTGGAGATGCTGTAACTCTGCACAACAATTTGCACAATCGATTGTGCAAAGTGATAATGCGCCAGCCCCTGAAATCTGTCAACACGATTCAGCGAGGGATGGGTTGCTGGCGTCTGTAAGACTTCGACAAATCGGGAACAAAGTCCCCGGACATCGCTCCGGTTAGTGCAGAGCCGAGATCGCTCAATTATTTGATATCTTTAAGACTATCCACCGGCAGCGGGATCGCTGAACGCGGCGCGATTAATCTGGGCATAACGAGGTGTAGTTCCGGCGCCGTGACGTGCTTTTCCATCAGTTCGAAGGCTTTGGCGATCATGCCTTCCACATCCTGCTGGATTGAAATCACCGGAAACGACAGGAAAGAGGCAAAGGGGTCATAGTCGTAACAGCCGACCACAAGATCATCGAGCTGCTCGTGCGGGTGCTCGACCATATAGCGCAGCAGGCCCTCAAGATTGATCGACGAATTGACGAACAGACCGCGCGGCAACCGACCGTGACGCTCGCGATATTCATCCAGCGCCCGCACAGTATTTGACGGCGAATAGCCGGTGCGGAAGACGCAATCTTCCGGATCAGACCCGAGAACCGCCTGCTTGGCGTCATGAAAGCCGCGAATACGCTGGCGCGTGGATTCGTCATTGCGACCACCAAACAGACAAAGCTCCATCGGCTGCAACGGTTCACGATCGGCAAAATGCGCGATGATTGCTTCCGTCAACATGCGGCCACCGGCGAAATTATCGGTAGTCACCGATGGAGCCTTCGCTCCCGGCAGATCGATATTCACATGCGGGAGTGCTGCCTGTTCGCAGAGTTCATGCAGGCTGTCCGGGTCTGTCGCACCGCAGATGAACAACTCATCGATGGAATAGGAAATCAGCGTTTCCGCCGTTTCGCGTTCCTCAGCCGGATCGCGCCCCGCACTGACCACGACCGGGCAAAGACCACGTGCGCGCACATGCGCTTCGAATGTCTGCGCCATGGACGAGAAAAAGCGGTTGTCATGCAAAGGCAAAAGCAACCCGACAAGGCCGGAGCGGGAATGGCGCAGCCCCTGCGCCTGACGGTTGGCAGTATATTGGTGCTGTTCTGCCAGACCCAGAATGGATTCCGCAGTCGCCTGACTGATCCTGCGCTTGCGCCACGTGCCATTCAGCACTGCGCTGACCGTGGAAGGCGAGCTGCCCGACAGAACGGAAAGGTCGTATATCGTCGCCTTCTTCTTGTCGCGGCGCATTCTGGCTCCTTCTTTTGACTGTATAGAAATAGCGCTCAGAAGCAGAAACTGGAACACGTTTCTCCGATTGCTGGCGCAACACCCACAGAGTTGACGCTTTGCTGTTTATCCCAGCCCACCGGAGACAACAGCAATCAAGTTTCGCAATAAAGCGGTCAAGCGCACCGATAAACTTCACGCAGGGCGCAGTTTTTAGCATCGCATTCCTTAAGCGGGCGATCTGCTCAGGTACAATATTCCCCGAACACGCTCCGCTGCTGCAAGCGCCCGATGGCATCAATCGGGCAATGCGCGGGCATACGGAACACAGGAAGAAAGGTCTCTCATGTCCGCCAATGGAAAGCCGCTCGATTTTCTCTGGTTCATCCCGTCTTCGGGTGACGGCACCTATCTGGGAACCGAAGCGCTGAGCCGCCCTTCCGATCCCGCCTATTTCCGGGAAATCGCGCAGGCGGCAGACCGCCTCGGCTATTCCGGCGTTCTGATCCCGACAGGGGTCGCTTGCGAGGAATCCTTCGTTCTGGCCGCCAATCTTGCCGCTTACACGGAAAAGCTGAAATTCCTTGTCGCAATCCGGCCCGGCGTGGCTTCGCCCGCCTATTATGCCCGCCTTGCCTCGACGCTCGACCGCGTGTCTCAGGGCAGGCTGCTTCTCAATATCGTCGTTGGCGGCAGTCAGCAGGAACTGGCTGGCGATGGCATTTTCCTGCCGCATGACGAACGCTACGACCATGCCGACGAATTCTTCCAGGTGTTCAACGATCTGATCGAAACGGGCCATGGCAATCTCGACGGCAAATACATCAAAGCCCATGACGCTGCCCTTGGCCTGCCGCCCGTGCAGGCCCGCCCGCCGATCTATTTCGGCGGTTCGTCGCAGGCAGGCATCGATTTTTCTGTCGGTCTCGTCGATAAATACCTGACCTGGGGCGAACCCCCGGCACAAGTCGGCGAAAAGATCGCCGCCGTTCGCAAGGCCGCAAGAGCCAAGGGCCGCGACGACCAGATTTCGTTCGGCATCCGCCTGCACTTCATCGTGCGCGAAACCGACGAGGAAGCGTGGGAAGCCGCCGACCGCCTCATTGCGCATCTCGACGACGAAACCATCGCCGCCGCCCAGCAGGTTTTCCTGAAGAATTCCGATTCTGTCGGTCAGGCTCGTATGGTCGCCTTGCACAATGGTCGCCGCGACAAGCTGGAAGTCTCGCCCAATCTCTGGGCGGGCATCGGCCTTGTGCGCTCCGGCGCCGGGACCGCGCTGGTCGGTTCGCCCAAGACCGTTGCCGCCCGCCTGCGCGAATATCAGGAACTGGGCATCGATACGGTGATCGCCTCCGGCTATCCGCACCTGGAAGAAGCCTATCGCGTTTCCGAGCTGCTGTTCCCCGAATTGGGGCTGGAAGGACCGCGCAACCAGATCCGCTCGTCCTTCGGCAAAAAACAGGTCTTTGGCGGCGGCGGACATGGGGGTAATGTAAAGGTCGCTTCCGGCTCGTGAGATTTGAAATGCCGATGAACGCCCACAGCAGCACCGTCGCCATTATCGGCGGCGGTTTTACAGGCGCGGCTGTTGCGCTGCATCTGATGCGCCAGCTGTCCCAACAAGGGCATGACGCCAACTGGCGGATCGTGGTGATTGAACCGCGCGAAAAGCTTGGGCGCGGTCTGGCCTATGATACGCTCGAACCCGTGCACCGCATCAACGTGCCTGCCGACCGGATGTCCATCCTGCCCGACGAACCACAAGATTTCAGCAACTGGCTTGCGGAAACCGGAATATTGGAAGGCGACCCGGATGCGTTCAGCATAGACGGTGCGCCCTTCCCCGCCCGCACGGTTTTCGGGCTTTATGCCTCATCGAGACTGGCGCCGCTGATTGAAGCCGGACGTGTGGAACACCGCCGCACCCGCGCCGTGAAGGCAACGAAAAACAGTGGCCTCTGGACCATCGACACCGAAGATGGTGAGCCGGTCATTGCCGATATCGCCGTCCTGGCGGTCAGCCATCCCGCCCCTTCGCTGCCCGGCGTACTCGCGCCGATCAGGGACCATGCCGGTCTGATTGCCGACGCAACCAGCCCCGGCGCGTTGGATAATGTCCAGCCGGACGACCGCGTGCTGGTGGTCGGCAACGGACTGACCGCCGCCGACGTCATCGCCACGCTGAAAGCGCATGGCCACAGGGGGCAGATTGTTTCGATTTCGCGCCGTGGTCTCCGCTCGCGCGGGCATCCCCATGTCACCCACGAGCCTTATGGCGATTTTCTCAACCCGCCCTCGCTCAGCGCTTCACAATTGCTGCAACGGGTCCGTGAAACCGTCAAAGCCGCAGTCGCAGAGGGGTTGAGCTGGCATCCGGTTCTTGATGCGGTCCGCCTTCAGGGGCAGAACATCTGGCGGGCTTTGCCTGTTTCGGAGCGCAGACGCATGGCGCGGCATGTGCGTCCATTCTGGGACGTGCATCGTTTCCGCATCGCGCCTCAGGTGGAAAATGCGCTGGACCGCGCCATCGCCGAGGGCACCCTTTCGGTGCGCGCTGCCTCCGTCCGTAGCGCGGAATCCTCCGGCGACACTTTGCGCATCAGCCTCAAGGATCGCCGGACAGGCCAACTCGATATCCTCGACGTGGACAAGGTGGTTGTCACCACCGGTCCCGGCCATGGCGGCATTCTCGGATCGCAACCCTTGCTGGCGGCGCTTGCCGAAGCAGGCCATCTGGCGCTTTGCCCGACGGGGCTTGGCCTTCTCTGCGACTGGCAAAGTCATGCAATCTCCACGTCGGGCTTCGCCGACGAGACATTGCTGATTGCCGGACCGCTGGCGCGTGGGACGTTCGGCGAACTGATGGGATTGCCGCAGGTCAGCGACCACGCCGTTCTCGTGGCTGGCATCATTACCGTGCTGATCGCGGAACAAGATCGTGCCCACCAAAAGGCTGTGGTCTGATCCTTCACGGTTTGGCGGGCTGTATGCGCGTCAGGTGATCCTCAATATGCTGGTGCAGATTGGAAGCCGACATCGGATCGTGCCCCGGCAATCGCTTCAATTCGCGTAAATCCTGCGGTGAAACATCGTACCGTTCCTTGAACAACCGGGTAAACTGCGCGCGATCTGAAAAGCCGCATTTATAGGCGACCTCTTTCAGCGTTTCCGCCTTACCTTTGCTATGGATCAGATAGCGATAGGCCAAATCCAGACGCTTTTGCCGAATCAATTTGGTGATGCCGTCATCCTGCTCGAACTGCCGGTACAGATGCGAGTGGGAGAGTTTGAAATGCGCCATGATCGTCTTGGGGCTCAAACGCCGGTCGCGAATATTCAGATCGATATAGTCGATCACCCTTTGCCGCATCGTCTGGTCAATGGCGCTCGATTGTGCCGGCGAGAGCGCAACGCCATTCACCGCCGCCACCAGCAACAGCACAAGCGCCTCCTTGATCGCCGGTATTTCACTCTCCTGAATGAAATCCAGCGCGCCATCCAGACTCAAGATGAAATCGAACAACACCTGATTGATGTTCACATTCCGCGGCAGAACCAACCCATGCAGGTCATTCGCAGGAAACCACTTATTGATCTCGAACCGCGGGATCGCCAGGGTCACTCGCGCACCGGCTTCCTTGTGGCTGTCCAGAACTTTCGTCAGGTCCACGAAAAACATATCACCCGGCTGCACCTGAACATAGGTGCCATCGAAGTCACCGGTATATTCCCCCGACAGGACAAGCTGCAGCAGGCAGATATCCAAATTCGAGCGCGCAATGATCTCCGGCGTTCGCCGGCAAATCTGCTCGTTGAATGTTGTGTCGCCCAGCACCATGCTGTCAAAAATCCGTGAGCGAATGGTGCCGATCAGTTCAGCATGACCATCCTCGTCCACCGGAGAGACTTCGTATATAAGCTTCGATACTTCCTGCCAGAAGGCAGTGCGATATTTTTCATCCACCATGTCGGTTGAGAGAAAAAATTCCGACACTATTTACCAGCCTTTCGTCTAGCCACGCAGAATATTGTGGGCAAAAATTATTTCCTGAGACTATCTGGAGATCGACCCGTATTCTTCCTGAACCTCGCCAACCCAGCAGGCTTTAAGGTTTTTATGCAAAACAACTGCCACAATTTAAGTAGTGACCCGCTCACAAGCAGACCATCTTTTTATATTTCTTTTTAAATATAGACCGACATTTTTATATTTCCAAATAAAATCTAATATCTATCGATATTTATTAGCTTGAGATAATATTGCACTGAATATGGGATAAAAGCGTATTGCTCGACTGTGATTTTTACATATAGCTCATTCCGAGGAGAATAAAACACTCTGTTTCATTATGAAACAGGTCCGCCCCCATAGTTATGCATAAGATCAAGTTCTTCTAAGGCCAGTTATCGCAACAACGGGAAAGTTCGTTCTTTCCGAGACGGCAGATATTTGCCTCTTGAGAACTGGTCACTCAATCCTTTCAAACACAGGATCTCGCGAATGGACCACGAACTGACAAGCCGGCTTAGCTTCTCACGACGTTCGTTTCTTAAGGTGGCGGCAGCTTCGGCGGCAACTGCCCTTGCGCCAGAAATTGCCTTCGCTGAAGACAAGACTTTTCCAGCCGGTTTCAAGTGGGGCGTCGCTTCCGCCGCCGCGCAGGCAGAGAGCCGCGCCGGGCGCGGGCGCAGCAACTGGGACGTTTTTGCCGATATTTCAGGTCGAATTCGCGACGGCTCAACCAACGTGAAAAACACGCAATTCGAGACGCGTTACGGCGAAGAGTTTGCCCTGTTGTCTCAAGCCGGTTTGAACACTTTTCGCTTTTCTTTCTACTGGTCACGCATCCAGCCCGAAGGACCGGGTGCGCCAAGCGCCGCTGCGTTGGACTTATATGACCGTATGATCGACGAGATGCTTCGGCTCGGTCTTGATCCCATGGCCACCATCCTGCATTTCGAAAACCCCATTTGGGCCGGTGATTTCCGCAATCGTGAAATCATCCAATATGCAACCGACTATACCGAAATTATAACGCGCAGGTTTGGCGACCGTATCAAGCTTTGGATTGCCATGAACGAGCCTGGCACCGTTTCCACCTTCGGCTATGGTTCGGGACGCTTCGCGCCAGGTTACATATCCTTGAGGGCAATGGGGGATGCGATCCATCATCAAAATGTCGCGCAGGGCCTTATCATCGCGGCCGCCCGGGCGAATCTGCCGAAAGACGCGAAGGTCGGCACCACGCTCAATCTCCAGACTGTCCGATCCAAATCCAACTACCCGGAAGATGAAAAAATCGTCCGAACCATGGATGCTTACTGGAACACGGCCTATCTCGATCCGCTGTTCGGGCAGGAATATCCAGCAGAGGTGCACGCACTGGTCGCTCCAGTCGTCCAGCCCGGCGACATGGAAATCATCGCCGCGAAACCTGATTTTCTCGGCGTGAATTATTACTCACGCTTTTACGTCAAGGCCGAGCCGCACACGCCACTCGGCTTCGTGCAGGACACGCCTCCAGATAATCTCGAGCTCACCAAATATCTGCCCTACGAACCGGATGGGTTTTCTGAAACCCTGCTGCGGGTCCACAATGGTTATGGCGCACCCGACATTTACGTTACTGAATTTGGCTTCCCGGTTGACGAACCCAATACAGTCGTCAATGGCGTCGTCGAGGACACAACGCGAATTCATTTTATCAAGGGCTATGTTGAGGAAGCCTATAAGGCGATGCAGAAGGGCGTCAACCTGAAGGGGCTGGTCTACTGGTCTTCCACGGACAATTGGGAATGGAACGAAGGATTTGCAAAGAACTTCGGCCTGATAAAGGTTGACCCCACAACAGAGAAGAGATGGCCGAAGCGTAGCCTCGAATATTTCGGAAAATGCTGCAAAACCAATAGCATTGTTTAAGCGCCCTCCCTTTGAGAGCGGTCCCGACACTCGCCCACAACAATGTTGTTGAACAGCGAATGCCGGGATCAAACTACCGGCTTTCTTCGAAAGAATAGTGTTGCGTTTTCATCCAGCATAACGCTGTCGGCCAGCCTAAAATCAAACAACGAATTCAATCTGCGGGCACAAGCGTTAGCGTTCCGACCTTTATACATTGGAGGGCAAATGGCTCGCGTGGGGTATTTTCTGGTTGCCGTAGCAATCCTTGCTTCGTCTTTGACTTTCGAAGCGTGCGCCGAAGCTACCAGCGGCAAAATCGAGCTGCAGCATGGATGGCGTCTCATCCGGGACGACGACGCGAATGCAGCACAGATCGACGTGCCGAATGCGCCGCTTGGCGACGCAGGCTATGCTATCCAGACGATGCCCTCCACCGTTTTGAACGCGCTCAGCAAGGCAGGGGTCTATAAAGACATCTACTATGGGGACAATCTTACCAAGGTAGACAACACCCTGTGGAAACACCAATGGTGGTATCAGACCAAGCTCGATGTTCCAGAAGGGCACGACCGTTACACGCTCATCTTCAACGGGCTAAACTATCGTGGTGAAATCTGGCTGAACGGCCAAAAGATCGCAGGACCCGACACCGTTGTCGGCATGAGCCGCAAGTACGAGTTTGACGTCACGAAGCTGGTCCATCCCGGCGCAAATAATTTGCTGGCGGTTAAAATCACCCCGGAGCAGCGCACCCCAAGCCTGACATTGGGTGACAGCCTTAATCCGGGGAAAGGCGAAGGTGTCGATCTGACCGACACATGGATGGACTGGATCAACTTGAAATATCTGGGCGACTACGCGACAAAAACCTCCTTTATCCCCGATAAGGGCGCAGGTATCTGGCGCAAGGTCTATCTCACCTATGGCGGCGATGTTGCCTTGCGCAATCCTTATGTCAAAGCCGACCTGTCGGTGCCAGATCTGAAGACGGCGAAGCTCGATGTCTATGCCAATCTGATCAACCGCTCTTCAGAGCCCGTTACGGGGGTGCTGCGCGGCGAGATCACCCGGGAGGATAAGCCCAGCATTCACCTTGAAAAGCCCGTTACGCTCAAAGCCAACGAAACTCGCGAAGAAAGCTTTACCCCGGAACAGGTCAAGACGCTGACGGTGAATAAGCCTGATGTCTGGTGGCCCTATATCTGGGGCAAGCCAAACCTCTACAATCTGAAACTCACCTTTAGCATCGGCGACAAGGTTTCCGATACAGCAACGACGGATTTCGGGATACGCAAGATCACGCAGCACATCGACAACTCCAAGCTGTTTCCGAAGTTCAAGAACCCCGGCAGCTTCTATATCAAGGTCAATGGCCGTGATTATCTGATCCGTGGCGCGGCCTATACGCCCGACCTGTTGTTCGACAACAATCCGCAGCGCGATCGCGACATCATTCGTTATGCGAAAGACCTTGGCGTCAACATGCTGCGCTGGGAGGGCAAGTTCGCCGATGATGACATGCTGGAGCTGGCCGACAAGGAAGGCATCCCGGTCATGCGCGGCCTCATGTGTTGCGGATCGTGGGAACTGTGGAGCCATTGGGACAAGGAAGACTACGCCGTCGCTTATGCCACAGTTCAGGACATGATCGCGGATTTTCGCTCGCATGCCTCGGCCTTCATCTGGGCGAATGGCAGCGATGGACTGCCCCCGGCTCCCGTCCTTCAGGAATACCACGCCATTCTGAAAAAGATGCATTGGCAAAATGCGGTGGTCGATACGGTGTCCGCCCGCAACAGCGACTGGAGCGGTATCCATATGGCGGCGCCCTATTCATGGCGCGCGCCCGCCTTCTGGTTCAAGGGCGACATCATCGGCGCGATGGGCTCCATCGCTGAATCGGGCAATGACGAGACTATTCTGCCGCTGGAGAGCTTGAAAAAATTCCTGCCAGCGGACAAGCTCTGGCCCATCAATGATTTCTGGTATATGCGCGCCGGTTCCGCACCCGGCAACAGCACGCTTGAAAGCGCCAAGGCGGCCATTGCCAATCGATATGGGCCTGCAGACAGCGTTGAAGATCTTGCGCGCAAGGCTCAGCTCACGACCTATGAAAATGTCCGCGCGCAGAACGAAGCCTATGGCGCGCTGGGTGGGGACGCCCACAAGATGACGATTTTCTGGATGCTTAACAGCCATTGGCCATCCTTCTTCGGTCATCTCTTCGATTACTATATGAAACAGGGCGGCGGCTATTTCGGAGCCAAGAAAGCCCTGCAGCCTTTAAGCGTTGTTTTTGACGGCTATGCGACCGGCAACCATTCCAAAGCCAAAATTTATCTCGTCAACCAGACTCTGGGGGGCTTGAAAAACCTAACAGTCAACGCCCGGCTCTACGACATAAACGGCAAGCTCAAGCACGAGAAGAATGTGACCGTCAAAACCACCAGTCCTACCACCTCGACAGTCGCCATGACGCTTCCCTTATTTCGTCCGCCTGCAACTCCGCGATGCCAAGAACGAAGTGCTTGCGGAGAACACATATTGGCAATCGGCAAAGGACGACATTCCTGAAAACATGAGTCCAGACTCCATGATGGACGCCATGATACTCAAACAAAAGCAATGGGCTGACTTCACCCCGCTCAACACGATGCCGAAGGTGGAACTCAAAACCACACTTGAAGAAATCGCCTCCCAAGACGACTTCCGCCGCTTCAAGATTTCGCTGAACAACCCGACCGACCACATCGCTTTCTTTGTCCGGGCGGAGCTTCGGCAAGACGATAGTTCCGGTGAAATTCTGCCCATCACCTATGACGACAATTACGTCACGGTCTATCCCCGCGAGACGCGCGAAATCACCGCGGCAGTCTCAAAGGCACAGATCAACGGGCAGAAGCCGGTTGTCGCTATCGAAGGTTACAACACCCACTGATTGCCACTGTAAAACCAACATCACTGAACCTCTGGATCAGAGCAGGCTCATGAAACCACTAGTCCAAACCCTAAAGCCTATCCTCTGGTCCGTTCCGGCGACGCTCCTCTGCTTTGGCGCACAGGCCGCAGAAAACGGTCTCGGCTTCTACCTGCTGGGGTCCAAGGGGCCGATGGCTGCGATCCTACCCGCGCCCGGGCTCTATCTGCAGAACGACACCTATTTCTATCGCGCAAGTGCCGGTGCGTCCGCGCCGCTGCCGCTGGGCGGCGTGGTTGGTTTCGGTGTCGATGCCAAGGCCGTTGTCGACCTCCCAACCTTCATATGGTCCACGCCCTATGAACTTCTGGGAGGGCGGCTGGCCTTTGGCTTGACCACACCCTTCGGCCATCAGAGTGTCGATGCTGATCTGGTCTATGGACCCTATTCGGGCGATATCGACAACAGCGTTACCAGGATCGGTGATCCGGTTGTCACCACCACAATCGGCTGGAACAGCGGCGACTTCCATTGGAGCCTCAATGGTATGGTCAATGTTCCCATTGGGGACTACCAGAAGGACTCGCTCGCCAATATTGCCTTCCACCGTTGGGGTGGCGATCTTTCCGCTGCGGGAACCTGGTTCGACCCGGCGCGCGGCCTCGACATATCCGGCGTGATCGGTTTCACCTTCAACGGAAAAAACCACGAAACCGATTACCGCACCGGAACCGAATTCCATGTGGAAGGCGCGGTTTCGCAATATTTCTCGAAACAGTTCTCGCTCGGTGCCATCGGCTATTATTACCAGCAGATCAGCGACGACAGCGGCAGCGGAGCCGTGCTCGGCGGCTATCGCGGGCGCGTGGCGGCACTCGGTGTAACCGCGAGCTACAATTTCGAATTCGATAAAACACCGGTTCAGGCGCGGGTGAAATTGCTGCGCGAGTTTCACACCGAAAACCGGGTCGAGGGCACCGCAGCGTTTCTTACGCTTTCGGTTCCGCTTTACGTGAGCAAATGACCCGGCAATTTGGTCACGTCGAAAGCCCAGCGTGAATGGATCAGGATGTTAAAATGTTGTTAATATTTACTATTCGATTATATTAGCAATATATAATTTGATGACGACTTAATTAAAGAAAACACTTTCGGAAACTTCTTTTACTGTTTCAAATATAATTTATATAATTTATCCTAATAAGCGATTCTATACCTACCGAAAGAACCGCTATGCCTTTATCCGCCTCAGCGCAACTTACGATTTTGCGGCCATGACACATTTAAACATGCAGTCTTGCGCAAGGCACTTCACCCCATAGCACCCTGCGTCGCAGGATCAGCGTTGAAGCCCCAGCACGACGCAAGCTCCCAAACAATCTGAACAGACACAGCCGACCGTGCCCCCACGAAAGTCGGCGGGCCAAGACAACCGACGTTGGTTGTCCCTTGAACTATGCAGGATAATTTGATGCGGACCTACCCATTGCACAAACTGGCAGCCGTCCTTTCTGCGAGCACGGCGCTGCTTGCATTTCCTCTTACCGCAAATGCAGCGGACGTCGAATACATAGGCCCATCAGCTGGCGGCCTTTGGAGCACAGCAGGCAACTGGAGCAACAATGCTGTTCCAACAGCCGCTGACACTGTGATCATCAACCCGGGCACCCAAAGCATATCAATCAGCTCCGGACAAACCTATGCCGTTGGCAGGATCGACGTTCTTGACGGCTCCACTCTAAATGGCAACGGTATTGGAGGCTCGAACTCTGGCGGTACGTTAGTTATTTACGGCGTCGACGGGATTGGCTTCCATTCCTCCGCCAGCGGGTCGGGTGGTCAAGGCCCCAGAAGATTTCAACTTGTCAATGATGTAGCGTTCGTTGTCGACAATCCGAATGGCAGCACTGTCACACTTGCATATTTCGGCGCTATTGGCTTGACCGACAAGACACTCACTATCAACGCAACCCATGCCAATAATACGGTCGTCATTAGTGGGGCGATTTCCGGAACGGGCGGCATAGTCAAAACGGGCGACGGTCTGCTATGGACGGGCGCAGGAACCCACAGCTATACCGGCATCACGGATATTCAATCGGGCACGATTGAGCTCCGTGCCGCAGGAAGCTTGAAAACATCCAGCCTCATCAACGTAGATGGATTGTTTGACGTTACGGCCATCAACGCCGCTTCTACATCGATCCAGACCTTGACTGGCACGGGCGAGGTTCGGCTTGGAACCAAGACACTCGAGATCACAAACGCAAGCACAACATATGCCGGCGATATCAGCGGCACGGGCGGCGTCACGATCAGCAGCGGTGTTCTCACTCTGGCTGGCGCGACCAGCTATAGCGGCGCAACGTCGATTGCAGCCAGTGCGCGCCTTCAGCTCGGTGCGGGCGGCGCGACGGGCAGTCTGGCCAGCCAGCAAATCTCCAATGAGGGCGAACTGGCATTCAACCGCAACAATGCGTTTGATTTCAGCGCGGACATTTCTGGAAACGGTGCCGTGTTCCAGAGCGGAACGGGCACCACCACCCTGACGGGCAATAACACCTATAGCGGCGACACCAATATCGAAGCCGGAACCCTGAAAGCGGGTGCGACCAACGCCTTCAGCACGTCATCGGCTTTTACAGTTTCGTCCGGCGCGACGCTCGATCTCAACGACATGGATCAGACACTGGTGACGCTCGCCAATGCGGGTAATGTCAATTTCGGCACATCGACCAGCAACAATCTCCACATTACCGGCGATTATGTCGGCAATAACGGCATGCTGACGATCAATGCCGTTCTTGGCGACGACACGTCGAACACGAACACGATCGTGATTGATGGCAATACGTCGGGCACCAGCTTCCTCCATGTCAATAATCGCGGTGGAACGGGCGACAGCACGACGCTGGGCATCGAAGTCATCAAGGTCAACGGCAGTTCTGACGGTGATTTCATACTGGACGCGCAATATCGTGCAGGCGGCAGCCCCGCTGTGGTGATCGGCGCGTATGAGTACGGCCTTTATAAAGGCAATGCTGAAGGTCAGAACACCAATGACTGGTATCTGATTTCCAAGAAGACGCCAGTGATCCCCACGCCAGATCCAGACCCAAATCCGGAAAACCCCAACACCGAAAACCCAGTTCCAGAGAAGCCGGAACCACAACCGGAAGGCAAGCTGCAAGCCGGTGCGCCGGTCTATGAGGCCTATTCGCAGCATCTGCTTGGGATGAACGGCGTCTCTTCGCTGCGCCAGCGCACGGGCAACCGCGTGTGGGTGGGGCAAACCACGTCTTCCGACAAGGAAACCGCAACCTCCATGGGCAATGGCGTCTGGGGCCGCATTGAAGGCGCGCATAATCGTCTTGAAGCCGACTACAGCACCACCGGAACCCAAATCCGTCAGAACATCTTGAAGATGCAGGCGGGTATTGACGGCGCGTTTCTGGAAAATGAGCAGGGTCGCCTCGTTGGCGGCATCTTCGGCCAATATATGCATGGCAAAACCAGAACATCGTCCAGCGAATTCGTGTCCGGCGATATTTTCACGGATGGTTATGGCCTCGGTGGAACCCTGACCTGGTATGGCGAGAACGGCTTTTATGCAGACGGGCTGGCGCAGGCGACATGGTATGACAGCGACCTGACCACATCGGCAGAAGGCGCATCGGCGCTCGCCACCGGAAGCCATGCTTTCGGCTATGCGCTGTCGCTGGAAAGCGGGCAGAAACTCGCCATCGACAACGATTGGTCGGTCACGCCACAAGGCCAGCTGGTCTATTCCTCGGTGGACGCCGACAACTTCATCGACGGTTTCGGCAGCGCCGCGCGGTTTGATCGTGGCGAGAGCCTGCAAGGCCGTCTTGGCCTCAATCTCGATTACGCATCTTCCTGGCAGAACACCAGGGGCACAACCGACCGCGCCAGCCTCTACGGCATCGCCAACCTTTATTACGAATTCCGCGACGGCACCCGTGCCGATCTCGCAGGCGTCAGTCTGGCAAGCCGTCAGGATCGTCTGTGGGGCGGTCTCGGCGTCGGCGGCAGCTATGATTTCGACAATCGGCGCTATTCCGTGTTCGGCGAAGGACTGGTCAACACAAGCCTGAATAATTTCGGCAACAGCTACACGCTGAAGGGCAATGTCGGCCTGCGCGTCAACTGGTAAAAGCACGGCAGAGCGGCTTCGCATCACGAAGCCGCTCTCAATTATGTTACAGGGCCGATTGAACCAAATCGCCAGAGCCGCGTTTATTAAGCATTCGTTAACCATAACGGAGGCTGTCATGCTCTGGTACTACCGACTGGAAACCAGTTTTGCCGCCGCATTCGTGATCGCTGCGGCAGTCACACTCTGGTTGATGTGAGGCGGAGGCCAACACCGCCCACTTTCTCCAACACCACAACAACGGAGGACCACACTATGCAGTGGCTCCATTGGATCGCGTTTGGAATGATTGCCGCCATGCCACTTGTCGTGTTCGGCATTACTTATCTTGAACTGGGTCGCAAATGATCTGAAATGATCGGGCTCGGCATCATCCGTCAGGGGACAGATGATGCCTTGCCTGCATAATGTCGTTCTCTTTCATGAGAGGCAAGACCACAATTTCGGATGACTTCTGTGTATGCAGCCCTTATGCACAGGAGAACGATTTTTCCCGGTTTTGCTGCATGAAAGGACATCACGATGAGCGACGCCATCCTGATTACGGTCGATGAACTGTTCGAACTCGTGAAGGACACACTCCGCAACGCCACATTCAGCGATGACCATGCAGCCGCAATCGCGCGCACCATCGTCGCCGCAGAACGCGACGGCTGCAAATCGCATGGCATTTACCGCATCGAAGGCTGCCTGCGCACCGTGAAGAGCGGCAAGGTGGCGACCGATGCCGTGCCCGTGCTGACCGTGGATGACAGCGCTGTGGTGCGCGTCGAAGCTCATGGCGGCTTTGCCAATCTCGCATTCGAAACCGGCAAACCGGCGCTGATCGAACGGGCGCGCAAGCTCGGTCTGGCCGCCCTCGTCATCAATGATTGCACCCATTTCGCAGCCCTCTGGCCGGAAGTGGAAGCGCTGGCCGACGAAGGCCTCGCAGCCATGGCCATGTGCCCAAGCTATGCGACCGTTGCGCCTGCGGGCGGCAGCAAGCCGCTTCTTGGCACCAATCCATTTGCGTTTGGCTGGCCGCGCACTGGCGAAAACCCCTATGTGTTCGATTTTGCAACCAGTGTCGCGGCACGCGGCGAACTGGAACTTTACCGCCGCGCGGGCAAGCAATTGCCGGAAGGCTGGGCGGTTGACGCCGAAGGCAATCCGACCACCGATCCGGAAGCAGCCCTCGCAGGCGCCATGCTGCCCTTCGGCCAGCACAAGGGTTCGGCCATTTCGACCATGATCGAGCTTCTGGCCGGTTCCATGATCGGCGATTTCAGCAGCCCGGAAGCGCTCGCCTATCTCGGCACCACGACAATTGCCCCACGCCACGGTGAACTGATCCTCGCTTTCGACCCGACACGCATGGCCGGTGGGCGTCTCAATCCGATCCAGCACGGCGAAATCCTGCTGGAAGCCATTGCCGGTCAGGGTGCGCGCCTGCCGTCCCAACGCCGTTTCGCGGCCCGCCGTGAATCGCTCTCCAAGGGCATTTCGCTGACGCAGGCGGAAATGGAACAGCTCGAAATGCTGCGCCAGAAGGGCCTCGACGCCGTCGCGTAGTTCGGACCGCAACCAAACAAAAACCCCGCCAATTGGCGGGGTTTTTTATTTGCGAATTTTATAACGTTCAGGCTGCGTATTTCGCGACCGCGCCGCCCTGCTTGTTCCACTCTGCATACCAGGTCTGAAACAGCTTCAGCTGCGCTTCGCAATAACCGCGCTGGGCATCGGACAGCTTGTCCGTCTCGTTGAAATGCAGTTCATATTCCGGGTTTCCGGTCACGACCATCATGTGCTTGTAGAACAGGACGAGGTCCGGGCCTTCATCGAAGGAAGACAGCACGCCAAGTGCGGCTTCCAGTTCAAGCGCGGCAGCGCGGGCCTCAACATCGCCCGCAGCAGCGGCCTTGGAAAGCGATACCAGATGCTGCACTTCTTTCGGCAGCACATTGCCGATTCCGGTGATGGCCCCCTTTGCGCCGCAATTGACGAAGCCGTGGAACACGCCCGTATCGACACCGACCATCAGGGTCACATCGTCATCGGCGCTGGTGATGTTTTCTGCCGCATAACGCATGGCTTCCGCCCCGCCGAATTCCTTGAAGCCGATCAGGTTCGGATGCTCAGCGCGCAGCGCGAAGAAAAGATCGGCACGGGTGGCAAAGCCGTAATAGGGGCTGTTGTAGATGACCGCCGGAAGATCGGGCGCAGCCGCCAAAATGGCCTTGAAGTGCGCCTTCTGGGCGGAAATCGACGAACCACGCGACAGAACGCGCGGGATGACCATCAGGCCCTTTGCACCAACTTTCTGGGCATGAGCAGCGTGAGCGACAGCGGAAGCCGTGTTGACCGCGCCGGTGCCGACGACGACAGGCACGCCAGCCTTGGCCAGCGCTTCAACGCCCGCCATGCGCTGTTCGTCGGTGAGAAGCGGCCAGTCGCCCATCGAACCGCAATAGACGACGGCAGACATGCCAGCGGCGATCAGTTCCTTGCCCTTGCGCACCAGCGCATCGAAGTCCGGCGTACGGTCTGGCTTGCATGGCGTCATGAGTGCGGGAATGCAGCCGGAAAAAATATCAGAAGTCATGGTCCTGTCCTTGAATCTCTTCAACGCGTTTTTCAATCAACCAGAGTCTACAACCGGCTTCAGCAAGCCTTGTATGAAATCAAATATACACAATGTATTTTTCTTGTCGACTAAAATTTCAATTGCAACTACGATCTAATCACCATCACAAAGGTTATTGCGGATAACGGCGTGAAAGCATGCCTCCCGGCTCTTCCCGCCCGCCCCTTTCAATAAAGGACACGCCATGAGCAAAGCACCATCCAGCCAATCGGCAAACCGGTCTGAGGGCCAATCTGCCGACCGCAAGAAGGGCTCGGGCGTCAAGATGGTCTATGATGTGCTGCGCGATGAAATCATCGATCTTTCGCTCGCCCCCGGCAGCCCCATCGATGAGAACCAGCTGGCCGAACGCTTTGCCATGTCGCGCACGCCGATCCGCGAGGCGCTTGTGAGGCTTGCCAGCGACGGGCTGGTGACGACGCTCCCCAACCGCTCGACGGTGGTTTCGAATATCGACTTTCTGAGCCTGCCTGCCTTTTTCGACGCGATCACCCTGATGTACCGCGTCACGACGCGGCTTGCCGCACGCCACCGCACCAAAGCGGACCTCAAGATCATCCGCGCCCATCAGGAAGATTTTGCCAGGGCCGTGCGGGCGCAGAACGCGCTGGACATGATTTCGACCAATCGCGATTTTCATGCGGCGATCGCCGAGGCCGGGCGCAATCCGTTCTATACGAGTTTTTTCGCACGCCTTCTTGATGAAGGCCGCCGTTTGCTGCGCCTTTATTATTCGTCTTTCTCGGACCAGCTGCCGGAACAATATGTGACGGAACATGAAGACATGATCCGCGCCATTGAAGAGCAGGATGTCGAAACAGCAGACCGGCTCGGCAAGGCGCATGGCGACCAGATCGTACAGCAGATCCGCAAGCTGATCGCCGAAGACCGGCGCGATGTGATGGAACTCTGATCAGCCGCCATTCACCAGCGCGAGGACAAGCTGCTGCACATTGCCGCCATTGCCCATCTCGACACGGTCGAAATCGCGGCCTTGCGCGCGTTGCACGGCAACCAGATCGGTGATTTCCTTGATCAGCACCTTGCGCATTTTCTGGCATTTCGGATCGTTGGGCACGGAAAGTCCAACCGTGCGGCGCACGATTTCCCGCGTCATGTCCTTGGCGCTGTCGCCATGCACCAGCTCGTGCTTGCGGATGCCTTCGATGAAGACGTCCCAGTTTTCGCGCACCGGCGACGGCAGCTTTTGTGACGGCTTCGGCAGCGTATAGGTGATCTTCAGCTTCGGTTTTGCCGACAGAATCGTGCAGCCATTGTTGCTGTTATCGAATTTGCGGTCCCAGGTCAGCACATAGCTCGTATGGGCGATCACCCGTCCAATCCCGATCTTCGGCCCACGCTGGCCAATGGATCGATAGAGATCAATGCCGGTCTGCCCGGTAATGGCGTAAGGCTTGACCTCTTCGACGGCCTTCCAGTCGTCTTCAGCATAAGCGGGCACCGCCGCGAGCAGTGCAAGAATTGCCAGTCCAACGATTTTCTTCACGACCACCCCATCAACAACAAGATGCCGGGCAACTTACAGGAGCGGATTGCATTGCAGAAGCCATGCTTTTCGTTTGCCGAAAACTATTGTCCACAGTGACGGGAATCGAAGGAGATTGACTCCCGCCACCCATCATCGTTTGATCGCATCATGCATGGGGGTTCTGCGGGGTGGCATTTTTGCCGGAGCAAGGAAAAACCATCTCATTCAAACAAGAAAATGGAGTTGCGTTGTGCTCAAATCCACCAGACGGGGAATAATTCATCTTGCCTTAGCTCTTGCCGCCACCACGGCGATCGGCACTTTCGCTACCGCAGCGGAAGCCAAGGACAAGATCCTCCTGATCATCAACGGCGCCCTCGGCGACAAATCATTCTTTGATTCCGCCGCCAAGGGCATGAAGATGATCAAGGACAAATATGGCGACGAGGTAGAGACCAAGATTCTCGAAATCGGCGACGATCCGACCAAGTGGGAGCCGGTCTTCCTCGACGCGTCCGAACAGGACTGGGACCTGATCATCGGCGGCACCTATCAAATGTCGGAAACCGTCGGTTCGGTCGCCAAGCAGTATCCGGACAAGAAATACGTTCTTTACGATGCGAGCGTGCCTTATGAGGAAGGCGGCTATGACAACGTCTATTCCATCCAGTACAAGCAGAACGAGGGTTCCTATCTCGGCGGCATGCTGGCGGCTTCGCTGCTGAAAGACGGCAAGCTTGGCGATACGGGCAAGAATCTCGGCTTCCTCGGCGGCATGGATATTCCGGTCATCAACGATTTCCTCGCTGGCTATATTGCAGGCGCACAGTCGGTCACGCCGGATGTGAAGATCGCCATTTCCTATGCCGGTTCATTCATGGATGCCGCCAAGGGCAAGGAACTCGGCCTCGCGCAATATCGCTCCGATGTGGCGCTTGGCTTTGTGGTCGCGTCGCAGACCGGCCTCGGCCAGCTTTCGGCTGCCAAGGAAACCGGCAAATATGTACTCGGCGTCGATTCCGATCAGGAAGCGATCTTCAAGGACAGCGACCCGGCCATTGCCAAGCAGGTTGTCAGCTCCGTGCTGAAAAACGTCGATGTCAGCCTCTTGCAGGCCTATGATCGCTTCAAGGCAGGCGACCTGCCTTTCGGCAAGGCGGAAGCGCTTGGCCTGAAGGAAGGCGCAGTTGGCATCGTGATGGATGGCAACATGGCGACCATGGCCAGCCAGGAAACCAAGGATGCCATCAAGAAGGCCTCCGACGAGATTTCCGAAGGAAAGATCACGGTTCCGACCGGCTTTGGGCTCAGCACTGAAGACCTCAATGCCATGCGCAACAAGGTTCGTCCCTGATCGTGGCAAATCAAGCTGAAACACATGAAGGCGGCGATGCTATCGTCGCCTTCCGCGATGTGAGCAAGGTCTATCCGAACGGCACGGTTGCGCTGCGCGACGTGTCGTTTTCGATCCGCGCCGGATCGATCCACGCCATTTGCGGCGAGAACGGCGCTGGCAAATCCACGCTCATGAAAATCCTGTTCGGCATTGAAAATGCCACGGCGGGAGAAATCGTCGTGGATGGCCAGCATATCGCATCATGGTCGCCGGAAGATGCCGCCGCGAAGGGCATCGGCATGGTGCATCAGCATTTCTCACTGGTGCCGACATTGACCGTTACGGAAAACATCATTCTCGGCCATGAACCGGTAAAGGCCGGACTGATCGACCGCGTTGCCGCGCGCAAAATGGTCGATGAACTGATGCAGCAATATGACCTGCATGCCGACCCGGATGCGATCACGGGCACACTATCCGTCGCAGCCCAGCAGAAGGTCGAAATCCTGAAGGCGCTGGCGCGCCGCACACGCCTGCTAATCCTCGACGAACCGACTGCCGTTCTCTCTCCGCCGGAGATCGAGGAACTGATGCGACGGCTGAAAAGCCTGCGCGACGACGGCATCACCATTCTTTTCATTTCGCACAAGCTGAACGAAGTGCGCGAACTGGCGGAAAGCGTCACCGTGCTGCGCGCCGGTGCTGTAACCGGCACGGAAAAGCTTGCCGATGTGCCCGACGATGCCATCATGCAGATGGTGATGGGCCATGCCGTCGACATTCCAAAACGCGCCCACAAGACCGGCCCGACCAGAACCGTTCTCGCCATGAATGGCGTGACGACCAAGGCGCCCGATCCTGCCGACCGCATCAACGATATCAACCTCACCATTGGTGCAGGCGAAATCGTCGGCGTTGCGGGTGTGGATGGCAGCGGCCAGCGCGGCCTCGTCTCCGTCCTGTCCGGTCTGGCGGAAGCATCCAGCGGCACGATCAGTCTCAACGACGCAAACATGCTTCGCGCCGACACGGCCAGCTGGCGCAAAAAGGGCCTTGCCTATCTTCCTGCCGACCGTTTTTCGCAAGGCGGCGCGCCCGGCCTGTCGCTGGCGGAAAATGCCATCGCCGGAACCGACCGCAACTCCGATACGGATCGCGGACCCTTCCTGCGCTGGAATGCGATCAAGACGCGCGTACAGGGCATGATCAAGCGCTATTCCGTGCGCGCCGGCGCGATTACGGAGCGGCTCGATTCCCTTTCCGGCGGCAATGCGCAAAAGCTGATTGCAGCGCGCGAGCTGGCAACCAATCCGAAATTTCTCATCGCCGATCAGCCGACGCGCGGCATCGACGTTTCGGCGGCAGCCTTCCTGCATCGCCGCATCGATGAAGTGGCGCAGGGCGGCTGCGCGGTGCTGCTGGTCAGCGCCGATCTCGATGAATTGCTGCGTCTCAGCGACCGTGTCGTTGTGCTTTTCAACGGGCGCATCGTTGCCCATCTCGAAAACGGGCCCGACATCACGCCTGCGACGCTCGGCCCCTATATGCTCGGAACCAAGGTGGCTGCCTGATGCGCAAAATTCTGGCTTCCCTCGTTCCGTTCTTCCTGACCGTGCTGGTCATTGCCGTCATTATGGCCGTGCTGCTGGTGCCGCTGGCGCTGATGCAGGATGACCCGGCGGCGATTCTGAAGACGTTTTTCCTCGGCCCCTTCGGCAGCATCCGCCATATGGGCAATATGGTGGAAGCGGCAACGCCGATCATGCTGACCGGGCTTGCCATCACCATCATGTTCCGCTCCGGCTTGTTCAATCTCGGTGCCGAAAGCGGCTTCTTTCTGGGCGCGCTCGGCGCGGTGACGGGTGCCGTGCTGATCCCGTCGCTCGGCTGGTTCTCGCTGCCTGTCGCCATTCTGTGCGGCGCGGTTGCGGGCAGCTTTGCCTGCACCATTCCGGCGGCTTTGCGCCTGCGCTACGGCGCATCGGAAATGGTGACCTCGCTGGTGTTGAACTATGCCTTCCTGTTCCTCGGCCTGTTCGTGCTGAATTATGTCATCCGCGATCCGGCTGCGGGCGGTATGATGTCCTACAGAATTCCGCCCGAGGCCAAGCTCGACCGGCTGCTGGCGGGCACGCGCCTCAACAGCGGCTCGATCATCGCCATTCTGGCCTGTATCGCGGGCGGCATCTGGCTTTACTGGACGCGCTCCGGCCTTAATATCCGCATTGCGGGCTCCAGCCCCGGCTTCGCCAATCATCTCGGCCTACCGCTGAAACGTATCATCATGCGGGCGCAGATTGTCGGCGGTCTGGTGGCGGGCATGGCAGGGGCGCTCGAAGTGCTGGGCCTCCATGCGCGCTTTTCCTGGCTGGACCTGCCCGGCTATGGCTGGACCGGCCTTGTCGTCGCCATTCTGGCGCGGGAAAACCCGTTCATGCTCATCCCGGCTGCCCTGTTCCTCGGTTTCGTTCAGGTGGGCGGCGATCTTCTCGCCCGCAACATGAATATTCCGACCGAGGTGGTGGGACTGGTAACAGCGGCCATCATGGTGGGTGCCACGGCCAGCGTCATCCATAACCATCCGACCGTGCTGCGGCTGATCCGAAGCCTGCGCAATCGTGAAGGCGAACAAGCCGGAGTGCAGCCATGAGCACCGTTCTCGCACAAATTCTCGATCCGTCCTTCATCGGCACGATCCTGCGTGTGGCGACGCCGCTTCTGCTGGCAGCGCTTGGCGTGATGATTTCCGACCGCGCCGGTGTTCTGAACATCGGCATGGAAGGCATGATGCTTGCGGCGGCGCTCATCGCCGTTCTGGCCAGTGCCGCAACGGGAAGCCCGGCCATCGGCCTTTTGGCCGCGCTGATTGCAGGCGCGCTTCTCGGCTGGATCATGTCGGTTTCGGTCAACCGTCTCGGCACCGACCTCATCATGACCGGCATTGCGCTCAACATTGCGGCGGCGGCGGCAACCACGCTCGGCCTTTATCTGGCGACCGGCGACAAGGGCATGTCGGGCGCGCTGAAAAGCGGCGCATTGCCAAGCCTGCCGGTGCCTTTCATCGGCAATATTCATGTGCTGACCTTCGCCGCCCTTCTGGCCGTCCCCGCGGTCAGCCTGCTGATGATGCGCACCCGTTTCGGCCTGCATCTGCGCGCCACCGGCGTCGATCCCAAATCGGCGCGCGCCGCAGGCATTCAGGTCCGGCGCGTGCAGATGCAGGCGCTTGTCCTGTCCGGCCTCTTCGGCGGTGCGGCGGGCGCCTATCTTTCACTGGGCTATGTGACCTGGTTTGCCCAGAACATGACTGCCGGTCGCGGCTTTATCGCGATTGCAGCCGAAGTGATGGGACAGGGAACGGCATGGGGCACGCTTGTCGCGAGCCTTGTACTGGCGGCTGCGGAATCGCTTGCCATCACGCTGCAAAGTCTCGGACTGCCGTTCGAACTGATGCAGATGATCCCCTATCTCGTTCCGGTGGTCGTGCTGACGATCCATGCCGCCCGCAAGCAGCGGCGCGCACGGCAATTGAAGAACTCCTGACATGCATGAAAATGAGAAGAACATGAAGGCTTGGGAACTGACCCGCGATCTGCTGCGCGACACCAAACCCGTGGTGCGGACGGCGGAAGAACAGACATGGGATGCGAGCGCCGTCATGAAGGCGCAGGACGATCTCATGGCCATGTTCTGGAAAAGCAATGTGCCCGGATCGGCAGCACCCGAATGCCTGATGGCAGGCGCGCTGCAATCGCTCGAAAACAAGGGCTATGTGCTGGAACCCTATGCAGAGCTTCTCAGCGATGGGCTGGCAGCGCTTGAGCGCGGCGATTTCGAAACGCTCTACCGGATCGACATGCGCCTGCGCGTGCTGATGCGGGCAGCAACGCCCGACCCGAACCACATTTCGCAGAAGACAGTGCGATATGGGTCGTGGGAGGAGTTCGACGCCGCCGTCCAATGGCCGGATGATGTGCTCTACGCTGTGCATTCAGACGATTTCCGCGACCGCACCGCAGCCGCATGGATGGCGCAACTGGTGGGCGCAGCAGCTGGAACCGCACTGGAAGGCTATACGGCTGAAAACATCATGGAGGTTTTCGGCCCGATCCGCGATTATGTGCGTGAGCCCAACACCTATAATGACGATATCACCTTCGAAATCGCCTTTCTGGAAGCCTTTGGCGACAAGGGTTCCGCTGTCACCAGCCGCGACATTGCCGAGCGCTGGACTGCGCTGATCCCGCTTGGCTGGTCGGCGGAAGCCATCGCGCTTTCCAATATGCGCCGTGGCCTGACGCCGCCGGAAACCGGCACATCAGACAATCCATTCGATGAATGGATCGGCGCGCAGATGCGTGGCACCATTTGCGGCATGGTTGTGCCCGGTCGCGCCCGCGAAGCGGCACGGCTTGCATGGATGGACGCCGAAATCTCCCATGCCGGTAACGGCATTCTGGGCGAGGTGTTCAACGCCGTCATGGCCGCCCGCGCTTTTGCGGAGAGAGACACGCGCGAACTGCTTGTCTCAACGATTGGGCTGTTTTCAACCGAAACGGAATATGGCGCTGTTCTGGCCTTCGCGCTTGATGCCTGCCATTCCGCACGCAACTGGCAGGATGCATGGGCGAAATGCGATGCGGAATATGCCGAATATAACTGGATCCACGTCTATCCGAATGCGGCGGCTCAGGTTATCGCCTTGTGGTTCGGCGAAGGCGATTTCGACCGCACGCTCGAAATCGTGTGCGGCATTGGTCACGACGTCGACTGCAACGCCGCGCAGATCCTGAGCATGATCGCCATCCAGCACGGCTCCGGTATCATCGCGGAACGTTGGTCGAAGCCGCTTTTGGCCGACGACATCGTCACCTATATGCGCCGCCCGGCGAAAATCTCTTTCGAAGCGCTTGTCGACCAGACGGTCGATGCAGCGCGCAACGCTCTTTAATTCCCCTATTAGGAACCCTAACATGGCCCGTAAAATCATTATCGATACCGATCCCGGTCAGGACGACGCCGTTGCCATTCTGCTGGCGCTCGCAAGCCCGGAGCTGGACATTCTCGGCATTACCGCCGTTGCGGGCAACGGCCCGCTGGCACGCACGGAAATCAATGCACGCACCATCTGCGAAGTGGCGAAGAAGCCGGACACCAAGGTGTTTGCAGGTTCCATCCGCCCGCTGGTACGCCCGCTTGTGACCGCCGAAAACGTCCATGGCAAGACCGGTCTCGACGGCTATGATCTGCCCAAGCCGACCATGCCACTGCAGGCGCAGCACGGCGTCGATTTCATCATCGAAACGCTGATGAAAGAGGAACCGGGCACTGTCACGCTTTGCCCGCTTGGACCGCTGACCAACATCGCCTCCGCGCTGATCCGCGAACCGAAGATCGCCGAACGCGTCAAGGAAATCGTGCTGATGGGCGGCGGCTATTTCGAAGGCGGCAACATCACGCCTTCGGCGGAATTCAACATCTATGTCGACCCGCATGCCGCAGCGGTTGTGTTCAAATCCGGCATCCAGATCACCATGCTGCCGCTCGATGTGACGCACAAAGTGCTGACCACCGAAAAGCGCATCGCCGCCATTCGCGGTCTCGGCACCCATGTCGGCGAAGTCGTCGCGGCATGGCTCGAATTCTTCGAGCGCTATGACGAGGCAAAATACGGCACCGATGGCGGCCCGCTGCATGATCCGAACGTGATCGCCTATCTGTTGAAGCCTGAGCTTTATTCCGGTCGCCATTGCAATGTGGAAATCGAGATCAATTCGGAGCTGACCATCGGCGAAACCGTCGTCGACTGGTGGGAAGTGACCGACCGCCCGAAGAACGCGCTCTTCATCAAGGATGTCGATGCGGATGGTTTCTTCACGCTTTTGACGGAACGTCTGGCGACGCTCTGATCCCTCGTCAAAACAAAAAAAGCCGCGCTGGTCCAGCCAGCGCGGCTTGCAGTTTGACGAGTGAAACTCAGGCGCTGGCGATCAGCGCTTCCACTTCGTGCGCGGTCGGTGCTGCCGCACCAGCACCTGCCCGCGTGACTGCTATCGCGCCCGAGGCGGACGCGAAACGCACGCAATCATGCAGCGATTTTCCGTCCGCATAGGCGACGGCAAAGCCACCATTGAAACTGTCCCCGGCAGCGACCGTATCCACGACCTTGACCTTGAACGGCTCGAAATGCCGGACCTCATCCGCCGTGACCAGCAGCGCCCCACGGCTGCCGAGCTTGAGAATAACGGTCCTGGGGCCGCGTTCCAGAAGGTTGCGGCCCGCCGCTTCTGCCGAGGCCAGATCGGTTGGCTCAATGCCAGTGATTTCGGCGGCTTCCGTCTCGTTTGGTGAGATGATATCGCAAAGTGCGATCAGGTCCGCCATGCGGCTGGCATCGCCAACCGGCGCCGGATCGAACAGCACCTGACCGCCGGAAGCCCTTACCGCCCGTGCAACAGCCAGATTAACCTCATGCGGCACTTCGCGCTGCAAAAGGGTGATCTTCGCCTTGGCAATATCGGCAGCATAAGCGTCGATATCGGCTGCCGACCAATGCGCATTGGCACCCGCACAAACCGCAATCGTGTTCTGCCCGGCCTCGTCAACCTGAATGATCGCCATGCCCGTATCGACACCATCGGTCACACGCACGCCATCCGTATTGAGCCCGAAATCCTGCATCTGCTTGACGGCCAGATCACCGAAGGCATCATTGCCCACCGCGCCGACAAAACGCACATCGCCGCCAAGCTTGGCGACAGCCACAGCCTGATTGGCGCCCTTGCCGCCGAGACCGATGCCATAGCCCGATGCATTCACCGTCTGCCCCGGACGAGGCAGCGCCGCCATGCGGGCGCTGACATCCACATTCACACTGCCGAAAATAAAAATCTTCAACGGCTTCCTCCATAGAACTTTAGGGCACCATAGAGCATTTCCAGCAAAAGTGCGAAGCGGTTTTGCGTAGGATAATGCGCAAAAACAAATAGATAGAGCGAAGAAAACTTCCATGTCGGCAGTTCTGTCATGCACAGACAGAAAAGCCGCGAGACGATCCCGCGGCTTTTCTTCAATCATGGCACAAGCGGCTTATTCGGCTTTCAGGAAATCGCCGACTTCCAGCAGCACGAATTCATTGTCGTCCACCTTGTCGAGCGAACGGCCAGCCGAGAACGGCAGATTGTTGTCGTTGCCTACGATGATATGGGTATCGTCTACGCGATCGACATTTTCGATGGTCAGGAATGGCATGTCGTAAATGGCGTCATGACCGCCCTGACGGCGCTTGTTGTCCGGGTCGGCAATGGCCAGCAGGTCGATATAGCCGATCTTGCGCACTTCCTTGCCGACATTGCTGTCGTCGAAGGAAATCTTGTAAATGCGCTTCACCTTGGACGGCACGTCGAAGCAATCGGCTTGCGGCTTCTTCAGATCGGCACAGGCCTTTTCCGCAACACCAACGCCGTTGTCACGCTCGATCACCAGACCCGTGCTGGCGTCCAGCATGTTGAAATCGCCAATTGCTTCGCCGCCATCGGCCAGAGGATAGAGCCATGAACGACCCGTCCATTTCTTGTCGGCCACGCTGAACTCGATGATACGCAGGCCGGTCTTGCCGCTTTCGGTCTTTTCCGGCGCGCCATCGACGAAAAGCGGGCCTTCGAGAAGACCATAAAGCTTCGAACCATCCTTCGACATGGCAAGGCCTTCGAAGCCACCCGAACGCTTCAGATTGTATGCCGGAAGTTTGAGGCTCGGATTGGCAGGCAAAGCGAGCTTCGGATTGTCCGGCGAAACGACCGGCGTTTCACCCACCTGCGTCGCGAATACGTCGGTCAGTTTGCCTTCAGTATCGAACTTCAAAAGGAAGGGACCAAATTCCTCGCCCACCCAGAAACCATCCGCCACCGGCTGGATCGATTCCACGTCGAAATCGGCCCCGGTCAGATAGCGCTTTTCCGCGCCTTCCATGACAATCGGAAACGGCGCCTTCTTGTTCGGATCGGAGAGGAACAGGGTTTTTACCCGCTCGACCTTGCCATTGTCCCAGTCGAATTTCACATTGTGCAGCATCAGCATGGCATCGGGCGAGTTGAGCTTCGACCCAAAACCATTGTCCGACAGCGTCCAGAAGCTGCCGTCTTCCATGGTCTTGATGCCGGAAAAGCCCTGCACCGGCTGGCCGTCGAAAGGAAGCGAAAGGCCGGTTTTGCGCACGCCATCCTTGCCCTCGATCGTGCCGATGCCCTCGGCGCGTTTGCGGTCGGCGGTGGTGAACTTGCCGGAGGTCTTCAAATGATCTGCCGCATCATCCGGTGCCGCGATAACCGTGTTGGCTGGCAGGATCGCGTGAGCCTTGAGTGTGGCCGGAAAGGCTTTTTCCTCAGCCGAGGCCGGTGCGATGGTGAAAGCCAGCAGGCTAGCGAGAAGGGTCGAAGTGCCTAAAGAGCGATGCATGGAATGTCCCCGTTGCGATTGAGCAATGCGCATGGGTAAGCAAGCTTCGTGACAGGTGCTTGACTGTCCAATGAAGCTTTGAAGACTTCCGTGCTGAGAGAGGAAAAACTAACTTCGTAAGCCTGGAATATTTTTCCTCTATTCGGCGGGCAACTATGGCGCTAATTTCCTGCGTCGCTGCATGAGGGAAAAAATGACCGACAATTCGTCCGTTCGCCGCAATATTCTTATCCTGACGATGGCACAGGCGCTCGGCGCGTCGAGCCCGCCCATCGTCATCTCGCTTGGCGGTCTTGTCGGGCAGAAATTGTCGTCTGATCCAGCCCTTGTCACCCTGCCCGTCAGCCTGTTCAATCTGGGGCTCGCGCTTGGCACATTGCCTGCCGCATTTTTCATGCGCCAACTCGGACGGCGCAATGCCTATATGCTCGGCGCACTTGTCGGCGTGGCGGCGGGGTTGATCGCAGCCGCAGGCATTTTCTCGGCATCGTTCCTGATCTTCTGCCTTGGCACGCTGACGGCGGGTCTCTACGCCGCCTATGTGCAAAGCTATCGCTTTGCCGCCGCAGACGCCGCCAGCGGCGACATGAAGGCCAAAGCAATTTCCTATGTGATGGTCGGCGGTCTTATCGCCGCAATCGTCGGCCCGCAATTGGTGATCTGGACGCGCGATACCATCCCCGACGCCATGTTCGCGGGCAGTTTTCTGAGCCAGGCGGTGCTTGGCCTCCTGGCATTGCCGGTGCTGTTCATGCTGCGCGCGCCCAAGGCCGTCAAAGCAGCCAATGCCAACAACGATACCGGCAGACCCCTGATTGAGATTCTGAAAATGCCACGCTTCATCCTGTCGGTGGCGGCTGGCGTCTGCTCCTATGCCCTGATGACCTTCGTGATGACGGCAGCACCTATCGCCATGGTCGGCCATGGCCATTCGGTGGACCACGCGGCGCTTGGCATTCAGTGGCACGTGCTGGCTATGTTTGGACCGAGCTTCTTCACCGGCAAACTGATCGCCCGCTATGGCAAGGAGAAGATCACCGCGCTCGGGCTTATCCTGATCGCCGGGGCCGCAGCCGTCGCGCTCGGCGGCTTCGATGTCGGCCATTTCTGGTTTGCACTGATCTTGCTTGGCATCGGCTGGAATTTCGGCTTCATCGGTGCCACCGCGATGGTCACCGACTGCCACACGCCCGCCGAACGCGGCAAGGCACAAGGCGCCAACGATTTCATCATGTTCGGAACGGTTGCCTGCGCGTCGTTCTTCGCGGGATCGCTGCTGCACGCTTCCGGTTGGGAAACCATCAACTGGCTGGTTTTCCCCGCTGTCGCGCTGGTGCTTGTGCCGCTGATCCTGCGCCTGAAACCCAAGGTCGTGACACAATAATCAGCTTGGCAAACAAGCACACTATCGTGACTTGGACTTAGTTTCGCCAGAAGCTATCTCTACTGAAATGCACCGATCCGATTCCGTCGGAACGGTGTTCTATTTTAATTTCCTAATCATTGATGGACGCCGCATACTCAAGTTTTTGAACGCCAGGCGAACCGCTGGAATGAGACTATGATCAACGATCTTACCGACGAAATGTTCTGGCTGTTCACCATCGGTGTCTGCATCCTGTTCTTCATCCGCCTGCTGTCGCCGCCCCCGGCAATGCGCAGCAAGACATCCGCGCAGACGCTTCCGCGCCCGCGTTGGCGTTCACGGCGCAGGGCTTTCCGCGAGCGCTGGATGGCGCGCAGCAAGGACGCGCAGCGTCCTAACGCATAAAGATCAGCGCCATGCCGACCACGGCAAAGGCGGCCCCGAGCCATGCGCCCGCTGCCGGGCGCTCGCCTGTTCGAAGCCAAAGCAGCGGCAATATGATGACGGGTGTTGTAGCCGAAATGGTCGAGACAATGCCCGCTTTCCCGCCCGACAAGGCAAAAAGCAGCAAGGTCATGCCGACGCCAAGCGACAGGAAGCCGGTCAGGGCCGTCATCGCTCCAACCCGCCAGTTGAGCGGATTGCGGGGCTTGACGGCTGCGAAGGGCAGCTGCATCAAAACCGACAGACAGGTGGCGGCAATACCGACGCGCAACATGGAGCCGACAAACGGGTCGATGCCCGTTTCCATCACCGGACGTGCGATGATCGAGCCGATGGCCTGACCAAGCGCCGACAAAAGCCCGAGGCCGACACCGGCCCACAGCGACCCTTTGATCGTTTCCCATGGATGCTGCTGATTGGCGCGCTTGCCAAAGAAGATCGCCAGCGAAACACCGAAAACCGTGATGACAATACCGAGCACGGCGGTCAGGGAAAGCGTTTCACCCAGCACCAGCCAGCCCAGCAATGCGGTCATTGGCGCATTCATGGCGAACAAAATGCCGGAGCGGCGGGGCCCAAGCCTGTTGAGCGTGATGAAAAGCAGGGTATCGCCCAGAAAAATGCCGATGAAACCTGAAAGCAGCAACGGCAGAACGACATCGCCGGTCAATTGCTGCCATTTTCCGGTGGCAATCACGTAGATGGCGAGCAGGCTCGTCACGAACACCTGGCGCACGCGATTGAAGGCAAGCGCGCCCAAATGACCGGCTGGCCAGGCGGAAATGAGACCCGTCAGTGCCCAGCACGTTGCTGCCCCCGCCGCAGCCAGCTCATAGATCGGCATGTTATTCCTGCAATTTTTAAGAACCCGGCGTTCGGTGCGTCAATCGCCTTCCGCTTTCTATCGGGGCAGGAAAATGCCGTCTATTTCATTCTCGTGAACTGGCTATCACCGAAATCGAACAATAAACGAAACAGCTCTATCGGTAACCCATGTTGCTCATAAGAGGCGCCTTGCTTTTAGATCGTTTCAGACCAGAAGTCGCAAATTGGCTGCTTTGGAACCAAGCGCCGGGTCATATACCCATGAAATAGTTTTCGGTTTGAGTGGTTTGTGATTCACTGTCTCCATTCATTTGAAGGCAATGATGGCTCGTTTTGATTTAACTGATTTCGAATGGTCCGCAATTGAACCGCTTCATCCGACCAAAGTGCATGGTAAGGCCCACGTTGACGCTCGACGTGTTTTGAACCGTATATTCTGGCGGCTGAGAACAGGTGCGCCATGGGCAGATATTCCAGCCCGCTCCGGTCTGTACGACTGTAAATCGCTTCAACAGATGGCGCCATTCAGGGCACCGGGCACGCATTCTCAACGCGATATTAGATGCTTACGACGGCGATATACAGTTGATCGACTGCTCGTCAATCCGCATCCTGAAGAGGTGAGACCTCAAAAAATAGATTCCGTGAATCGATTGCAGGTCGAACGGGTTGCTCCATGAAGCGTGCACAAGCCCTACCGCACGACCGGGATGGTGCATGGATCGAAGCTTTTGGTATTTTCATGGGAGTTTGGTTGCGGGGGCAGGATTTGAACCTGCGGCCTTCAGGTTATGAGCCTGACGAGCTACCGGGCTGCTCCACCCCGCGTTATTAAGTGCGGACCTCAATGGCCCGGGAGCGCAGTCAGGCGTAGCCTGATGAGGTGAGGCCGTTAAAAAATCGATTGAGTATCGATTTTAGGCCGAACGGGCTGCTCCGAGCCTGTCTCACTTAT
>NZ_RCHH01000011.1:0-120295 GCF_003664555.1 Ochrobactrum soli | reverse complement strand
AACCTGAAGGCCGCAGGTTCAAATCCTGCCCCCGCAACCAAATCATCACAAAAGCCCCGCATAAACAATGCGGGGCTTTCCGCGTTCTAAGGGTGAATAAAGGAAGGGGAGGGCAGCAGCGGTCGAGGATGTGAAGTTTTACCTTGTTAGACCGGTACGAACCGCGATAAGCCGGTGATAGGTATCACACCTCAAGATGCATAATCTTATAGTTCTCCTTCCGATGGGGACCGGTTATGCCCTAATTGGACAAGCACTATGACCACGCATACCACCGGCCACGGCCTCAACGATCTTTCCTCGCTCATTCAGCAACTCTCGGACAAGGCGGAGCCGAATCTGATTGAGATTCGTCGCGATATCCACGCCCATCCGGAAACCGGTTTCGATGTGGAGCGGACGGCTGGTGTCGTAGCGCGCGAGCTGGAGCGTCTGGGCATTGAGCATCAGACGGGCGTGGGACGTACAGGTGTTGTCGGGTTGATCAAAGGTGGGCGTCCTGGACCGACGCTGGTTATCCGCGCCGACATGGATGCGCTGCCCATCGAGGAGCAAACTGGCCTGCCTTTTGCCAGCACGCATCAGGGCAAGATGCATGCCTGCGGTCATGATCTCCATACGGCGACACTGATCGGCATAGGCAGCGTACTCAAGGAAATCGCGCCGCGTCTCAGTGGTAATGTGAAGTTGATGTTCCAGCCAGCCGAAGAAACGCTGGAAAGCGGCGCCCGCGCCATGATTGCTGACGGTATTCTGGACGGTGTTGACTATGCGCTCGGTTTTCATAACCAGCCTGAAGAACCAACCGGCACCTTCACTTTTGTAGAAGGCGTGGCCAACGGTTCTTCGGACGAGTTCGACATCACCGTTCATGCGGCTTCCGGCCATGCGGCGCGTCCGCATCAGGCGGTCGATCCGATTGTCGCGACGGCGCAGCTGATCAATCAGTTGCAGACCGTGGTGTCGCGGGAAGTCGACCCGATGCACACCGCTGTGCTGACCATCGGCTCGATCCATGGCGGACACACGCATAATATCATCCCGGATGCGGTGACGCTGATGGGCACGGTTCGTTGTCAGGATGCCGCGACGCGCAATGTGGTCGAGGCCGCAGTGCGGCGCATCTGCGCAGGGCTTGAAGCCTCGATGCGGGTGCGCTGCGAAATCAATTATGTGCGTGGCGTGCCGTCAATGGTGTCCGATCCTTATTTGATCGAAACGACGGGCGCGGCCATTCGCGAACATTATGGCGATGTCTATTTCAAGCGCGGCGGCAGCCTCGGTTCGGAAGACTTCGCCCTGGTGGCTGAGAAGGTGCCGTCGTTCCAGCTGGGCATCGGTGCATCGCAGGAAGGCCGTAACGACAAGCTGCACAATTCCGATTATCAGCCCGACGAACGCTCCATTAAAAATGGTGTCGTTGCGCTTTCGCTGGCGGCGATCCGTATTCTTTCCTGATGCAAAAAAGGCGGCCATTTTGGCCGCCTTTTTCTTTTGAGATGAAGCGCGAGATCACGCGCAGAGATATTTGCTCGACAAAGCATGGATGTGATTGGTGCCGATACCGCAGCAACCGCCGATAATGCCTGCGCCGTTCTTCACCCAGCGCTTCGCCCAGCTGCCATAGGCATCCGGATCGAGATCGGTGCGTACTTCCGTCACCGTCGCATTGGCTTCTTCGTCGCCCTGCTGGGATGGAAATGCATTGGCATAAACCCCAACCGGAATGTCCTTGCCGAGTTCATCGAAGACGTTCTTTGCTGCCAGAATGGCGGCGTCCATCACTTCGGGCATGGCGCAATTGAACAGCAGCGCTTCTGCGCCGAGCTCGGCGGCAAGACGCGCACCTTCAGCGACGGTTTCGCCTGAACGAAGCTGGGCCTCGCCCATATCTTCCGGCGCAACATCATCGCGCAGCGTATAGGACACCCAGAGCGGCTTACCGGTGCCGCGCGTGGCTTCATGAGCGGCTTTCACTTCCGCGAGGCTGCTCTGGGTCTCAGCCAGCCAGAGATCGACTGATGGCGCAAGACCGTCAACCAGAACGCCGAGCAGTTCGCCCGCACGCGCCGGGTCGAACAGGTCCGGCTGGTAGGAGCCGAAAACCGGCGGCAGCGAACCTGCCACCTTCACGTCGCGGTCGGAGGCATCGGCGGCTTCGCGGGCAATCGTGCCGGAAAGGGCTGCAAGTTTGAGACCCTCGGCGGCAAAGCGCTCTTCGCCGATATGGAACGGCACCACGGCGTAGCTGTTGGTGGTGATGACGTCGGCACCGGCGGCAATATAACCGTCATGCACTTCACGCACGAATTGCGGGCCTTCGATCAAGGCAAGCGCCGACCACTCCGGCTGGCGGAACGGCGCGCCGACGCGCTCCAGCTCGCGGCCCATGCCGCCGTCGAGAATGATTGCCTTCTTGCTCATAATGTCGTGTCCTTTCAGAGATTATTCTGTGCCGTGCAGCTCTCGTCCGGCAATGATGCCGTCGAGCCAGCCGGGTTCCATTTGCGGAACGGAAGCCAAGAGCTTGCCGGTATAGTCATCGAAGGGCGGCGTTAGCACACTGGCCTTCGGGCCATAGCGCACCACCTGTCCGCGATGCATGACTGCAATGCTGTCGGCAATGGCGCGCACGATGGCCAGATCGTGTGTCACAAAGAGATAGGATGTGCCGGTCTCGTTTTGCATCCTGCGCAAGAGATCGAGTATCCCTTCAGCCACTAGCGGATCGAGCGCCGAGGTCGGTTCGTCACAGAGCAACAGCTTTGGTCGTGCGGCAAGTGCACGCGCAATGCAGACGCGTTGCTTCTGGCCGCCGGAAAGTTCAGCCGGATAGCGCTCCAGAACGGCCTGCGGCAGCTCGATGCGATCCATCAGTTCGGCCACGGCCTTGCGCCGGTCTGCGCGCCCCATGCCGAAATAGAACTGCAACGGGCGTCCGACGATGTCGGCAATGGTGCGGCGGGGATTGAGCGCCAGATCGGGCAACTGGCTGATCATCTGGATATTGCGCAGCGTTTCCTTCGACCGGCCTTCAAGGCGCGGCGACAGGATTGCGCCATCGAAGTGAATCTCACCGGCGATTGGCGGCAGAAGCCCGCACACCACACGCGCCAGCGTCGATTTGCCGGAACCGGACTCGCCGACAATGGCGAGCGTACGGCCCTTTTCCAGCTCCAGCGAGATATCGCTCAGAACCGGATTGGCCGGGTCATAGGCAGCGCTGATCTTGCTGACGGTCAGGAGCGGTTCGGCGGCCAGTGGCTTGCCTTCCACTTCCTTCTGGCGCACGGCAACCAGCTGGCGCGTATAATCTTCGCGCGGCGCGTCGAATATCTGGCGGACGGGACCTTGTTCGACCATGCGGCCATGGCGCAGCACCATGATGTCGTCGGCGATCTGCGCAACGACCGCAAGGTCGTGCGAGATATAAAGCGCTGCCGTGCCGGTACTCTCGATCGCCTTCTTGATGGCGATGAGAACTTCGATCTGGGTGGTGACGTCGAGCGCCGTGGTTGGTTCGTCGAAAACCACCAGATCGGGCTTCGGGCAAAGCGCCATGGCGGTCATGGCGCGCTGCAACTGGCCGCCTGATACCTGATGCGGATAGCGCTCGCCGAAATGCTCCGGGTCGGGCAGGCCAAGCATGGCAAAGAGTTCTATAGCGCGCTTTCTGGCTTCCGCACGCTTCATCAGCCCGTGCCAGACCGTGGCTTCGATCACCTGATCGATCAGGCGATGGGCGGGGTTGAAGGCAGCGGCTGCCGATTGCGCCACATAGGCGACACGGCTGCCGCGCATGGCCTGCATGTCCTTGCGCGACAGCGACAGGATGTTGCTGCCGTCGAGCGTCACGGTCCCGCCAGTAATCTGCAAGCCGCCGCGTGCATGCCCAAGGGCTGCAAGACCGATGGTGGATTTTCCCGCGCCGGATTCGCCGATGAGACCAAGCACCCGGCCTTTGGCAAGGGTCAGGTCGACCTTATCGACGACAAGGCCGTCGTCGGAGCGGATTTCCAGAGCGGTGATTTTGAGCAGAGGTTCAGCCATTATCCTGCGCACCTCGCTTCAGGCTCGATGTGCGCTGCAAGACCCAATCGACGACGAAATTGACGCTGATCGCCAGCGCCGCAATGGTGCCGCCGGGAATGAGTGCGGCGAAGACGCCGAACATCAACCCGTCCTTGTTGTCTTTTACCAGACTGCCCCAGTCGGCCACCGGCGGCTGTACGCCAAGGCCGAGGAAGGAAAGGGTGGACAGGAACAGGATTGCAAACACGAAGCGCAACCCGAATTCGGCCAGCAGTGGCGACAATGCATTGGGCAGAATTTCGTTGAAGATGATCCAGCCTTTGCTCTCGCCGCGCAACCGCGCGATTTCCACATAGTCCAGCACGACCACATCCAAAGCGATGGCACGGCTGACGCGGAAAACGCGGGTCGCTTCCAGCACGGCCATGACGGCGATGAGCACGAACACGCTTTTCGGCAGAACGGCGAGTACCACCAGTGCGAAGATCAGGGTCGGGATCGCCATCAGCAGATCGTTGGTGCGTGACAAAAGCTGGTCCGGCCAGCCTTTGGAGAGCGCAGCAAGAAAGCCGAGCGGCACGCCGATTGCAAAGGCCACGATGGTTGAGGCGGCGGCAATCGACAGCGTTAGCCGCGTGCCCCAGATAACGCGGGACAGAAGGTCGCGACCAATATTGTCGGTGCCGAGAAGAGCTTGCGGCGAGGGGCCTTGCCAGACAGCGCCCACCACTTCCGAAATTGGATGCGGTGCCAGAAAATCTGCGAAAATGCCGACGAACAGGAAGAAGGCGATGCCGCCGAAACCGATGATCGCCAACAGCGGCGAAGACTGTTTGCGCTTTTTCATCGCGGGTGCCTCAGCCGTGGATTGGTCAGGATCACAATAACATCGGCGATGATGTTGAGGCCGATATAGACGGCGGCAAAGATCAGGCCACAGGCCTGCACCACCGGCACGTCACGCTTGGCAACGTGATCGACCATATATTGCCCCATTCCAGGATAAACGAAGATGACCTCGACCACCACGACGCCAACCACCAGATAGGCTAGGTTCAGCGCAATGACATTGATGACCGGCGACAGCGCATTGGGTAAAGCGTGTTTCAAAAGAATGCGCCAGCGCGGCAGGCCTTTCAGCTGCGCAGTCTCGATATAGGGCGACGACATGACGGACAAAAGCGAGGCGCGCGTCATCCGCACCATATGGCCGGTCACGGCGATCACCAGCGTCATGCAGGGCAGGGCAACAGCCGTCAGACGCTGCCAGCCGCTCATCGACGACGTGACGAGCGCGCTTGATGGCAGCAGGCCGAGCGAGATCGCCAGATAGGCGATCAGAATATAGGCTACGAAGAATTCCGGCAGCGATATGGTGGCAAGCGTTGCCACGGCAATGCCCCGGTCGATCACCGTGCCGGCATAGAGAACGGAAATCAAGCCGAGCAGCAGCGCCAGCGGTATCGCGAACAGCGCCGACATGGCAGCAAGATAGAGCGTGTTCGACAGGCGCGGCGCGATGCTTTTGGCAATGTCCTGCCGGTTGGAATAGCTGCGACCGAGATCGCCTTGCACGGCATTGACCAGCCATTCGGAGTAACGCTGGATCGCCGGTCGCTCAAGGCCGAGTTCCTTGCGGATGTTTTCGACGGCCTGCGGGGTTGCCTGCTGGCCGAGCATGGCGGTTGCCACGTCGCCGGGCAGGATCTGCGTGCCCGCGAAAATGACCACTGAAATCGCCCAGAGCAACACGATACCGAGCAATACGCGCCGCACGATCAGCCCGAGAAGCGAGTTGCCGCGCAGAAAGCCACCGGAGCGTTTGCGTGAGGAAGGCCTATAGGCTCCCGCGACGGCGGCTTGCGCGTCGATATCGGGTCGCTCTGTCGGCATGTCTGTCATTCGTGGCTCAGTGTTGGGGCGTCGTTCTGCCCCGGAGAAAAGCTTGCGGCAAAAGGGGTCGCCCGGTTTTGGGACCTGCAACGTGTTAATGGTTCGCTGCGCCGCTGCCAAGCCCTGTTTGGGCTTCATTCCTATTTTCTATAAGTTTGCTTCCGGTTCGGAATGCGCCTCGAAGACGGGGAGGGCCTAAAAAGCAAAAATCCCGAACGAAGCCGGGATTTTGCGTGTGCCTTGCTGGAAACTGGAGCGGGCGAAGGGATTCGAACCCTCGACCCCAACCTTGGCAAGGTTGTGCTCTACCCCTGAGCTACACCCGCTCGCGCCAGTTTCGACCTGAAAGCGCTTCCGAAGGAAGTCGTTTCCGTCAGGCAGGCGGTATATGAACCAACGCTTTGCAGATTGCAACAGGCAAATCGAGCCTTTCGATGGAAAATTTTTCATCGCTGTGGATGAACGAAATCATGCTCCCAAACGGTGAGCGCCGAGGCGCGAAAAGCTGATTACCGATGCAAACAGCGCAAAGCCCGAAGCGATGAACAGGATATAGGGCGAGCCTTCCACGCCCCATTGCGCCAGCAGGAACGCCACGAAGGCAGCGCCCAGAGACTGGCCGAGCAGACGAGCGGTGCCGAGCATGCCGCTTGCAGCGCCGGAGCGCGCACGCGGCGTCGAGGTGATCATCATGCGGTTGTTCGGCGCTTGGAACAGACCGAAGCCGATGCCGCAAATGGCCATGCGCCAGCAAATATCACCAATCGTCGGATGGGCGGGCAACATGCCGACCAGCGCCAGCCCGGCAGCAAAAGTGATGAGGCCGAGCAGCCCGAGTATCGCCGGGGAATATTTGTCGGAAAGCTTGCCGGATAAAGGCGCGACCAATGCCAGCGCAATCGGCCATGGCATCATCAGAAAGCCCACCTCAATCGGCTTGAAGCCGAACACGGTCTGAAACAGGAACGGCAGCGAGATGAAGGCCATCATCTGCGCGAGGAACGACATGATCGACGTGCAGATCGAGAGCGTGAACACCGGAATGCGCAACAGATCGAGCGGCAGCAGCGGGTCTGTGGTACGCAGCGAGCGGCGTGTCAGCAAAATGCCCGCCACGAGACAGGCCACGGCCTGCAGCACGACGACAGTTTGACTGACCTCGTTGCCAGCACTGTCGATGGTCGTGATCAGAAGGCCGATGGTCAGGGCGCTGAGGATGGCGCTGACGACATCGAACTTGCGCGCCGAGCGCTCATTTTCCGGCAGGGTTCGTAAGCCCATCGCGACCGCTGCGATGCCGAGCGGAATATTGATGACGAAGAGCCACGGCCAGGTCAGCGAGGACAGGATGACGCCTGCGAGCGTTGGCCCGATGGTCGAAGAAACCGCCACAAAGAGGGCGTTGAGGCCGATGGCCGTACCGAATTTGGCCTGCGGAACGGTATAACGCAACAGCGCGGTATTGACGCTCATCAGCCCCGCCGCGCCCAATCCTTGCACGATGCGCGCGAGGGTCAGCGTTTCCAGCGAGCGCGCGAAGACGCAAGCCACCGATGCGACGGTGAACAGCGTCACACCCGCCAGATAGATGCGGCGATAGCCGTAGATTTCGCCAAGCGCTGCCAGCGGCAACAGGCTGATGACGATAGCGAGCTGATAGCCGTTAACGATCCAGATCGAGGCTGCGGGTCCGGCGGAAAAATCGGCGGCGATTGTCGGCAGCGCGACATTGGCAATGGTGCCGTCGATGACGGCAAGCGTCAAACCGACCATCAAGGTTGCCCATGCCCAATAGATTCTCGGCTTGGGCAATCCGTCCGGTGCGACGGACGTGCCTTGCTTGATGACGGTTTCGTGCTTCATGTCATTGACCAGTCTGAGGGATGGCGCCAACCTTAACCCGAAAGGGAAGGTGAGCAAGCTCTCTAACCCAAAAATGCCAGCCGAACATCGTTTTTGCCCGATAAATTGATTGGGTAACGCTATTGTGTGCCATTCGCTGGCGAAACCGGCAGGTTCATCACCCGCGCATAATGGCGGGGATTGAAGCTCAGATAGAGCGGGCAGATCGCCGCGACCAGAACAAGGTGCAGGATCCAGCCGGAAGCAAAGCCGCCGGTGATACTATGAAGAAGCGCGGTTGCGACGGGTCCAAGTGCTGCAATCAGAAAACCGCCGCCTTGCATCATGGCGGCCAGAGCGCCTGCTTCCTCCGGTTTCGGCAAATGGTCCAGCGAGGTGATCATCGCAAGCGCGAAGCTGCCGCCGAGGCCGGCACCACAGATCGCCGACCACAAGACCGGCGAGATGTCCGGCGCAAAGGCAAGCCCGGCAAATCCCACAACCTGCATCAAAAGGCTGAAAAGCAGCCATGGGCGGCGGTCGGTGCTGCGTCGTGCAAGCATGGGCAGGGCGAGGGCGCTCAGAGCCTGCGCAATCGCCATGGTCGCGACAAGGCTGCCCGTCGCCGAGGCTTCAAGCCCGAGTGTCTGATAATAAGGTGCAAGCCATGCGACCATTGAGGAATAACCGGCATTGACGAGGCCGAATGCGGCCATCAGCGCCCATGTGCGCGGACGCCGTAAAAGCGTAGCTGTAATGCCCGACTTCTGGCCTGCTGCTTTCGTTGTGCTTGGGGCCTCTTTCAGGATCGGCACGGCAGCGATCAAGGCGAGCACGGCAGGTATCGCCAACAAAGAGAGCGCATAGCGCCAATTGTGGGCGGCACCGGCAAACCATGGCGCCAATCGCGCACCCAGTGCACCCCCGCCCATGATGGTTGCAGAGTAAAGCCCGGTGATCGTGGCGATGGACGATGGAAATCTGGCCTTGATGAGACCGGGCATCAGCGCCTGTATCATGGCAACGCCAGCGCCGCAGAGAATGGCTGTGAATATCAGCGACAGGCCGTCCGGCACGATGCCGCGCAGCGCCGATCCGGCTGCGAGGATTGCGAGTGCTGCGAACATGCTTCGGCGCTTACCGAAAAGCGACTGGATGCGCGGCGTGACAAATGCGCCAAGCCCCATCAGCAGCATCGGCAGAAAAGTCAGGAGTGAAAGCGCACCAAACCCCATGCCTGTATCGGCGGCGATATCCGACAGAACCGGCCCGGGGCCCGTCAGGAAAGGTCGCAGGTTGAAACCGATCAGCGCGACGAGCGCGACAAGGGCAATGGGTGCGGTCCGATTACCGCCGGTGCTGGCAGGGTTGTTCTGCATGATGAGACTTTACTGGGTGTCTGTCCGGTCCTGCCATGCGCGCAGCAGGCGTTCGCCTTCTTCCGACGGGCAATGTTCAAAGCGGATACCGGTCTGCGCGCTGACGGGCTTGGCCAGTTCAGCAGCGATTTTGGCGGTGGAAAGGCCATAGGATTCGGCCTGTTCGTTGGAATTGGCGAACAGGATCTTGTCCACGCCTGCCATGCGCATGGCGGCATAGCACATGGGGCAGGGCTGGCCACTGGCATAGACGGCGCAGCCGTCGAGACGTGGCGATTGCAGGGCCTTGCCCGCCGCGCGCAGCGCCAGCAATTCGGCATGGGCCGTTGGGTCGCAATCGGCCTGCATGCGGTTGACGCCGGTGGCAATGACGTCGCCGTCCTTGACCACCACGGCGCCGAACGGGCGTCCGCCCTGATCGACATTGTCGAATGCCAGCGCTATGGCCTGATCGAGAAAGATCCGGTCGGTGTTCATTTCGCACCTGCCTTTTCGAGAAGGGCGACCATCGGTGCATAGCCGCGCTGGCGCGCATGCTGCAATGGCGTCACGCCGTCCTTGTCGGCGATGTTTACATCGGCACCGGCATCGATCAACTGCTTGACGATTTCGACATGGCGCTCGCCGCCATCGGCCAGAATGATAGCCTCCAGCAAGGCGGTCCAATGGAGATTGTTGACGTGATCGACTTTCACGCCCGCCGCAATCAGCGTGCGAACCGTCTCGACATGGCCACGTTCGGCTGCTGGGATGAGCGCCGTTCCGCCATAGCGGTTGGTGCTTGTCAGGTCGGCACCGTGCGCCAGTGTCAGTTTCAGGATTTCCAGATGGCCGCGCGCACCCGCATATAGATAGGGGCTGTCATTGATTGCGTCCTTGGCATTCACATTCGCGCCCGCCTCGATCAAAGCGCGTGCGACATCGATGTGATTGGCATGGGTGGCGGCGAGGAGGGCCGTTTCGCCATTCTTGCCGCGCACTTCAAGATCGGCTCCAGCCTTGATGGCGGCCTTTACGGCGGCGAGGTTGCCGGCTCTGGCTGCTTCGATAAGACCGGTTTCGGTTTGTGCGATGGCCTGATGGCCGGGCAAGGTGGGTTCGCTCATGACAATGGCTCCTGCAATCAATGCCAAGGCACTCAAGCTGAATAATGTTCGGCGCATTTACGGCTCCCTTGGTTGACGGTTTTCATACAGCGTGGTGGTTATATTTGAAAATTAAATGTTGAACTGATATCCAGTGGATTTATGAATATTAACTTCAATCTCGATCTGATGCGGGCCTTTGTGGTTGTCGTCGATAGCCGCAGCTTCACGGTTGCGGCGCAGCAATTGCATTCGACGCAATCGACCATCAGCCAGAAGATATTGCGGCTGGAAGAGGCGGCGGGGCAGGCGCTGCTGGAGCGCGCACGTCGCGATGTGCGACCCACCGATGCCGGGGAAAAGTTGCTCGGTTATGCGCGGCGCATGCTGCACCTGCATGATGAAGCCGCTGCCGCCATGACCGGCAGCGCGCTTGCGACGGTGTTTCGTCTGGGACTGCCGGAAGATTTCGCATCGCGACTGGTCACGCCTGCCCTGGCGGCGTTCATGCGCGAACATCCGAACATCAAGCTGGAAGTGACGAGCGGTCTCAGCCGCGACTTGCAGAAAGGTTTTGAAACGGGTGATTTCGATCTCGTCATGGTCAAGCAGAAGCGCGGCGAGACGGCAGGCAAAATGCGCTGGCCCGAACCTTTGACCTGGCTGGAGAGTGCGGACTTTCCGGTGTCTTCAATGTCGCGGCTTGAGCCGCTGCCGCTAGTCGCCTTTCCGCCGAACGGGCTTTATCGCAGCGACATGATGGAGGCGCTCGACCGGATCGGCAGGCCATGGCATGTGGTGTTCACCAGCTCCAGTCTGGTGAGCATTCAAAGTGCTGTGGCGGAGGGGCTTGGCGTCAGCCTGTTGCCGATGCGCGTTATGCTGCCCGCCCACCGCGCCGTGCCGGAGCTTGCGGGCCTGCCTGCGGTCGAACCGATGGAAATCGTCATCCGGCACATGGATCACGGCCCCGAACAAATCCGGCAACTGGCAGGGATACTGGCCGAAACCGTCGAAAACTGATGATGACCGTTTGAAGAAAACGACCGGGCGTGCCAACCCGACGCAATTTATCCGGTCAGCATACCTTCCAGAAATTTTCAGTCGTCAACAGCCTGCAATCTTTTCAGAAAAGTCGTTGAAATTCGGATTGACCGATTTTGTATCCAGGATATAGTTTGCGAAAAGTTGGGAGGCTTTTCGATTGGCGGCTTATGAATGGCGTAGTCAGACCCGTTTGCTGGACGAAGTGGCAGAGGCGCTTCGGGAGCGAATCTATGCGGGCGTTTATGCGCCGGGCGCGATCCTCCGGCAGGAGCATATAGCCACCGAATTCGGCATCAGCCGCACGCCCTTGCGGGAAGCCTTGCGTGTTCTGGAGCGCGACGGGCTGGTCATCCATCTGCCGGGCAGGGGGGTGCGTGTCGCCTCCGCCGATCTCACCCGCCTGATTGATGCTTATGCCGTGCGCGAAGTACTCGACGGTGTGGCTGCGCGTTTTGCCGCTGAACGGGCGAGCGATGCGGATATCGCCAGGCTGCGCACCCATGTCGCGGGTCAGTCGGCGGTGGTCGATCCGTGGGATGCCAAAGCCTATACCCAGTCCAATGTCGATTTTCATATGGCGGTGATGAACACGGCAGGTAATGCCTCGCTGATCGCCTTCGTGCCGTTGTTGCGCATGACATCGCAGGTTTTCGCGCCATCCTTTTCGCTATCGGTAGATCGTGCACGCGATGCAATCCGCGAACATGGCGCGATTGTTGAGGCCATTGCCGCGCGCGATGGCGAGCAGGCTGAGCGGCTGGCGCGGGCGCATATCCGCGCCACCACTGCAAGATTGGAGGCGGAACAGCCTCTTCGGGAGAATGAAGATGAAGCATGAGAACCAGACGGGAGGAGCGGGCTTGCTCCGTTACGGCAATTTTATCGCGGGTCAGTGGCAGGATGCGGCTGGCGGCGAGCATATCACGGTCAAGAACCCTTCCGATGGCAGCGATCTGGCGCTGATTGCGCGCGGCGCCAAGGCCGATATCGATCAGGCTGTAGCAGCAGCCCGCAAGGCGCTTTCCGGCGACTGGGGCAAGCTGACCGCGACCGAGCGCGGTCGTGTACTGCATCGCATTTCGGAAGAAGTGCTGAAGAATATCGACCTCCTGACGGATCTGGAATCGAAGGATGTTGGCAAGCCGGTCGGCCAAGCCCGCGCCGACGTGGTGGCGCTGGCGCGTTATCTCGAATTCTACGGTGCATCCGCTGACAAGGTGCATGGCGATACGCTGCCCTATCAGAACGGCTTCACGGTTCTGTCGATCTATGAGCCGCACGGCGTCACGGGCCATATTATTCCGTGGAACTATCCGATGCAGATTCTGGGGCGCAGCCTTGGCGCAGCATTGGCCATGGGCAATGCCGCCGTGGTCAAGCCTGCCGAAGAAGCCTGCCTGACCATTCTCGAATTTGCGCGCATTGCCGAAAAGGCCGGTCTGCCGAAGGGCGCGCTCAATGTGGTGACCGGGCTTGGCGCGGAAGCGGGTGCAGCACTCTCCGAACATCCCGATGTCAACCACATCTCGTTCACGGGATCGGTGCGCACCGGTGAAGCGGTACAGGCCGCAGCAGCGAAGAACACTGTGCCGGTGACGCTGGAACTTGGCGGAAAATCGCCGCAGATCGTTTTCGCTGATGCCGATCTCGACCGCGCTTTGCCGTTTCTGGTCAATGCCGGCATTCAAAATGCCGGTCAGACCTGCTCGGCTTCGTCGCGCATTCTGGTCGAACGCAGCATTTACGAAGATGTTGTCGCGCGCATGAGCGAACGCTACCGCGCATTGAAGGTTGGCCCTGCAAGTGCTGATCCGTCCGTCGGTCCGGTGGTGTCGCAGCGCCAGAAGGCGATTGTCGAAAGCTATCTGGATCTCGCCAAGGAAAGCGGACTGTCCATTGCCGCGCAAGGCGTGCTGACCGAAGACGCGCCGGAAGGCGGGGCCTATGTGTTGCCGACGCTGATCCGCGACGTGCCTGCCGATCATCGACTGGCGCAGGAGGAAATCTTTGGTCCGGTGCAGGTTATCCTGCCGTTCGATACCGAAGAGGAAGCCATCGCCATTGCCAATGGCACGTCCTACGGTCTCGTTTGCGGCATCTGGACCAAGGATGGCGGACGCCAGTTCCGCCTCGCCCATGCGATCCATTCGGGGCAGGTGTTCATTAACAATTACGGCGCTGGCGGCGGTATCGAACTGCCGTTCGGCGGCGTGAAGAAATCCGGCCATGGCCGCGAAAAAGGTTTTGAGGCGCTCTACGGGTTTGCCTCGCTGAAGACGATTTCCGTGTATCACGGTTAAGGAGAAGCATAGTGTCGCTTGAAGGTAAGGTCGCGCTCATTACAGGAGCAGGTTCGGGGTTTGGCGAAGGCATGGCGAAGCGCTTTGCTTCAGGCGGCGCAAAGGTCGTCATCGTCGACCGCGACAAGGCAGGCGCTGAGCGCGTCGCAGGCGAAATCGGCGATGCGGCGCTGGCCGTGGCTGCCGATATTTCCAAGGAAGCCGATGTTGATGCAGCGGTGGAAGCCGCGTTTTCGAAATTCGGCAAGGTCGATATTCTCATCAATAATGCCGGTATTGGCCACAAGCCGCAAAATGCCGAACTGGTAGAGCCGGACGAGTTCGACCGCATTCTCGGCGTCAATGTGCGCGGCGTCTATCTGATGACGCGCAAGCTCATCCCGCATTTCAAGGGCAATGGCGAAGGCGTCATTTTGAACGTCGCTTCGACGGGTGCTGGTCGCCCGCGCCCGAATCTTGCCTGGTACAATGCCACCAAGGGCTGGGTCGTTTCGGTCACGAAGGCGCTCGCCATTGAACTCGCACCGTCGAAAATCCGCGTCGTGGCGCTGAACCCGGTTGCCGGTGAAACGCCGCTGCTCACCACGTTCATGGGTGAGGACACGGAAGAAATCCGCAAGAAATTCCGCGATTCCATCCCGATGGGCCGCCTGTTGAAACCCGACGATCTGGCTGAAGCGGCGGCTTTCCTTTGCTCGCCCGCTGCCTCTATGATTACCGGGGTTGCGCTCGACGTGGATGGCGGGCGCTCGATTTAAATCCAGAAAGGTTGTAGGGGAACCATGGGTAAACTGTTTAAAGCCGGGCTTATAACGGCTGCGATGCTGGCATCGATCAACGGTGCGTTTGCAAAAGATACGCTGGTGGTCGGCGAAGTGCTGGAGCCGCCGGGTCTGGACCCGACCGCCAATGCCGCCGCCGGTATCCGGCAGGTTACCTATGCCAACCTTTATGAGGGTCTGGTGCGCATTGTCGAGGATGGCACGGTGAAGCCGCTTCTGGCTGAAAGCTGGACCGTCTCCGACGACAAGAAAACCTATACGTTCAAGCTGCGTCAGGGCGTGAAGTTCCATGACGGCACGCCGTTCGACTGCTCGGTGGTAAAATTCTCCTATGAGCGCGCCGTCGCTCCGGATTCCACCAATGCGCAGAAGGGCCTGTTTGCGCCGATTGAAAGCACGCAATGTCCTGATCCTGCGACCGCTGTTGTCACGTTGAAGCGCCCAACGTCGAACTTCCTGTTCAATATGGGCTGGGGCGACGCGGTGATGGTCGCGCCGAATTCGGCTGGCGACAACAAGACCAAGCCGGTCGGCACGGGTCCGTTCAAGTTCAAGCGCTGGGTGCAGGGCGACCGCGTCGAGTTGGAACGCAATGCGGATTACTGGGGTGAGCCTGCAAAGCTTTCCGCCGTCACGTTCCGCTTTGTGAGCGATCCGTCGGCAGCGGCAGCAGCCATTCTTGCCGGTGACATCGACGTATTCCCGATGTTCCAGGCGCCGGAGCTGATCAGCCGCTTCAAGAGCGACGACAAGTTGCAGGTTGAAGTGGGCGATACGGCGGGCAAGGTCATCCTGTCGTTGAATAATGCCAAGGCGCCGTTCGACAATGTGAAGGTGCGTCAGGCGCTGGCCTATGCCATCGACAGCAAGGCGCTGATCGAAGGCACCTATTCCGGTTTCGGCACGCCGATCGGTTCGCATTATTCGCCGGTCGATCCGGGCTATGTCGATCTCTCGCAGACCTATCCTTATGATCCGGCCAAGGCGAAGCAACTGCTGGAAGAAGCTGGCGTACCAGAGGGCACGTCGATTACCATCACGCTGCCACCACCGGCCTATGCGCGTCGTGGCGGCGAGATCATTGCGGCGATGCTGGCCGAGGTCGGCATTCAGGTCAATCTCGTGCCGATCGAGTTTGCGCAGTGGCTGGATCAGGTGTTCAAGCGGTCGGATTTCGACGCGACGATCATCGCCCATACCGAAGCGCGCGATCTCGATATCTATGCCCGCGACAAGTACTACTTCAACTACAATAACCCGGATTATAAGGCGCTCTACAAGTCTTATGCCGAGGCTGGCAGCGACGAGGAACAGCTGGAACTCGTCAAGAAGTTGCAGGAAAAGCTGGCCGCCGACGAGCCGAATGTCTTCCTCTATGCGCTGCCGAAAATCGGCGTCTGGAACAAGAACGTAAAAGGTCTTTGGAAGAACATGCCGATCCCGGCTGATGATCTGACCCAGGCTTACTGGGCCGAATAAGAACCTCCGCCCTGGCGCTTTGGCAAAGGGGCGGAAGACATAACGAATGGCCGTGCACCCCATAAATATAAGGGGAGGGCGTATGGTGAGTTGGAATGTGGAAAGCGGATATCCGTCTTTTCAAGGAGGTCGTTTTGCTGGCTTATATATCCGGGCGGTTGGTTTCGCTCTTGCTGACGACGCTTGCGGCTTCCGTCATCGTCTTTCTGTTGATGCAGGTGCTGCCGGGCGACCCGGCAGCGGTGATCCTTGGCATCAATGCGCAGCCTGAAACGCTGGCCGCGCTGCATGCCCAGCTCGGTCTGGATCAGCCGCTCTGGTGGCGCTATCTCACATGGATCGGCGGCTTTCTCAAAGGCGATTTCGGCACGAGCTATACCTATTCCGTGCCGATCAGCGAATTGCTCGGCCCACGCATCATGGTCACGCTGCCGCTGGCTTTTTTGTCGATGGTTCTGTCGGTCGCGGTCGCCATTCCGGTTGGTGTCTATGCGGCATCGAAGCGCGGCAAAACCGGCGACGTCGTCTCCATGGGGGTGGCGCAGGTTGGCGTCGCCATCCCGAATTTCTGGCTCGGCCTGCTCCTGATCCTGCTGTTTGCCTTGCAGCTCGGCTGGTTTCCGGCTTCGGGTTTCGCGGGTTGGGAAGGCGGTTTCTGGAACGGCATCCGCTCGCTGTTTCTGCCAGCACTGGCGCTGGCGCTGCCGCTTGCCGCCATTCTGGCGCGTGTCACCCGATCCGCCGTCATCGAAACGCTGGGTGAGGATTTCGTGCGCACCGCGCGTGCCAAGGGCCTGACGCGCAAGTCCGCGCTCTGGCGTCATGCGGTGCCCAATGCGCTGATCCCGGTCGTCACCATCATCGGCCTGCAATTTTCCTTTCTGCTGGCGGGAACCATCATCATCGAAAACGTCTTCAATTTGCCCGGCCTTGGAAGGCTGGTGTTTCAGGCCATCGCGCAGCGCGATCTCGTCACCGTGCAGTCGCTGGTGACGCTGCTTGCCGCTTCCGTGATCGCGGTCAATTTCATCGTCGATCTTGTCTATGGCTTCATCGATCCGCGCCTTTCGACGGGAGGCAGCCGATGAGCGACACGCAAATTCTGCCGAAGCCCGGCATTTTCCGAACGGTGCTTTTGAGCCGCAGCCTGACCATCGGGACGCTGATTACGGTTATCCTCGTTGCGATGGCGCTCATCTCCTTTTTCTGGACGCCCTATTCGCCGACGGCGATGAATTTTCGCGACAAGTTGCAGGGGCCGAGCCTCAATCATCTGTTCGGCACGGATAATTTCGGTCGCGACGTGTTTTCCATGATCATGGTCGGCGCGCGCAATTCCATCGCCGTGTCGATCATTGCCGTGCTTGTCGGTGCCGGGATCGGCATTCCGCTGGGCGCTTTCGCGGCGGCACGCGGCGGCATGGTGGACGGTTTCGTCATGCGCATGACCGATCTGGCTTTCGCCTTTCCCGCGCTGCTTACTGCCGTCATCATCACGGCGGTCTTCGGTCCCGGTGCGGTGAATGCGATGATCGCCATCGGCATTTTCAACATTCCGGTGTTTGCCCGTGTCACGCGCGGCGCGTCGCTGGGGCTGTGGAAACGCGAATATGTGCAGGCGGCCCGTTGCGCAGGGCGTGGCGATGTATCGATCACGCTTTTGCATGTGCTGCCCAATATCAATCATGTGCTGATCGTACAGGCGACGATCCAGTTCGCGCTCGCCATCGTTGCCGAGGCGGGCCTTTCCTATGTCGGTCTTGGCACCCAGCCGCCGATGCCAAGCTGGGGCAAGATGCTCAACGACGCACAGACCTTTATTTACGACGCGCCTTGGCTCGCCATTTTCCCCGGCCTCGCCATCACGTTTGCCGTGCTGGGCCTCAACATGCTGGGTGACGGATTGCGCGATGTGCTCGACCCGCGCGTGCGGAGGCAGAGATGACAGCACCCCTTCTTGAAATGGACAATATGTCCGTCGAGCTGCCCTTCGGCACTCGTTCCGCAGATATTGTCTCCGGCATCACGCTGACGCTGAACCGTGGCGAACGCCTCGGTGTCGTTGGTGAATCCGGTAGCGGCAAGTCGATCACCGCGCTTGCCGCCATGGGCCTGCTGCCGGAACGGATGCGTGTGCGCGGCACGTTGCGCTTCGACGGTCAGGACCTTGCCGCCACGCCGGAAGCGGAACTGTGCAAAATGCGCGGACGGCGCATGGCGATGATCTTTCAGGAGCCGATGACGGCGCTCAATCCGGTCAAATCCATCGGCGCGCAGATTGCCGAAGGCCGCCGTCTGCATTTGGGCGAAAGCCGTGCGGATGCCGAGCGTAAAGCGCGCGAACTGCTCGACCGCGTTGGCCTGCCTGCGCCGCGCTTCAATCTCGATCTTTATCCACACCAGCTTTCGGGCGGGCAGCGCCAGCGTGTGATGATCGCCATGGCGATTGCCTGCGAGCCGGACCTGCTGATCGCCGATGAGCCGACCACTGCACTCGACGTGACGGTGCAGGCGCAGATTCTTGATCTGATGGACGAACTGATCGACGAAACCGGCACGGCGCTGATGCTGATTACCCACGATCTCGGTGTGGTTTCGGAAATGACCGACCGGATAGCCGTCATGTATGCGGGCCGCATCGTCGAGACCGGACGCACGCAAGCCGTGTTTCAACGCATGGCGCATCCCTATGCACGCGGGCTGTTTGCAGCCTCGCCGCATGGCGCCGCCCTTGTGCGCAGTCACGCGACGGGCAAACGCCTGCGCCTTGCCGCCATTCCCGGCGTGGTGCCCGATCCGCTGACGCGTCCGCCTCATTGCACCTTCGCCGATCGTTGCGCCTTTGTGCAGGATGATTGCCGAAAGGCAATACCGGGTCTCGATTTCATCGCCGAGAATGACGGCATCGTGCATCGTGCCGCCTGCCTGCACTCGCGTGAAGGCGAGGTGGTTTCATGAGCCAGATGATTTTGCAGGTGCGCGATGTGGTGCGCGAATATCAGCTTCCGCGCGCGTCTTTCTTTTCGAGGCCGGGCTCCTTGCGTGTTCTGCATGGCGTCAATGTCGAGATCGAAGCAGGACAAAGCCTTGGCATCGTTGGCGAAAGCGGTTCCGGCAAATCCACGCTGGCCCGCGCCGTGATGGGGCTGGAACGTCCGCAGTCGGGTCAGATTCTCGTCAACGGGCAGGATATTTACGCTCTCGACCGCGCTGGTCTGCGCGAGGCACGCAAAGGCTTTCAGGCGATTTTTCAGGACCCCTATGGCTCGCTCGATCCGCGCCATACGGTGAAGCGGATTATTTCCGAGCCGATTGTGTCGCTTGAAAGCGGCACGAGCGCCAAAGATCGCGACGACCGTGTGGCGGAAGTGCTGGAAGCGGTCGGCCTGCCCAAAGCATCGGCGGAAAAATATCCGCATGAGTTTTCCGGCGGGCAGCGCCAGCGCATAGCCATTGCCCGCGCTTTGATCACCAGACCGGCGCTGATCGTGGCCGACGAGCCGGTCTCCGCGCTCGACGTTTCCATTCAGGCGCAGGTGTTGAATCTGATGATGGATTTGCAGGAAAAGTTCGGCCTTTCCTATCTCTTCATCAGCCATGATCTCGGTGTGGTGCGCGCAATTACCGACCGTGTTGCCGTGATCTATCGTGGCAATATCGTCGAGCAGGGACCGACCAATGCGGTGTTCGACAATCCGCAACATGACTACACGCGGGCGCTGGTCGATGCCGTGCCAAAACCTTTTTCCGGTCGCCGCAAGCGCGTGCGGCGATCCGATTCCACACTGAAATTGCCTGAGTGATTTGAGGAAATATCCAATGTCGAATCTTGCCGATTTGTCAGCCGTTGAACTCGTGTCCGCCTATCAGGCGAAGTCGCTTTCGCCGGTCGAAGTCACGGAAGCCGTCATCACCCGCATCGAAGCCTATGAGCCGAAGCTGAACGCGCTTTGGGCCTATGACCCGGATGCTGCGCGGGCGGCGGCCAGGGCTTCCGAAGCGCGCTGGGCGAAGGGTGAACCAGCAGGCCCCATTGATGGTGTGCCGCTGACGATCAAGGAAAACATTGCGACCGAGGGAACGGCGGTTCCGCTTGGCTGCGCGGCGCTGCCGCTGAAGCCTGCCGCCGCTGATGCCCCACCTGCGGCCCGTACCCGTGAGGCTGGCGGCGTGCTGCTCGCCAAGACGACCATGCCCGATCTCGGCATGTTGTCTTCGGGGCTGTCGAGCTTCCACAAGCTTGCGCGCAATCCATGGGACCTCGGCACCAATCCGGGCGGTTCAAGCGCCGGTGCAGGCAGTGCCGGTGCCGCTGGTTATGGTCCCTTGCATATCGGCACCGATATTGGCGGCTCTATCCGCCTGCCGGCTGGCTGGTGCGGTCTCGTTGGATTGAAGCCGTCCTTCGGGCGTATTCCGATTGATCCGCCATTCCTCGGTCGCGTGGCCGGTCCGATGACGCGCACGGTTGCCGACAGCGCGCTTTACATGTCAGTGCTGTCGCGTCCGGACCGTCGCGACGCCATGAGCCTGCCCTATCAGGACATTGACTGGATGGACCTCGCCCTCGATGTGAAGGGGTTGAAAATCGGTCTCTGGCTCGATGCCGGTTTCGGCGAGCCGACCGGCGATGAAACCCGCGCCGCGGTGGAAGCAGCCGCGAAAGCTTTCGCCGATGCGGGCGCGATCATCGAGCCGGTTGCGCCGTTCCTCAATCGCACCATGATCGACGGTCTCGACCGCTTCTGGCGCGCGCGCTCCTGGGCCGATGTGAAGAAGATGACGCCGGAAAACCGCGCGAAAATCCTGCCTTACATCTATCAGTGGACCGAGACCGCCGAAGGCTTGAACGGCGAGGAGGTCTATTCCGGCTTCGCGCAGATCGACGCAATGCGCCATGCGGCGCTCGCCGCGTCCAAGGATTTCGACTTCATCATCTCGCCGACTGCTCCAATGCCGACGTATCCGGCGGAATGGGCATCGCCGATCAACGATCCGCAGCGTCCGTTCGAACACATTGCCTTTACAGTCGCGATGAACATGTCGGAACAACCGGCGATCTCGATCAATTGCGGCTATACATCGACGGGCCTGCCGATCGGCCTGCAGATTTTCGGCCAGCGTTTCGATGATCTGGGCGTGTTGCGGATGGCAAAAGCGTATGAGGGGATGCGGCCTGCGCAGAAGCCTTGGCCGGTTCTCGGCTGATCCATAGAGGCGAGATGATCGCCAACCCCGCATCCCTCACCCTGAGGAGGCGCGAAGCGCCGTCTCGAAGGGCGAGGGGGGCTGCAAGGCCAAAATTTTGTCCCGTCTCATCCTCACCCTTCGAGACGGTGTCCTTCGACAAGCTCAGGACACCTCCTCAGGATGAGAGGGGACGCTGAGCGGCCCTTCTTATCTGTTGGGCCTGAGCGGCGCGCGTTCCTTGTAGCGGTCCACGGCGGTGAGCTTCTGGATGAGCGGCTCGGCGTCGCGCCAGCCGTAAATCTCGGTGCGCAGATAGTCGAGTTCGGCTTCGAGTTCGTCTTCGCCGATTTCGGTCCACCATGATTTCGGACGACCGTCGCTGCCGTCCGACCAGCGATAGCGACGCTCCTTCAGCTTGTCCTTCATTTCGAAGGGGCTGTTCTCGGCATAGATGCGCAGGCGCGATTTCTGGCTGGCTTGCAGCAGTTCGGCAAAGGGCGTCACATCGCCGGACTGTTCCTTCAGCACCGCAAGCAGCGCCTGACAATCATCCTCGGCGCGGTGCCCGTTATGGAAATACCCGCTCTGGCCGATCAGATAGCCAAGCTTGGTGCCTTCGAAACCGCGTGCGGTCCAGTCGATTTCCTTGACAGAACAGGCCCACGGCTTGTTGGCGAAGACCGGTGAGAACCGCTCCAGAAACGGACGGTCGAAACCGGCATTATGCGCGATGATCAGATCGGCATCGGCGATCAATGCTTCCAGCTCCGCCAGCGGGATCGTCTGCCCCTTCACCATCTCATCGGTGATGTTGGTGATACGGGTAATGTCTGCCGGGATCGGCTTTGATGGTTCCTGCAAAGCGCCGAAGGTGGCGCAGACATCGCCAATCGAGCCGTCATCGGCGTAGCAGAAGGCGACGGCGCCGATTTCGATGATTTCTTCCTGCGCGGCATTCAGTCCAGTCGTTTCCGTATCCACGACAACGCCAAGGCGAGGGAAGGCCATTCTGTCGGCATCAGGCACCACAGGCAGAGGATCGAGTCGTTGCAAAATGCGATAACGCCCGCTGTCGTTCAGCTGACGCACCATTTCCGCCTCGTTCAAGGCAGGTGCTTTGCCGATGTCGCGCTTCGGTTTCGCGCGGGCAGGACGCAGCTCCGCCCGTTCTTCCCCAGCCTTCGCAGCGGGAGTAAAAAGGTCGAACTGGTGGCGCATCGAAATTCTCCAAACAGAGCGTCACCGGCCAGATTGAGGCCGGACCCGCTCGAATAGCATGGGCACAGGATGACATTTAGCCTTTTCCAGACCAAGCCTTCATTCGCATTAGTAACAGGTAATAATGGCCGGAAATGGCTTCAAGCGCATGCTGTTTGACTTTCGCGAGCAATAACTGGGGATAAACATTATGCGCCTATTTAAGAATAGAATTCAGCGTTTGCGTGGAGGTCATTGTTTGCAATTTTATATTAGCGCTTCCTTTATTTAAATAAGTGAATATTTTATTCTGTAACTATTAATTGTGCTACAAAAGTTAATTTGACTCATATGTGCAATTGCACTTCCAGATGGGCACCACTACTTGTTGAATTATAATTCAATCGATTTTTGGTTCGGCTTCTCGTGAAAATTGTTCCCTCTTTGCTGATCATGCTGTTTGCGGTCGCGATGTCGAGTCTATGGGTGCTCGACAGGCGGCGGACGCATATGCTGCTGTTCGGCCTGAGCTTTGCAGCATTTTCGCTGGGGCATTTCGTACAGATTTCACCGTTTCTGCCCAATCTGCGCCATACATTCCTTTTGGCAATCTTGCTGCAATTTGCGGCTGGCTGGCTGTTCTGTCAGGCGGTAATGGTGCGGCTGGGGCGCGGCTTTCCGCCGAGAACCGCGTCGCTGATCACCATTTCGACGCTGGCGGTCGTCGGCCTCCTTGCATGGTATGGCGCGATCTACAGCTATCTGGTCGTTGCTGCCAATATCGGCCTTGGAACGCTGGCCGCTCTTTTGTGTGTGTATGCCCGGCGTGTGCCGGGCGACCGGTGGGTGGAATCTGCGCTGCGTCTGGTGCTGGTGCTGCTGGCGGCGCATTTCTTCCTGCGCAGTGTCTTCACGATCATCATGCTCGATGATGTGTTGAGTCCCAGGCAATTGCTGTCCTTGCCTTATTGGTCATGGGTGACGGTGGCTGCGTCGATGGGCGGCGTGCTGCTCGGCCTGTTCATTCTGACGGTGGCCGCGCTCGATATCATCGACAAATTGCGCAATGAACGCGATGCCGATCCGTTGACGGGCCTTCTCAACCGGCGTGGCATGGAACAATGCGCAAAGCGCGCGCTGGCGCAGGCTCCGCTGGACGCGACCCATGCGGTCATCATTGCCGATATCGATCATTTCAAGGCGATCAACGACCAGTTGGGCCATGCGACCGGTGACCGGGTGCTGGTCGAGTTTGCACATCTGCTGCAGTCGTTGGTCGGAAAGGACGCGCTTGTCAGTCGTGTCGGCGGCGAGGAATTCGTTCTGCTGGTCGCGGGCAGCGCCCAATATTGCGAACGCTTCGCCAAGCGACTTTGCAACCGGGTTGCCCGTCATGACTTTGCGGCGCTGCCCAGTGGTCGTCATGTGACATGCAGTTTCGGTGTCGCCATGCTGCGTCGCAACGAAACCTTATGGCAAACGGTGTCCCGGGCCGATCTTGCCTTGATGCGCGGCAAGCATCGCGGGCGCAATCGCACGGTGACCGAGGGCAAGGAATTCCCCGAAATTTCGGACGATACGCCGCCCCCTTATCGCCTGACGGGTTGATGAGGCGTTCCTCTCCGCGAGAGGAATTATCAGACGGACGCCGTTCGTAAAGACTTTGGTTACCATAATTCGCCATGCTGGAAGCGACCATTGCGGTCACTGCTTTGCTTCGGCCACTGCTTTGCCATGTCCTGTTCGCTTTTTTGCCGAACTGCCATGCGAGGCGAGGGCCCGAAAGTGGGGCCGCGAAGTCGAATTCCAGTCGGGTTAGTATCATGGCGTGTGTGACAGAAGTGTATGGCTATGCGGTTCCGCGTAGCAGCCGTATCAGCGTTCCGTTCAGTTTGCGCGGTTTTGCGCGCTTGACGGCTTTTGCCGTTACAGGGCTTTTCGCCGGTGGTTGGATGCTGACCACGCTCGGCGCGCTTGAAACGGTCATCCCGGCATTTGCACCTGTCGCGCCAGTCATGCGGCGCGCGCCCGGGGCCATGCCGCAGGCGCTCGCCCTTGTCGATCAGACCCGAACGCCATCGCACAAGATGCGCGAGAGCTTCATCAAGGCCTATACGGCGGATGGCGCCTATTCCAATCTCGATTGGCACCGCAACAAAGTGACCGACGATCAGCCGATCATTGCCGATATCGGTCCGGATTCGGTCATCGAACCAAAATCCGTAGACGTCGCATCGGTGGTCGAACCGCGCGCCGACCGGGTCAAACTGCCCGAGCCGGTTGCAGTTGCTTCAGCCGCCACGGCCATGGATAAAACGGGCGACACGGCGGCGAAACCCGCGACAGCAGCGGCTGTCACGCTTGGCTATGCAAGCGCGCCGCAAACGCCTGCCGCTCTTGTCGCGCTGGCCCAGATACAACCGCAGAACCCGTCCGGTATTTTGCCTCTGTCGCAGGCCGAAGAAGCTGATGCAGAGGGTAGTGCCACGTCCAATCTGCCGGTCGGCAAGGCGATACCGTTGCCGCAATCCGCGCCTGACCAGAAAACGAACATGGCGGCTGACGACGATACCGATAGCGATATGTTCGTGCCGGATGATGTGCCTTTGCCGGGTGCCAAGCCTGCGCTGCGCGCCTCGCGCATGCGTCCGAAGACGCAGCTTGCCTACGCGCCCGAAAGCGGCCTGACGGACAGTCCTGAGCCGGGCCTTTTCAGCCCATTGCTCAATCAGGCTGCGCGCAGCCGCGTGGCGATCTATGACATTTCCGCTGCAACCGTCTATTTGCCGAGCGGGGAAAAGCTCGAAGCCCATTCCGGCATCGGTCGCATGCGCGATAACCCCAGCTATGTGAACCAGAAGAACCGCGGCCCCACGCCGCCGCACAGCTACAATCTGCGCATGCGCGAGGCGCTCTTCCACGGCGTTGAAGCGATCCGCCTGACACCCGCTGACGGCAACAACCGCTACAATCGTGACGGGCTTCTGGCGCATACATTCATGCTGGGACGCAACGGCGATTCCAATGGCTGCGTGGTGTTCCGGGATTATCCGCGCTTCCTGCGCGCCTTCAAGCGCGGCGAGTTCAATAAGCTGGTCGTGGTGCCCCGCATGTCGTCATCCAAGCCGGCGCGCATTGCGTCACTTTTCTGATCGAAACATATCTGCGCAAAGAATTTCCGGCATCAGCTGAGTACACGAAAAATTGCCCCCGACAATATTGCAGGGGTAGCGGGAACTGATAGACATCCCGCGTTGCAATTCTTCGGAGACATCTTTCAGTGAAGCTCTATTACAAAGCCGGTGCCTGTTCGCTCGCACCGCATATCGTTCTCAGCGAAACCGGCCTGCCTTATACGTTTGAAGCCGTGGACCTGAAATCCAAGATCACCGCCAGCGGCGCCGATTTTCTGGTGGTCAATCCGCGTGGCGCGGTTCCGGCGCTGGAGATCGAGCCGGGCGTGGTGATCACCCAGAACGCCGCTATCCTGCAATATATCGGCGATCATTCGGATGTCGCAGCGTTCAAGCCTGCCTATGGTACGATGGAACGCGCACGCTTGCAGGAAGCACTCGGCTTCTGCGGCGATCTGCATTCTGCCTTCGGCGGCTTGTTTGCACCGAACCTGACGGAAGAAGCGAAGGCGGGTGTGCTTGCCAATATCACGCGCCGCATGGGCCAGTTTGAAGCCATGCTGGTGGATGGTCGCAGCTATTGGTTGGGCGAAGAACTGACCCAAGCCGATGTTTATGCGTCGGTCGTCCTTGGCTGGGGCTTTGCGATGCAGGTCGATCTCAGCGCCTATCCGAAGGCGCTCGCCCTGCGTGAACGCGTCATGGCGCGTCCAGCGGCGCAGAAGGCGCTGAAGGAAGAAGGTCTGATCTGATCCTTCGCAGCCGGAGCCATTATGGCTCCGGCTGTTATGCTTCTATTGCTTCGCTTTTCGCTCAAGGCTTTGAGCCCTCGCATCGACCGGCTGCTTATTGCCCGGCCTGCAAGAGCCATTCTTTTCATTGCGATTTTCTGGATGTGTCGGCCTCCCTTTGCGCATGCTTGGGGAGGTATGTTTTTTGCTATTTGGAGCGCAGTTAATTTCCGAAAATTATAATTATAAAATGTATAAATTTCTAATTTAGTATTTATATAATCGTAATATTGAATATATGAGTGCAATTTCATTAAATATATGAGCATAAAATTGCGATTTATTATAAATATAAGCGTATTCTGCGTTGTACGAATCTTCAACATTAGATATGGATTCGGTGTGATCTGTAAGTATTCTGCATTTTATTTGCGGAATTGCTAAATTTATTTGTTGGATTATTCGCCATGGGCCGGGGGGGCTGTAGGGGCGCATTTAGGGGCAATGATGTCGGTCATTTCAAAAGATCTGGTGCGGGTGCTGGGCTCAACAGCCGTGGCTCTCATTCTGACGAGCACAGTGGCTGCGGCGACGAGCGTTGTGGTAAACGGCGCAGCCTACCGTTATGCCGGGGGCAGTACGGCCAACCTGGACGGCTCGGGCGCGACCTACGAAGTGGCGACGACCAATAATGGGCGCGCATGGGGCGTGCTTGTCTCGACCGCAGCCGGATCAGCTTCGACGCTGAACGTGTCGAACATCAACGTCATCACGTCGGGATCGAAAGCACATGGCATTCAGGTCGGTGCGAAGGGAAGCAACGCGAATGGCATGGATCATTCGCTCATTCATCTGCTCGGCGGGGTAGCTGTCACCACTGACGGCGTCGGTTCCTATGGATTGCATGCGATTGATGGCGGCACGATTGACGGCTCAGTTCAGATCACGACGACGGGCGCCAGCGGCTTTGGCGCGTTCGCAGAAAGCTGGTCGACGATAAATCTATCGCACTCGGCAATCAACACGTCCGGCCAGAAGGCATTCGGCCTTATCGCAAATAATGACATGGGCACTGTCGCCGGGCAGATTTCCGGCGATGCGCTCACCATCACGACCGCTGGAGCCAATGCATCCGGCGCTTATGTCGATGGCGGCGGCCAGGTTCTGCTTACAGACAGCAATATTACGACAAGCGGCGCTACCGCGCACGGCGTCGAAGCCCTGTCGGGTGGCGCCGTCACGTTGAACGGTGGTTCGATCACCACTTCGGGCAGCAACGCAAGGGGCATCCAGGCCGACAATGCGACGGTCATCGCCAATGATGTGGCAATCGTGACCAACAACGCGGCCCGCTTTTCCGAAGGCGTCCAGTCGCACAACAATGCGAGCGTGACGCTCAACGGCGGTTCAATCACGACCCATGGTCTGCGCAATTACGGTCTGCTTGCCAGCAATGGCGGCTCGATTACGTCAAGCGCTGATATCACGACCTTAGGCAACAATGCCCATGCGGTGCAGGCGGGCGCATTCGGCACCAACCACCCGGGTTACGCTTATGACGGAACCACGTCCGGCACGGTCTCTCTGACTGGCGGCACCATCCGCACCGAGGCCAGCAATTTCGCTGTCGGCCTGCATACCGTCGATGAGGGGCTGATCGATGCCGAGAATATCGCCGTCGAAACCGTTGGCGCATCGAGCTTTGGCGCCTTCGCCGAATCCGCTTCCACGATCAGGCTTTCCGCTTCAACCATCCAGACGACCGGCGATCAGGCCCATGGGCTTCTGGCCAATAATGATCAGGGAACGGTAGGCGGCTCGATTTCGGCCACAAATACGCAGATTGTGACTTCCGGTGCTGGTGCTGCCGGGGCCTTGGCGCAGGCGGGCGGTTCGATTTCGCTCACGGGCGGCAGTGTCACCGCGCAGGGCGAGGCAGCGTCCGCTCTGGCGATTTCAGGCTCGGGCACGATCGTCGCCGAAGGCACGGTTCTTAAAACTGCGCAGGGACCGACAATTGGCGTTGTTCTGGCCAGCGCTGACGATGTAGCGCAAATTCGCCTCCGCAGTGGAACCGTTGCGACAGAGAATAATGGCGTCTTGTTGCAGGTGGATCGTTCCAATGGAGCGGGTTCCGGCGGCATTGTCGATATCGAACTCGATGCAGGCTCCGTCAGCACGGGCGATATTATCGACACGCAGGCTAAAACCGGGGCAGGAAACACCGTTCTGACTCTGCAGAATGGCGCAGACTGGAAGGGCCAAATTCAGGGGATCACGCATATCGAGGCGAAACGCGGCAGCAGTCTGGTTTTCGCGGGGCAATCGGTGATCGAAGGAAACCTTTCCGGCGTCCAGAGCAATTTCGATTTTGGGGATGAAGGCGATTTCATCGGCGGCAATGTCCTGCTTGCGGAGGGCTCTGCAACCCGTGGCGGCACGATTGCGATACCGATTACCGTGAGTGGCGATGTCAGTGTCGATCCTACATCCACTCTTGGCGGCAACTGGCAAATAGCCGGAGGTCTGGCCAGCTCAGGCACGATCACGCCCGGCAATTCCGTCGGCATCGTGTCGGTCGATGGCGACCTGACGCTGGCATCGTCTTCGGTCTATGCGGCGGAAATCGACGCGCAGGGCGGATCTGATCTGATCAAGGTGGGCGGAACCGCCAATCTGGCGGGTGCGGTGACCGTATCTACGCTCGGTGGCTATCAGCTGAACCGGCCTTACACGATCCTGACCGCAGGCAATCTTGCAGGCACGACATTCAGCAGCGTTTCCTGGACCGGATCGACTGATTTCATCGCGCCAAGCCTCAGCTATGATGCGAATAATGTTCTCCTGACCATCGGGCGCAATGCAGTTTCGCTTGCAAGTGTTGCGCAGACAGACAATCAGCGGGCTGTCGCTGGTGCAATCGACAGTCTGAGGCTGGGCAATCCGGTTGCGAATTCTGTCGCCTTTCTGGGTGCTGCGGGGGCAAGGCAGGCTTTCGACCAACTGTCCGGTGATGGATATGCGTCCACTAAGACAGGCTTGATCGAGACATCGCATTTGGCGGCGGATGCGATAAACAATCGCTTGCGCTCGGCATTTGCCAGTGTCGGAGCGAAGGACGTTCCGGCACTTTCTTATGCGAAAACAAAAGAACCGTCCCGTGCGTCTGCCGCAATTGATGCGGTCAGCGATGGCGCATCCCTGGGGCAATATGGGTTCTGGGCGACAGGCTTCGGCTCCTGGGTTGAGCAGGATGGAGATGCCAATGCTGCCGGTGTCTCTACATCGACAGGAGGCTTCATCTCCGGTCTCGATGTTGGGCTGGGAGAGGGCTGGCGCCTTGGTTTCGCGGGCGGTTACAGCCGGGCGGATATCGATCTCAAGGAGCGACATGCGGCTGCGACGAGTGACAATTGGCATCTCGGCATCTATGGCGGCAACCAGTGGGGCCCGCTGGGACTGCGCGCCGGGCTGATCCAGACATGGCATAGCCTCGATGCATCGCGGTCGGTTGCATTTACCGGTCTCTCCAACTCGCTGGAGGCCGATTATGATGCGCGCACGCTCCAAGCTTTCGGCGAGGTCGGATATCGGATCGACACGACCGCCGCATCCTTCGAACCGTTCGCCAATCTCGCGCATATCAGATTGCGCACGGACGCTTTCACAGAAACGGGTGGCGCTGCGGCATTGAATGTCGAAAGCGAAACGACCAACACGACCTTTACGACTCTCGGCCTGCGGGCGGAGGCTCCACTGTTGCTTGGATCAACATCCGTTAATCTGAAGGGTTCGCTCGGCTGGCGCCATGCCTATGGCGACATCATACCGGTCTCAACGCAGGCCTTCGCGGGCGGTGATGCCTTCAGTGTGGCAGGTGCGCCGATTGCCAAGGATACGGCTTTGCTGGAAGCAGGGCTTGATTTCGATGTGACGCGGGCCTCGACGCTCGGTCTCAGCTATACCGGCCAGTATGGCAGCGGTGCCAGGCAAAACGGGTTCAAGGCCTCGTTCAATATTAAGTTCTGACCTGGCCCGGTCTGCAACATGACGCAGTAAAGCCAAACTCACGTGCGGTTCCCAGCTTATCGAGCGGGAGCCGCACGGGCGACTGACAGCGGATGTAACGCGTATTTCGGTTCCCCAAGTGAGAAAGCCTGCGCTATTTCAGGGGCTGTACCTTGTATGTCAGGCTGCCCGGCGTCACTTCCTCGATCTTGATGGTAAGATCACGGATCTCAATACTTGACTGGGCGACAGGGAATTCCATTGTCTGCCCGCTCGCTGGGTGCTGCAGGTCGTGGCCGGAATAGCCGCGAATTTCGAACTGCATTTTGTCTTTTTCGATCCCTATGAACAGGATGTCGTAAATAGTGCCGCTTTCATTCGCGTCATAATCTTGAGCGCGAGGAAGGTCGGTTCCTTTGCTGTAGGCGCGCGGCGGTACGATTGGGTCGCCGGACAGGATGAATTGCGTCCGGCCGAAGCCGTCCGTTGCGGGTGCTGGCCGTTCGTCGACGTTTTCGGTTTGCGCTACGACAGCTCCGTCCGCCGCTTGCGCAATGCTCTCCGTCGCGGAACTGTAAAAGCCGAAGGACAAGCAGGCGAGGCCTGTCAAAATCGCTCGTCTCACAAGATGCATTCGGTTTTCCGACTCCGTTTGAGCCCCATCACGTTGTTTCATGTCACGCTCTGCCATTTTTGCCACGAGCATTCCAGCTGAAAAGCATCCCAATTTCACATGAAAACAAGCCGCCTACGCATCGTCGCGAATGGGCGGCAAGCGCCATACATGGTTCGGTGATGGCGACCTGAACGTGATAGCGAAGAAGGGGGGATAATACTGGCGGAGAGAGAGGGATTCGAACCCTCGATACGGTTTCCCGTATACACGCGTTCCAGGCGTGCGCCTTCAACCACTCGGCCACCTCTCCGTCTGCCTTGCTGTCGGGGAAAACCGCGTTAACGGCGAAATCTGACTGCAAACGAGATACCGCATTTCGTCTGGCGCTGGTTATTCGCCAACATGCGGTAGCGGCGCGCAATATAGCCAGAATACGCATATGTTCAATAGCTCTTTGCAAGTTTTTGCGCCAAATCGGCAGGGGCAGCGTAAATAGCCTCCATGGTCAGATATCTTACTGTTTTTAAAAGATAAATTTATGTGTATAATTTAACAGCACGAAGGATTGAGGTGCGAAGCCTTCCTTCCGTGAGGATTTGGCGGTATGAAAAGGCCAGGTCAACGACGTCGGGATGTGCCCGACGCGCTTGAATATGTGCCTGAATGTCTGGGGCAGGGAATCGTGATCCGGTTTGTGTTGCGTAGTTTCGCGGTTGTTTTTCTGGCATTGGCGGTGATCTTCGCCATTCTCGATGGCGCCCGTTCGGTCGGCGCGTCGAAGTTGGTGGCCAAACCGCTGCTTTCCATGTGGTCGCGTAACGCGCCGGAAACGTTGGCCGATGCAGAAACGCTCGTGACGCACTATATAGGAGCTACATTCTGGAACACGGTCTGTGTTCCTTTGCTCGGGCAGCCGGGATGGCTCTTCTTCGGTGTGCTCGCTTTGTTGTTCTATGTGATCGGTCATCGGCGCGGACGTCCCCTGGGGCGCTTCACTGCCTGACGGTCAATCCCACCACAGGGCCATAGGAGGTAGAAATCTATGAGTTTCCTCGACAGCTATCGCAAGAAAGTACAGATGCCCTCCACGGATGAGGCTTTGCCGGGCCGCGCAACAGCCATTCCTACATCCGCGACGCATTTCGTCTCCGGCCATCCGTTGAAAGGCCCATGGCCTGACGGCCTCAAGCAGATCATGTTCGGGATGGGCTGCTTCTGGGGCGCGGAACGGCTGTTTTGGCAGGTGCCGGGCGTCTATGTGACGGCGGCAGGCTATGCGGGCGGCATCACGCCAAACCCGACCTATGAAGAAACCTGCACCGGATTGACCGGCCATGCCGAAGTGGTGCTGGTGGTCTATGATCCCAAAGTCGTGAGCCTCGATGAGCTGCTGACGCTATTCTGGGAAGAGCATGATCCGACGCAGGGCATGCGACAGGGCAACGATATCGGCACCACCTATCGGTCGGTGATCTACACTTTCGATGACGCGGATCGGATGGCGGTTGAAAAAAGCCGTGATGCTTATGCAAAGGCGCTGGCAGCGCGGGGTTTGGGCCCGATCACCACGCAAATCGAAGATGCGCCGGTATTCTACTATGCCGAGGATTATCACCAGCAATATCTGGCGAAGAATCCGAACGGATATTGTGGCCTGCGCGGCACTGGCGTGAGCTGCCCAATCCCGCTGGCACAGTAAAACGGTCTCAAAAAAAATCGCGCGATCCTATCGCGCGATTTTCTTGTTCAGGATCAGCATGTCGGCATAGTCGCCGTCGAGCTGTTCGCAATCCTCCCAGCCGATCTGCCGGTAGAGGTCAGGCTTGTTCGTATAAAGAAAGGCCTCGCCGTGACCAAGCTCTGCCGCGGCCTTCTCGATGGCCCGGACAAGGCTCTTGGCGATGCCCCGACCGCGATAGGCGGGCGAAACGAAAACGCTCGCCACCCATGGCTTCAAATGGGCATGCGTCTCCAGATCATTATCGATCAGCAGCGCAAATCCGGCCAGTTCTCCATCTGATAGCGCTGCGCGCGCGATCTGCCCATCGTTGGTTCGCACGAGATCGTGGAAGCCGGCGATGGTCTGTTCCAGCGTTCCGCCGTTGAATTCGCCCCATTCGCCAAAGTTCCATGTCGCGCAGGCAGCTATGAGGTCGGGGCGGTCGGCGAGGTCGATTATCTGAAGCATGATCTTACCAATGCGGAGGTTTGGTGACCGGCACGTCAGGCGCGGTCTGTTCTTCCAGTTCCAGAAAACGGTCGGTCAGAGCGCTGAGCTTCTTGGAAAGCTGGTCGATAAGCTTCCACTGCTCGGCCAGCACGGACGACAGTTCGTCGATGGTCTTTTCCTGTTCGGCGACGCGAATTTCGAGCTCGGTCAGGCGTTGGTCCGCAGTCATGGTCGGTTCCGTTTCGATAAGAATCTCAAGCGCGCATCCTATCAGAGAAACAGGTTACTGCGTGAGGATGAGCGCGCCATTTGCTACTTCATAATGGCGCAGGCGCTTGAGAAAACTCATGCCGAGCAGAATGCCGGACAGCGCTTCGTCGCGCAGCACGATTGCTTCGACATTTTCCACGCGAATGCGTCCGATTTCCACGCTGTTGAGCATAGCGCGCGCTGCCGATGTTTCGCCATTGGCCGTTGAAACGCGATAGCGGAAATCGTCGGGCCGCAGCGAAAGCCCAATGCGTCGGGCGGTGCTGGCATTGATCGCAACCGAGCCTGCCCCTGTATCGATCATCCCGCGCAGGTTCTGGCCGTTGAAGCGGATATCGGTGATGAAATGCCCGCGACTGTCCGGCGCAATCTGCGCACGGCGTCCGCTATAGGCGGATGGGTTCTGTTGGGATGATGGGGAGGGTTTTGCCGTCGCGGCTTGCTCGACCGTTGCCGACTGGAATTTCTCGAAGAGAACCGGAAAGGCCGTGGCCAATCCCGCCAGCATCAGAACAATAAAGAAAATCCGCGCCATGCTCACCCCGTTCTGAAGGCAAAGTATCCGGCGCGGATTACTGTCTGGTTACGTTTTAGTCTATTTCGTGCCGTACATGCGGTCGCCCGCGTCGCCGAGGCCCGGAACGATATAGCCCTTTTCGTCGAGGCGCTCATCGATGGAAGCGGTGTAGACATCCACATCTGGATGCGCCTTGGTGAAGCGTTCGATGCCTTCGGGTGCGGCGAGCAGGCACAGGAAGCGTATATTGGTCGCGCCGCGTTCCTTCAGCTTGTCGATGGCGGCAATGGCCGAATTGGCGGTAGCGAGCATCGGATCGACCACGATGATGAGGCGGTTGACGATGTCTTCCGGCGCTTTGAAGTAATATTCGACCGGCTGCAGCGTGTCGTGATCGCGATAAAGGCCGATATGGGCGACGCGGGCTGCGGGCACCAGATCGAGCATACCTTCCAGAAGGCCATTGCCCGCGCGCAGGATCGAAGCGAAGACCAGCTTCTTGCCTTCGAGGATCGGCGCTTCCATCGGCATAAGCGGGGTCTCGATCTCCATGGTGGTGAGTTCGAGATCGCGCGTCACTTCGTAGCAAAGCAGAAGCGAGATTTCTTTCAGAAGCCGCCGGAAGCTGGCCGTGGAAGTCTCGCGCTTGCGCATGATGGTAAGCTTGTGCTGGACAAGCGGATGGCTGACGACTGTAACGCCCATGATCTTTCCACTTTTTCTTCTTATCGTTTTGAACTTTAGCGGCAGATTGCGCCGGAGAAAACGCGTGGCAAGCGCACACGCACAGTTTTATGTCTCTTTGGCCATTTTTCAACGCCAACGCAAGCTGCGATCACAAAAGGGGTAGTGGGAAAACGTCTGTGCTTGTATCGTCCGGCACAAGCTTTATATGCATAACCGAAATTGTTTTCGTCAGACTATTCAAAAAGCAGGATGAGCTATGAGCCAGCAAAACGGCAATGCGGACCGCGTGGGCGCACAAGGTGGCATGGAACACTCGTTCGGCTTCAAGTCGGTGGACGAAAACGAAAAGCAAACCCTGGTCAATGACGTTTTCCACAAGGTCGCCAACAAATACGACGTGATGAACGATCTCATGTCGGCAGGCATGCACCGCGTCTGGAAAGATGCGATGATCGCCTGGCTGGCGCCGTCGAAGCGTCCGGGCTGGACCTCGCTCGACGTGGCTGGCGGCACCGGCGATATCGCCTTTCGCATTGTCGAGGCTTCGGGCCGTCAGGCGCATGTGACCATTCTCGACATCAATGGCTCGATGCTGGGTGTCGGTCGCGAGCGCGCGATCAAGAAGGGCCTTGCCGACAATCTCGAATTCGTTGAAGCCAATGCCGAGGAACTGCATTTCGAGGACAACAGCTTCGACGCCTATACGATTGCCTTTGGTATCCGCAACGTACCCCATATCGACAAGGCGCTGTCGGAAGCCTATCGCGTGCTGAAGCCCGGTGGCCGGTTCATGTGCCTCGAATTTTCCGAGGTCGAATTGCCGATCCTCGACAAGGTCTATGACCAGTGGTCGTTCCAGGCTATTCCGCGCATCGGCAAGATGATTACCGGCGATGCTGATTCCTACAGCTATCTGGTCGAATCGATCCGCAAATTCCCCAAGCAGCAGGATTTCGCCGCCATGATCGAGACCGCCGGTTTCGAGCGTGTGAGCTATCGCAATTTCACCGGTGGCATTGCGGCGCTTCATTCGGGCTGGAAGCTGTGATTGTGCCTGTCATGAATGCGGGCTGGGGCACTGGGGCGGGCATTATCGCATGAGTAATCTTTCCGCCGCTTTCCGGTTGGCGCGGGCCGGATGGATTTTGACACGCGAAGGCGTGATCAGTGCGCTGCCGGTCGAAGGATTGTCCGGTCTTCCGGCCTTCGGCCACAAGATTGCAGGCATGCTGGCGCGTCCGCGCGCGCGGCACATGCAGCGTTCCGAGCGCATGTCGCGGGCGATGAACAAGCTTGGCCCGTCCTATGTGAAGCTTGGCCAGTTTCTGGCCACACGCCCGGATATTGTCGGGCGCGATGTGGCTGCCGATCTGGAGCTTTTGCAGGATCGTCTCGATTATTTTCCGCAAGCCGACGCGATTGCCGGTATCGAAGGTTCGCTCGGTCGCAAGATCGACGATCTTTACCTGCATTTCGACGCGCCGATAGCGGCGGCCTCGATGGCGCAGGTGCATCCTGCCGAAGTCATGAGCGACGGCAAGCCGAAGAAGGTTGCGGTCAAGGTTATCCGCCCCGGCGTTCGCCAGCGTTTCGCCCGCGATCTCGAAGGCTTTTACATGGTCGCGCGCATGCAGGAGCGCCATGTGCCCTTCACGCGCCGCCTGCGTCCGGTACAGGTGGTCGAGACATTGCAGCAGACCACCCGCATCGAGATGGATCTGCGACTGGAAGCGGCAGCGCTTTCCGAAATTGCCGAAAACATCAAAGGCGATGAAGGTTTCCGCGTTCCGCAGGTGGACTGGGAACGGACCGGTCGCGATGTGCTGACGCTCGAATGGATCGACGGCACCAAGATGTCGGATGTTTCGGCGCTGGCCGCTGCGGGCTTCGATCTGAAGAAGCTTGCCGAAACGCTGATCCAGTCTTTCCTGCGCCACACGCTGCGCGACGGCTTTTTCCATGCCGACATGCATCCCGGCAATCTGTTTGTCGATCCGCAGGGCATCATCGTCGCGGTCGATTTCGGCATCACCGGACGGCTCAACAAGCAGCAGCGGCGCTTCCTGGCAGAAATTCTCTATGGCTTCATCACGCGCGATTATATGCGCGTGGCGGAAGTGCATTTCGAAGCAGGCTACGTCCCGCATACGCACGACGTGGCGAGTTTTGCGCAGGCCATTCGCGCCATTGGCGAGCCGATCCACGGCCAGCCGGCGGAAACCATTTCGATGGCCAAGCTTTTGACGCTGCTGTTCGAAGTGACCGAGCTTTTCGACATGGAGACCCGGCCCGAGCTTCTGATGCTCCAGAAAACCATGGTTGTGGTTGAAGGTGTGTCGCGCACGCTCGATCCGCATTTCAACATGTGGAAAGCAGCCGAGCCGGTTGTCGGCGACTGGATTCGCAAGAATCTTGGGCCGCAGGGCATGTTGCTCGACGCGAAGGACAGCGCTTATTCCCTGCTGCATTTTAGCCGCAAAACGCCGGAGTTGGTGGCGCGTGTGGAGCGCGTTTCGGTTGCGCTGGACGATATGGCCGCCAATGGCTTGCGCTTCGATGTAGCCACGGCGGAAGCCATCGGTCGCGCCGAAGCCAAGCATTCGCGTTGGGGCCGCATCGCGCAAATAGTGATTGCAATTGCGCTCGCTGCGATCGCGATCAAGCTCTATATTTGGCTATAATACACTTTTAAAGTGACAAATCACCCATAAGATGATTTCATTGATTGCACTTGCAATAAGCCGGTGCAATCAAATGGCCAGTATCACTATTCGCAATCTCGACGATGCCGCCAAGGAAAAGCTGCGTGTGCGCGCCGCGCGCAATGGGCGTTCCATGGAAGAGGAAGCGCGGCTTCTTCTGACTGCGCTGGAAGAACCCGCGCAGGTTACGCCGCCTCAGTCCGGTGCGATCACAGGCGCGTCACTCACTGGCAAGCGCGTTCTGCTGATTATTGGTGGCGGTATTGCCGCTTATAAGACGCCCGACCTGATCCGCCGCTTGCGTGAGCGTGGTGCGCAGGTTCGCCCGTTGATGACGGCGGCAGCGCAGCAATTCGTGACACCACTGACCATCGGTGCCGTTTCCGCCGATCATGTCTTTACCGATCTGTTCGCCCGAGAGGATGAGCAGGATGTCGGGCATATAAGGCTCGCCCGCGATGCGGATCTGATCGTCGTCGCGCCGATGACTGCCGATCTGATGGCGAAGATGGCGAACGGTCTGGCTGACGATCTTGCCAGTGCAGTTCTGCTGGCGCGCAAGGTTCCGGTTCTGATTGCGCCTGCCATGAACCCGGCCATGTGGGACAATCCGGCGACCCGGCGCAATCGTCTGACACTGGAAAAAGACGGTGTGCATTTCATCGGCCCCGAGCAGGGCGAGATGGCCGAGAGCGGCGAGGCGGGAACGGGCCGTATGAGCGAGCCGCTCGCCATCGTCGCGGCAGTGGAAACGCTGCTTGCACCGCGTGCACGACCACTGGCTGGAAAATCCATCGTCATGACCTCCGGCCCGACGCATGAGCCAATCGATCCGGTGCGCTATATCGCCAACCGCTCGTCGGGCAAGCAGGGCCATGCCATCGCCGCCGCTTTGGCGCGGCTGGGTGCAACGGTGCATCTGGTGTCTGGTCCGGTCGCCATTCCCGATCCCGAAGGCGTTAACGTCATTCATGTCGAGACGGCGCGTGAAATGCAGGCGGCTGTGGAGCGGCATCTGCCCGCCGACGCGGCGATCATGGTGGCTGCTGTCGCCGATTGGCGCACGGCCAATGAAGCCGGGCAGAAGATCAAGAAAAAGCCCGGCGAAAGCGCGCCGACACTGGCCATGGTCGAGAACCCCGACATTCTGGCCGGTGTCGGTCATAGCGAAAAGCGCCCGGGTCTCGTGGTCGGCTTTGCGGCGGAAACGCAGGACGTGGCAGACAATGCGCGAGCCAAGCTTGAGAAAAAGGGCGCGGACTGGATCGTCGCCAACGATGTGTCCTATGGCTCGGATGGCAGCAGCGTCATGGGCGGCGACCATAACCGCGTACGAATTCTAAGCCGCTCCGGCATCGAGGACTGGCCGGAAATGAGCAAAAGCGAGGTGGCCGAAAAGCTGGCGGAAAAGATTGCGCAACGCTTGTTGGAAAAGGAGCACTGACGCTTAGAAGAACTCGTCCAGTAAGCGGTAATAGGCGATCTTTGCTTCGTCGATGGCTTCTGCGCTATAAAGGTCGAGGAAAGGCTTCACCCATTCGTTGCCAAGATTATAGCGGATGCTCCAGCAGGCGAGTCCCAGATCCTGATGACGGTCTGCAAGGCCGAGCCTGCCGCAGTCGATAAAGCCGGTGAATGTGCCGTCGCTGGCCATGAAATTGGGCAGGCAGGCGTCGCCATGGGTGACTACAACATCTTCTTGCGACGGTTTCAGGCGGTGCAGTTCGGAGAACAGGTCTTCCGCGGTGCGGCCTTCACGCTCGGTATCGAAATCATCTTCATCGACCGCGCCCGCTTCAACGCGCTTGCGTGCATCTTTAATGCGATGTTCCAACCGGTGGTCGAATGGACAGGCGGCAGGGTCAACGCTGTGCAGCGCCTTCAAGGCTGTAGCGAGAATGGAGACGATGCGGTCAGGCGTAAGAGTGCCGACAGACGAAGCGAGATTCGATCCGGCAAGGCGCGTCATCAGGAGAAAATGGCGGTCGGCCATCCTCTCGTAAGCGACGACGCTGGGGCAGGGCAGCCCTTGGGCTGAAAGCCATTCAAGCCGGGCGCGCTCATCGGCCAGTTCGCTGACCGTGCTTGCCGGTTCGATTTTCAGAACAAGCGGTTCGTGCGCATCATGATCGAGCAGCAGGACATTGGCGCTCGAGCGGCCAAGCTCATCCTGCTGGCTGGTATAACCGGTAAGCCGATGCAGCAAGGCATCAGGCAAATCGAGAGCAGCCAGAACAGGATCGGTCATAGCAACTTACTGCATCATGCCTTGTCGCGGACCTGATAGTCCTTGATGGTTGCGAAACGGATATCCTTCCAGCGCTCGGCCTCGTAATTGAGCGAGAAGCCGTTCTGCGCTAGGAAAACCGGATCATTGTCGAGGTCATGCGCGATATCGGCGCGATGCGAGGTGATGAAGCGCTGCAATTCAGCCGGGTCGTCGGCGGAAATCCACCGGCAGACCGAGAAGCGCGACATTTCAAACCCAACCGGCAGCGAATATTCCACTTTCAAACGTTCGGTCAGAACGTCGATCTGGAGTGCACCAACGACACCGACAATCGCCGGAGAACCGTCATCGGGCACAAACAGCTGCACGACACCTTCTTCGGCCATCTGCTGCAACGCTTCGCGCAGCTTCTTTGCCTTCATCGCATCGTCCAGACGCACGCGGCGCAGAATTTCCGGCGCGAAGTTCGGTACGCCACGGAACAAGATATCCTCGCCCTCGGTCAGCGTATCCCCGATGCGCAGTGTGCCGTGGTTTGGTATGCCGACCACATCGCCGGCAAAGGCTTCGTCGGCGATCTGGCGCGAACGCGCGAAGAAGAATTGCGGTGCAGAGAGGCTCATCTGTTTGCCGGTGCGCACCAGCTTGGCCTTCATGCCGCGTGACAGCTTGCCGGAGCAAACGCGCAGGAAGGCGATGCGGTCGCGGTGGTTCGGGTCCATATTGGCCTGAATCTTGAACACGAAGCCGGTCATCTTGTCTTCGGTGGAACCGACCATGCGCGTGTCGGCCTGCTGGTCGCGGGGCGCCGGGCCGAAATCGCAGAAGGCTTCGATCAGGTCGCGCACGCCGTAATTCTTCAGCGCGGAGCCGAAATAAACCGGCGTCATATGGCCTTCGCGGAAGGAAGCGAGGTCGAACGGACGGCAAACGCCGCGTGCCAGTTCTATATTTTCCAGCCAGGCTTCGCGTTCGTTCTCAGGCAGCAAAGCGGCGGCGTCCTCCGGGCCGCTGACCTTGGTTGGCTGCTCTTCATTATCCTGACGACGCATCGTGTCGTTATGCAGGTCGAAAGTGCCTGCAAAGCTCTTGCCCGAGCCGATAGGCCAGGTGATCGGCGCCGTGTCGAGCGCCAGCTTTTCTTCGATCTCGTCCAGGATTTCGAGTGGATCGCGTGCTTCGCGGTCCATCTTGTTGACGAAGGTGACGATCGGAATATCGCGCATGCGGCAGACTTCGAACAGTTTCAGCGTGCGCGGCTCGATACCTTTGGCGGCGTCGATGACCATGACGGCGCTGTCGACGGCTGTCAGCGTGCGGTAGGTGTCGTCTGCGAAGTCTTCGTGGCCCGGCGTGTCGAGCAGGTTGAAGATGCAGTCCTTGTATTCGAACGTCATCACCGAGGTGACGACCGAGATACCGCGGTCGCGTTCGATGTTCATCCAGTCCGAGCGGGTCTGGATGCGATCCTTCTTGGCCTTCACTTCACCGGCAAGCTGGATGGCGCCGCCAAACAGCAGCAGCTTTTCGGTCAGCGTGGTCTTACCGGCGTCCGGGTGCGCGATGATCGCGAATGTGCGGCGCTTGGAAACGGGATTGTCAGCAGGCATGAAGAAACTCGTGATGGCGAAATGTTGGGCCGCGCAAAGGCGCGCCGCGAAGATGTTGCGCTGCATCTAGCAGTCATTGGGCAAAATCTCAACAAGCGCCGTGCCGCTCATCGGGCCTGAAATGAAAAAGCGGCGCTGAACACGCCGCTTTAAGGAAAATGCTGCGCTTGATTAGCGGCTTTTGATGCCGAGGCCGAAGGCGATGTAGGTCCAGCCCTGGAAAATCAGATCGATGGCCAGGAAAAGGCCAAGGATGAACAGGCTGTTGACCGGCCATTGGATGGCGATGACGAGGCCGAGCAGCGCGGTTATGACACCACCGGCCACGATCCAGCCCCAGCCCGATGCCGGTTTCGACTTGAAGCCCATCCAGACGCGGAAAAGGCCGGAGCCGAGAAGGGCAGCCGCCAGCAGGAATGTCAGGACGCCTGCCGCCAATATGGGATTGATGAAGGTGACGACACCCGCCGCAGCATAAAGCAGGCCGCTCAGGAGCCAGAAGAAAAACCGCCCCCACGTTTTCACGCCGAAAGCATGGATGATTTCGACCCCACCAGCGATCAGCATCATCATGCCGACATAGTAGACCGAAACAACTGTGGCCAGCACCAGATTGCCGAAGGCGATGCCGCCCAGAATGAGAAGCGCCACGCCCAGCGCGACGAACCAGCCCCACTTGGACGTCAGCTCTGTCGGCAGCACGGGATTGTCGAAATCTTTGTTCGTCGTTGCCATCGAATAACCCTCTTGTCCCTCGAATTGTCGTGACCCAATTTTCGTAACCCACGCAACAATATAAGGCAGACGGAGCTTTTGACCAGCTTTGGCTGCGTGAGGCCGCCGCGCCAGCCTTTTGCGCGCTTGAACCGACGACCGAGACCGGGAAAAACGGCGATATCTCTTTGTTTTTGCGCATAAACTAATTCACTGCAGTTGCACTTTTTTGGCCCGTTGGGCTCTATCTCTTTGCCGTTACACCTGTTTTAATCTCTATCGGCTACATATTTCTGGAACTTGACGCGGGGGCGCTGCCGGTTTCCCGGTACTCAATTGTTGTTGGAAAAGTCTGTTCGATGTTCGATCTGATTTCCCATTACTGGCCGCATATTCTGGCTGTTCTGTCGATCGTGCTCGGCGCAATAGCCGCCATTCATGCGACCATGACCAAGGACGAGGTGCGCACTGCACTCGGCTGGGTCGGCGTGATCGTGCTGTCGCCCATCGTGGGGGCGGTGGTCTATGCCATTGCGGGCGTCAACCGGATCAGGCGCTCGACGCTCACGCAGCAGCGCGCGCTGGGGCATATTGCGCTTTATCACCTCTCGCATTTCGACACGACCAACGACCTCGTGCGCGCCGCATTCGGGCGGCAGTTCGGCGCGATGAAAATTCTGGGCGACGCCGTCAGCCTTTATGATTTCACCAGCGGCAATCGCATTGAAATGCTGGAAACCGGCGACGAAGCCTATGCGGCCATGCTGGAAGCCATCGGTAAGGCAGAGCGCAGCATCTTGCTGGAAACCTATATTTTTGACCGTGACGCCATTGGCATCCGGTTTGCCGAGGCGCTGGGCGAGGCCGTCAAGCGCGGCGTGGAAGTGCGGGTGCTGATCGATGCGGTTGGCGCACGTTATTCCATCCCGAGCATTGTCAGCCTGCTCAAGGAAAATGGCGTGACGGTGGATGTCTTCAACGGCAACATCATCATCGGCCTGCGCCTACCTTATGCCAATTTACGCACCCACCGCAAAATCCTCGTCGTCGACGGGCGATATGGCTTTACCGGCGGCATGAATATCCGTGCCGGTTTTGTGCGGGCGATTGCTGGCGATGCGGTGGCCATCGACACGCATTTCCGGCTGGAAGGACCGGCCATTGCCGACCTTTTTCACATCGCCTCCGAGGACTGGCGATTTGCAACGGGTGAATTGCTGACCGGCGACGCCTGGCGCATTGCCCCGCCGGAAAACCCGCCCGGTACAGGTACGCTGGTGCGTGTGGTCGGCTCCGGTCCCGACAAGAATGTGGAAACCAACCATCGCATGATGATGGGCGCTTTCTCGATAGCCGAGCAGCATATCCTCATCATGTCGCCCTATCTGTTGCCCGACCGCGAACTGATCAGCGCGCTGGTCACGGCGGCGCGGCGGGGCGTGTCGGTGGATATCGTCGTGCCGGGGGTCAATAATCTCAAACTGGTGGACCGCGCCATGCGCGCCCAGTTCGACCAGCTTTTGAAGGATGGCTGCCGCATCTGGCGTGCAGGCGGCGCGTTCAACCATTCCAAGCTGATGACGATTGACGGCACATGGTCCTATGTCGGCTCGTCCAACATCGACCCGCGCTCATTGCGGCTCAACTTCGAGATCGATCTGGAAATTCTGGATCGCGATGTGGCGCGTCAGGTGGAAGAGCGGATCGGGAAGGTCATCGAGGAGAGCCGTCAGGTCAATCTGACACGTCTCAACAACCGCCCGTTTCTGGTGCGTCTCATCGACCGGATTATCTGGCTCGGTTCGCCTTATCTATGAGCCGGTCCTGCTTGCGGGTATCTCCGGATAGAGATTGTGCAGAAGGTCTATTTATTTTCACGCATTTCCAGACGCAAAACCGTTTCACACTTTTGCTGGAAATGCTCTATCGCCGTCTTCAGGTCGAGATGCGCCTTGATCGGCAGATGGTCGGAGGCCATACGCGCCAGCGGCGTGTTGTGAACTTCCACCGAGGTCACGAGATTATGCGGCGCGCCCATCACGCGGTCGAGCGCGAAGACCGGGAAGCGTGACGGAAAACTCGGCACTGCCGTCGCCACATGGTTGAAGGTCGGCATCAGCGCGGCCAGCGAAGAACGCTTGCCGATACGCCATTCATTCAGATCGCCGATCAACAGCGTCGGTAGCGTGTCGCCTTCCTGCAAGGCGGTGAGAATGCTTTCCGCCTGTTGCTCGCGGGAGCGTTTCAGGAGGCCCAGATGCGCGGCAATGACGCGCAGCGGACCGGCGGGAAATTGCAGATCGGCGACGAGCGCGCCGCGCGGCTCCACGCCGGGCAGTTTCAGCTGCTGCACATTGCGCACAATGCCTTCGCGGAACAAAAGCACATTGCCGTGCCAGCCATGCCCCTTGGGCATCGTTGCATTGATGGGGACAGGAATGAGGCCGTGGCGGCGCTCCAGAAGGCCGAGGTCGAGCAGACCGGACCGCTCACCGAAACGCTTGTCGGCTTCCTGCAACGCTATAACATCCGCGTCGATTTCGCTGATCACGTCGGCGGTGCGCTGCGGATTGAACTGTTTGTCGATGCCGATGCATTTGTGAACATTATAGGATGCAATGACAATATCACCGCCAGTGATATTGGCGTTGAGAGGCCTGAAGCCCGGCCTGTTGCGGATCGCCGTCAGGATCGACTTCGATATCCGGTTTGCTTCCTTTTTCTTCTGCACCCTTTTCACCCGTAAGGTCGTCAGTTCAAGATGAATATTTCAAATTTATACTCTTCTATATAGATAGTTTGCTATGCGATTTGAACAGAGCCGCTACGCACAATTGAGTGTTTGGGGCGAAAGTTCAGCGGGCAATGAAGCGAACCAGCCAGTCGGTCAGGCCGCGATAGGGCGGCTTGATGAGATCGCTCGGGGCGGGCGCATATTTCGTCAATATAGGCATGACCTTGGAAAAGGTCAGGAAGCCGTCATAACCGTGATACTGGCCCATGCCGCTGGCCCCCACGCCGCCGAAGGGCAGGTTGCTGCAGGCAAAATGATAGAGCGTATCGTTGATGCAGACCCCGCCAGCGACCACATGGGCGAGGATGGTGTCGATCTCGGCAGTGTTCTCGCTGAAGCAATAAAGCGCCAGCGGGCGGTCATGGCCCAGCACATAGGCAATGGCGTCATCGGTCGAGCGATAGCTGATGACTGGCAGCAGCGGTCCGAAAATCTCTTCCGCCATGATGGCGCTGGTCACTTGCGGCTCAAGAATGAGCGTCGGCGTCATCAGGCGCGTTTCGGTGGAGGGCGCGAGCAGCTCGACGATGCCCTCGCTTTTGTCCTTCGCATCGGCCAGCAGGCCGGATAACCGCTGCAATTGCGCATCGTTGATGATGGTGGTGCGGTCCTGACCGGCGGATGCGCCGCCATAGCGGGCCTGCATTTCGGCTTCGAACAAGGCAATGAATTCATCGCGCTTGCTGTGGTGGATCAGCACATAATCCGGCGCGATACAGGTTTGCCCGGCATTGAAAAACTTGCCGTTTGCGATGGCGCGCGCCGCCCGCACCAGATTGGCGTTTTCGCTGATGATGGCGGGAGATTTGCCGCCAAGTTCCAGCGTTACCGGCGTCAGATTGGCAGCTGCCGCTGCCATGATCTTGCGTCCCACGGCGGTGGAGCCGGTGAAGAACAGATGGTCGAAAGGCAGGCTGGCAAAGCGGGCGGAAAGCGCTGCATCGCCTTGCACCACGGCAACGCGATTGTCCGGAAAGACCGTGCTGATGAGCTTTTGCAGGAAGGCTGCCGTCTGTGGCGTGTGTTCAGATGGTTTGAGCAGGACATGGTTGCCTGCCGCAATGGCCGCCACCAGCGGCGCGAGCGCCAGATTGACTGGATAGTTCCACGGCGCGATGACGCCCACGACACCCAGCGGCACGAAGCGGACTTCGGCTTTCGCGGGCCATAATTTCCAGCCCGCCTTGCGGCGCTTTGGCTTCATCCAGCGCTTGAGATGGTGCAGCGCGTCATCGATTTCGGCAAAAACCACGCTGGCTTCGCCAAGCAGGGTTTCATGGGCAGAGCGGTTTCCGAAATCGGCGCTGATCGCCTTCGCCATATCGTCGAGCTGTGCGGCCAGGCCAGCACGCAGGCGCTTGAGGTCATCGATGCGTTGCTCAAAGGGCGGGCGATGATCCAGCCATGCCTGACGCAGACGTGCGAAAACCGCGTCGAGATCATCGCTCATGGGTGAAATCCTCGGTCGAGCGGGCGAACAGGAATTGCGCCACATAATAGGTGGCGAGCACCCATAGCCCGCTCAGCGGAATATCGAAGCGGAACCGGTCATAGGCGAGAAGCGTGTCGCTGACCATGAAGAACAAGCCGCCCCATGCCGCGAGCCAGGCGGCGTAATGTTGTGGTGTTTCTGGTTCGGTGCCGCTTGCGCGGCTGAAAGCCTGCGCGGCCATCAGACCCAATGCGGCGGCATAGATGATGACGGGGATTTTCATGGTCCCCGGCAGGGCCGTCCAAAGGCCGGTGATCAGCGCAACTGCCGCAAACGCGAAGACGACGAAGGCGCCCTTGTTCTGCGCAAAGCGGCTATGGCGCGACAGGGCGTAAATATAGGCGCAATGGGTGATGAGAAAGCAGATCAGCCCACCCATGAAATAATCACCCGGCAGCATCAGGAAAAAATCGCCAAGCGCTGCGAAGGCAAGGCCGAAAGCCACGGCAAGGCCATAGGATTTCGAGCGCGGCTTGCCGGAACAGAGCACCGCCGCCAGCAGAAGCAGCGTTGCGGTCGGCTTGGTGAGATAATGCAGCCAGCGCCAGAACGAAGTTTCGCCAGGATAGCTCAGCAGACTGCCTGCGATGGCGCAGACCGCGCAAAACAGGAAAAGACCATAGAGCGTCCGATTCCGCCCGAATTCCAGCAGGCCTTTATGCCGCATCTCAACTCCCCCGTTTATGATGCCGGTTTTTTATTCTTGTGTTGCCGCCGCTTCGCGCCGCCTTTTGCGACCCATGCGCTCGGCCCGGGTGGAAAGCTCCGTATTGCCCTCGAGATCGGTTTGCAGGATCAAGCCTTCCTGCTTCAGCCACCGGATAATCTCGCCGAATGCGCGGTCGTAATCGGGCTGTTCCATGGCGAACCTCTTGACCATTTTACCGGGACGGGCGATACCAATTTTATTGCTAACTAATTGTTTTTACGCACATCAAACACAAAACCATTTCACACTTTTGCTGGAAATGCGTTCCGTTGCAAGGCGGAAAATGTCAGCGTCATGAACGCTTCAAATCTTGCCGCTATCAGATAGGCTTCCTGTTTCTGACCCGACCAAGGTGCGTTTGATGAAGTCTCCGCTTTTTGTTGCAGCATTTTGCGCCGTTGTTTCCCTGACGTCAGCGGCTTTCGCGCAGGATTTCAAAATGCCAGTGCTGCTGGGCGAGATCGTGCTGCCAACCGGCCTGCAAATTAAAGGCGTTGAGTTCGGCGGCGTATCCGGCCTCGACTATGATGCGGCGCAGGATATCTATTACGCCATTTCCGACGACCGTTCCGAGAAGGCTTCCGCGCGGTTCTATACGCTCAGGATCGTCGCCGACGAAAAGGGACTGCACAGCGTCGATATCCTTTCTACCGTCACGCTGTTGAATGCCGATGGCAAGCCGTTTGCGAACAAGGATGTCGATCCGGAATCCATTCGCTATCATGCGGGCACCGGCACGCAGTTCTGGACCAGCGAGGGCGACCGCAACGGCAAACCGGCCGTGCGGGAATCGCGCATCGATGGCAGTCTGATCCGTGAGTTTGCCTTGCCCGATTATTACATCCCGAATGCCGACGGCACACGCGGTATTCGCAATAACCTGTCCTTTGAAAGCCTGACCTTTTCGCCGGATGGCAAGACGCTGCTCGTCGGGCTGGAAAATGCGCTGCTTCAGGATGGTGACAAGGCAACGCTGGAAAAAGGCAGTCGCGCCCGCATACTCGCCTTCGATATTCTGTCCGGCGGGGTGAAGGCGGAATATGCCTATGATACCGGGCCGATCTTCACCAAGGCGACCAAACTGCCCTATTGGAACGACAACGGCATGTCGGAATTTCTCGCCTGGGGCGACGATCTGTTGACGGTCGAGCGCTCTTACGCGCATGGCGTGGGCAACGAGATTAATTTCTACCGCGCGCGCTTTGCCGGTGCGACGGACGTGAGCGGCATGGCGACGCTCAAGGATGTTTCGCTAACGCCGATGGCCAAGGAAGCTGTGCTGCGGCTGGGCGAAGGTGATTTCGGCCTCGACATCGATAATATCGAGTCGGTCAGTTGGGGGCCGACAATCGGCGGACATAAAACGGTGGTCATCGCTTCCGATAATAATTTCAACCCGGAACAGTTTACTCAGTTTGTCATGTTTCAGCTTAATGCAGAAGCAAATTGAACGCAGGTTCAAGTATAAATGAATTAAGTAAACATGGTAATTCTTCTAAATAAATCCTCGTCGGTCAGATATGGGTTTATACAGCCGTAAGATGTTCAAAACATTGTGTTTTGTCAGAATTACAATCCGGTAGCGAAAAAGTGACATCAGATTGTCGTCAAATCGATTATATATTCCAGCTTCGCTTTTCATATTCACCATTCATGAGGGAATACATGCTGTCACAAGCCAAGGTAGACCAACTCGGAATCACGATCGATGTGTATCAGAAAGCGGCGAAGCAGTGGGTTGCTTCCGGCATTTATGAAGGCCACCACATCGTCGTCGAAAACCAGACACAGGGTACCGCCGTCAGCGCATGGCGTGACCGGGCGCTTTCCGTTTCGGATAGCGGCACCGCATAATTTTTTTTGAGTTCGTTAGCAGGGTGGCCAAACGGATCGTTTGCCGCCAATTTCTTTTCAAAGCCGGGCTGTTACGGTCGATTTTCAGATGACTGCAACAGCCGTTACAATCAAATTTCTCGGGGCTACCCCCCGCGTTCCTCGAAACCTTCGGCATTACCTTCGTCCACCTTGTGACGCAGATATTGCTTCAGCCGGTTGATATCGTCGCTCTGCCAGTTTTCTGCGCCGGTGATGTCACGCCAGGCTTCCAGATAATGCTCCGGGGCATAGACATGTCCATGCCCCATGGGCGCGCTGTCGGCAAATGCCATGTCGACCACCAGTTGCAGCGCGGTCACGATCGGATACCAGCGTAAATCGGCTGATACATCGGGACCGCGCGGCTCTTTCATCCAGTCCGGTTCGCGATAGAACATGCTGCTGTTAAAGAACACGATGGCATCGCTGGCATATTGCAGATAGATCGTGCGCATCACGCCCCATTCGCTGCCATTGCCGGGCGCTTCGCCATTCTGGTTCATGAAGCGGACGAAGGCGCCGTCGCGCACCACAGGCAGCCATTCCGGCGTATCGGGATTGCGGCTGCGCGTCAGCGAACGCCACAGCGCGCTGGGGAAGGGCGGGCCGCTCCACAGGGCGCCGTTCAGGGGCGCATCCAGTATTTCAAACAGCGATACCGAGCTTTGCGAATTGAAAGCGCCGAGGCTCAGACCATGCAGATAAATCTTCGGTCGTTTGTCGGCAGGCAGGCTTTTCCAGTAATCATAGACCGTTTCGAACAGCGCGCGCGCCGACTCCGCGCCATATTCCGGCTGAAACAGCAGCGATAGCGGGCTGTTCAGATAGGAATATTGCACGGCGATGCTGGCCACGTCGCCGTCGCGCAGATATTCCAGCCCGATCATGGCGGAGGGATCGACCCAGCCCGTACCGGTCGGCACGATGATCACCAGCGCAGAGCGGTCAAAACCGCCCTGCCGCTTCAGTTCCTCCAGCGCCTGTCTGGCTCTTTCCTCTGGCGTACGACTGACATTGAGCCCGGCATAAACGCGGATCGGGTCCATGGCCGCGCGCCCGGTAAAGGCGGAAATCTCGGCGGCGGTGGGCGCAGAGGCGATATATTCGCGTCCGGCACGGCCAAGATCCTCCCAGCGGATCAGCGAGGCGGCGCTGCCTGTCTTGTCGGGGGAGGAGGGTTGCACGCGGTCCGGCTCCATCAGGGCGTCATAGCGCTTGAAGGACGCATCGAGCGATTTGAAGGCCGTATTGATCAGCACGCCGTTGGCGACGGTCCAGATCAGAAAAGCCGTCACCGAGGCCGCAATCACATTTGCAACGCGCCTTGGCATGATGCGGCGCATCTTCGACGAGATATAGCGCCCAATGCGAATGAGAATGCGGGCAATGACCAGCAGCACCAGAAAGACAGCGATGGCAATCGCGGTCAGGGTCGCGGGATAGGCGGAGGGCACCGGCGGCATATCCATGGCCGTGCGGATCGAATTTTGCCAGCCAGCGGATGAGCGAAGCGCGATCAGCGCCACGGCAAGGCAGACAATGCCGACGCCGATCTTCAGGAGGGCGCGCTTGCGGCCCTTGATCTCCGGCAGTTCGAGATAGCGCCACAGCGCGCCGAAAAGCACGCCGATGCCATAGCCGATGGCGAAGACCAGCCCGCACAGCGCGCCCTGAATGACATAGGTTCGGGGAATGAGGCTCGGCGTCAGCGCCGCTGCAAAGAATAACGTGCCGAACGCCAGTCCCGTGGCGCTGAAGGAACTGGTGGCGCGAAAGAGGGCGAGGACAAAGGCGCGCATCGACACTTGCTCCAACAGAATTGCTTAGTCTTTGGATATAAAGCATTTCCAACAAAAGTGCGAAGCGGTTTTGTGCCCGGAAATGCGATTGAAAACAAATCGATAGAGCGCCCAGCGCTCACACAGGGCAGAGTAAAAGGCCGTTGGCGGAAACGACGTATGGACGCTACGCGGTTACCTGCGTCCCAACCATCAAGTGCACCGAAGTATGCGGCTTATAAGTGTTAATTTTGAATTCCCTCAGCTAAGTCGAGAATTTCGGCGTTGTTCTTGCTGTTTCCTTCCACTCTGTTGGTTTAAGCCGTGATTTATTGCAGTTGATACACCCTGACTGTCGTGTTTGATTATATCCCTTCATCTTATGACAAGATAAAATATTTCACGTGAATTACTTTCAATTCCGCATAATGGCGATCTGAATAAATTTTTACAAAGAGATTTTGTGAGGCTAGGCATATGGAGCCTGAATATTTAATTTTCATGGGAAAAAATGCGTCGGAAACTAAAGCCGCACAAGAAATTGAAAAGGCCATGACGGGTGCGCTTGGAAATTTTCATCAACAGCATAGTTCCCTGTCGCCCCTCGAAAGAGCGCACGCTGTTCAGAAATATAATTATCCGATTAGTCCTTTTAATGCAGTTGGTCGCAAACGTGCTGGTTCTGGCGTTAGTGACACCCTACTGGAGAAAATCGCTCGAAGTTCCAATGATTTTTCGATTGAACCGGCGACAGGAGCTGCTGCAGCGCTTGATGCAGATGTTCCGGGAACAAGCAGTGTTAATATGTCGACCGCTGGTAATTCGTATGAAGCCATGGCTCGTGAGCGTGAAGAGCGGTTTGGTCGACTAGTTGGTAATTGGGGCACCGAACGGGAGAATGATATTAACATAAATAGTGTCATACGTGGTGCTTATCTGAGTGCAAAAAATAGCATATTAAACAATGTCAATAGTCAGGGAATGAAACATAATTTTAGTACAATAATGTATAGTAATAAATGGTATACAGAGGTTGGAACTGCTTTTCAGAGATACAGAAAAGTTAAATTATTTGAATCAATTAGAAAAGAAACTGGGCTCGAGCAAATTGAAGCAAAAGCGTTGAATCAGGTTTTTGGATATTTTGAATCCAATAAGGAAGAATATATAAAGTTCTTAGTTTTTAAGTGGGAAAAAGGCCTGTAGAGCATTATATTTACTTGTGAGTTTAAATGCATTTATGGCGCCGCCGTTCTCTGCGTCCTTGCCTTGATGCGCCCATTGGCTTCAGATTTTGTGGCCGAAAACCTGTCAGCTGCCGCTGAATATTAATTCATTCTAAAACAGAGATATCGTATGGTTGCTGCGGTTATCCAGCCATCGATTTCGCTTGTTTCACAGTGCGTTGCGATCATCCGGCAGAAGCCTGTCGCTCGGCAGATTTTGCATGTGACAAGCCGTCAGAAATCCTCTACGCCTAGTGGTGGACCGCTACGCGGCGGTCTGGGGTATCGTAGCCCCTGTAGTGTGGCTGGTGTCGCCAAAAGATGCCGAACCTTCGTCCTTTATGGTCAGGGTGCTTGCGACGTATGTCCAGGCTTCCCTGAAGCTAAAGGTCGTGAGGCCGTCACTACACGGTTACGAACACCCTGATCACCAAAGATCGAAGGGCACAGCGCGGGGGCGTACCGCGAGAGTGCACCGGGGTGGAGACCGATCGTGGCGAAAATGCTCAGTTTCTATGCAATCACCGATGACAAGATGACGGAATGGGATGACGTGTTCTATGTGGACTTGGCAGACGCCGAAGCTGCAATACAAAGGACACTGAAAGAAGTCGAAGAACAGCTCGTCTTCTGGCCCCGTCCTATACGATGTCCTACGGTGCTTTACCTTGAGCGGGTCAGCGTTCCGTTCACCGAGGAAACGCTGTTTGCCTTGCTGAATGACAAGGGGCCGCCCAGCGTTTTTGCAGAGCGGGAAGTCCTCAACATGTATTACACGAACGGAGAAACTTGGCTGGGGTCGGGCTTCTGTTCGTAAATTGAATCAGCAGGAGCGCCAGTCGGTCCTGCTGTTTTCCTGCCAGCCGCATTTGTGCAGCAGCGGCGTGTCGTCGGTGAAGCTCGGCCAGCCGACGCACAGATAAAGGCTGAAACGCCAGATTGCCGGCACGTCGAAAAGCCTTTCCATGGCCAGCGGATTGAGTATCGAAACCATGCCGACACCAAGGCCCAGCGACCGGGCGGCGAGGTTGAGGTTTTGCACGGCCATCGCCGTGCTTTGCTCCAGCGTGGAAGCCATCGACTGTCGCCCGAGGCCGTGCCCTTCCGCCGGATCCGTTTCCGTGAAAATGGCGAGCTGCAACGGGGCGATGGCAAGCCCCTCCAGTTTCAGGTCACGATAGGCCTCGGCGCGCGCGCCATCGTAAATCTCCGCCGCTTTGCGGTTGGCTTGCCTGAAGGCATCGTGGACCGCCTGCCGCTTCTCAAGGCTTTCTACGGCGAGGACGCGCCAGGGCCGCGCATTGCCGACAGAGGGTGCATAATCCATCGCCTGCCGCAGCGTTTGAATCATCGCTTCGTCTATCGGATCGCTGCGAAAATGACGAACATCCCGCCGCCATTTCAGAAGCTCGAAAAAGGTGTCGCGATCGGCGTCGGTGAATTGCATATCTGTCTTCCTGAAGCTCAGGCCGGGGTTTGGACGCTTGGGAATGCGACGGGCCCAGAAAGCAAAAAAGCCCGCTTGCGCGGGCTTTTTGGGATGCTTCTGGACCTTGGTAGCGGTCTGAAGACTTGGAAATGGTGCCCAGAAGAGGACTCGAACCTCCACGCCCTTGCGAGCGCCAGCACCTGAAGCTGGTGCGTCTACCAATTCCGCCATCTGGGCGACGAGGACCCATCTAAGGGGTCGGCTTGCCTCTGTCAATCGCGTTTTCGAAATAATGTCAGCTTTTTTTCAAGCTGTCCGTTTTCCATGTTGAAAACGCTATCGGGCGCGGCTTCGCGCCCGATAAATTTGCCGCCAACTGCATGTCAGGCTTCCAGAATTTCCTTCGAGGCCACAGTCGAATCAGCATTGAGCCGGTAAATGATCGGCACGCCGGTATTCAATTCCTGCTTGAGAATCTGTTCCGGCGTCAGGCCGTCGAGCGCCATGATCAGCGCGCGCAGCGAATTGCCATGTGCAGCCACCAGAACGCTCTCGCCGCGCAGCACATGCGGCTGGATCTGATGCAGATAATAAGGCCAGACGCGCGCGCCGGTATCCTTCAGGCTTTCGCCGCCCGGAGGAGGCACGTCATAGGAACGGCGCCAGACATGAACCTGCTCTTCGCCCCACTTGGCGCGGGCATCGTCCTTGTTGAGACCGGACAGATCGCCATAATCGCGCTCGTTCAGCGCCTGATCGCGGATCGTTTCAAGGCCGGGCTGGCCCAGCTCATCCAGAATGTGCTGGCAGGTGGTCTGCGCGCGGGTCAGCACTGACGTATAGGCGATATCGAACTTGAGACCTGCGGCCTTGAGGCGCTGGCCAGCGGCCTTGGCTTCGGCATGGCCCTGTTCGGTCAGGCCCGGATCGCGCCAGCCGGTGAAAAGATTCTTCAGGTTCCATTCGCTTTGGCCATGGCGAACCAGGACGAGAGTACGAGACATAGGCAAGGCTCCGTTGGTGGGTAAATCAAAGCGCATCCCGAAAAGTGTGAAACGGTTTTCGGAAAAGATGCGCGTTCAAACAAAATAGTAGAGCGCCGATCTGATGCAATCAGATCGAAACGCGCTCTAGTCACTCAGCCCGAGCACGTCGAGCATGGAATAGAGGCCGGGCTTTTTGCCATAAGCCCAGAGTGCGGCTTTGACGGCGCCGCGTGCGAAGATGGTGCGGTCCTCGGCATGGTGCGACAGCACAATGCGTTCGCCGGGGCCAGCGAGAATCACCGAATGGTCGCCGATCACCGAGCCGCCGCGCAGCGTGGCGAAGCCGATGGTGCCTTCCGTGCGCGGGCCGGTATAGCCGTCACGCGCCCGCACGCTGTTGTCTTCAAGGCAGATGCCGCGGCCTTCGGCGGCCGCTTGGCCAAGAAGCAGGGCAGTGCCGCTTGGTGCATCCACCTTGTGCTTGTGGTGCATTTCGAGAACTTCGATGTCGAAATCTTCCGGTCCCAGCGCCTTTGCGGCCTTCTGTACCATGACGGAAAGCAGATTGACGCCGAGACTCATATTGCCCGACTTGACGATGGTTGCATGGCGGGCGGCGGCGCGGAATTTCTCGTCGTCTTCTGCCGAGCATCCCGTGGTGCCGATGACATGGACGATGCGGGCCTGTGCAGCGAGCCCGGCAAAGGCCACGCTCGCGGCAGGGCTGGTGAAGTCGAGTACCCCTTGCGCCTGGGCAAAGACCGGCAGCGGATCGTCGGTAATCTTCACGCCAAGCGCGCCGACACCGGCCACTTCACCGGCATCCTTGCCGATCAGCGGCGAGCCGGGGCGCTCGATAGCGCCCGCAAGCTTCGCGCCGTCTATCGACTGGATCGTCCGGATAAGGGTTTGGCCCATGCGGCCACCGGCGCCGACGACGACGAGGCCCATTTCGCTGTTTCGGCTATCCGGTTCACCGGTCATTTTGTCCTCCTGTGCCCGCAGGCACATCATCCGCAGTCAGTTCTTCGATTGTCGGCTCGGTCATACTGTCGGCGCTGCCGCTCTGCAATTGATAGAAGCGGGCATAGACGCCGTTCGGTATGGCGATCAGCTGTTCATGACGGCCTTCTTCCACCACGCGCCCCGCTTCCATAACCACGATACGGTCGGCATTGACGACCGTGGACAGGCGATGGGCGATGACGATGGTGGTGCGGCCCTTCATGATCGTTTCCAGCGCCTGCTGGACGCGCTTTTCCGATTCGTTGTCGAGTGCGGATGTTGCTTCATCGAGCAGCAGCACCGGCGCCTTGCGCACGATGGCGCGCGCAATCGAAATGCGCTGCCGCTGGCCGCCGGAAAGCGTTGCGCCGTTTTCACCAATCGGTGTGTCGTAGCCCTGCGGCTGTTGCAGGATGAAATCATGCGCATGGGCAAGCTTGGCCGCCTTGACGATTTCATCATCGGTCGCATCCGGGCGTCCATAGCGGATATTGTCGGCAATGGTGCCTTCGAACAGATAGGGCTGTTGCGAGACATAGGCCACGGCGTGGCGCAGCGAGCGCTTGGTGACCTTGGAAATATCCTGCCCGTCGAACAGGATCGTTCCCTTGTCGAGATCGTAGAACCGCTGCACGAGATTGATGAGCGTTGACTTGCCCGCACCCGATGCGCCGATGATCGCCGTGGTTTCCCCTGCCTTGGCGGTGAAGCTGACACCATGCAGAACCGGCGCAAGCTCGCTATAGGAGAAATGCAGGTTCTCGAACTGGATTTCGCCGGGGCCGGGGTTCAGCGGCACCGCATCGGCGGCATCGCGCTGGTGCGGCTTGATATCCAGCACTTCATAGATCATGCGGGCATTGACCAGCGCCTTTTCCAGCCCGACCTGAAGGCGGGCAAGACGGCGGGCCGGGTCATAGGCCAGCAACATGGCGGTGATGAAGGCAAAGGTTGCGCCGGGCGGCTGTTGTTCGAGGATGGCGCGATAGCCGCTATAGGCCAGAACGCCGGATACGGCGATACCAGCCAGTATTTCGGAAATCGGTGTGGTGCGTTCGGACACCTTGGCGATCTTGTTGCTGCGTCCTTCCGACAGGTCGATCAGATTGCCGATCTTGGCGCGCAACTGGTCTTCCATCGTGAAAGCCTTCACGACGGCAATGCCCTGCACGGATTCCTGCATGGCGCCGAGAAGATGCGAATTCAGATGCACCAGATCGCGGGTGACCGAGCGGATGCGGCGCGAAATATAGGCGACGGCCAGAATGAGCGGCGGACCGATGAGGAAGATCGCAACCGACAGCATCGGGTCCATATAGAACATCATCGCGATCAGGCCGATCAGCGAGATAAAATCGCGCGCAATCGACGAAATCGTCATGTTCAGAAGGTCGCGGATGCCGGAAACATTCTGGTTGATCTGCGCCGCCAGATGGCCGGAACGGGTATCGTTGTAGAAATCGAGACCGAGCTTCATCAGATGGTCGAAAATGCGCTTTTGATAGCGCGCGACCAGATTATTGCCGATCTTGGCAAGCTCGACGGCCTGCACATAGCCAGACAGACCGCGCAGAATGAAGATCGCCAGAAGCGTGCCACAGATGACCCAGATCAGCGGCAGGTTCTGCTCATAGAAGATCTTGTCGATCATCGGCTTCATCATATAGGCAAGCGCGGCGTTCGATCCGCCGACGATCAGCGATGCTATGATGGCGATGATATAGTTCTTCTTATATTCACCGATGTTTTCCGACATCATGCGCCGGATTACGCGGGTCGCTTCGCCCGTGTCGATTTTCTTCTTTTTCTTTTTGAATAGGCTCACGTGCAAAAGCGCTTCATTCCTGAGCTCGGTATGTCCGAGACTGCCGTTGAAAATGCGTTGGTATTAAAACCAAAAACGCGGCGGTGAAAAGGCCGAAAGCCAATTCCCCGACGCGTTTCTATAGCTTTAAGTCGCGTAATTATCCATCCCTGGTATCCGATCCAAAAGTCGCCATGCCGGTCTGCAAAGGGCGATTTCTGCGCTTACCTAGGCTCACGTACCCAAAAGTACGCTCCGCTTCGGTTCTCGAAATCACCATTTTCGCCACGGCCTGCCGCTTTTTGATTCAGACACCCTGATCCTCTTGCTGGCGGAACTTAGCCGATGCGCCAGCGCCGCCCGTCCGTCGAGACTTCGAAGCGCGATGGTGCGCAGGCGAAAGCCGACAAGCCGCTCAGCGCCGCCAGCGGATAAGTGATCACGCGGACCGGAATGTCGTGCATGATAGCCTGATGCGGCGCTTTATCCTCAAAAGCCGTGCGGAAACCGCCAGCCCGCAAGGCTGGAATAATGCGCTGCGGAATGCCGCCCGACAGGTAAACGCCGCCATGCGCCATGAAGACAAGCGCCATGTCGCCCGCCACACGGCCAAGATAGGTCGCAAACAGGTCGAGCGTTTCGCTGGCTTGCGCATTGCTACCATCGAGACCGGCAGAGGTGATGTCGGCGGGCGTTTCCAGCGTCGGGGTCACACCGTCGGCGGTGCAGATTGCCACATAGAGATTGTGCAGGCCGCGTCCGCTCAAAATCTGCTCGGCGGAAACGCGCCCGTCGATCTGCTCAATATGCGGGAAAATCTGATAGTCGCGTTCGCTGCGCGGGCCGACATCGACATGGCCGCCTTCACCCGGAACCGGCACCCAGGCCTTGCGGGTACGCACCAGACCGGCCACACCGAGGCCAGTGCCCGGTCCGAGTACGACGCGGGTTGCAACCACCTCGTCGGGCTTGCCGCCGATCTGTTCCATATGGTGACCTTCGAGCGACACCACGGCCAGCGCCTGCGCCTCGAAATCGTTGAGCACGGTCACATCCTTGAAGCCGAGATCGGCGATCAGCTTCTTCGGGCGCACAACCCAATCGCAATTGGTGAGGTCGATTTCCTCGCCTTCGACGGGCCCGGCAATGGCCAGAATGACCGAGCGCGGCTGCAGCGACGTCTGGTCGAGAATAGCCGTCTGAATGGCTTCATCGATGGTCGCATAATCCGCCGTCTGAAGAACCGGAAATTCCTTCGGGTCGGAGTTAGCATCGACAAGGATCGCAAAGCGGGCATTGGTGCCGCCGATATCGCCGACAAGGACTGGAAACTGAAAACTCTGTTCGGCGTCGATCATGGCCTGCATTCTCTCTCCCTGTCGTTTCTTGTGGCCCTTGGGAGCTTACCAAAGGCTGTTATTTCTTCGCTCGTATCAGTCCAAAGCCTTGATCAGCTTTTCCGCCGTGGCCGGGTTCAACGCCATCGGAATGTCGTAGACGCTGCCAAGCCGCGTCAGCGCCTTGACATCCACATCATGCGGAAGCGGCGACAGCGGGTCGATGAAGAAGATCAGCACTTCAACGGTACCTTCGGCAATCATCGCACCGATCTGCTGATCGCCACCGAGCGGGCCGCTTTTGACACGCTGGATCGTCAGCGAAGGGCAGGCTTCAAGGATCAGCCCGCCGGTCGTGCCCGTGGCGACGATATCGAAACGCGACAGCGCCTTTTCATGCGCGCGCGCAAAGGCGACCATGTCGTCTTTCTTCAAATCGTGGGCGATCAATGCGATGCGCAGGCGCTCTGTCATGAAGTTGATAACCTTGTCATCTGGCTCTAAATCGTTTTAAACCTATAGCTGAGCCATAGGTCGGTGAAAAGAGGGCTTAGAGAAAATGCCCCGCCGTCAAGCGTCGGGGCATGATAGTTGTTTACTGTACCCCATAGGTCACTTCGGCGACCGAATTGGGAGCCGGACCATCCAGCACAGCGGCACATGCCTTTGGAAGATCGGATACCATGACGGGGCGGGGCTTCTTCGGCGGTTCCTTCGATGGCTTGGCTGGCTTCCACGGCTCATCGGTAAACCACCATGCAAGTGACTTGTCGCAACCGTCGCCAGCGGCCACCTTGGGCTGCGACTTGCATTGCGGCGAGCCAGGCTGGCAGGTCAAGCGCACATGGAAATGGTAGAAGTGCCCCCAATAGGGACGAACCTTGCCGAGCCAGCTTCTGTCGCCGGTCACGGTGTCGCAAAGCTGCTTCTTGATGCCGGGATGCACGAAGATGCGTTCGACTTCCGGATAGCTCGCGGCATGTTTGATCAGCGCCGTGCGGGCAGGGGTCCATTTCTTTTGATCGACGTAAAGCGAATCCCCTTTCAGCATCGACACGGCGGAAACGCTTTCGCGTTCGGCATCGGTGAAGCGCTTCTTAGGCATCGGCGTCAGCCAGATATCGGCGTCGAGGCCGACCTGATGCGAGGCATGACCCGTCAGCATCGGGCCGCCGCGCGGCTGCGAAATATCGCCGACAAGCAGTCCCGGCCAGCCATCCTTGGCAGCATCGCGGGAGAGTTTTTCCAGAAGACCGATCATACGCGGATGGCCCCAGCGGCGATTGCGCGACAGGCGCATCACCTGCCAGTTCGGGCCGTCTGTCGGCAGCGCGACAGCGCCCGCAAGGCAGCCCTTGGCATAAAAGCCGATCGATTGTGGCGATTGCGCCAGCACGGGCAGCTTTTCCGCACCGAATGCCTGCTTGGCGGGCCTATCATCCGCCATGGCCACGGGCACGAAATCGGGCGCGATCATCGCCGCCAGCGAGGCGATGAGGACAAATTTCTTCAGTTTGTTTGCGATCATGGGGCAATTCCATGGTTTGCCAAAGGGCGCTGCGATTGCGAATCAAACAGCGAAACTGCGGGCATTATGCTGTGTGAAATGCTGGCCAGCAATGCCGGTCGGCGGTTTGTGACAACCGACCGGCTTTTCGATCAGCTCCGTTGCAACCTTGCAAGCATGGTCAGGACCACAAGGGGCATGACGGTACAGAACGCGATCAGCGGCCATGCCGTGTCGCCGGGCAGCAAGATGACGAGGACCGTTCCCGCCAGACTGACCATCAGGCTCTGTATGCAGAAGTAAAGCGCGACAGCCATGCCCGCGCTGTCGTCAAAGGCCGCCAAAGCGCCGTTTGCCGTCATGGATGCTGTCAAAACAATGCCGATGGCCGCCAGCCACATCGGCGCTATCAGGCTGGCGAAGGATGGCAGCAGCAGCTGTTCGGTCAGGAGCAAAGCCAGCGCGCTGGCAAGGAGCACGACCATGCCCAGCGCCACGCTTTTGCGCACCCCCCATTTCCGCGTGTGACGTGACAGGAGGCGCGTGGCGGCGATCATGACAAGGGCAACGCTTGCAAATGTCAGGCTGAATTCCGTTTCTCCGTAGCCGCCTCTTTCGATCAGAATGCGCGGCGCGGTGGAGAAGAAAACGAAGAAGGTGCCCATCGCGGTGCCGAAACCCAGCGTGTAGGTCCAGAACGGGAAATCCTTCAATATTTTCAAGGTATTTGCATTGTTCGCCCCAGTGCATTCAGGGCGCGTTTCGGGCCAGTGGCGGTAGGCCCGTCCTGTTGCGATAAGGCCAAGTAGACCGAGTGTCATGAAGATCGCGCGCCAGCCGAAACCGCTGGCGATCAGTGCACCAGCGATTGGGCCAATCGCCGGAACGAAGGACAGCATGGCACTGAAAAGGCCGTAGATCGTCGCGCCTTCCGGGCGGTTGGCATAGACGTCGCGCACCGTGGCAAAAGTTGCGACAAGTGCTGCCGACGCGCCGACAGACTGGGTGAACCGCAAGGCGACGAAAAGCGTGGCGCTATCGGTCGCTGCCAGCGCGAAGGAAGAAAGCGCAAAAACGACCCCGCCGCCAAGCAACACCGGCTTGCGCCCGATGCGGTCCGACAATGGGCCGAAGATGAGTTGCCCGACGCCCAGCATCACCATGTAGAGACTGAGTGTCAGTTGCACCATGGAAGGCGTCGTTTGCAGAATTGCGGGCATGGAGGGCACCACCGGCAGGTAGATATCCATGGCCAGCGAGGCAAGAATGTCGAAGGGAGCCATCAGCGCAAGCGCGAATGGCAAGGTGAAGCTCCAGGATGGAGTTTTCTGAGGATCAAATGGCATGACAAAGCATCCGCTCGAAGACAATCGGGCGGCAATCTGCCTGCAATGGAAGAAATTGGTCCGGGACAGATGCCGCAACAGGTTGGAAAAGCTGTTGCGGCTTATTTATCTGCTGACTTGCTGTTACCCATCGTTCTTGTCCCGATTTGAAATTTGTATCAGCGCTTTTACCCGAAGGTGCGCGCGCATGCAATCAGCGCCAGTTTTCGTCGCGCCACATGGCCGAAAAGGCGGTTCTGTAGTCGGGATAAGCGAAGGAATAGCCCAGCGCTTCAATACGCTTATTGGAGACGCGCTTGTTCTCACCATAGAAGGAGCGCGCCATCGGTGTCAGTTCCGCTTCTTCGAACGGCACTTCCGGCGGCGGCGTGACGCCCATCAGCTCCGCTGCATAGGCAACGACATCCTGCGGCGGCGATGGTTCATTGTCGGTAATGTTGAAAATACCGCCCGTATCGGTGCCCGCGAGAAAGCGCAAAGCGCCCGCAATGTCTTCCACATGGATGCGGTTGAAAACCTGATCCTGCTTGACGAGACGTCGCGCCGTGCCGCGCTCCAGATTGACGAAAGCATTGCGACCGGGACCGTAAATGCCCGACAGCCGCAGAATAGCCAGCGGCGTTCCATGCCGCTCGCTCAATTCTGTCCAGGCCTGCTCCGCCTCGACGCGTTCTAGGCTGCGGCGCGAAACCGGCTTGCAGGGTGTGGTTTCATCCACCCAAGCGCCCTTGTGATCGCCATAAACGCCGACGGTCGAGAGATAGCCGATCCAGCGAATCGTATTGTCTGGGCGGCGCAGCGCTTCTTCGACCCATGCGAGCGTCGGGTCGCCCGCTTCGCCGGGCGCAACCGAGACCACCACATGGGTTGCCTTGGCAAGCCGTTCCAGAAGGTCGGGCGAGGGCGTTTCACCATCGAACAAGACCGGCGCAATGCCGGATTTCTCAAGGATCGGGAATTTCTGTTCATGACGGGTGGTTCCGTCGATGCGCTCTGTTTCTCCCGTCATCCGCTTGGCAAAGGCTTGCGCCGAATATCCGGCCCCGAACAGGAAAATGCGCATATCAGACTGTCTCCGTATTCCACTCTTCCTGCACCGTAGCATCCTCCTCCGTGGAGGCCAGACGTTTTTGCAAGGCATCGACATGGCCCGGCTCGGCCAGTTGCTTCAAGGCCCAGACTGCCGCCCCGCGTACGACAGGTGCGGCATCGCCAAGCAGCGCTTCGATCTGTGGCAAAAGCGTTGTATCGCCGGAATTGCCCGCCGCGATCAGCACATTGCGGATGAAGCGGTCGCGCCCGATCCGCTTGACCGGCGAGCCGGAAAAAAGCGCGCGAAACGCCGGATCGTCGAGCGCCAGCAGGTCGCTGAGACGGGGCGCTTTCAGATCGTCGCGCGCCTTCAGCTTCATTTCGCTGGTTGCCTGCGCAAATTTGTTCCACGGGCAGACCGAAAGGCAGTCGTCGCAACCATAGATGCGGTTGCCCATCACCTTGCGGAACTCCGCCGGAATAGGCCCCTTGTTCTCGATGGTGAGATAGGAAATGCAGCGGCCTGCATTGATGCGGTAGGGTGCTGGAAAGGCCCTGGTCGGGCAGGCGTCGAGACAAGCGCGGCAGGAGCCGCAATGATCCCGGTCTGGCTCATCTGGCGGGATTTCCGCCGTGGTGAAGATCGAGCCGAGAAACAGCCATGACCCCAGTTCGCGGCTGACCAGATTGGTGTGCTTGCCCTGCCAGCCAAGGCCTGCGGCTTCCGCCAGCGGCTTTTCCATGACGGGCGCAGTATCGACGAAGACTTTGACGTCCTGCCCGGCCCGCGCGGCGAAGCGGCTTGCCACATGCTTCAGCTTGCCCTTGATGATGTCGTGATAATCGCGGTTCTGCGCATAGACCGATATGGCCGCACGATCTTTCTGGTCGAGGATAGCCAGCGGGTCGGTGTCCGGCCCGTAATTCATGGCCAGCATCATGATGGAACGGACTTCGGGCCACAGCACGCCGGGATTGGCGCGGCGCTCTTCGGTCTCTTCCATCCAGAGCATATCCGCGTGATGGCCGTCGGCAATATATTGCCGCAGGCGTTCAGGCGCCTGCGGGATAGCATCGGGCGTGGTGAAGGCGACGGCGTCGAACCCCACGGCTTTGGCTTCTTCGATGAGGAAGCGCTTCAGTTTTTCTGTTTTCGAATTAGAAGTCGAGATCGCCATATTGGGCCACCGGGGCAAGCCCGCGCACGCGATCAGACAGAAGCGGGCGGAAAGCGGGACGCGACTTCATGCGCGCATACCAGTCGCGTGCCGCGCGCGTTTCGCCCCATTCGATTTCGCCGAGATAATCCAGCACGGAAACTGCCGCTGCCGCCGCCATATCGGCATAGCTTGGATGCGCGCCTGCCAGCCAGTCGCGGGTTGCGGCCAGCCAGTCGATATATTTCATATGCTGGCGGATATTGGTGCGGGCTGCGCGGATCGCGGTCGAATCCGGTGCACTGCCACCCATTTCAGCCGCCATCTGCAATTTATAAACGCGCTCGCGGGTGATGTGGCGCGTGACTTCGTTTTCGAATTTCAGCAGGAACCAGTCTACCAGACGGCGCACTTCGGCGCGCTCCATCGGGCTTTCCGGCAAAAGGCGACGGTTGCGCTTCAATGCGCCGCGTGTCTCATCGAGATATTCGGCAATCACCGTTGCGCCCACGACCGGCAGGTCGTTTTCCGCCAGCAGCACCGGCAAAGTGGCGGCAGGATTCAGCGCCAGGAATTCCTTGCGGCGCGACCACGGCCTCTCCTCGATCAGTTCCGCTTCCACGCCATATTCGCCGAGGATAAGCCGCACATAACGCGAGCCTGAAGACATGGGATGATGAAACAGCGTAAGCATGATCGACGCGGTACTCTCGACTGACACAGCTTGAATTGAACGTCCGGAGATTGGCATGGCGTTTGCGCATGCAGCAGGCTATTTCTGCTGCCAAGCGATTCGGCGCCGCCTCAACGGAATATAAAGTCTATAAGACCTATGTTTGCGGGAGACAAGCAATCGCTGGACGTGCTCGTTTTCACCTCAACACCCGCAATCGCGGGCCAGTTCAGATGCCTCCATTGTGCTCATCATTCTAAGGTACTGACTTCATGGATATTTTTAATCTGCTGGAAGCCGCGTTTCTCGGTCTGATCGAAGGTTTGACCGAATTTATCCCGGTTTCCTCCACGGGGCATTTGTTGCTGGTCGGGCATTTTCTGGGCTTTGAATCCACAGGAAAGACGTTCGAGGTGCTGATCCAGCTCGGCGCTATTCTGGCCATTCTGACCGTTTATTCGGCGAAATTGCTCAAGCTTCTGGCGGATTTTCCGCGGGACGCGCGCACGCGGCGTTTTGTTTTCGGTATCCTGATCGCCTTCCTGCCCGCCGCTGTCATTGGCGCGCTGGCGCATGGCTTCATCAAAAGTGTGCTTTTCGAAACGCCGATGCTGGTCTGCATCATGCTGATCCTCGGCGGTCTGATCCTTCTCTGGGTAGATCAGCTCAATTTGCGCCCGCGCTATCATGATGTGATGGATTATCCGCTGCCGATGTGCCTCGCCATCGGCTTCATCCAGTGCCTTGCGATGATCCCCGGCGTGTCGCGTTCGGGTTCCACGATTGTCGGCTCGCTGCTGCTCGGCGCCGACAAGCGCTCGGCTGCTGAATTCTCGTTCTTCCTCGCCATGCCGACCATGGCCGGTGCCTTCGCTTATGATCTTTACAAGAGCCGCGACATGCTCACGGTCAATGATGGCGCGTTGATTGGCGTCGGCTTCGTGATGGCCTTCATTTCGGGCGTGTTCGTCGTGCGCTATCTGCTCGACTATGTCTCGCGCCACGGCTTCAAACTATTTGCCTGGTGGCGCCTGATTGTCGGCTCGGCTGGTCTTGCCGCACTCCTCATTTGGGGATGAGCAAAAGAAAAGGGGCCGTGAGGCCCCTTATTCATTTCCGACTATCGATATCTCACGCAAAACCGGTCTTGGTATACTGACCGGCCACGCGATAGCGCCAGAGATAGGCGGGCAGAATGGCGTCGACGCCTTCCGGGGTAATGCCCATGCCCTGCAATGTACGACCTTCCTTGATGGCGGCTTGCGAAACCACATTGTCGGATTTCAACAGCCGTATCTGATCCTTGGTGATCGGCGGATTCGGCAGCACGCTGAGAACGGTCGCCTGAAGACCGGCGGCCCACCATGGCAGCGAAATGAGAACGCGCTTGCGGTCGATGACGCGCAGCATGTCCTTCATCCAGTTCTTGAACGGTTGCACATCCGGGCCGCCGAGTTCGTAGATGCCGCCCGGCATCAGCTTGCCATCGACGGCGCGGGCAACAGCTTCCGCCACGTCGCCGACATAGACCGGCTGGAGCTTCGTTTCGCCGCCGCCGATGACCGGCAGGAAGGGCGAGAAGCGCGCCATATTGGCGAAGCGGTTGAAGAAGCGGTCTTCGTGACCAAAAATGATCGAGGGACGCAGGATAACGCTTTCCGGCAGCACGGAAAGCACGGCGTTTTCGCCTTCAGCCTTGGTGCGCGCATAGTCCGAAGCCGAGTTTACATCGGCAGCGAGCGACGAAATGTGGGTCATCGGAATACCGGCGGCCTTGGCGGCTTCGGCGATGTTCTTCGCGCCCAGCACCTGAACCGTGTTGAAACGCTGGCGACCGCCTTCGGCCAGAATGCCGACGAGGTTCACGACATGATCGGAACCCTTGACGACCAGATCGACCGAAGCGCGATGGCGGACATTGGCCTGCACCATCTGGATCTGCCCGACATTGCCGAGCGGCGCCATGTAATAAGCCACTTCGGGCTTGCGCACGGCAACGCGCACACGATAGCCACGCTTGGTGAGACTTGCTACGACCGCGCGCCCGACAAAGCCGGAGCCGCCGAAAACGGTGACCAGTTTCGGCCTGTTGTGGACTTCGTTCGGTTCGGTCTTCATCCTAAACTCCTGCATGAAAGCCAGTTGCGCCGCTTGTGAGCAGCAGCCGCAATGTGTCTGTATTGCCGGTGATTTATCGCCTTTTTGCCACAAGGCAAAGGGGACTTGTTGTCACGATCATGATAGCAGGGCTTTTTCCCGCAATTAAAGCGCAATAGAGCTTTGAGATTTCGCTGCTTGCTGTTAAATCGCGCGCATGAGCACACCACTTGACCATATTCGCAATTTTTCGATCGTCGCCCATATCGATCATGGCAAATCGACGCTGGCCGACCGCCTCATTCAGTTGACGGGCGGTCTGGATACGCGCGAGATGAAGGATCAGGTTCTCGACTCGATGGATATCGAGCGCGAGCGCGGCATCACCATCAAGGCGCAGACCGTTCGTCTCACCTATAAGGCGAAGAACGGCGAAGATTATGTGCTGAACCTGATCGACACCCCCGGACATGTCGACTTCGCCTATGAAGTCTCGCGTTCGCTGGCGGCATGCGAGGGTTCGCTTCTGGTGGTCGACGCTTCCCAGGGCGTGGAAGCGCAGACGCTGGCCAATGTCTACCAGGCCATCGACAACAACCATGAAATCGTGGTCGTGCTGAACAAGATCGATCTGCCCGCTGCCGAGCCTGAGCGCGTCAAGGAGCAGATCGAGGAAGTGATCGGCATCGATGCGTCGCAGGCCGTTCATATTTCCGCCAAGACCGGCCTCGGCATCGAAGATGTGCTGGAAGCCATCGTCACCCAGCTTCCAGCACCGAAGGAAGGCGATCGCAATGCACCGCTCAAGGCGATGCTGGTCGACAGCTGGTACGATTCCTATCTCGGCGTCATCGTTCTGGTGCGCGTCATCGACGGCGTGCTAAAAAAGGGCCAGACCATCCGCATGATGGGCACGGGCGCGAAATATCCGGTGGAACGCACCGGTGTCTTCACGCCGAAAATGGTGCAGATGGACGAACTCGGCCCCGGCGAGCTTGGCTTCATCACCGCTTCCATCAAGGAAGTGGCCGATACGCGCGTCGGCGATACGATCACCGAAGATCGCCGCCCGACCGAGAAAATGCTGCCCGGCTTCAAGCCTGCGCAGCCGGTGGTGTTCTGCGGCCTGTTCCCGGTCGATGCGGCGGATTTTGAAGATCTGCGCGGCGCCATGGGCAAGCTGCGCCTCAACGATGCTTCGTTCTCGTTCGAAATGGAAACCTCTGCAGCGCTCGGTTTCGGCTTCCGTTGCGGCTTCCTCGGTCTGTTGCATCTCGAAATCATTCAGGAACGTCTTGAGCGCGAGTTCAATCTCGACCTCATCACGACCGCGCCTTCGGTTGTCTATCGGCTGAACATGATCGACGGGTCGCAGAAGGAATTGCACAACCCCGCTGACATGCCGGATGTGGTGAAAATTTCGGCCATCGAAGAGCCGTGGATCAAGGCAACCATCATGACACCGGATGATTATCTCGGCGCGATCATGAAGCTCTGTCAGGAACGCCGCGGCATTCAGGTGGACCTCACCTATGTCGGCCCGCGCGCCATGATCACTTATGAACTGCCGCTCAATGAAGTGGTGTTCGATTTCTACGACCGTCTGAAGTCGATCTCGAAGGGTTATGCGTCGTTCGACTATAATCTCTCGGAATATCGCGAGGGCGATCTGGTCAAGATGTCGATCCTCGTCAACGAAGAGCCGGTCGATGCGCTGTCGATGCTGGTGCACCGTTCGGCTGCAGAAAAGCGTGGCCGCGCGCTTTGCGAGAAGCTGAAAGAGCTGATCCCGCAGCACATGTTCAAGATTCCGATTCAGGCAGCGATTGGCGGTCGCATCGTGGCGCGCGAGACCATCTCGGCGCTGCGCAAGGACGTGACGGCCAAGTGCTACGGCGGCGACGTGACGCGTAAGCGCAAACTTCTGGAAAAGCAGAAGGAAGGCAAGAAGCGCATGCGCCAGTTCGGCAAGGTCGAAATCCCGCAGGAGGCCTTCATTCAGGCGCTCAAGATGGGCGATGATTGATGCCCGTTCCTTTGATCCGTTGTAGGGATTGCTTCTGCGTAGGCGCGCACCTAAGCTGAAAGAATATCACTGTGATAAAGGGCACTTTGGTGCCCTTTATCTTTTTTGGGGTGTTGGAAGGGCGCGCTGCGCTTTCCCTCATCCTGAGGAGCCGTTGAAAACGGCGTCTCGAAGGGCGAGGGAAAGTCGCTGAGAGCTGGCTGTATTTAATAGTGCAAATTTTTATGTTTTTACCGTCCTGCGATTAAGTCTGGATCCGGGAGACAGCAGACGCGGCGCAACCGCCCCTCGCCCTTCGAGACGCCACCTTTGGTGGCTCCTCAGGATGAGGAGCGGGGCAGGCGGCATCAATGGTGCCGGCGTGGGCGAGGTTTATAGCTTGCGGCGCGACAGTTCCGGCAGGCCTTCGTAGTTCAGCGCAATTAATGCTTCTTTCTTTGCCCGTGACCAACCTTTGATCTGTTGTTCGCGTGCAATGGCATCCACGATCCGATCATAGGTTTCCGTAAAAACAAGCTCGACGGGCCTCCGCTTCTTTGTGTACCCGTCATAAATACCCTCATTATGCTCCCATAACCGAGCTTCGATGTTCTGCTTGGTGAGCCCGGTGTAATAAGATCCATCCACGCAACGCAGAATGTAGATTGTTACTTCCATGACTTGCCCCCGCGCGTCTTGGGAAGCTAAATGTTGCTGCAAATTTGACTGTCGAACAAGCCACGGCGACCGGCTACAGGATCGCTCGCGCTCGGAAAGTTGAAATCAATGTCTGTAAATCCCCGCGTCTCCATCACCTACTGCACCCAATGCAATTGGCTTTTGCGCGCTGCTTGGATGGCGCAGGAGCTGTTGCAGACTTTCGGGCAGGATCTGGCGGAAGTCGCATTGCGTCCGGGCACTGGCGGGGTTTTTGAAATCCGGGTGCTGATGCCCGATGGCAACGAGGAACTCATCTGGGAACGCAAGCGCGATGGTGGCTTTCCGGAAGCCAAGGTTCTGAAACAGCGCGTGCGCGATCTCGTCTGGCCGGAACGCGATCTCGGTCATACAGATCGGCCAGTAAGTTCGTGAGGGGATTTTTACCCGATCCTTCGATGAACTCAGGATGAGGTGTCGCTTTGCTCCGCACCTCAGGATGAGGGAAAACAGGGTCAGTCCTCATCCACCACGCGCAGGCGCATTTGGGTGGGCGCGCTTTCCGCTGGTCTCGCTTGGGGCCGTGGCGTTTCCTCGGCTGGCTTTTCGCCGAATTCCAGCGCTTCGATCTTCGCGCCGCGCCGGGTAACCTTGTTGGACGACACCAGAATATCGTCAATATCCTTGTTGGCCTGCACAAAGTGGGTTTGCAGCTTGCGCACACGTTCGTCCAAACGGCCCACATCTTCCATCAGGCGGATCACTTCGCCCTGAATGACATGCGCCTGTTCGCGCATGCGGGCGTCTTTCAGGATTGCCTGAATAACCTGAATGGACAGCATCAGCAGCGATGGCGAGACGATCACGATCCGCGCCCGGTGCGCACGCTGGATAAGCGCTTCGAAATGCTCGTGAATATCGGCAAAGATCGACTCTGACGGCACAAACAGAAACGCCGTGTCCTGCGTTTCGCCGGTAATCAGATATTTGTCGGAAACATCCTTGATATGGATTTCCATGTCACGGCGGAACTGCGCGACGGCAGCTTTGCGGGCGTCCGGATGTTCCGTTTCGCGCATGGCGTTCCATGCTTCGAGCGGGAATTTGGCGTCGATTACCAGCGATGGCGCTTTATTGGGCATGCGCACGAGGCAGTCGGGGCGGGTGCCGTTGGACAGCGTCGCCTGAAATTCATAAGCGCCTTGCGGCAGGCCGTCAGCGATGATCGCTTCCATGCGTGACTGGCCGAATGCGCCGCGCGTCTGCTTGTTGGCGAGGATCGCCTGCAACTGCACCACCTGTCCGGCGAGCGACTGGATATTGTTCTGCGCCGTGTCGATGACGGCAAGGCGCTCCTGCAACTTGGCGAGGTTCTCATGCGTCGAGCGCGTCTGCTCGGTCATGGTCTGGCCGATGCGATGCGTCATGCCGTCGAGCCGTTCGCGGATCGACTGGTTCAACTCCGCCTGCCGCGAGCCGAAAACCTCCGCCATGGTCTGCATGCGGCCCTGCATCTCTGCCTGTGCCTTCAGGATTTCCGCCATGCGATATTCGGCATCGCGGGCGCGGTCTTCGGCCTGCACTTCGGCAACGGCACGCAGGCGCGCAGAGCGCGACGCGGTGATCAGGAAAATGACTAGGCAAAGCACGACCACCACGATGCCAGCCAGAAGAATATCTCCCAGCGTGAGCGATGTGGCACCAAGCTGCAAAAGCGGCTCATTCAGGAGGTTCTGGTTTTCCATGCAACAAGCTTAGCTGATTCGTACTGCCTTGAAGAGATCAAAACGAGAACATTTTGCAAAGCACAATTGACGATTCTGTCTCAAGCGATTACGTGAAGCGCATGTCAGTAAAACCGCTTGTCATCCTTCCCGATCCTGTGTTGCGCCTGGTTTCCAAGCCAGTGGAGCGCTTTGACGATCAGCTGCGCAAATTTGCCGGCCATATGTTCGACACCATGTATGACGCGCCGGGCATCGGCCTTGCCGCCATTCAGGTGGGCGAGCCGATCCGTATGCTCGTCATCGACCTTGCCAAGGAAGGCGAGGAAAAAGCGCCGCATGTCTTCGTCAATCCCGAGATTGTCGGTGTGACGGATGAAGTCAGCACCTATGAAGAAGGCTGCCTGTCCATTCCGGATTATTATGCGGAAGTGGAACGGCCAGCCGCCATTCAGGTCAAATATTTCGATGCCGATGGCAAGCCACATGCGATGGAAGCCGATGGGCTGATGGCCACCTGCCTGCAGCACGAGATCGATCATCTCAATGGCGTGCTTTTCATTGATCATATTTCAAAGCTGAAGCGCGATATGGTCATCAAAAAGTTCAAGAAGCTCGCCAGCCAGCGGGCGTCGAAGAAGGTTCTTTAATGCGTATCGTCTTCATGGGCACGCCGGATTTTTCCGTGCCGATCCTGACCGCTATTATCGGGCAGGGCTATGATGTGGTCGCGGTCTATTCGCAGCCACCGCGTCCGGCAGGGCGCAGAGGGCTGGAGCTGACCAAGTCGCCTGTCCATGAAAAGGCCGAGCAGTTCGGCATTCCCGTCTTCACGCCGAAGAGCCTCAAGGGCGCGGAAGAACAGGACGTCTTTGCGAGCCTTGAAGCCGATGTCGCCATCGTTGTGGCCTATGGGCTGTTGCTGCCGAAGGCCATTCTCGATGCGCCGCGGCTCGGCTGCTATAACGGCCATGCCTCGCTTCTGCCGCGCTGGCGCGGTGCAGCGCCTATCCAGCGGGCCATCATGTCGGGCGATAGCGAAACCGGCATGATGATCATGAAGATGGACGAGGGGCTCGATACGGGCCCGGTCGCCATGGCCGAAAAGGTGGCGATCACGCCGGATATGACGGCGGGCGAATTGCATGATCGCCTGAGCATGATCGGCGCCGATCTGATGGTGCGGGCGCTGGGAGCGCTCGAGCGCGAAAGTCTGGCCTTGCAGCCGCAGGCCGAAGAAGGCGTTACCTATGCCGCCAAGATCGACAAGGCCGAAGCGCGCATTGACTGGTCGAAGCCAGCGAAGGACGTGCATAACGCCATTCGCGGCCTTGCGCCTTTTCCGGGTGCTTGGTGCGAAATGGAAATCAACGGTGCGGTCGAACGGGTAAAGCTTCAGCGCTCGACGCTGGCCGAAGGTTCCGGTGCGCCGGGTACGGTGCTGGACGACCGGCTGACAATTGCCTGTGGCGAGGGCGCGGTGCGGCTCGTCACTTTGCAGCGCTCGGGCGGCAAGTCTTTGCCTGCGCAGGAATTCCTGCGCGGCGCAACGGTTACGAAGGTTTTGTAGGCCCGTGCCGCGCTACAGACTTCTGGTCGAATATGACGGCACGCCCTATGCGGGCTGGCAGCGTCAGGAAAACGGCCACACGGTTCAGGGCGCTATTGAGCAGGCGTTCAAGAAATTCTGCGGTGAAGATCTGGCGTTAAGTGCTGCGGGCCGCACCGATGCGGGCGTTCACGCGACGGCGCAGGTTGCGCATGTCGATCTGACGAAGGATTGGGGCGCGGGCAAGGTGCGCGATGCGGTCAATGCGCATCTGGTCATGGCCAATGAGCGCGTAAGCATCCTCAATGTCGAGAAGACGACCGAGAGTTTCGATGCGCGTTTTTCCGCGCAGGGACGACATTATCTCTATCGCTTCCACAATCGTCGTGCCCCGCTGGCCGTCGATTATCAGCGCGCCTGGTGGGTGCAAAAACGCCTCGACCACGAGGCGATGCATGAAGCAGCGCAGCTGCTTCTGGGCGAGCATGATTTCACCACGTTTCGTGCTACGCAATGCCAGGCCAAAAGCCCGGTCAAGACGCTTGATCGGCTCGACATCACGCGCCATGGCGAGATCATCGAAATGCGCGTTTCGGCGCGCTCTTTCCTGCATAATCAGGTGCGATCCTTCGCGGGCAGCCTGATGGAAGTGGGCGTCGGTCGCTGGACGGCGGATGATTTGCAGGCGGCGCTTGAAGCAAGAGACCGCAAGGCCTGCGGACAGGTCGCGCCACCTTACGGTCTCTATCTGATCGGCGTCGATTACGCTTTTCCGTTTTAGAGCGGTTCCGTTAAAACGGTATCGTGGAACCGCTCTATCTATTTGTTTTTACGCATTATCCTGCGTATCGAAGCGGGATCAGAAATCAGTCCAGTGAACTGATTTCCCCGCGTAGGCGCTTCGCACTTTTGCTGGAAATGCTCTAATAAGCATGCGGGTCGAAGCCGATGCCGAAAATCTGCTGAAGCAGCACGGTAAGGAACAGCGACCCGAAGAAGACGCAGGCGAAGAATGGCGCGACAAACGCGTGCTGGCGTTGTAGCGCCACGTGGGTCAGCCGATAGCTCAGCACAATCGAAGCGCCGAACATGATCAGCGCGAACAGCGTCGCCACATCGAAGCGCCCGGGAAAAAACAGCTGTAGCAGCGTGATCGGTGCAAAGATCCAGGCCAGCAGCGCGCTGCCCCAGTTGGTGGCAATCACATAGGCCGCATAGCGTTTGACGATACCGATCCGCTTGGCCAGCATGCCGATGATGGCCAGTGGCACCACCCACGCCGCCACATCGACGAAGGCGGCCCGCAGCACGATGGCAAAGCGGATGCCCGCTTCCTCGCGTCCGGCGGTGAGGTCGGCGGCATAGGCCACCCAGCTGGCAAAAAGCGGCGGCAGAGCCACCGCTATTGCGAAAAACGAAGACCAGAACCCCTCGGCGGTTATATCGAGATAATCGAGACCGTCGCGGCGACCGAGCATCATTTTCCAGACGCCCCGAAAATATCTGAAAATATCGTCCAGGCTCGGCATGAAGAACCTTATTTACCCAAAGAAGTCAGCGATGAAGCGCTCATAAATCTGTGTCAGTCCTTCGAGGTCGGCAAGGGCCACACGTTCATCGACCATATGCATGGTCTGGCCGACAAGGCCGAACTCCACCACCGGGCAATAATCCTTGATGAAGCGCGCATCGGACGTGCCGCCGGACGTCGACAGTTCCGGTCGCTTGCCAGTCACGGCCTCGACGGAAGCGGTCAGCGTGCCGATCAGCTTTTCATCGCGGGTCAGGAACACATGGCTTGGGCTCTCGCGCCATGTCAGCTCATAGCTGATCGGCGTGTCGCGGCCCGGACGCAGGCGATTGTCGCGCGCTGCCTTTGCGAGGCGAGCGCTGATTTCGGCCTGCAGGCTTTCTGCGGTCCATGTGTCGTTGAAACGGATATTGAACGAAGCCGTTGCCTTGTTCGGAATGACATTGGTGGCCTTGTTGCCAACATCAATGGTGGTGACTTCCAGATTGCTGGCCTGAAAATCCGCCGTGCCCTGATCGAAGGCCGGATAAAGCAGGCTGTCCACCAGCGTGGTGATGCCGCGCACCGGATTTTCCGCCAGATGCGGATAGGCCGCATGGCCCTGCACGCCCTGAACGGTGATCGTGCCGGAAAGCGAACCGCGACGACCGATCTTGATCATATCGCCAAGCGTGTTGGGATTGGTCGGTTCGCCGACGATGGATGCGTCCCAGCTTTCGCCGCGTTGCTTTGCCCAGTCGAGCAGTTTCACCGTTCCATTGACTGCCGGGCCTTCTTCGTCACCGGTGATCAGGAAGGAGACGCTGCCCTTGAGGTTGCCGTGCTTTTCGATGTGCCGCGCGACGGCTGCCACAAAGCAGGCAACGCCGCCTTTCATGTCTACAGCGCCGCGCCCATACATGATGCCGTCTTCGATGGCGGCTGAGAAGGGCGGGTGCTTCCAGTCGCTTTCATCGCCGGGCGGCACCACATCCGTATGACCGGCAAACATCAGATGCGGTCCGTTGCCGGATTTGCGCGCATAGAGATTTTCGATGTCGGGCGTGCCCTCTTCGCTGAAGACGGGGCGCTCGACGGAAAAGCCCAATGGCTTCAGCATCGCTTCGAGCGCCGTCAGCGCGCCGCCTTCGGCAGGCGTTACGGATGGGCAGCGGATCAGGGCGGCAAGATTTTCGGCGGGATTGACTGAAAGGCTCATGATGTCGGCTTCTTACTCAAGAATCGTCTGTTGTGTGAGACTAGATCGGGATGCGTACGGATGGAACCACAAACCTTGGTTCTGACCATGGCAGAAAATTCGCTCTTCACGCGCTTTTCCAACTTGGTTGCAATTTGGGAACGAAATTTCCTTGACCGGATGGCCCCTGTCATCGTTAGTTAAAAAAGAGTTGATAACGAGACCCGGGAAACGGGCCGGTCAGCGGGAACTTTTTTCAAAATGGGAAACTGTGTATGCGTTTAATCACCACAACTGTAGCAGGCATGATGGCGCTCTTCGGAGCAACGATGGTTCCAGCCAAGGCTGCACAGTGGAGTGAAGCGGGCGGACTGACAAGCATCCCTTACGGACACAAAGACTATTGCGGGCGCAATCCACGCGATTGCCGCAGCCATAGTGTATTGCCCCCGATGCAGCTGACACCGCAGCGCCTGAAGCTTTTGCAAAGCGTAAGCAGCTCCGTCAATCACCGTATCAAGCCGGTTTCCGATCAGGATAATTACGGCAAGCGCGACTACTGGACCATGCCGGTCAACGGCAAGGGCGATTGCGAGGATTATGTTCTGATGAAGCGCGCGCAACTGATGGCGCGCGGCATCAGCGCCTCGCAGCTTCTGATTACCATGGTGCAGGGTAGCGAGGCGCATATCGTGCTGACCGCCCGCACCGATCATGGCGATTATATTCTCGACAATATGCGTGACGAGGTTCTGCCGCTCGAGAAGACGTCCTATCGTTATATCAAGATGCAGTCGCCTTCCAATTCCGGCCAGTGGGTTTCCATCGCCGGACGTTCGGTTGCCGTTGCCAATAATTGAACGTTGCCGGAGAGCTCGCTGAGCCTCTCGCAATGAGAGCCATCGCTGAAGGCCGCATCTTTGATGCGGCTTTTTGTTTGCGGGGTTTGCGGTGGATCGAGGCGTCTTTTTACCGGACCCGTTGAAGATTGGGAGCATTTGCACGAACCGGTCTGATGCGGCAGGATAAGGCCTTGCTCCATTAAAAATCGCTCATTGTTCACGTTTATTATACAATAACCTCAAACACACTGTTCGAGATTGGTGAACAAATTAAGGGCTGTAACACGGCCGTGATGGAGAAATCGTAATCCATCATTTTGTTTTTAATTATTTTTTTTGTATTAATTGCAACGATTGTGGCAGGCGATGTGCACAAATCTGTGAAGTTTTTAAAATTTTCGTGACTGGAACTTTTCCCCATTGTTACCCATTTGGGATGTATCGGAACGACGAATTCATACGCCGCTCCATTTTGTTAGGAGATAGAAAATGAAGAAGCTTGTTCTTACCGCTGCTGCCCTTGCCCTGAGTGCCGGTGCTGCTTTCGCTGAAAACCCACGCGTAGGCGAACCTGAAAATCTCTATGCAAATGACCGTACCCCGGTCGCGTCGCAGTCCGTTGATTATACCGCGCCCGCAGCGATCAGTGCTCCGGTTTATCGCGATGGTTCTGCCAATCGTTTTGGCGATGCCAACCAGGGCTAATGGCTCTCCGGAACTATAGCCCGCCCGGTTCTGATGGAGCGGGATCTTTCAAAACACCCGCTTTGCATGTCGTCCCAAAGGTGTCGCCGGTGCAGGTTTTGAAGATCTGCCGGACACCGGGAGGGAAAGCCTCGAAGGCTTAGTCCAACTTGAAAGTCCCTGTTGCCTGAAACAAGGCTTCGAACGGCCAGATGCCGATGATGGGACAACATGATGCGAAGGAATAGGAAAATGAAAAAGCTCGCTCTTGCCGCCCTTGCTGTCGCTCTAAGCGCTGGTGCAGCCTATGCCGAAAATCCTTATGTCGGCATGCCGGAATCTCAGGTTATTCAGGAGAAGGCCTTCAAGACCCCGAATACGGGTCCGCTCTTCGGCACGAAGGGTGATGTCGATTACACCGCAACGGCGACCATTCGCCAGTCGACTCCGGTTTATCATGATGGTTCGGCCAACCGCTTCGGTGATGCTTCGCCTTCCAGCTATGAAAATTAATGCCCCGGTAGCTTAGCAATCTCCCCGGAGGATGGCTGCGAGGCCTCCCCGGACCACGGCCCGGACCAGAGGCTTTGCGCCATCCGAAGGGGCGACCCATCTTGAAGCGCAAATGCTGGAATGAAAAAGGCGAAGCACCAGCTTCGCCTTTTTGCTTTGTATTAGTCGCGCATCAGTCGCGCAGCAATTCATTGATCGAGGTCTTCGAGCGGGTCTTTTCATCGACGCGCTTGACGATCACGGCGCAATAGAGGCTCGGGCCCCAGTTTTCACCGGGTACGTTCTTGCCGGGCATGGTGCCTGCGACGACGACCGAATAAGGCGGGACTTCGCCATAGAAGACTTCGCCGGTCGCACGGTCGACGATCTTGGTCGATTTGCCGATGAAGACGCCCATGCCGAGCACCGAACCTTCGCGCACGATGCAGCCTTCCACGACTTCCGAACGCGCGCCGATGAAGCAATTGTCTTCGATGATGGTCGGTCCGGCCTGCATCGGTTCCAGAACGCCGCCAATGCCGACGCCGCCGGAAAGATGCACATTCTTGCCGATCTGCGCACAGGAGCCGACGGTCGCCCAGGTGTCGACCATGGTGCCTTCATCGACATAAGCGCCGAGATTGACGAAAGACGGCATCAGGATGGCGTTCGTCGCGATATAGGCCGAGTGGCGCACGACGCAGTTCGGCACGGCGCGGAAACCGGCCTTCTCGAATTCGTTGGCAGTCCAGCCGTCGAACTTGGACGGCACCTTGTCCCACCAGGAAGACTGGCCGGGGCCTCCCTTGATGACTTCCATCGGGTTGAGACGGAAGGAGAGCAATACTGCTTTCTTCAGCCATTGGTTGACTTGCCAGTTGCCGTCCGCCTGTTTTTCTGCGACACGGGCCTCGCCGCGATCGAGCAGGATAAGCGACTGTTCGACGGCATCGCGGATTTCGCCACGGGTTGCCGTGCTGATACCGTCGCGCTCGTCAAAAGCCTTGTCGATGGTCTTTTCGAGGGAGGCGAGGTCTGGCTTGGTCATGGGGTGCAGTCTCCGTGAATGGGCAGCGGATGGCAGGCCGGTAAGTGATCCGGCCGATTGTCATGAAAGTGATTAAGCGAAGGCGCCAAATGGGTCAATCATGATCACGGCGCAATTGCGCGCTCTTGATCTCATTCTCGAACAATGTCCGACATGTTTGAGACAGATTAAACATTTGGCCTGAGAATGAGTATGGTAACAGGTTTTAAGGAGCAGGTGAGAAGCATGAACCCGATGGAGAAGTCTGGCTGGACGCCTTTCCCGAATTCCGAGGAAGCGATCAAGCAGGCAAAAACCGTACCGCAAACGCCCCAGACGGAAGCGCCTGCCTATCGCCTTGCTTTCACGGACGACGATTTTTTGACGCGCCGTGACCTGCGCCCGGTGCGCCTGCAACTTGAACTGCTCAAGCCGGAGCTGATCCTTGCCGACCGCGGCATCAAATCGACGGTGGTGATGTTCGGCGGCGCGCGCATCCCAGAGCCGGGCGGCGAGGCATGGGCGGCGAAGAACGAGGTGCAGAAGAAGAATCTCGAAGCCAATTCTCATTATTATGAGGAAGCGCGTAAATTCGCGCGGATTTGCTCAGAATATTCGGCCACGACCTATTATCGCGAATTCATCGTGGTGACGGGCGGCGGACCGGGCGTGATGGAAGCAGGCAATCGTGGTGCCGCCGATGTCGGTGCACCGACCATCGGCCTCAATATCGTGCTGCCGCATGAACAGGCACCGAACCCTTATGTGACGCCGGAGCTCTGCTTCAACTTCCATTATTTCGCGATCCGCAAGATGCACTTCCTGATGCGCGCAAAGGCGATCTGCGTGTTTCCGGGCGGCTTTGGCACAATGGACGAACTATTCGAGGCGATGACGCTGATCCAGACCAACCGTATGGAACGCATGCCGCTGATCCTGTTCGGCAAGGAGTTCTGGACCAAGGCGATCAATATCGAATTTCTGGCCGAGCAGGGTACAATCTCGCCAGCCGATATCGAGCTTCTGAATTTTGTCGAAACGGCGGACGAAGCCTGGGAGCAAATCAAGGATTTTTACAAGCTCTGATCGAAGGTTAGACAGAGTTTTAAGGCAAATAGAAGGCCCGATCTGTTTTCAGGTTGGGCCTTTTTGTAATGAAAGAATGCTGCCGTAGATGTGTATATTATTTAAAAGTAATTATAAATAATAATCATATGTTCTAATATGGAACAATTGATATTGCCGGAGTTAAAAATAAATTTATAATAAAAATACATGGTTTTGTGAGGGGTATCATGTATTCTAATATTATAATTAAAAGATCTATTCCCGTAATATATCCTATTTTTATTTAAGAGGTCGCTATGAAAGCGATCCTTAAGAATGTTTCCGGGTTGCTGCTCGGGATGATGGTCTTTGTTTGCCCGGCGCATGCCGCTGATGTGAAACAATCGGGTCTGCCGCTTGATTTCGGTGCACTTGCTGGCGATGCCTTCGCCACTGCCGTATCTGCGAATGGGGCGGTCATAGCGGGCAGGGCGCAGACATCCGGTGGCATTTCGGCGGTATCGTGGGCCGGGGGGATCGCCACGCCGACCGTCCTTTCTGTGACGGGCGGCAGCAATTCCGTCGTCAATGCCGTCTCGGCGGATGGCACATTCATTATCGGGCGGGCGACGATTGGCGCTGCGCAACACGCTGTGTCGTGGGCGGATGGCGCGACAATGGCCACCGACCTTGGAACGCTGGGGGGCGATTTTTCAGATGCTGTTGCCTTGTCCGCTGACGGCAGCATCATTGTCGGCAATTCCACAACGTCTGCCGGCAAGAACCGGGCGGTGAAGTGGACGAACGGTGTAACATCTCCAGTCGATCTTGGAACGCTCAACAACAACACATCCTATGCCAAGGCCGTTTCCGCCGATGGGATGGTAATTGTCGGTTATGCGGAATATGCGCCCAATGTTTCTCATGCCGTGTCCTGGATGAACGGGGCGCTGACGCCGACCGATTTGGGAACGCTTGGTGGTGCAACGTCGACCGCAAATGTCGTATCTGCGAACGGGCGCGTCATCGCAGGACAGTCGGAGACGGGCAACGGAGAACTCCACGCCGCGTCATGGACTGATGGTGCCTTGTCGCCGTCTGATCTCGGCACGCTTGGCGGCTACTATTCTGATGTTCTCACCCTGTCAGCTGACGGTTCCGTGCTTGCGGGCGTATCCAACAATGAGTTCGGCGAATTCCGTGCGGTATCCTGGCGGAACGGCGCGACCACGCCGACCGATCTTGGCACGCTCGGCGGGTATTCATCCGACGTTGCGTCTATCTCGGCTGACGGTTCAATCATCGTCGGGTCTTCGACCACAAGGAAGGGCAATTCCCACGCGGTTTACTGGGCGAATGGCGCCACCGTACCAACCGATCTCGGCACACTTGGCGGTGTGTCGTCGACGGCCATGGCCATGTCGGCTGATGGCACGGTCGTGGTGGGCACCTCGACGCTGGCATCCGGAGTGTCGCATGCGGCAGTCTGGAAACTGCTGATTTCGTCTCCGCCGGTGACGACACCAAAGCCCGATCCAGACCCGGGCGAGACGGGGCCGCCGCCTGTTACCGGAACGCCAACACCGGAGCCGGGTTCGGGCGGAACCGAGCCGGAGACCCCGGGGTCGGAAACCGGGTCCGGCTCTCAACCGGGATCGCCGCCCGATGGGCAAAATCCTCCGCCACCAGTTATCGAAACGCCTGCGCCAGAGACCGGTGCGGGAAGTCCCGAACAGGAGGTCCCGGGTACAGGAACCGGGTCGCCGCCGCCGATACAATCGGTCGCCGTCGATGTGACCAACACGACGAAAACTGTTGCTGCGCTGGCCGGGGATACATTTTCGGTGATGGAATCGCAGCGTGGAAAACTGGGGCGGTTGCAGCGTTCTTGCGACGTCGCGAAGGCGGGAGAGAGCTGCTACTCGCTTTCAGCGGATATCGGACGTTCAGGCGAGACGACCGATGCACTCGGCTGGATTTCCATGGCGCATGCCTTTACCGATAATTTTCTGGCAGGCATCACTGTGGCGCACTCCTTCTGGCGCGATATGCCGGATAGTTTCGACCGGGATAATGACAATATTGGCGGCGGTTTCTATGCCCGCTGGCGTGCGCCGACGACGACGGGCCACTGGTATCTGCAAGGTTCCGTTGCCGCCAGTCGCTACGATGTCGAGCGCACGCGCCAGATGCTGGACTATACCGAGGCTGGCATGGGCGAGAGCACGATCAAAGGCTGGGGCGCGTCGCTGGAAGCCGGGCGGTCGCACGAACTCTCCAGCGGTTCCGTCTTCGGCTATTATGCCGGGCTGCGTCACAGCGATCTGAAGATGGACGATTATACGGAAACCAACGCTTATTTCCCGTTCACCTATTCGAATGTGAAGTCGCGCCGCACTGCGGTCTATCTCGGGGCAAACTATGCCATGCCGTTGAGCGACAAGGTGCGGTGGCTGATCAATGCAGAGATCGAACAAGACATCGCGCATGATGATCCGAGCGTGACGGCAAGTGCCGATTATATCGGGGCGCTCAGCTTCGATGCTGATGTGGCGCATACGCGTGGCAGCCTGTCGACCACTTTATCCTATGCGTTCAGCGAGGTTTTGAGTGTGGGCGTGACGCCTTATCTCGCGCGCACCGTAAACCGGGATATGGCCTATGGTGCGAACATCGATGTTACGGGCAGATTCTAACCGGGAGGCAGGGGCTATGCTTCCGCCTTTTCCGGAACGGGAGACCGGGCGTCCTCCTCTTCCTGATAGGGGCGAGGGTGATGAACGAGCGTGACCAGCACGACCGAGATGATCATCAAAAGATACCATGAGCCGAGCTTGCCGAGCGAAACCGGCACCCAGCCATTATGCTGGTTGGGGTAGAGCCAGGCCTTCGACCATGTGCCGATATTTTCCGCAAACCAGATGAAGAACGAGGTCAGCAGGAACGCGACGAGCAGAGGCATTTTGTGCCGAAAACGAAACACGCGATAATGCATGCTGGTGCGCCAGAACAAGGCGAATGTCAGCGCAAACAGCGGCCAGCGAATATCCCAGATGAAATGATGGGCGAAGAAATTGACGTAGATCGCGGCTGCCAGCACCAGCGTTGTCCAGAGCGGCGGATAATGGTTCAGTCTGATATCGAAGATACGGTTGATGCGCGCCATATAGGAGCCGACCGCCGCATACATGAAGCCTGAAAACAGCGGTACGCCGCCAATACGGAAGAAGTTTTCTTCAGGATAGACCCATGAACCCGCATGGGTCTTGAACACTTCCATCGCCGTGCCGACAACGTGGAAAATCAGGATGACCTTGGCTTCCTCCCATGCCTCCAGCTTGAAGACCAGCATGGCAAGCTGGATGGCGACAGCGGAAAGGAACAGAAAGTCATAGCGGGTGACGATATTGGCGATACCGCCGATGCCGCTTTCCGGCCAAAGCCAGCGGGTGAGGATGATAAGGCCGAGCATGGCACCGCCGAACAGGCATGCCCATGCCTGTTTCAGCCCGAAGACCAGAAATTCGATCAGCCCGTCGGTCAGGTGATTGCGCGGCAGCCGGTCGAGGACGCGGTGGGCCGCCGCATCGATTGATTTTTCGAGGCCGGTAAAATGCCTATCTGCCTGCAATAATTTGTTCCAGAAATTGGGTCAGGTTATCCGTCACATAATCGACCTGATCGGTAAATTCCGGGTCGCTTTCCCATATTTCCGAGAAGGTTGGCTCAAAATTGTTCGGCACCACCAGGACGGTTTTCATGCCAAGCGCTTTCGGCACGACGAGATTGCGCGCCAGATCCTCGAACATCACGGCCTTGCTGGCATTGATGCCGAAAGCGCCGAGGAAGCGGTCATAGGTGACGCGCTCGGGTTTTGGCATCAGCCCCGCAGCGACAATGTCGAAGATATCGTCGAAATTATCCAGAATGCCGAGCTGGCGCGCCGCGCGTTCCGCATGGCCGCGATCGCCATTGGTGAAGATGAAGCGACGGCCCGGCAGCGACTTGATCGCTTCGCCGAGCGCCGGATCGGGCTTCAGCCAGCTATAGTCGATATCGTGAACCTTTTGCAGAAAGTCGTCCGGGTCGATCTGGTGGCATTCCATCAGGCCTTTCAGCGTGGTGCCATAGTCGAGATAGAACTGTTTCTGGATGCGGCGAGCTTCCTCGCGTGGCAATTGCAGCAGGTTTTCGACATAGCTCGTCATCTTCACGTCGATCTGCGAGAATAGATTGGCGGCGTGGGGATAGAGCGTGTTGTCGAGGTCGAACACCCAGTCAGTGACGTGCTCAAAGGCTGGGGTGAAGGCCGAAGGATTGGAACTATTGGTCATGGGTCTTTATGGCACGATGAGCGTGCCGGCACCATGTTCGGTGAAGAGTTCCAGCAGGACGGAATGCGGCGTCTTGCCATTCAGGATGACAACGCCTTCCACGCCACGGCGGATTGCTTCGATGCAGGTTTCGACCTTCGGGATCATGCCACCGGAAATCGTGCCGTCCTTGATGAGCGCCTGCGCATCGGCAACGGAGAGTTCCTTGATCAGCTTCTTGTCCTTGTCCAGCACGCCGGGAACGTCGGTCAGGAACAGAAGACGGGTTGCGGCCAGCGCGCCTGCGATAGCGCCTGCAAAAGTGTCGGCATTGATGTTGTAGGTATGGCCGTCACGGCCCGGAGCGACCGGTGCGATGACCGGGATCATTTCGGAACGCGCCAGAAGATCGAGCAGGGTGCGGTCGACTTCCGCCGGCTCGCCGACAAAGCCCAGATCAAGCACTTTCTCGATATTGGAATCGGGGTCGATGACGGTCTTGTGCGCCTTCTGCGCGAAGACCATGTTACCGTCCTTGCCGCACAGGCCGATGGCCCATTCGCCTTCGGCATTGATCAGAGCGACGATTTCCTTGTTGATGGAACCGGCCAGAACCATTTCCACCACTTCGACGGTCTTTTCGTCGGTGACGCGCAGGCCGCCCTCAAAACGGGATTCGATGCCAAGCTTGGTTAGCATGGCCTGAATCTGTGGGCCGCCGCCATGCACCACAATCGGGTTGATGCCCGATTGCTTCAAAAGCGCGATATCGCGAGCAAAGGCCTTGCCGAGCTCCGGATTGCCCATGGCGTGGCCGCCATATTTCACGACGACATGCTTGTTCTCGTAGCGCTGCATATAGGGCAGGGCGGCGGAGAGGAGTTGTGCTTGCATTTCGGGAATATCAAGGGTCGTCATCGCGGGCTCCATGGCTGGCGACAGGGCAGAAGAGGCAGGCTTTTCTAGACCGGTTTTGATTCAAATGGAATCCGCGAAAACGGTCTCGCTGCTTATTTTTCACGAATAGTTTGCTGGAAACGGCTTCTTATGTATGTGCCTATGTTCTATCCAAAATATGATTTTATAGTTTCACGGTTCCATGAAGAAAGTTGTTTCGATGCGCCGGTTTATTTTGACCGCTGTGGGGTCACTCCTTGCCCTCAATGCCGCCCAGAATTTTGCGATGGCGGCATCCTCCACTCAAACCGTGGTCTTTGTTAGACACGGCGAAAAGCCGGAAAACGGGTTGGGCCAGCTAAGCTGCCGTGGACTGAATCGCGCGCTGAAACTGCCCGCGATCATCGCAAAACAGTTCGGCAAACCGGCTGCGATTTTCGCGCCCAATCCGTCGGAGGAGAAGGACGACAAGGGCGGAACCTATGCCTATGTGCGTCCGCTCGCCACGGTCGAACCGACCGCGATTTCGCTTGGCCTGCCGGTGGATACGCGCTTCGGTTTCGAAGATATCGACAAGCTGGAAGAAGCGCTGGAAGCGCCTGCCTATCGCAATGCAACTGTTCTGGTTGGCTGGGAGCATAAGCAGATCGTCAAGCTGGTGCGCGACATCGTCAAGGAGAACAGCGGCGACAAGCATAGCGTGCCCAAATGGTCGGGCGACGATTTTGACAGCATCTATGTGCTGCGCATTACCCGCGACGGGGCAAAGACCAATGTACAGTTCGAGCGCCGCAATCAGGGACTGAACAACCTGCCGGAAACCTGTCCTCTCTGAGGACAGGTCAGGCTGAAATCATGACTCTTTGATCACCAGAGCCACAGCTGCGCGCAAATCGTCGAGGCCGAGGCCCTTTTCCGACGAGGTGGCGATAATGCCGGGGAAGCAGGCTGCACGACGGAAGGTGAGCTTGTGCGTATCCGCCATCAGGCGCGGCACGCCTGCCGGTTTGATCTTGTCGATCTTGGTCAGCACAATCTGATAGGACACGGCGGCCTTGTCGAGAAGGTCAAGCACTTCGGCGTCGTTCTTCTTAATGCCGTGGCGCGCATCGATCAGCACATAGACGCGCTTCAGTGTGGTACGTCCGCGCAGATAGTCGAAAACGAGTCGCGTCCAGGCATCGACATGGGCTTTTGGCGCTTCGGCAAATCCGTAGCCCGGCATATCCACGAGGGCGAGCGGCGGCAGGTCGCCGTTTTCGCCGGAATAACCGTCCGGCACGAAATAGTTCAGTTCCTGCGTGCGGCCCGGCGTATTGGACGTGCGCGCAAGGCCCTTCTTGTTGACCAGAGCATTGATCAGCGATGACTTGCCGACATTGGAGCGTCCCGCAAAGGCGATCTCCACCGGACCTTCCGGCGGCAGGAATTGCATCGACGGCACGCCACGGATGAAGATCCATGACTTCTTGAACAGCGCACGGCCTTGCTCGACCAGTGCCGCCTGCGCCGCGCGGGTCGCATCTGCCGCTGCCTGAGCCGCATTGATTGCCGCCTGCTTCTTATCCTGCTCGCTCAATGTTCTTATCCTGGTCGCTTTATTCTGTCAGTGACACGCATCAATGGTATGGGCCGCATTGTCAACATGACGGCATAAAAAACCCCGCCTAAGCGGGGTTTTTCAGATTTTACTTTTTGGCCTCTTTCGGCTTTCGCTTGAAGAGGTCCCTCAGATTGTCCCAAAGCTCGATCTTGACGCCCTGACGCTTCATGATGATGCCCTGCTGGGTGATCGAGAGCAGGTTGTTCCATGCCCAGTAGATCACGAGACCAGCCGGGAACGAAGCCAGCATGAAGGTGAAGATAATCGGCATCCAGGTGAAGATCGCAGCCTGCGTCGGGTCTGGCGGCGTCGGGTTCATGCGCATCTGCAGGAACATTGTGATGCCCATCAGCAGCGGCCAGACGCCGATCATCAGGAAGTGCGGTACTGCGAAAGGCAGAAGGCCGAACAGGTTGAAGAGCGATGTCGGATCGGGCGCTGCAAGATCCTGAATCCAGCCAAAGAACGGCGCATGGCGCATTTCGATGGTGACGTAGAGAACCTTATACAAGGCGAAGAACACCGGAATCTGCACCAGCACCGGCCAGCAGCCTGCAAGCGGATTGATCTTCTCTTCCTTGTAGAGCCGCATCATTTCCTGCTGCTGCTTCATCTTGTCGTCCGCGTATTTCTCGCGGATTTCCGTCATCTTCGGCTGAACCAGCTTCATGCGCGCCATCGACTTGTACGACTTGTTGGCGAGCGGGAAGAACAGGCCCTTGAGCAGAACGGTGACAACCAGAATGGCGACGCCGAAATTGCCCGAGAACTTGTAGATCCAGTCGATGAGGTAGAACATCGGCTTGGTGATGAAGTAGAACCAGCCCCAGTCGATCAGCAGTTCGAACTGCTTGATGCTGAGCTGCTTTTCGTAAGCCTGAATCTGCGTGACGACCTTTGCACCGGCGAAGACCTGGTTCTTCAGCGAATGCGACTGGCCGGCCTCAATGGTCATCGGCGCGCCGAGGAAATCGGTCTGGTAGCGCGGGCGATCATTGGTGAAGTGCGAGAAGCGGCCGGTGAACTTTTCGTCCTGCGGCGGTACGAGCGTTGCAGCCCAATACTTGTCGGTGATGCCGAGCCAGCCGCCCATGACGTCCTTGAACGAGATGTCCTTGTCGTCTTCGACCTTGGAATATTTGATTTCCTGTAGGCCGTCCTGACCCATAACGCCGATCAGGCCTTCATGCAGAACATAGGTAGCGCTGGCATGTTCCGGCTGGTTGAAGCGGGTTACGCGGCCATAAGAGGCCAGCGAAATCGGTGCGCCGGTATTGTTTGTGATCGTGTCGTCAACGGAGAACATATAGGCGTCGTCAACCGAGATGACGCGCTTGAAGGTGATGTTCTTCTCGTTGGTATAGCTCAGCGTGACCGGCGTGGATGGAGTCAGCTTGTTGTTGCCTTCCACGGACCAGACCGTGTTCGGACCCGGAACCGGGCCGGTCGTGTCATTGCCGGTGAAGCCGAGCTCAACGAAATAGCCCTGCTTCAGCGCCGATGGCGCGAGCAGTTCGATATTCGGAGAATTGTTGTCGACGGTTTCGTGATAATTTTTGAGGAAGAGATCGTCGAGACGCGCGCCGGTCAGGTTGATCGAACCGCGCAGCGAAGGCGTGTCGATCTGAACGCGCTCAGTCTGAGCGATTGCGGCTTCGCGGGTCAGCGTGCCGCCTGCGGCTGCCACATCACCATGGCCGGGAATTGTGCCCGAAGCGGCTGGCGCCTGTGGCGTATCGCCCGCACCGTTGCCTGCCTGGCCACCCTGGGCTGCCTGCTGGGCCTGCCGCTGCTGCTCCTCAATGCGTGCCTGCTCCCGCTGGGCTTCCGTTTTCGGACCCAGATAAAACACTTGCCACAGCGTCAGTATGAGGATGGACAGGGCAATGGTGATGAAGAAATTGCGTTTATTTTCCATTGACGGGTCCTGATTCCGGTCTTTCCGTTCGGCGTTTCCCTTCGCCTTTCCGCTCGCCCTTCGCCTTGATGCGGCGGGTGAGTTCATCGGTCAGTCGCGAAAAGGGCGCAGTGAGAGCTTGCTCGCGCGCTACGATCACATAGTCGGTCGAAGGCGCCATGTCACGCCCTGCGTGACAACGTACCGCTTCTCTCAGCCTGCGGCGGATGCGATTTCGTATCACGGCGTTGCCGTTCTTCTTGGTGACGGTGAAGCCGGCGCGGGGCTTGTCGCCAATTTTGGCGGCTGCCGATTCCTCTTCCGTCCGCACGCGGACTTCGAGAAGAAACAGCGGGCCACGCCGCTTTTCACCGTTCCTTAAAGCCAAAAACTCCGCTCTCTTACGAAGGCGGAGTATTTGTTTCGGCTTTTTCATATCTTTATTCACCGCGCAGCTGCGCGGGCAAAGATTAAGCGGAAAGCCGCTTACGGCCGCGCGAACGGCGAGCGGCGAGAACCTTGCGGCCGCCGGTGGTAGCCATGCGTGCACGGAAACCGTGACGACGCTTGCGGACGATCTTGGATGGCTGATAAGTGCGCTTCATTTTTTTAATACCGCGGTGTGCGGCCCTTCTTAATTCTGTTTTTCAGTGGAACATGATCTGGCCCGAAACCGGTTACCCTTATTCGGGATCATGCTCTATTGAACAGGAGCTGGTTCTTTTCCCTGCGGCGGACAGCATAAACCATCCGTAGACCCGCGCGGGCGAACGTGACGCGGCTTATAGGGGGAGGGGCCTCAAGAGTCAATCCGCAGATGCGATCAAAGCTGTGCTTCGATAGAAGCTTTGTCGATGATCGACCAGACCCCTTTAATCAGTCCATTGTCAAAGGTGTAAAAGACGTTTTCGGCGAACTGGATTTTGCGGCCATTGACCGGCAAGCCGAGAAAGACGCCAACGGGCGTGCAATCGAAAGCCAGACGGGCTGCAACTGTCGGTGGTTCGCAGACCAGCAGGTCTATACTGAATTGGAGATCGGGGATCGCCTTGAAATCCTGCTCCAACATGGCGCGATAGCCCGCCAGTCCGAAAGCTCTGCCATTATGCGAGACCGCCTGATGGACAAAGTGGCCGAGATTTTCCCAGTCCTGTCCGTTCAGGCAGGCGATGTAATCGCGGTAGATGTCGGCAAGCGGCTTCTCCATGGTCGGTCCTCCTGTTTTCGAATTTAAGCGATCACGCATGGCAACGCCATTGCCAAACGGCACTTGGGCTTCCATAAGAGAGCGCACATTTTTTCCAATGCGGAACACTTTCCGCAGCAGCATTCAGAGGAGTTCACCATGAGCATCCGTCGCATCGGAGTTGGTCCACGCATGAGCCAGGCCGTGGTCCACGGCAACACCGTTTATCTCGCCGGTCAAGTGGGTGTGCCCGGCGCCAGCGTGACCGATCAGACCAAGGCCGTTCTGGCCGAAGTGGACCGCCTGCTCAAGGAAGCCGGTTCGGACAAGTCGAAGATTCTTCAGGCGATCATCTGGCTCGCCGACATGAAGGATTTCGCCGAAATGAACGCTGTCTGGGATGCCTGGGTCGATCCGGCCAACACGCCAGCTCGTGCAACCGGTGAAGCAGCCCTTGCAACGCCGGACTACAAGGTCGAAATCATCATCACCGCTGCGATCTGATCCCAGCGCGAATGCTTGAGAAAGCCCCGCTGCGAAGCGGGGTTTTTTATTCGCGGATGCGTTGCGAGAAGCCGTCGCGTCCGCCTGCCTGCGCTTTTGCGTCGATGGATGCGCGCTGGCGTATTTCTTCCAGCGAACCGCCATCCTCGATCCAGCCATTGTCGAAAAGATAGCCGGGCAGAAAGCCTGACAGCAGAATGCGATAGTCGAACGGGAATGTTGGATCGAGCAGCCGCGCCATGTCGAAGATCATGGTCGTGCAGTTGGTGGTCAGCGTGTTGTAGAATTCCGCCTTTGCGGCCAGCTGGTTGCCGCGCTCGACATAGGACAGGAACAATTGTCTGGCCGGGCCGGGCGGCAGTTTGACCTGATAGCGGTAGACGTCTTCCTTGCGGATATTGGTGCGCAGATAGATGATGTCCCGTTCCTCGGCGGCGATCATCGCCAGCTCGAATTCCCGGAAAAAGCCGCCAATAGACGAGAAGACCTCATGATGCTCGCGGCGGATTTCGCCGGAGAAGACCACATGACGCCCATCCGCAAAGCCGAATGAAAGCAGCGTGTGAGCGATGGCCGGGCTCGACCAGTAGGACAGGTAGATATCAACCGAAGTAATCTTGCTGAGATCGTAGGTTTCGTCTTTCCAATTTTCGGTAAAGTCTTCCGTCGTGCGCCATTCGAAATCGCGAACATTGGTGAGCGTGACGATATCGCCATCCACCTTGCCGGTAACGATGCGCGCGACGTCCGGCGCCCACATGCGGTCGAGGGAAGGGCGGATGGTCGTCCACCAGCCGAGGATGATGAGCGCGAGGAGGCAGAAGAACAGCCGTTTGCGCCAGCAGGAGAAGCGCCTTTCCCCGGCTATGGTCCAGAGGGTGAAGAGCAACCACAGCGCGATGATCGCCTGGCGAACAACGCTGCCGAAGGGCAACTGATACCACATCGCCAAACTCGCCCAGATCGCAAAGATAAGAGCGAAAAGGATGAAGATAAACTTGCCTGCGATGCGAACGGGCGCCGATTTCAAAATAGACGTCATGGGCCTCAGTGCTCGCCAGTTGTGGTAATCAATGTGGAATTGGCGGCGATACTGACATGATTTGCGGCGCAATGTCATTGCTTATCCAAAAAATGGATAAATTTAGTTCAGTACATTGGAATCTGTAAAAAGAAGCTCTTCTATTAGCCGTTACTTCTTTAAGGCGACAGCCTCTCCACGCGGGCGCGGCGCGGATGTCTTTCGATTGCGCCTGTAGGGACGCACCAGCCGCCACAGCAGCAGCGCTGCGACGATGGCGGCATAGATGATCGGCTCTGCGGGCCAGCTTTTCACGGATAGGATGAAATGGATCGCACCGCCTGCAATGGCCACATAGACGAGCTTGTGCAGGCTGGTCCAGCGGCGTCCGAGCCGACGGATCGACCAGTTGTTGGAGGTCAGCGCCAAAGGCACAAGCAGCACGAGACTGATCATGCCGATGGTGATGAAGGGGCGGCGGAGAATATCGGCGATGATAACCGGAAAATTCAGCGCCTGATCGAGCACCATATAGGTCGCGAAATGCATAAGCGCATAATAGAAGGCGAGAAGACCGAGCGCCCGGCGATAGCGCAGCAGGCTGATGCCGGTCAGGTCGCGGATCGGGGTGACGAGCAATGTCAGGATCAGCAAGCGCAGCGCCCAGAGACCGAGCGTATGTTCGAACGTCTTGACCGGATCGGCACCAAGGCCGCCGGTCGCGCCGAGATAGAAGGTCCAGACAGCCGGAACAAACCCCGCCGCATAGAGCAGCCAGACCTTCCAGCCATCAGTCTGGCGACGCGTCGGCTTTTTCGCGCCCCCTTCGGTTGCACCCATTCTCTCGGCTGCCATGTCAGTAATTCGCCTTCAGGTCCATGCCGGTATAAAGCGACGCGACTTCGTCCGCATAGCCGTTGAAGGGCAGGGTCGGGCGGCGGCTGGAAGCGAAGAAACTGTCCTCGCCGATGCGCCGTTCTGTCGCCTGGCTCCAGCGGGGATGATCGACCGCCGGGTTCACATTGGCATAGAAGCCATATTCATTGGCGGCCTGCTGCTGCCACGAGGTGGGCGGCTGCTTCTCGACAAAGGAGATACGGGTAATGGCCTTGATGCCTTTGAAACCATATTTCCACGGCACCACGAGCCGGATCGGCGCGCCATTGGCGTTGGGAAGCGTCTCGCCGTAAAGGCCAACCGCCAGGATGGTCAGCGGATGCCGGGCTTCGTCCAGTCGTAACCCTTCGACATAGGGCCAGTCCAGCACCTGAAACAGCCCCTTCTGGCCGGGCATTTCCTCCGGGCGGACGACACCGGTGAAGGCGATATATTTGGCAGAGCCGAGTGGCTCCACCTGTGACAGCAGGCTTGCCAGCGGAAAGCCGATCCACGGGATTACCATCGACCACGCCTCGACACAGCGCATACGATAGATGCGCTCTTCCAGCGGCATCTTGTCGATCAACTCGCGCATGTCGAATTCTTTCGGCTGCTTCACCAGCCCATCGATGGTCAGCTTCCAGGGCAGCGGCTTGTAATCGCTGGAATTGGCGGCTGGGTCGCTCTTGTCTGTGCCGAATTCATAGAAATTATTGTAGCTGGTGACATCGGCCTTCGGGGTCAGCTTTTCATCGACCTTATAGGCGGATGCGACAGCCTTGAGCGGGTCTGCAAAAGCCGACGACGCAAAACCTGCGGTAGCGAGCGCGCCGAGGCCCGCCATAAACTGCCGACGGTGCAGATAGAGGTTCTTCGGTGTCACCGCATCATAAGTGAGACGGGCATGCGAAAGACGGCTGAATTTAAAGCTGCTCATGGGCGTTGATCTCTTTCTCCCGCATAATAGCTGATTTTCTCGCCAAACACGTCAAAAGCAAGGAGTTTTCATCGCTTCGGTGTGGCTCACGCTTTAGTGATGGCGAATAAGTCTCGCAATGGAGATGTAACAGAATTGTAACAGGTCGTAATTTTTCGTGCATTTCGCCACATTCCTGCTAAATCTCTGCTGTTAAGAGAGTTCCATTCGCCGCGAAGGCCGTGCTCAATCGCCTTGTTGAGGGGCCGCTTTCAAACCTTCGTTAACGTCTCGTTGGCTATGTAGAGATCATGGTAAAGAAGATGTTTATTGCCGCTTTGGCGGCTGCGCTTATGGTATCGACCGGCTCGGCTTTTGCTGAGGGGCAGCCTGTGGCTGTTTCCACGAAAGGTCAGGGCAAGGCACTGAGCGGTATTGCCGCTTCAATGAAAGAAGAAGAAGGCGCCCCGAAGCTCGGCGAAGGCGTCACCATGCGCGAGAAGAAGATGGATACGGAAATTACGCCGGAACAGAATTTCTCCCGCAGCAGGCAGTTCATCCACCGCTTCTATACGCCGGAAAAAGCGTCCAACGAACTGGTTATCCTGCTGCACGGTTCGGGCGGCAATGAAACCAGCCTTGTCCCGCTGGCGTCGAAAATCTGGCCGCGCGCGACACTGCTCGGCATTCGTGGTCGTGTCATGCAGGACGGCGGCACGCGCTGGTACAAGCGCATCACGCCGGTCAAGTTCGACCAGAAGGATATCAAGCTCGAAGCCAATGCCTTCGTGACGTTCCTGACGCGGCTTGCCGACGACAAGGACCTCGACCTTACGCACGCGACTTTCGTGGGCTATTCGAACGGCGCCAATCTCCTGGCGGCAACCATGATGCTGCATCCTGATCTGGTGAAGCGTGCCGTGCTGATGCGCTCGATGCCGGTGCTGGACAATGCGCCGGTTGCCAATCTGAGCAAGACGCGCGTGCTGACGATCACCGGCGAGGAAGACAAGCTCTACTCACCCTTTGCGCCCGCGCTTTCCGCGCTTCTGCGCTCCAGCGGCGCGCGCGTCGATGCGCGCACGATTGATGCCGATCACATGCTCGGCGACAAGGATGCCGCCGCAATCAGCCAGTGGGTCGCGTCGCTTGGACCAGACGGTGCGCCTGCGGTGTCGATGCGCAGACCGTGAGTTAGGGGAGTAGGGGAATAAGGGAATAGGGGAGTATGTTGGGCGAGAAGCGCCTGACACTCTTTTAAAACCTACTCCCTTATTCCCCTAATCCCTTAAAGAGACGATGCCACAATCCCCCACTTCCGAACCGAAAGCGAGGCGGTGGCCCTGATCGTCCCAGCCCATGCTGGAGATGGCGCCCTTGCCGGGGCGGCGCAGCAGAACTTCCTTTTGATCGGCAAAACGAACCAGCATGATCATGCCGTCATTATAACCAATGGCGACGATATCCTCGACCGGATGGCAGGCAACCGTCGTCACCATGCTGTCGCCGCGCAGGCCAAGCTCAAGCGGGGCCTTACCCATCGGGCCGTCCTTGCCCGCAAAAGGCCAGACGATGGCCGCAGGCGCGCCGGATGTTGCAAGCCACTTGGCCTTCACGCTCCACGACCAGTCCTTCACCTTTGCCGGATAGCCGGTCATGCGCATGTGCTTGGCGTCTTCCAGACGCCAGCCATGCAAGGCATTTTCCTGCATCGAGGTGATGAGAAAGCGGCCATCGGGCGAGAAAATGACGCCGATATGCGCGCCTTTCCATTCCAGTTCGACGGGCTTGGCGGCGGTGCCGGTCCAAATCAGCGTCGCCCCGTTGTAGCGGGCAATCGCAAGCCGCTGGCCCTTCGGCGCAAAGGCAATGCCTTCAACGCTGCGTTCCTGCGTGTATTCCTGCACCTTGCCGTCAGAGTTGCGCACCCATGCCGAACGGCCCGAGGCAAAGCCGACCGTACCGCCGGGACCGGCTGCAACAGCCGTCATCCATTTGCGCGGGACCTTGGCGAGTTCGGTCACCGTGCCGCTGGCATCGGTGCGGCAGACGCGACCGTCTTCGCCGCCGGTGATGAGCGACTTGCCGTCAACGGCAACCACAGCGCTCAACAGTCCGTCATGGGCCGTCGAACTCTGGTTGCCGTTATCCAGCCGATGGATCGTCCCATCAGCCATGGCAAAGAAAGGAACGTCGCCGATGAAGCGCGCATGAAGACAATGACCTTCGAGGTCAAACGGGGCAACTGTAGGCATCAGTGTCCAGTATTTCTTATTTGACTTGGCAGTTTTCGAAACCGGCTTTCAATTCAGCCGGGTCGAGTTCGCGTCCGATGAAGACAAGACGGCTTTCCCGCTTTTCTTCCGGCTTCCATGCGCGCTGGTGATCGCCTTCGATGATCATGTGAACGCCCTGAACCACATAGCGGTCCGGATCGTCCTTGAAAGCGATAATGCCCTTGAGGCGCAGAATGTTCGGCCCCTGCGTCTGGGTGATGTTCTGAATCCACGGGAAGAATTTTGCCGGATCGATATCACCGGCCCGCAACGAAACAGACTTAACCGTCACATCGTGGATTGGCGAGGCATGATCGTGGTGGTGATGATCGTGGTCACAGTCCGGGCCGCAGACATGATCGTGGTCATGGTGATGATGATCATGGTCGTGATCATGCGCATGGTGGTGGTGCCCGTGGTGGTCATGATGATGGTCGTCATGCCCATGATCATGGTCGCAATCCGGGCCACAGACATGATCGGGATGATCATGGTCGAGGAAATGCGGATCGTTTTCCAGCACGCGCTTCAGGTCGAAGGCGCCACGGTCCAAAACGCGCTCAAGCGGGATCGAGGCGCGCTCGGTGCGGTGGATGATGGCATGCGGGTTGATGGCGCGAACCGTGGCTTCGATGGTGGCCAGTTCTTGCGGCGTCACCAGATCGGTCTTGTTGATCAGCACGACATCGGCAAAGGCAATCTGGTCTTCGGCTTCGCGGCTGTCCTTGAGGCGCAGCGGCAGATGCTTGGCATCCACGAGGGCGACAACGGCGTCGAGGCCGGTCTTGGCGCGCACGTCGTCATCCATGAAGAAGGTCTGCGCGACCGGAACCGGATCGGCAAGGCCGGTGGTTTCCACGACGATGGCGTCGAAACGGCCTGGACGGCGCATCAGACCTTCCACCACGCGGATCAGGTCGCCGCGCACGGTGCAGCAGATGCAGCCATTGTTCATTTCGTAGATTTCTTCATCCGACTCGACGATCAGGTCGTTGTCGATGCCGATCTCGCCGAATTCATTGACGATAACGGCATAACGCTTGCCGTGATTCTCGGTCAGAATGCGGTTGAGAAGGGTGGTTTTGCCCGAGCCCAGATAGCCGGTCAGAACGGTAACGGGAATGCGGCCAGCTTCAGTGGTCGCCTCTGCTGTGGTTTGGGCTTCAGCCTGGCTCATGATCATGCCTCTAGACGTTGCGGCCCCGGATCGGTCGGTGCGCAAAGGCGCATGCCGGGACTTCGGATCGGACATTTCATATAAGGGAACGACGACAGTAATGCCATATGCAATGCTATATTATTACATATGCCCCTTCACATTCGCGCCATCGGTATGAACCCTAGGATTTGAACCGCGCCAGATCGAAGCGATGGACATCGCGCAGCAGTTCGACAAAGCCGGATACGGCATTGGCGATCAGCTTTTCGCCTGCTTCCGCCGTTGCTGCGGCAGCGTTGCCTGCAACGCCTTCCGGGTTGAGATCGTGCATCTTCCAGCCAAATGCGTGCGGACCATAGGCGCGCAGGAACTTGAATTCCTCGGCGTAGCGTGACTGGGCGTTGCTGAAATTGCGTGCTTTCGACATATCCACCAGATCGGGCCGCAGCGCTAGCATCACCGAGGTTTCGATAAAGCCGCCATGAATATCGAGCGCCTTTTCTTCCGGCGTGATCAGGCCGTCCGGCAGGCCGAAGCGGGTCCAGCTCGTCGCGACTGCGAGCATGCCGAGCCGGACGCGCAATTCGGTCGCCACGATGGTCATCAATGGCGAGTTGCCGCCATGGGCGTTCAGCATCACCAGCTTGCGGATGCCGCCCGCATGCAGGTTTTCGCCGATGCCGATCCACTGGTTGACCGCTTCCGAAAAGGCGAGGCTCTGTGTGCCTTCGGTATCCATGTGTTCGATGGAATAGCCGACTGGCTGCACCGGCAGGAAATTGACGTTCAGACCAGCCGGTATCGCCTCGCCAACCCGCGCGGCAATGCTTTCCGCGATGATCGTGTCCGTCTCGAACGGCAGGTGAGGGCCATGCTGTTCGTGTGCGCCAAGGGGCAGGACGACAATCATATCGCTGTTCTGATCGCGCAGTTCCGTCATATTTTCCTCACTGTTTTTTCTGGTGGTCGAACCTAACGTCGGTTCGCCGGGGGGGCAACCCAAGCGGTAAAAACACCGCCCCTCACTTCAGCGAAATGTTTTTAACCTTGTTGTTTCATAAGTCGGACAATATTTTACGCTATAAACATCTCCGGCAATGTCGATCGAGCGACAGAATGAAGTCGCAACAAAGGGTGAGGTGGCGATGAACAAGGACAATAAAGCGGTTGTACTTTATCGGCTGCAATCCGTGGCGCGTCTTTCAAGAACAGTTCTGGCCACAAGGCTTCTGGAACAGGGACTTTATGCCGGACAGGATGCAGTCATGCTGCAACTGGCCGCTGAAGACGGTCTCACGCCCGGCGTGCTTGCGCAGCGGCTTGGCGTGCGCCCGCCAACCATCACCAAGACGATTGCCCGTCTGCAAGGGCAGGGTTTTGTCGCCAAGCGTGCATCCGATACCGACCAGCGCCAGTCGCATGTTTATCTGACGCAGGCGGGACTTGAGACGATCAAGGCCATCGAGAAATCCATTCGCAAGACCGACAAGGACATGCTGAAGGGCCTCGACAAGAAGGAGCGCAAGACGTTCCTGAAAATGCTGGGTCGAATGGAAGGCAATCTGGCGCTGCGCGGTCTGTCGCGTGTGGCGGAAGAATCGTCCGCCGATGCCATTGACGACGACGAAGCTGAATAAGCGGCGGCGGTTTCAGCTTGATGCCAAAAATACTTTCAATTCAATAATTGCAATGGCATAACCGTTTTAATGATGACGCCCTTGTGACATGTGACGCGGGGCTTTCGTGGCATGGACCGTTGGGGAGGCGACTTGGCCCAGAAAATCAAGCTTTCGACCATCGCTGATGCGCTGGGTGTTTCGACGGCTACCGTTTCGCTTGCGCTGCGCGACAGTCCGCTTGTTGCCGACCAGACCCGTGAGAAGATCAAGGAACATGCCCGCGCCATCGGTTATATCTATAACCGCAGGGCAGCGAGCCTGCGCACGTCGCGGTCGGGGATTGTCGGTGTCGTGGTGCACGACATCATGAACCCGTTTTTCGCGGAAATTCTGAAATCCATCGAATCGGAACTCGACCGGTCCCGCCAGACCTTCATTTTGTCCAACCATTACGACCAGCTGGAAAAGCAGCGCACCTTCATGGACACGCTTTTGCAGCTTGGCGCCGACGGGGTGATCATGTCGCCCGCCATCGGTACGCCGCCGGAAGATATCCAGATCGCCGAGGATAACGGCCTGCCGGTCGTTTTCATCGCGCGCAGTGTCGAGGGCGTGCATGCGCCCGTGTTTCGGGGCGACGATGCTTATGGCGTCGGCCTTGCCACCAATCACCTGATTTCGCTTGGTCACAAGCGCATCGCAATGATCGGCGGCACTGACCAGACCTCGACCGGTCGCGACCGTTATCGCGGTTATGTTCAGGCGATGGAGAAGGCCGGGCTTGAAGTGCGCGACGACTGGCGCATCGCGGGTCCGCGCACCAAACAGGGCGGGTTTGAAGTCGCGCCGCAGTTCCTCGCCTTGAAGGACAAGCCGACGGCTGCCGTGTGCTGGAACGACCTGACCGCAATCGGCCTGATGAATGGCATCGCGCGCGCCGGGCTTGTGCCGGGCGACGACATATCCGTGACCGGCTATGACGATCTGGAAGAGGCGGCGATTGCAACGCCTGCGCTTACGACCGTCTGGAACGGCCAGCGCGAGGTCGGACGCCGCGCCGCCCGCGCTTTGCTCGATCAGCTGAACGGTGTCGAGGTTGCCTCGACGCAGGAACTCATCAAGCCGGAACTGCATATAAGGCAATCGACGTCCAAGCCTAAACAGCCCTGATTTCCACGCTCCGGGTCCGGTTCAAGCTGACCGGCTACCGGTCTCCCACGAACTGCGAAATGCCCAGAGGAATATTGTCATGACCAAGCGCGACGCAACCGTTCTGGTGCTCGGTAACTTCAACGATTATGCCGTCGAACGCCTGTCGGGTGAGTTTTCGGTACGCCGCATCCCGCGCGGCGACGCGGCGCTCGTTGATGCGGCCTGGGCTGGCGATGTGCAGGGCATTGCCAGCATGTCCACCGTGGATGCCGCGCTCATCGACGCTTTGCCCAATCTGAAGATCATCGGCAATTTCGGCGTCGGTTATGATGCCGTCGATGCCAAACATGCCGCCACCCGCAACGTGATGGTCACCAACACGCCGGACGTACTGACCGACGAAGTGGCCGACACGGCGCTCGGCCTTTTGATCGATACGGTGCGCGAATTGTCGAAGTCGCAGGAATTCCTGCGTGCGGGCCGCTGGGAAAAGGAAGGCCGCTATCCGCTGTCGAAGCTTTCGCTGCGCGGACGCAAGGTCGGCATTTTCGGCCTTGGCCGTATCGGCAAGGCGGTCGCCCATCGTGTGGAAGCGTTTGGCCTGCCGGTTTCCTACCATAACCGCCGCAAGGCGGAAGGTGTCGCTTACGATTATTATCCAAGCCTGCTTGAGCTGGCCAAGGCGGTCGACACGCTTATTCTGGTTGCGCCGGGTGGTGCGGAAACGGCCAAGGCGGTCAATGCTGACGTGCTGCAAGCACTCGGTTCCGATGGCGTTCTGATCAATGTCGGTCGCGGCTCGCTGGTCGATGAAGACGCGCTGGCCAAGGCTTTGAATGACGGCACGATTGCGGCTGCGGGACTGGATGTTTTCTCCAACGAACCATCGGTGCCGCAGGGCCTGCTCGATGCACCGAATACGGTTTTGCTGCCGCATATCGCATCCGCATCGCACAAGACCCGTCAGGCCATGGCCGATCTGGTGATCGATAATCTCATTGCGTGGTTCGATACCGGCAAGGCGATCACGCCGGTGCCGGAGACGGCGGAGGTAAGGCAGTAGGGCAGTATGGGAATAAGGCAGTATGTTTTGGTTGCGGACGGCCGAAACGACCATAATCTTCTACTGCCCTACTGCCCTACTGCCCTATCTTATGCTCCCGCACCGCCTCGCCAAACGCCTCGAATATCTTCCGCGAGGGGGCATCGGACTGGACCCAATATTCCGGGTGCCATTGGACGCCGACGACAAAACCCTTGGCGTCCTTGACGGAGACGGCTTCCACGGTGCCGTCTTCGGCCACGGCTTCCACTTCAAGGCGCGGCGCAAGCCGGTCGATGGCCTGACGGTGCACCGAGTTCACCTTTACGCTGTCTTCTTTCAAAATTGCGCCAAGGCATGAATCCGGCTTGATCCGGATCGGGTGCTGGATCGCGAAACGCTCGGCCTGACTTTCGGATTGCGGCGCACGATGGTCCATCCGGCCCTGCAATTCCTGAATTTCGGTGGCCAGCGTGCCACCCAGCGCCACATTCAATTCCTGAATGCCGCGGCAGATCGCCAGTACCGGCACGCCTTTTTCAATGGCCGCGCGGATCAGTGGCAGCGAGGTCGCGTCACGCGCATCGTCATAGGGTTCGAAGGCCGCACTCGGCTCGACACCGTAGAGGGCAGGGTTGACGTTGGATTTCGAGCCGGTGATCAGCACGCCATCCACCGCGTCGAGAATGGCGTCAAGATCCATCTTGTCGCCGAAGCTTGGCACCAGAAGTGGCGTCACTTGCGCGACATCGATGGCCGCAGCCAGATATTGATCCGGCGCTGCATGCCAGGTGTAATTCTCGAAAGGTTTGACGTCAGTCGGTACGGCAATGAGGGGGCGGGACTTCGACATAGCACTCAAATCCATGAATTTGGCTCTCAGCCTTCTGCAATAGAGCACATCCTCAAAACTGTGAAACAGTTTTCGGATAAGATGTGCGTGAATGAAGGCTTCTGCAATTGGCAGGAAGTGTCGTCTTTTCATCACGCTCGTGCGGCTTTTGTGTATTGTCTTGATTTGAAGCGTTTTTTGCCTCTATGCACGGGTTAAATGCCGTTATGAATGTCCTGGAGCGGTTCCGGTTAAGACGATTTGTGGAACCGCTCTATCTATTTGTTTTTGAGCATTATCCTACGCATCGAAGCGGGATAAGAAATCAGTCCAGCGAATTGATTTCCCCGCGCAGACGCTACGCACTTTTGCTGGAAATGCTCTAATAGGGGTGAAAATGGATTGGCAGTTGAGGGGATGCATGACTGACGATCAGCTTTTTTCCGTCCGGGGCAAGGTCATTGCCGTGACGGGAGGTTCCTCGGGTCTGGGCCTGCGCATGGTGCATGTGCTGGCGGGCCATGGAGCAAAAGTGATCTCCATTTCGCGCACGCATGCCGGTGAAAGCCTGTGTCCGTCGGGCGGCGAAGTTTTGGAAATCATGGCTGATGTAACCCATCCTGACGAAATCATACGCGCCTTCGATGAAGCCGAGCAGCGTTTCGGGCCGATTACGACCCTGTTCAATAATGCCGGTGTGGCCCATATGGCGCGGGCGCTTGATACGACACGCGATATGCTGGAGCATATTTTCGAGGTCAATGTGGCTGGCGCTTTCTTCGTGGCGCAGGAAGCCGCGCGCCGCATGATCGCTCATGGCGCAGGCGGTTGCATTATCAATACGACCAGCATTCTGGGCGACAGGCCGCAGAAGGGTGCGGCGGCTTATTCCATGTCCAAAGCCTGCATTACCCAGATGACGCGCGCGCTCGCGCTTGAATGGGCCGGGCACGATATCCGCGTCAATGCGATCTCTCCGGGCTGGTTTCCGACCCGAATCAACGAGGAACAGCTCAGCGGACCCGCCGCAGGCTACTTCAAAGGGCGTAATCCACTGCGCCGCCTTGGCGAACCGCAGGATCTTGACGGCGTGGTGCTGATGCTGGCCTCGGATGCCAGCCGCTATATGACCGGCACAATCGTCAATGTGGATGGTGGGCACAGCCTTTGAATGTGTCCATCCGAGCTAGCGATTTATCCGGCTCTGGCAGGCTTTCATCCGGGTTTCCTCCAGTGGTTGTGAAATCCCGGCGATATTCTCTAGTTTTGCTGTAGATCACCCGTGAAGAGCTGATGCCGGGGAAGGCGAAATACAGCCCGTTTTCGCGCTCTGCTTTCGCGGTCAAATTGTTTGAGGTGCTTCGCTTTAAAAGCTTATGGTTGTATTGCTGTTCTCCAGCTTGCAGATAAGTTGTTCCCGTAAAAATAGTTGGGATACATCTTATGGTGGCGGTGGTAACAGCTTGTGGTTTCATTTCGCGAAAGATATTTTTAAGTCATTAGTGCAATAATCGCCCTCACGATAGGGACACAAGCAAGGACATGTGGCGAAGCCGTAAACCTGACATACCTGCAGACGTGCGGCTTTCTTTCATGCGATCACTTTATGGTAATCGCACTACGCTCTGGTTTGGCTTGCTGGCCCATGTGGTGGCCTGTGTCGTCATTTATGTAAAAACACTCGACTGGCATTTCATCGGCTTTGCCGGGCTTTTTGCTGTGGTCGCTCTCGGTCGTCTCTACGACATGCGGCAGTTCGATCGCGCCAGGCTTACCCAACTCACATCCGCCGATCTCGACCGCTGGGAATTGCGCTATCTCATAGGCGCTTCACTGGTCTGCGCAACGCTCGGCATGTTGTGCTTCTTCTCGATCTTCGTGCTGCGCGATCCCTTTGCCGAACTGGCGAGCCTGACCATTTTGCTGGCTTCCGTCGTTTCCATCGTCGGGCGCAATTATGCCTCGGCGAAGGCGGTCGTTCTGATGTCGATCTGCACGCTCATTCCGGTTCTGGCCGGGCTCGTGCTTGCGGGGACTCCCTTTCACATCATTATCGGCCTGCTGCTGATCCCGTATTTCCTGTCCAATATCGAGATGGCGAACGGCCTGCGCGAATTTCTCTTCGCTGCCGTCATGGGCAAGCGGCGCCTGTCGATTGTGGCGGGGCGGTTCGATGCCGCGCTCAATAATATGCCGCAGGGCCTTCTCATGCTCGACGGCCAGAGCCGCATTGCGGTGATCAACAACAAGGCCAAGGCGATGCTGCGGATCGCCGAACACACCAAGCTGCACGGGCGCAGGCTGGAAGTGCTGCTGCGCTATTGCGCGCGGGAAGGGCTGTTTCCGCACAACGACATGACCAATGTGCGCGCCCGCATGACCGATCTCGTTGCCGGGCGCAAGACACGCGACATTTTTCAACTTTCCGGCGAGCGCTATATAGAATGTATCGGCAACCAGACTGTTGGCGACGGCGCGGTTCTCATGTTCGAGGACGTGACGCAGCGTGTCGAGGCAGAAGCCCGCATTCAGCATATGGCGCGGTTCGATGGTCTGACCGGCCTTCCGAACCGTAATTATTTCGAGACCATGGTGCGCACGCTGCGCGCCCACCAGCCGTCGGACAGTTTTGCCGCTCTGGTCGTCATCGACATCAACCACTTCAAGCATGTCAACGATACGCTTGGCCATCACACGGGCGATGTGTTGTTGCGGCTGTTTGCGGAGCGGCTTTATTCGCTCGACCAGCAGCGCTTTGTGGTGTCACGTTTCGGCGGCGACGAGTTCGTGGTGTTTGTGTTCAATCTTCAGACGCAAGCCGAAATTACCGGCGTGATGGATCATATCACCTCGGTCGTGTCCGGCGTTTATGATCTCGATGGCGATCATGTGCATATCGAGATCAGCGCCGGTATCGCGATTGAGAATATCGCGAGCTGCGATGTCGGCAATATGCATATCAATGCCGATCTGGCGCTTTACGAAGCAAAAGGTCATGAAGACCGGCAATGGGCAGTTTTCGTCGGCGCGATGGATACCAAATATCGCAGCCGCCAGAAGCTCAAGGCCGATCTCCGACAGGCCATCGGCAATAATGAAATCAAGGTCGTCTATCAGCCCATCGTCAGTGCGCAGTCTCTGCGCATTGTTGCTTGTGAAGCACTGGCGCGCTGGGAGCATCCGGAGCTGGGCAATGTGCCGCCTGCGGAATTCATCCCGCTGGCTGAGGAAATGGGGATTATCACCGATATCACCCGCTTCATGCTGGAACAGGCCTGCATGGATTGCCTGACCTGGGGGGACCGTATCGGTGTTTCCGTCAATCTGTCGGCCATCGACCTGAAAAGCAGCGAGATTGCCCGTGATATCGCCGCAGCCTTGCAGAAATCCGGGTTGCCTGCACACCGTCTCGAAGTCGAGGTGACGGAAAGCGCGATCATTGCCGACCGCAACAAGACATCCATGGTTCTGCAGCGGCTGAAGAATGCGGGCATCAACATTGCGCTCGACGATTTCGGCACGGGCTATTCCAGCCTGAGCTATCTCAACACGCTGCCGCTGACCAAGGTGAAGGTGGACCGTTCCTTTGTGCGCGACATCACCACCGACCGCCGGTCGCTGATGCTATTGCGCGGTGTGACGCAGCTTTCGCACGAGCTTGGTCTCGGCGTGACCGTCGAAGGCGTGGAAACCGAAGAACAGCTGGCGCTGATCCGCGTTGCCGCCGGTGCCGATCTGGTGCAGGGTTATCTTCTCGGCATGCCGCTGCCCGCCGACACGATCGGCTCGATGACGACGAAATCCGTCACATGGCGCGAGGGCGGCCGTACGGTTGCCTGATCCTTTTTAGGTCGGGACCGTGCGCCCCGTGACAATTGCGCGCGACGGATGCGCTGAACTTCGCTTCAAGAATGAAAAACAGGTTGCCGGGACCGGTCATCGAATTATGGCAAACACGGCAAGAGGCCCTGAAATGCGCTTCAACGCGCATTTATCATCCGGTGGCCCACAAAAACGCTGTCTCGATGTGGCGAATCTGTGGCAATATTATGTCTCAAAAATGGCGCGGGGGCGTATATGCGGTTGAACTTATACCTTTACATGAAGGGAAAGCTGCTTATTCTGCGCGCTGAATTGAAGTGCATGATTTGCATGATTTGGTGGTGCGGAAATCGCTTATATGACTGATTCAGCTGTTTCGGGGGAGAAGCCGCCGCTATCCAATTTTGCGCGACAGCTGCTGCATTTTCTGGATCGTGTCGAGTATCGGCGAATTGTCCATGCGGAGGATCTGGAAGAGATCGGTCGGCTTCGTTATCGTTCCTATCGTACCCGCAATGTGATGGACGAGGCCGAAGTACCGTCCATCATCGACGATATCGACCGGGACAGCCACGCTTTCGTCTATGGCGTGCATGTCGACGGGCAGCTTGTCAGCACATTGCGCATTCATCACATCACGCCCGATCATCGCAAGGGAACGAGCTATGCTCTGTTTCCCGATATTCTCGATCCGCTGCTCAATAGCGGCATGCACTTTGTCGATCCGACCCGCTTTGCCGCCGATCCCGAATTGCTGAGTGAATATCCGGCCATCCCCTATATCACATTGCGCATTGCGGCGATGGCGTCAGAATTCTTCGTGGCAGATCAATGCCTTGCCTCGGTGAAGCCTGAGCATATGGCCTTTTACAAACGCATCTTCGGCACGACGATGATGGCCGATGCGCGCGAACATGCGGGCTATGGCATCAAGGTCGGGCTGGGTGCAGCGCCGATCCGCAATATTCGCGATGCGGTTGCGGTGCGCTTCCCGTTCTTCAAGTCATTACCGCGCGAGCGGCAGGCGATGTTTGCCGATATGCGGGGCGGCTCCGTGCCGCTGACCATCATGGCGACCGCGAAATATACCGGCCTCGGCGCATAAACTGTTCTAAACATTTAAATGTAGCGCATCGCGTGAATTCGATTTACGAACACTGCGGAACCGCTTCATGCGGAGAGAGGGTTGGCTGCGACGAAAAGACTTGCCGTATAGGCCGGGCTTTTGTTGCGGACACGTTGAAGATTGCAGGTGTTTTCGCTTAACATCATGGATGTTGGGTGGAAAATCTGAATGGGTGGAACGAAAATGGCAGAACATCATACGACGGCTCCGGCTGAACTTGGCGCACCGATGGACTATGCTGAGCATGAGAAAACTTATGCCGGTTTCACGGGCCTGGTTAAATGGGGCACGGTGGCGCTCGTCGCCCTTATGATTGCCATGGCGTTCGGCTTTTTCGCTGGTGGTTTCTTTTCCGCGACCATTCTATTTGTCCTAGTCTGCGTCGCCGCCTGGTTCATCCTTTAGCGCATTGACGCGGGCTGGATGACGACATCCGGCCTTGCGAAAATGCAGCAAGATCTAAGAGAGAACCGGGATTAACCCCGCATGATTTGATCGAATGCCTTGGCGTGGGTTACCATGCCGAGGTTTTATGCATGTCTTAGCACTACAGTCGCATTCTTCGCCATGCCGGGCTGCAACCCGCAATTTCCTGCGCACCGGTGCTCGCGTACCCAAAAGTACGCTCCGCTCCGGTGCTCGAAAATCACTCGTTTCGCCACGGCCTGACGAATTTGCAACTGTCGCGTCAATATCAGTTCTTATGAAAGAGCCTCATTTGAGAGGCTCGCAATTCTGCCCGACCGCAAGGCCGGATCAAGCCCGGATCAAGACCATGAAAGGGAAACCAGCTTGGCCCAGACGTTATTTATCCCGCTAGAGAGTGACCCCAACGAGACACGCGTTGCGGCATCGGCGGAGACGGTGAAGAAATTCATCGCGCTCGGCTTCGATGTCGTTGTGGAAAAAGGCGCCGGTGAGAAATCGCGCATCCCCGATGCCGAGTTTACGGCAGCGGGCGCCCGCATCGGCACGGCGGCGGATGCCAAAACGGCAGACGTTGTCCTCAAAGTGCGCCGTCCTACGGATACGGAACTCAAAGGGTATAAATCGGGCGCGGCGCTTTTTGCCATGCTGGACCCTTATGGTCATGAAGACGCGGTGGCAGCACTTGCCAAGGCTGGCATTTCGGCTTTCACGATGGAATTCATGCCGCGCATCACCCGTGCGCAGGTGATGGACGTGCTATCGAGCCAAGCGAACCTTGCCGGTTACCAGGCGGTGATCGACGCGGCGAAAGTCTATGACCGCGCCATGCCGATGATGATGACGGCAGCCGGTACGGTTCCAGCCGCCAAGGTGTTCGTGATGGGGGCAGGCGTTGCGGGTCTTCAGGCCATCGCAACGGCACGACGTCTCGGTGCGGTCGTGACGGCAACCGACGTTCGCCCGGCCGCCAAGGAACAGGTCGCCTCGCTCGGCGCGAAATTCATCGCGGTCGAGGATGATGAGTTCAAGGCTGCCGAAACCTCTGGCGGTTATGCCAAGGAAATGTCGAAGGAATATCAGGCGAAGCAGGCCGCACTCGTCGCCGACCATATCGCCAAGCAGGATATCGTCATCACCACGGCGCTCATTCCGGGCCGTCCGGCCCCGCGTCTGGTGTCCAAGGAAATGGTTGCTTCCATGCGTCCGGGTTCCGTGCTGGTCGATCTCGCGGTCGAGCGCGGCGGCAATGTCGAAGGCGCTGTCGCCGGTCAGATCGCCGAGGTCAATGGCGTCCGGATTGTTGGTCATCTCAACGTTTCGGGCCGCATTGCCGCGAGTGCCTCGCAGCTTTATGCACGCAACCTGATCGCTTTCGTGGAAACGCTGGTCGACAAGGAAACCAAGCTTCTCAAGATCGATCCGGAAGAAGAACTGGTCAAGGCGACGCTTCTGACCCATCAGGGCAAGATCCTGCACCCGGCTTTCGCCAAGGCCGATGCCGCGCCTGCTGTTGTCGCTGAAAAACCGGCTGCAAAGCCGAAAGCCGCACCAAAGCCGAAGGTCGCCAAGGCAGAAGTCGTTGGCGATGCAGCGAAACCTGCTGCGCCGAAAGCGGCGAAAAAAGCGCCTGCAAAAGCACCGAAGGCCGCTGCAAAGTCTTCGTCTTCCCCCAAGTCTCCAGTTGATGGAGGAGAGGCATAATGGCCGAAACTAGTCTCGATAAAGCTCTTGAGAGCTTGAACCAGGCCGCGGATGCCGTCCGTCAGGCTGCGGAAAATGCCGGTGGTCTGGGTGACGCTGCGGCGGCTGCCGCGCATGCCGCATCGGGCGGCGCGATCGATCCGTTCGTGTTCCGCTTTGCGATTTTCATCCTGTCGATTTTCGTCGGCTATTACGTGGTCTGGTCGGTTACGCCTGCACTGCATACGCCGCTGATGGCCGTGACCAATGCCATTTCCTCGGTGATCGTGGTGGGTGCGCTTCTGGCGGTTGGCCTTTCTCTTTCGGGCTGGGCAACCGGCTTCGGTTTCATTGCGCTCATTCTGGCGAGCGTCAACATTTTTGGCGGCTTTCTGGTCACCCAGCGCATGCTCGCCATGTACAAGAAAAAAGAAAAGTGAGGCTGAACCATTATGAGCGTTAATCTCGCAGCCTTCCTTTATCTCGTGTCCGGCGTGCTGTTCATTCTGGCGCTGCGCGGCCTGTCGCATCCGACGACCAGCCGTCAGGGCAATATGTACGGCATGATCGGTATGGCGATTTCCATCGTCACCACGCTTCTGCTAGCGCGTCCAAGCTTCGGCGGTCTGGCACTCATCGTCGTCGGCATCGCCATTGGCGGCGGTATCGGTGCGGTCATCGCGCGCCGGATCGCCATGACGGCCATGCCGCAGCTTGTGGCCGCGTTCCACTCGCTGATCGGTCTTGCCGCCGTTCTGGTGGCCGCTGCCGCACTTTACTCGCCGCATTCCTTCGGTATCGGCGAAGTGGGCCAGATCCACGGTCAGGCGCTGATCGAAATGTCGCTGGGCGTCGCCATTGGCGCGATCACCTTCACCGGCTCGATCATCGCCTTCCTCAAGCTTGACGGTCGCATGTCGGGCAAGCCGATCATGCTGCCGGGACGCCATGTCATCAACGCGGCTCTTGCCGCAGCCATCGTGCTGCTGGTTGTTGTGCTGGTGAATACCGAAAGCCATTTCGTGTTCTGGCTGATCGTGCTTCTGTCGCTGGTGTTCGGCGTGCTGATCATCGTGCCAATCGGTGGCGCGGATATGCCGGTCGTGGTCTCCATGCTCAATTCCTATTCGGGCTGGGCAGCGGCAGGCATTGGTTTCACGCTTGGCAACCTGGCGCTGATCATCACCGGCGCGCTGGTCGGCTCTTCGGGCGCGATCCTGTCCTACATCATGTGCAAGGGCATGAACCGTTCGTTCATCTCGGTCATTCTCGGCGGCTTTGGCGGCGATACGTCTGGCGGCCCGGCTGGCGAGGTTGAACAGCGTCCGGTCAAGCAGGGTTCTGCCGACGATGCGGCCTTCATCATGAAGAACGCTTCCAAGGTCATCATCGTGCCGGGCTATGGCATGGCGGTGGCGCAGGCCCAGCACGCGCTGCGTGAAATGGCTGACAAGCTCAAGGCGGAAGGCGTGGAAGTCAAATACGCCATCCATCCCGTGGCTGGTCGTATGCCGGGCCATATGAACGTGCTTCTGGCCGAGGCCAACGTGCCTTACGATGAAGTGTTCGAGCTGGAAGACATCAATTCGGAATTCGCGCAGGCCGATGTGGCTTTCGTGATCGGCGCCAATGACGTCACCAATCCGGCGGCGAAGACCGATCCGAAGTCACCGATCTTCGGCATGCCGATCCTCGATGTCGACAAGGCTGGCACGGTTCTGTTCATCAAGCGCGGCATGGGCTCCGGCTATGCAGGCGTGGAAAACGAACTGTTCTTCCGCGACAACACCATGATGCTCTTCGCCGATGCGAAGAAGATGGTGGAGAGTATTGTGAAGGCGTTGGATCATTAAGAAGGGAATAGGGGAGTAGGGGAATAGGGGAGTATGTTTGACTTGCAAATATACGGACCGTATTGCCTTACTCCCTTACTCCCTTACTCCCTTACTCCCTTACTCCCTTACTCCCTTACTCCCTTAACATCGCATCCTGCAAAGCGCGCAGTTCGGCGATCTTCGATCCGGGCTGCGGCGCGGCGTTGGCATAGGTGATGAGTTCGCCCTTCTTAATGGGCGCGATGACCGAGCCGTTCTGGAGCAGGCCGCAGGGAATGGCCTTTGCCGCACGTGCTTCCGGCGTCGTCATGATCCACGAGCGATAGCAATATTGGCCAATGGCATCGAGACGGTCGCCGGGCCGCAATTCCTTCTTGGCAACCGCGCAGACTTCCGCCACCGGCTTCGGCAGCGGCACCATGTCGGTTTTGCCGTGCAACACCACGCGCGCCACGGTTAGCGGCACTTCCAGCGAGGTGAGGTGGAAAGGGCGGTGGAAGGTGAAATACGGGCCTTTTCCCATTTTCAAATCTTCCAGACGCTCGACGAGACGGGGATGCTCCATCTTGGCAATGACGAAGACGCCGGGCGATACGCCGCGCCCGATGGAATAATCGACCACGCCGGATTTGTTGAGAACGCCGCCGTCTTCCTTCGGGATCAGGGTGCGATTCAACTCGTCGATTGCGGCCTTGGGGCCGTGCATGCCCGCAATGTCCGGCACAAGCCCGGTGGCGTTGGCGATGGCCGCCATTTCAACCATGGTCTTGGAACCGTCGACGAATTCGACCAGCAGGCGGACATTCATGTTCCGGCGGTCGGCCTCTTCCTGATAATCGTCGGGGATCGCATCGAAATTAAGCGGATTGTTCTTGCCCTTGCCAGCCGCGACAACCTTGTGACCCATGGCGGAAACGAATTCGATCAGTTCCATGCAGGAAGAGGGTTCGTCGCCGGCGCCCAGCGAATAAATCACGCCCTGCTTGTCGGCCTCGGCCTTGAGATAGGGGCCGATGGTGACATCGGCCTCGACATTCATCATCACGAGATGCTTGCCGTTGCGAATGGCCTTTATGCCGGTTTCAGCGCCCACTTCCGGAATGCCGGTGGCGTCGATGACGACATCAATCAGCGGGTTGGAGAGGATCAGGTCATTGTCGCCGGTGACGGCAATCTTGCCGCTCTCAATGGCGCGGGTCATCGCGGCTTCGCTGTTGGCTTCCTGCGCATTGTCTTCATCGCCATAGGCGGTGCGCACGGCCTTGAATGTGTTGGGCAGCCTGCGGGCGGAAAGTGCGCCGACTTCGATGCCCTGCATCCGCGCCACCTGCGTGACGATATCGGTGCCCATTTCGCCAGCGCCAATCAGACCGATGCGGATCGGCTTGCCGGTTTCAGCCCGCGCCGCAAGATCGCGTGCCAGTCCAACCAGTGCCACATTTGTCGTCATGAAACTCTCCGCAAAATGTCAAAGCCACACAGGCGAGATAAATTTGTCACGCTTGTGTTGATATAGGTGCGTAATAGACGAACAGTCTCTATATCAACACCGACAGGCGCGCACCCCCAATCAGCGCGACAAAATATGCATCCCTTTATAGGGCCACTGGAGCCAAAATGAGCAGTGTATCCCCCTTTGATCTTGTGATCTTCGATTGCGACGGCGTTCTCGTCGATAGCGAAGTTCTGTCCTGCCTCGCTTTCGAGCGGGTCTATGCCAGCCACGGCATGGAGCTGCCGCAGGGCACGGTGGCCAAGGGCATCGGCATGAAACAGGCCGATATCATGAAGATGATCGAGGATATGACCGGCCATCGCCTGCCAGATGGCGTCGATGGCGAGTTCTGGCCAGCAACGCGCACACTTTTTGCGGAATCGCTGGAGCCGACCGTGGGTATCGCCAATTTCTTGCGCGAACTGCCGCAGAAGCGTTGCGTGGCATCGTCCTCGCACCCGGAGCGTATTGCGTTCAGTCTGGAGAAGACCGGCATCAGCCATTATTTCGGCGATGCGGTTTATTCGTCCAGCATGGTGAAGCGCGGCAAGCCTGCGCCCGACCTGTTCCTGTTTGCCGCCGACAAGATGGGCGTCGATCCGGCGCGCTGCGTGGTGATCGAGGATTCGCCCTTCGGTGTCGAAGGCGCGATTGCAGCGGGCATGACCGCCTTTGGTTACACCGGCGGCGCGCATACCTATGACGGTCATGCCGAGCGTCTGTCGTCCAAGGGTGCGCATCAGGTTTTCACGCATTGGGATGATATCGCCCGGGAAATTCTGGTTGCTGCCTGAAGTTTATAAGGTAAACAAAGGGCAAATCAGTTCAGCAGGAATAGCCAGCCAATGAAAGACGCAATCACGCTCGACCAGTTGCGCGAAGCAATCGGCACGGAAATCGGATGTTCCGAGTGGCGCGAAGTCACGCAGGAAATGATCAACCAGTTTGCGGATGCAACCGACGATCATCAGTTCATCCATGTCGATCCGGAACGCGCGGCCAAGGAAACGCCTTTTGGCGGCACCATTGCGCATGGCTTTCTGACGCTGTCGCTTTTGTCGACGCTGGCTTATGAAGCGCTGCCGATGCTGGAAGGCGCGACCATGGGCATCAATTACGGCTTCGACAAGCTGCGCTTCCAGTCGCCGGTCAAGACCGGCGCACGGGTGCGCGCGCGCTTCAAGCTGGCCGATGCGGATATTCGCCCATCGGGCCGCGTCGTGAATTATTACGACGTGACGCTTGAAATCGAAAACTCGCTCAAGCCTGCGTTGACGGCCACCTGGCTGACGATAGCCGTCGTGGAGCCGCCGCAAGACTGAGCATCAGGCCGCTTCGCGATATTGCACCGGCAGCCGTCCTTCTTCATCGAGAGGGGCGGCTTTATCTTTATAGGCGGTCATCAGCTCGCGAAAGAAAAACGGGCCATGCAGGAACATGCCCAGGTCGTAAAAATTCTTCTTCTCGGCGCCGCGCACATAGAGAAGGTGCATAAGGAAGAAGTTGCCCTTGGAGCGCTTGTAGCGGTTTTCGCTGTGCACATTCTTGAAGCGGATGCGATGAATGAGCGGCGGGTTTGCCGTCTTGATCTTCAGGGCGCTGGCCGGGTCTGAACCGTAGAAATGGATGATATCCGTCAGCACCTGAAATTCCGACCACAGGACCGGGCTATCTTGAAGCACGACGCGCACATCTTCACGCAGCGCCTTCGCTCGTGGATGCAGCGCGATCATCATCAGGCAGGAGCCGACGGCCAGAAGCGACACGGGTTGCCGTGTCAGAAGCTCGGGGCGGTGGCGTTGAACGGCGGCAAGCGCCTCGACAGCTGGCACGGTGCCGAGACTATGCGCGACGATGATGACCTCGTCGGCCTGACTTTCTTCGATCTTGCGCATCAGCGCGTCAGCGAAGGCCGTCCGACGCTGGTTCAGCTTCGCATTGCGGTCGTAAATGCGATCATAGGCTGCCGACCAGTCGTCGAGCAGATAGGACATGAAGAACTTGTCGCCGGGTTTTCGCACCAGAAGCGTTGCAAGGAAGGCGGCAAGCGGCGCGGACCAGAGAAGATGCAGTACCGAAAAGCCAGCCACCACCGGCGCAGTGGCGATAAGGGCTGCAACAGCCAAAATGGCAAGCGACAGCAGGAAGGGCCACAGGAAGAACAGCACGAAGCGCCAGCTCGTTGTCAGGTAGCGCCAGAGCGTGCCCGTAAACAGGATGTTCATGAAGGCGAAGAAGCCGGTCAGCATTCTCTTCGGTGTCGAGCGCGCGGCATAATCATCGAAAATATCTGCGGTGCCGAACTGGCAGAACTCGGTCTTCGTACGCCAGCCATTGCCTTGTGTCACGGCCATTGTCGTGCCGCTATCGTTTGGTTCGTCCGTCATGGGCGGCAGCTTGGTCTTGGCGTTCCACAGCCGGTCGAAATCTTTCAACACTTGCGCGTGGCGCACACGGACGGCTTTGGGGTGCAGGCCTTCATAGCCTGTGAACTGGATAACGAGTCGCTTGCGGAGGGACATGAAACAAACAAATGGAATCAGAAAAGGGAAACGCCGCCGAAAGATCGGCAGCGCCGTACAATGTCTCCTTCTGGACGACTAATGAGGCCGAATTACGCGGGAAACAGCGGGTCCATTAGCGCATTCGGCCCGCGCGAACCATAGTGAATTGGTGTAAGGACGGTATTTCCTAACAGCGGTGGGCAAAGTTGCATGTTGAGGTGGACAGCCGGGGCTCTTTCTGGTATTAGCCAGCACCAATTTGCAGCGTTTCCGTTGCGAAGCTTGGGAGCCTTAGGGCGTTGCTCGGCCGGTCAGACCGGCTGAAATCGTTAAAAGACCCCCGAACGGCCTCAGGCTTAACCGAAATTCTAACCGATACGGGAATACACGTGCAGGTACTCGTCCGCGATAATAATGTTGATCAGGCTCTCCGCGCTCTCAAGAAAAAGATGCAGCGCGAAGGTATCTTCCGCGAAATGAAGATGCGCGGCCACTACGAAAAGCCATCTGAAAAGCGCGCTCGCGAAAAGGCAGAAGCCGTTCGTCGCGCTCGCAAGCTCGCTCGCAAGCGTGCGCAGCGTGAAGGCCTCGTTGGCGGCGCCCGCGGCGCTCGCTGATCGACCTCAAAACAGGCGCCGCTTTTGTGGCGCCTTTTTGTTTTCCGGTGTGGCTTAAGGCTGCGCCGGATTTTGCGCGTTTTGATTTCAAAGTTTTTGTTGCTGAAACAACTCGGTTTCATCCTTTTATTAAAGTTTAGCGTCGGCCCCAAAAAAGTTTCTAGACTTTGCCGGGCCAGTTATGTGTAAAAACATATAATTAGGATATTCAGCTTTCGGGCCGGGTATCGAAAGGCGATACAGACTTTTTGCTGCCGCCTTTTCGCTGTCTTTATCTGACAGTTGAAGCGCTCATGCGCCGAAACCGGAGCCGGGGCGGGATGGAGAGAAACGGGTCGTCAATGCCCGGTTCGATGGAACTAAAAGGAACACTGTCGTTGCCAACACGCTTCAAGGTGATGCAATCGTCCGGGACAAAGGTTTCGGGTTTCGAGACATTGGGTGGAAACCCCGCGGCTGGAATCGGTCGTCACGGTTTTTTGATTGCCGCCACGCTGTTGGCTCTGGCTGTGGCCGGTTGCCAAAGCTCGACCACAACGGCGCTGAGCACAGTTGATCGGGCACAGGGTTCGAGCGAGAATATCAGCTCGCTTACGAGTGTGATCCAGTCCAATCCGCGTGATCCCGAAGGCTACAATGTTCGCGGCTCCGCCTATGGCAAGGCCGGGCGCTACAAGGAAGCGATCCGCGATTTCGATCAGGCGATTGCGCTCAATCCGAATTTCTATCAGGCCTATTCCAACCGCGCGCTGGTCTATCGCTATATGGGCGATACCAACAAGGCTGCGCAGGATTACAGCAAGGCGATCCAGCTCAATGGACAATATGACGCCGCCTATATCGGTCGCGGCAATGTTTACCGTCAGGCGGGCCGTCTCGATCAGGCGCTGAGCGATTTCAATCAGGCCATCGCCTTGCAGACGACTGACGGTCGCGCCTATCACAATCGCGGCCTGATCTATCAGGCCAAGGGCCAGCACAAGCAGGCCATCGAGGATTTCTCCAAGGCGATTTCGCTCAACTCCACGGCCCCGGAGCCATATAATGGCCGCGGCCTTTCCTATGTGGCGTTGAACGACTTCGACAATGCTTTCGATGATTTCAACACCGCGATTACGCTGGATCAGGGCGTTGCGGAAAGCTGGGCCAATCAGGCGCTGGTTTATGAGCATCGCGGCGAGAAGGCGAAGGCTGCCAGCTCCTATGCAAAGGCGGTGCAGCTCGATCCGAAATACCAGCCGGCGAAGGACGGTTTGTCACGCACACGCGGATAATTCGCAAAAACATTTCCAAATGAAAGGCGGCGCGTCCCAAAATGGGGTGCGCCGCTTTTCTTTATACAAGCCCGCGATATATTACTGACTATGTCGCTCTTCGATCACATAGGCTTCAAAGCCAAAGATATTCGCCGTAGCCTTTCATTCTATGAAAGCTGCATGCCCGAACTTGGGCTGGAAGTTATTGCGCGTTCGGGCAGTGGCTTCTTCGTTAGCGGCGGGGAGAGGGCGCCCGTGCCCTTCCTCTGGATACATGGCGCGGAAGCCGGTGCGGCTACGGACGCTGCCGACACGAAGCCGGGCGATCGTCTGCATCTCATGTTCACGGCTGGAAGTCGCGATGCGGTGGAGGCGTTTCATCGCGTGGCGTTGAACGCTGGTGGCAGCGACAGCGGCGGCCCCGCTTATCAGGGGCCGGAAGAGATGGGCTATTTTGCCGCTTTGGTCTTCGACCCCGACGGAAACACGCTGGAAGCGGGTTTCCGTGAGAGGAGGCGATAAGCAAGATTGATTTGATCAGGCGCGCAGGTTGCGCTTGTCGAGGCGGCTGACCAGACGGTCGCCGATCCACTGGATGCCGCAGACCATGATGATCAGGATGATCACCACGGCGATCATGATCTGCGTTTCAAACCGCTGATATCCGTACCGGATGGCAAGATCGCCCAGACCGCCCGCGCCGATGGCGCCAGCCATGGCCGAAGCGCCCACCAGCGTGATGATCGTCACGGTGAAACCCGCAATGATGCCGGGCAGGGCTTCCGGCACCAGCACTTCGCGCACGATTGTCCAGCGACTTGCACCCATGGAGCGCGCAGCTTCGACCAGACCATTGTCCACCTCGCGCAGCGATACTTCCGCGATGCGCGCATAATAGGGGATGGCCGCAATTGAGAGCGGCACGATGGAGGCCCATGTGCCGATAGACGTGCCGACGATGAAGCGGGTCACCGGGATAAGCGCCACCAGAAGAATGATGAACGGAACCGAGCGGAAGCCGTTGATGATCGCGCCCAACACGGTGTTGACTGTCAGGTTCTGGGCAAGGCCGCCGCGCTCGGTCAGGATCATGATGAGGGCAAGCGGCAGACCGACGACGAGCGAAATCAGGCTCGAAAAGCCGGTCATGATGATGGTCTCCCAGAAGGAGCGCCAGAGAAGATCAAGCATTGCCTGAGACATAGCCGAGTACCTCCGTGGCGTCTGCATGGGTGTTGAGATAGCCGATAGCGGCTTCGAATTTCGCTTTGTCCTGAGCGGGCAGGCTGATGAAGAGCGTGCCGACCGGCTCACCCTGGATCGTATCCATGCCGCCATGGATCAGCTGCGGCACAAGGCCGGTGGCCGCTGCCACATCGTTGAAGAAAGCGCCGCGCGCAGCTTCGCCTGAAAGCTTGACGCGAAGGATGGCCCGATCTCCCGCCTTGTCGGTTAGGCGTGCGCGCCACGAGGCAGGCAGTTCCGGCGTCAGCACCTGCAACATGCTCTGCGTGACGGGCGACTGCGGATTGGCGAAAACTTTCCAGACCGGACCCTCTTCGGCAATCGCGCCGTGATCGAGCACGATGACGCGGTCGGCGATGCGGCGGATGACCTCCATCTCGTGGGTGATGAGCAGGATGGTCAGGCCAAGTTTGGTATTGATGTCCTTCAGCAGCGCCAGAATGGACTGGGTGGTTTCGGGGTCGAGCGCCGAGGTCGCTTCATCGGAGAGCAGAACGGCAGGCTCTGCGGCAAGCGCGCGCGCAATGCCGACGCGCTGCTTCTGGCCGCCGGAAAGCTGCGCCGGATAATGGTTCGCCTTGTCGGAGAGGCCGACGAGTTCGAGCAGTTCGGCGACGCGGCGGGCGCGCTCGGCTTTGGGCTTACCTGCGATCTTCAGCGGCAATGCAATGTTTTGGGCAACAGTCTTGGCCGAGAGCAAGTTGAAATGCTGGAACACCATGCCGATGCGACGGCGCAGCGGGCGCAGTTCGGTTTCGCCGAGGCCGGTGATTTCGCGGCCCTCGATGCGGATCGAACCGGAGTCGGGCTTTTCGAGGCCGTTGACGCAGCGGATCAGCGTGGACTTGCCCGCGCCGCTGCGACCGATAATGCCAAGGATTTCGCCGCGCGCGACGGAGAGCGACACGCCATTGATGGCTGCCGTGTTACCGAACATTCGGCGCACGTCTTTCATATCGACGATGGGCGCTGATGCGGTGGAGGGCGGTTCAATGGTCACGGCGGGGGTCAAGGGGGTCACATTCGTTTCTTCTATAGTTTGATGCGCTGCTGCGAACAGCGGCAAACTGCAATCGGATAAGGCGTCAATGACGGATGATGCCTGTTCAGGCTAAGGCCTGTTCTGGCCAAGCTTGGCCTCTTGCCGATGCTTTTGGGCAATTTTTTTCCATACGTCAATAAAAGCCGCGCCGGAAACACGTTCCGGCGCGGTGTATTGAAAATGAAAAGCTTAGTTCCAGGCCGGGATGCCGGTGCCCTTATAGGCGCGGTCGAGTTCGGCCTTCACGGCGTCGTTCTGGAACGAAGCGACCAGGTTCTTCACCCATTCGGCGTTTTCGTCTTCAGTGCGAACAGCGATGAAGTTGTTGTAAGGATTGTTTTCCTTCGACTCCCAGCCGATGGCTTCTTCCTTCTTCAGATCCGCCTTGGCAGCCCAGTCATTGTTGACGATGGCAGCGTCGAGATCGTCGATGGAACGACCGACCACACCGGCGTCGAGTTCCTTGATCTCAAGCTTCTTCGGGTTTTCGACAATGTCGATCGGGGTGGCCAGAATGCCTGCATCCGGCTTCAGCTTGATCAGGCCCTTTTCTTCGAGAACGCGAAGCGCACGGCCTTCGTTCGACGGATCGTTCGGCACGCCGACGACGGCGCCTTCCTTCAGTTCGTCGAGGCTCTTGTGCTTGCGCGAATAGATGCCGATTGGCCAGACGGCAGTGTAGCCAGCAACGCTGATCTTGTAGCCGTGCTGCTTGATCTGCTCATCGAGATAAGGCTTGTGCTGGAAGGCGTTGGCGTCGATTTCCTTGCGCTCCAGAGCTTCATTCGGCTGGTTATAGTCGTTGAAGGTCACGCGCTCAATATTGAGGCCGTGCTTCTTGCCTTCTTCGGCAACGACTTTCCAGACGTCTTCGTCTTCGCCGCCCATGATGCCGACCTTGATGGTCTTGTCTTCTGCATGGCTCGGAGCCGAGGCGAAGCCAACGGTCAGCGCGGCTGCGGTGAAAAGAAGGGCTTTCAGACCGGCGCGGCGGGTCAAAGCGTAACGGGAAAGGGCTGACGACATCTTTGTTTTCCTTAGCTGAACATTTTGGAAAGCCGGTCCCGGATTGCGATCATTAGATGATCATTCTCCCCAGCCCTCCCTGATGCCGATAATTCCCGTTTGCATGGGAATAAACAAGGAAAATTTTTTCTGAAAACCGTGCGGCTGCAAATCTGAAATTGCGTTCACAGACGCGTGAGCGGATTGCCATTTCCGCTCACTGTTCTCTCAGGATTCTCGTTCTATCGATTATCCGCGATAATCATCTGTGCAGCCTTCTCGGCGATCATCAGCGTCGGCGAATTGGTGTTGCCGGACGTGATGGTGGGCATGATGGACGCATCGGCAATGCGGAGACCCGCAATGCCATTGACCCGCAGGCGCGGATCGACAATCGCTTCGCTGTCCTGCCCCATGCGGCAGGTGCCGACCGGGTGGAATATCGTCGTGCCGATATCACCTGCGGCCTTTTCCAGCTGTTCCTGCGTTTCGTAAGCAGGGCCGGGCTTGAACTCCTCCGGGCGATATTGCTGCAAGGGTGCCTGCGCCACGATATTGCGGGTGAGGCGGATTGCATCGGCGGCGACGCGACGGTCGCTTTCCGCCGCCAGATAGTTCGGCCGGATGGCGGGTTGCGCACGGTGATCCGGTGACTTGACGTGGATCGAGCCGCGACTGTCGGGGCGCAGATTGCACACGCTGGCCGTGAAGGCGGGGAAGGGGTGAACGTTTTCGCCGAATTTTTCGAGGCTGAGTGGCTGCACATGATATTGCAGATTGGCGGTTTCATAAGACGGGTCCGACCGGGTGAACACGCCAAGCTGGCTCGGTGCCATCGACATGGGGCCGGACTGGCGCAGCAGATATTCCAGCCCGATCATCGCCTTGCCAGAAAGCTTGTTGGCCTTTTCATTGAGGGTCGGAATGCCCGTGACCTTATAGGCGCAGCGCAATTGCAGGTGATCCTGCAGGTTTTCGCCGACCTGTTTGCGCTCCAGCGCAACCGGAATGCCTGCCTGTTGCAGCACGTCACCGCGTCCGACGCCCGACAGTTCCAGCACATGCGGAGAGCCGACGGCACCCGCGGCCAGTATCACTTCGCGCCTTGCCTTGACGGTACGGGTCGCGCCGTTCTGGTCGAAGGTCACGCCATTGGCGCGCATTTCCGCAATCTCGATGCGGCGCACCTGCGCGCCGGTTTCGACGCGCAGGTTTTTGCGGTTCAGTGCCGGGCGCAGAAAGGCCTTGGCGGAATTCCAGCGAATGCCACGCTTCTGGTTGACCTTGAAATAGGACACGCCTTCATTGTCACCGCGATTGAAGTCGTCGGTGGCGGGAATGCCCGCCGCAACGGCGGCATCGCGAAAAGCGTCGAGAATATCCCAATGCAGGCGGGCATTTTCGACGCGCCATTCGCCGCCCGCGCCGTGCAACGCGCTGGCACCGGCGTAATAGTCTTCGGATTTCTTGAAGAGAGGCAGCACGTCGTCCCAGCCCCAGCCTTCGCAACCGGCTTGTCGCCACAGATCGTAATCGCGGGCCTGACCGCGCATATAGATCATGCCGTTGATCGACGAGCAGCCGCCCAGCACCTTGCCGCGCGGATAGCCGAGCGCGCGACCGTTCAGGCCGGGTTCGGCTTCCGTGGTGAAGCACCAGTCGGTGCGCGGATTGCCGATACAATAGAGATAGCCGACCGGGATATGAATCCACGCATAATTGTCCTTGCCGCCCGCTTCGAGCAGCAGGACGGAACGGTCCGGGTTCTCGGATAGTCGGTTCGCCAGCGCACAGCCTGCCGTGCCCGCGCCAACCACGATGTAATCGTAGGTGTCGGTCATGATTGTATATCCAGTAAAATGTGGAGCCGCGATCAGCGGATACAGCGACTCATTGAGTAGTGTTTACCCGAACAGTTTCTTTCCCAAACGCGAGGCATAGAACTCTCCGACGATACCTTTACGGAAGAGGATGACGCATGCCATGAAGATGATGCCGGTGACGATTGTGACGGGGAAGTCGGACGTTGCGAGATAGTTCTGCAAGGCGACGACGAAGGCAGCGCCAACGATGGGCCCGATCAGCGTGCCGATCCCGCCAAGCAGCGTCATCAGGATCACTTCACCCGACATTTGCCAGCCGACATCGGTGAGCGTTGCAAACTGGAAGACGAGCGCCTTCAGACCGCCTGCAAGGCCCGCAAGAGCAGCCGACATCACGAAAGCGGCCAGCTTGTAGCGATTGACGGAGTAACCGAGCGATATGGCGCGGTTTTCATTCTCGCGCACCGATTTCAGGATCATGCCGAAGGGCGAGTTGATGATGCGCCAGATGGCAAACACGCCG
>NZ_RCHH01000010.1:0-130466 GCF_003664555.1 Ochrobactrum soli | reverse complement strand
AAAAGCACTTGGCGATATCATCAGTCTCTTCTCCATCAATGAATGCCAGAACTTCTTTAAGGCTGCTGGGTATGAGGCCGAATAAATGCGACACGCTTTAGGCTGCCCCCAACTGCCACGCTTGTTTTAGCAAGTTAAGGATGCGACAGCGCCAGCAAGATAGAAATGCGACAGGCGCGCACGCTCAGCCCCCATTCCGAGAGGCTGGTCGGGGTTGCAAGCGAGGAATGGGGGCGGGTCGATGGGTGCCCTTCGGCTTTAGCTCTGAGAGTGCCAAATGTCATTGATCTGGCCATTTCACTCCGTCGCAGCCAACCGAGCCAACGCTTTTTCCCGACGCGCGATAACGTCAGGATCGTTCATGTAAGCGGTGCGCGATTTGCGTTCACGCTTCTGATACCCGTTCCCGACACTGCCATCAGGCACGCCAAACAGATGGTTCGTCTGACCTGTGCGACGGGGACCGCTCTTGCTGCGTTGCAATTCCCGGCCCGCCTGCATCTCGGACACAATCGAAAGCATGTCATCCAGTCGCTTGTTCTCGACAACAGGCGACCGGTGAACAGAACGAAGCTTGTCGAATGTTCTGTAGGGCAGGGTGTCCGTACCATGCATGATCTCCAGACGACCATCGGGATAGTCGCAGACAATCACCTTTTGTCGAGCCAGCCGCTTTGCAAGCTCCGTCGGCTCCAGGATGAACAGCACCTTGTCGTAACGCAGCGTCAGTGTTTGCGACAGTGTCCGCACTTCCTTCCGGCACATCGCACCATCGATGTTCTCATGTGCGGCCAGCGGTCGGTGCATATCTTTGGGATTGCGCGGATCCTTGCCAAAACGGGCATTGAAGTCTGCAATATATTCCGGCGCATAAGCATTGGCTGCTTCGATCGTATCAATGCCGCGCAGTCGCAATTCCTTGACCAAACGATCCTGCAAAGTTCTGTTTGCCCGCTCGACACGGCCTTTGGCCTGCGGGGTATTGGCGCAGATAATGTCGATGTTGAGTTCATAAAGCGCCCGGCCAAACTGGGTCAGACCGCTCGTGCGATCCTGCTGCGAACCATGGGTCGTGCGAAACACACCATGCTTGTCACTGTAAAAGGCCAGCGGCTTGCCCCATTGCTGCAGGTAGGCCTTCGTCGCATGAAAATAATCAAACGTGTTCTCTGATCCAGCGAAGCGCAAATGCAGGAGCTTGCCCGTGGCATCGTCAATATAAACGAGGAGGGCGCATTTGGGACCCCGCTCCTCAAACCACCAATGATGCGAACCATCGATCTGTACCAGTTCACCAAAGCAATCACGCCGACCGCGCGGCTGATGCAGTTGTCGCTTGCGTTCGCGCCGTGACGTCCACAAACCCGCCACCGTCATCCATTGCCGCAGCGTCTCCTTGCTGACCGAAAGCTGGTGGCGTTCGACAAGCTTCTCACAGGCCAGTGTCGGCCCAAAATCCCGATAATAAGCCCGGATCAAATCAAGCACCGCATTCCGGAAATCCTCGCTGTAACGACGATTGCTCGGGCGTCCGCGTCGTCCCGACATCAGACCCGAATGCCCAAGCTTGTCGTAAGCCTGTAAAAGACGATGGATCTGGCTGCGGCTGAGATCCAGCAATGCAGTCGCCTGGATAACCGTCAAACGACGATCTCGAATCTTCCGAATGACTTCCAATCTATTGAGTTCTTTCTGCGACATCGTAATCAAACAAGACATGGCAACTCTCTAAACGGATACGTGTGAAGAGCCGCCAGTCTTCCTTTCCTCGTTCGATCTGAACAGGGCACGCGACCTAAAAATGTCGCATCTCTAATTTGCCCATCTGTCGCATCTGTATATTGCTGTGTGAGTTCATGCCGAAGCGCGACTTTTTCGGTTCGAGCTTATTCACAGCGATGTCTGTTTGCGACAAGTTTTTGCCGGAAAACTTCTGCTGGGGTTTTGTAGCCGAGGCATTTGCGCGGCGTATTGTTGAGGCGATGACAGATGAATACGAGATCGCGGTCAGTGAGCGCTAGCGGATCAAGTTCTCGGGGGAGCCATCGTCTTGTTCGCCTGTTGGTGTTTTCGACCGTTCCCTTTTGCCAGGGCGACTGCGGATCACAGAACCACGTTTGTGATCCAGTCCCGGCCTGCAGATAGGCCCATTCTGTGAACTCAGTGCCACGATCAAACGTGATCGAGCGACGCGCCATTTGGGGCAGGGGTTGGAGTACCCTAATCACACCGTCCATCACCGGCCTTGATTGACGATCATTGTTGCGCAACAGGACGGTAAAGCGGCTCACCCGTTCGACCAGAGACGTTACATTGGCCTTGCCGAACTTCTTGCGAAACTGGATCAAATCACACTCCCAGTGGCCAAACTGCTTACGTCTGGCGATCATGTCCGGGCGGTGCAAGATGCTCAGTTCCGGCGGGAAGCGGCGTCCATGGTGGCGCCGGGCATGACGTGGACGCCGCCTGGCACGATGTTCAGGCAGATATTTCCAAAGCCCTTCTTTTCGACCGTCGACGGAATAAACAAACTGATAGATCGTTTCGTGACTGACAGAGATGGGGTGGCGCTCCAGCTGCATTCTCCCGGCGATCTGTTGCGGTGACCACCCATCGCTGATGTGTTTGACCACGGATTGACGCAAATGATCATAGCGGAGAAGCTTGCGTTGCCTCGTTCGTCGCTCACGCGCTTTCTGATCGGCGACCGTGCAGTAATAGCCGGTCAGATCCATGATCTGATCGTCGACAAACCGATTGCGTTTCAACTCTCGAAAAATGGTTGAACGGTGCCTTCCAAGCTTCTCGGCAATAACGTCAACGGAGAGGTTTGCAGTGCGCCAGCGGGCGATCTTGCGCCGCTCATCCAAATCAATATGCGCGTAGGTGCGTTCCATGACGGTTCCTTGCTTGGGATAACTCATTGTTATCGTTTGCAAGTCGCACTTCAAGCTAGAACCCACCCCTGTTATAACGCTTAATTGCATAAGCTATGTTATGGAACATAAGTATCCATAAGTTTGCGACACAACAGCAAAACCCGACCGTGCATTATTTTTGGTGTTGGGGGCGGTAATTTTCGAAATGCAAACATTCTGGCTTGTCGTCCGGCCTATAGATTCACCCAGATAATCAAGTTGCAGCCTTGCGGTTGAACGTTATCCCCAGCCAACCCCCGAGTGAAAATTCATCCGAATCGAGTTTGAATTTCTGTCCCTTCAACTGACAAACGGAAGCCTCAAACCCTAGAAATTACGGAGATTTTTGCCAGAATCTGATGTAAAATAGAGTGGCAAAATTGTACGGAAATTCGTTTTTCCGTACCCGTTTTCGCCCACAAAAATCGCTCCCAATTTTTTGATTATTTGTATTGATTCAATGTGTTGCTAAGTTCGCTTGCATGTGGTCCGCTTATCCATAAGATGCAGGACATTTCATAAATTTCAAAAGAGGGGTTCTTAAATGTATCGGAAATTTCTACTGACAGGCTTATGTCTTCTGGCACTGGCAGGTGCGGCATCTGCCGAAACCGTACTCAATCGCGGTAATGACACAGATCCGGCCACTCTCGACCATCACCGCACCTCCAGTGTTGCCGAGGGTAACGTGCTGCGCGATCTCTATGACGGTCTGACCATTCAGGATGCTGACGGCAAGGCAATTCCCGGCGTCGCCAAGTCCTGGGATGTTTCCGAAGACGGCACGGTCTACACCTTCCATCTGCGTGACAATGCGAAATGGTCGAATGGCGATCCGGTCACCGCAGGTGATTTTCAGTTCACGTTCCGTCGTCTGATGGACCCGAAGACAGCTGCCGGTTATGCCAGCATGCTGTTTGTCATCAAGAACGCAGAAAATATTGCAGGCGGTAAAAAGCCTGTCGACCAGCTTGGCGTTGAAGCTCTCGACGACCATACGCTGAAGATCACGTTGAACGCCCCTGCTCCGTATTTTCTCGAGCTTCTGACACACCAAACCGGCTTTCCGATGAATCAGAAAAGCGTTGAGGCCAATGGCGACAAGTTCACCACGCCCGGCAAGATGGTGACCAACGGCGCCTATATGCTTGAGAGCTTCACGCCGAACGACAAGATCGTCATGAAGAAGAACCCGTATTATTATGAAGCGGATCAGGTGAAGATCGATACGGTGAACTGGATTCCCTTTGAAGACCGCGCCAGCTGTATGCGCCGCTTCGAGGCCAAGGAAGTGCAAATCTGTTCCGACGTTCCCGCCGAGCAGATGGATTATGTGAAGAAAAATCTCGCCAAGGAATTCCGCATGGCGCCTTATCTCGGCGTCTATTATCTGCCGGTCAAAGGCAAATCGGCGGACAGCAAGCTGAAGGACGTCAAAGTGCGTCAGGCGATCTCGCTGGCCATCGACCGTGAATTTCTGGCCGATCAGGTCTGGCAGGGAACGATGCTGCCCGGCTATTCCATGGTGCCGCCCGGTATCGCCAATTACCTGAAAGACGCGCCGAAGCTCGATTATTCCGACGACATGCTGGAGCGTGAGGACAAGGCCAAGGAGCTTCTGAAAGAAGCCGGCGTAGAGCCAAATACGCTCTCCATCGAGTTGCTTTACAACACGTCCGAGAACAACAAGAACACCATGGCGGCCATTGCCGACATGCTGGGCAATATTGGCGTGAAGGCCTCGCTCAACGAGACCGAAGGCGCAACTTATTTCAATTTCATGCGCGATGACGGCCCGTTTGATATCGCGCGTGCTGGCTGGATCGGCGATTACAACGACCCGCAGAACTTCCTGTTCATCAGCCAGGGCAATGTCAGCTTCAACTATTCCAAGTGGAAGAACGCCGACTATGACGCGCTGATGGCCAAGGCGGAAAAGACCACCGATCTCGGTGAACGCGCCAAGGTGCTGGGCGAAGCCGAAAAAATCCAGCTTGATGAAGTGGGCAATATTCCGATCCTCTATTACTCCTCGCGCGCGCTCGTTTCGGACAAGGTCGCCGGATGGAACGACAATCTTATGGATAGCCACAAGACCCGCTGGCTTTCCCTCAAACAGTAATTTCAGACAGGGCTGCGCTTGGTGGCGCGGCCCTATTTTTTGACGGAAAAGGGACGAGATACCCCTCTCCCGCCAGCGTTTCCGTTTTCGCCTTACGATGGGCGAAAGCAGACAAAATACCAGAACAACAATAATCTAAAGCCCTTAGTGGGATTTGCCGGACAGGTTTTTGACCATCCGGCAAAGAAGGGACAACGACATGCTGGGCTATACGCTCCGACGATTGGGTAGTGCGATACCCACGGTCTTCATTATCGTCACGCTGACATTTTTTCTGATTCGGCTCGCGCCGGGCGGCCCATTCGACCTTGAGCGCCCGATTGATCCGCTGATCCTCGAAAACCTCAAGCGCGCCTATAATATGGACGCGCCGCTCTGGCAGCAGTATCTGATTTATCTTGGTAATCTCTTGCAGGGCGATCTCGGCCCGAGCTTTACGCGGCGCGATTTTTCCGTGAATGACCTGTTCGCGTCAGGTTTGCCGGTGTCGATCATGCTTGGCACTTTGGGCCTGACGCTGGCGGCGATCATCGGCACTTTTCTCGGCACGCTTGCCGCGCTGAAGCAGAATTCCGCCGTCGATTATTTCGTGGTGGCTCTGGCGACCTTCGGCATCACAACGCCCAATTTTGTTGTAGCCCCCCTTCTCAGCCTGCTCTTCGGCGTCATTCTGGGCTGGGTTCCGGCAGGCGGTTGGTCATCGGCCAATGTCACCTACTGGATATTGCCGGTGCTGACGCTTGCTCTGCCGCAAGTGGGGGTTATTGCCCGTCTGGTGCGTGGCGCAACCATTGAAGCGTTGCGCGCCAATCATGTGCGCACCGCCCGCGCCTATGGCTTGCCGACCCGTGTTGTGGTTGGCGTTCATGCTTTGCGTGCTGCTATGCTGCCCGCCGTTTCCTATCTTGGGCCGACTGCCGCCGCCCTCCTCACAGGTTCGGTTGTGGTCGAGACGATTTTCGGCATTCCGGGCATCGGACGCTATTTCGTGCAGGGCGCGCTCAGCCGTGATTACACGCTCGTCATGGGCACGGTTGTGGTGATCTCGATCTTCGTCGTGGTGTTCAATCTGATTGTCGATCTTCTCTATGCATGGCTTGATCCGAGGGTTCGCTATGACTGATCTGACCGTACCAACGGAAACCGCCGAATTGAGCATGCCAAGCCGCTCGCTCTGGCAGGATGCATGGCTGCGCCTGCGCAGGAACAAGGCCGCCGTCGCCAGCGCTATCGTGCTTGCCGTCTTGGCTCTTGCGGGCATTTTCGGGCCGATGCTGAGCCCGCATCCTTATGACAAGATTTATCCGCAGTTCGTGCGTGTTGCGCCAAGCCTCGAAGCCTATCCGCGCGCGGATACGATCCTGCCCGGCCTTGAACGCGAACTCGCCCGCGCGCGATTGAAGGCCTCCGCCGAACCGGAACTGACCGGCAACAACATCATTGTCGACTTTACGGCGCAACGCCCAACCGACGACCGTGTTCTGCGTTATTTCCAGCGCTCCGATCTGTTCAGCAATCCGAAGGTGGAACTGGCCGCCGACGGCCTGAGCGGCAAGCTGACGCTCAACGTAAGCCGAAATTATTTCCTGCTTGGCACGGATAATCTCGGTCGCGATCTGATGACGCGCATCTTCATCGGCGTGCGCATGTCGCTGGCCATCGGCCTGCTAGCCTCGGCCATGTCGCTGGTGCTGGGCGTCTCCTTCGGTGCGATTTCCGGCTATCTCGGCGGGCGCATCGACAATGTCATGATGCGTGTTGTCGATATCCTTTATTCGCTGCCGTTTATCTTCTTTGTGATCCTGATGCTCGTCTTCTTCGGGCGGTCAATATTCATCATCTTCATTGCCATCGGCGCGACAGAATGGCTGGATATGGCACGCATCGTGCGCGGCCAGACATTAAGCCTCAAGCGGCAGGAATTTGTACAGGCGGCGGAAGCGCTCGGCGCTACACGGCGCGGGGTCATCACGCGGCATATCATTCCCAACGCGCTGGGCCCGGTGATCGTCTTCGTCACATTGCTTGTGCCGAAAGCCATTCTGCTGGAAAGCCTGCTCTCCTTCCTCGGCCTTGGTGTGCAAGACCCCCTCACCTCGCTCGGCTTGCTGATCTCGGAAGGTGCCCAAAACATGCGCGGTGCAAGCTGGCAATTGATCTGGCCCGCAGCAACATTGACCATCATTCTGTTTGCGCTGAACTTTTTGGGCGACGGCCTGCGTGACAGTCTTGACCCGAAGGACCGCTGAGATGACGAAGGAAACCATTCTGAGCGTTCGCGATCTGCGCGTGACCTTCGACACCCATGATGGCCCGGTTCCGGCAGTGCGTGGTATCGACCTCGACGTCAAGGCCGGGGAAACGGTGGCTATTGTGGGGGAATCGGGTTCCGGCAAAAGCCAGACAACAATGGCGCTGATGGGGCTGTTGGCGCGCAACGGCAAGGCAACAGGACAGGCGCTCTATCGCGGTCAAGACCTGATCGGCATGTCCGACAAGGCGCTGAACAACATTCGCGGCGCCAAGATCACCATGATCTTTCAGGAGCCGATGACTTCGCTCGATCCGCTCTATCGCATCGGCGACCAGCTTGCCGAACCGTTGCGCTATCACCGCGGCATGAGCAAGAAACAGGCGCGCCCGCGCATTCTGGAACTGCTGAAACTCGTTGGCATTCCGGAGCCGGAACGCCGCTTCGACAGCTATCCTTACGAACTGTCGGGCGGCCAGCGTCAGCGCGTGATGATCGCCATGGCGCTCGCCAACGAGCCCGATATTCTGATTGCCGATGAGCCGACCACGGCGCTCGATGTCACCATTCAGGCGCAGATACTCGATCTCCTGGCCGATCTGCAACAGCGCCTTGGCATGGCGGTTGTGTTCATCACCCATGACCTCGGCATCGTACGCCGCTTTGCCGACCGGGTTTATGTGATGCGCTCCGGCGAGGTGGTCGAGACCAACCAAACGGAGGCGCTTTTTACCGGGCCGCAGCACGCGTACACCCGGATGTTGCTTGATGCCGAACCGGAAGGCGAAAAGCTGCCACCGCCGGATGAAGCGCCTGTCTTGGTCCGCGCCGATAATGTCAAGGTCAACTTCCTGATCCACAAACCTTGGCTCGGCGCTGCCAATTACATGACCGCCGTTAACAATGTCTCGCTCACGCTCAAGGAAGGTCAGACCATTGGCATCGTTGGCGAGTCCGGTTCGGGCAAATCCACGCTCGGCCGTGCTATCCTGCGGCTTCTCGATTCCGAGGGCCGCATCGCCTATCTCGGCAAGGAATTGCCGCGCGACCCGCAAGCCATGCGCCCGAAACGCCGGGAACTGCAACTGGTCTTTCAGGACCCGTTTGGTTCGCTCAGCCCGCGCATGACGGTGGGGCGCATCATCACCGAAGGGCTGCTGATCCACGAGCCACAGCTTTCAGCCAGGGAGCGTGACCGTCGGGCGCAGGAAGCGCTGAAAGAAGTCGGGCTGGACCCCGCCATGCGCAATCGCTACCCGCATGAATTTTCAGGCGGACAGCGCCAGCGTATCGCGATTGCCCGCACGATGATCTTGAAACCACGCGTCATCGTTCTGGACGAGCCCACAAGCGCGCTCGACCGCTCGGTGCAGAAGCAGATCGTGGCACTGCTGCGTGATCTGCAAAAGGACCACGGCCTTTCCTATCTATTCATCAGCCATGATATGGCCGTGGTTCGCGCCGTGTCGGATTATGTGATCGTGATGCGCAATGGCAGGATCGTTGAACAAGGCGACACCGAACAAATCTTCGATCATCCTCGTGAAGACTATACCAAGACGCTGATGGCGGCAGCGCTCAGCGAGGAACGTTTCGGTTCGGCAAGCTAACGCAACCGATATTTTGCAATACAGACGATGAAAACGGGGCTTCGGCCCCGTTTTTTATTGCCCGGTTTAGAACTGCGAAGAAACGATGTGTCCGGCTGTAATTTCAAAATAGGTATCAATAAAACAAAGGCAACTAATAGGCGTTGTAAAATAAATATTAAAATGAACAAACTGTCATATTCCTTATATTATTGCAGAAATATTGCAAGCCTAAGTATTTGGAATGAAATTATTCTCAATAAAATAAGGAATGAAATCTGAAATAATTTCACCTAAACCGGGAGAGATATATGCGAAGTTCTCGTCGAATTGTTCGATTATTAGCTGCGACTATTTATCTGTTTCCTTCTTATTCCAACGCGCAACAGGCCGAACCATCTCGAGCATTCACGTCCGACGCGGAATATCTGGCAAGCTGGGGCCTCCCCATGATCAACCCCATCCCCGCATACCGACGCGGTTTTACAGGAAAAGGCATCACGGTCGCCGTGCTCGACACTGGCATTGATATCTACCATCCGGAATTTGCCGGGAAAGTGCATCCCTGGTCGAGAAACTTCGGCACTTTCATGCACGAGCGGGATGTTCGGGACCTTCAGCGAAACGGGACGCCCATCGGGCACGGAACCCATGTCAGCGGCACCATCGCCGCAGCCCGCAATGGAACCGGCATGCATGGCGTTGCCTATGATGCACAAATCCTCGCCTTGCGGGCCATCGTGCCGGACCGGCAATATGACGCGATCAACAGGGCACTGCGCTATGCATCAACGACAGGGGTGAAGGTGCTGAACGGCAGCTATGGCCCCTATGCGTTTCCTACCCCTTACAACAATCGCAATTATCAACGGTTGAGCTATCAGCCGATTCTGTATGGCAACTATCTTCGTAATGATTACGAGGCACTGAAAGTCGCCGCCAAAGCCGATATCGTCATGGTCTTCGCTGCCGGCAATAATTACAAGGTTCAGCCATATTCGTCAGCGCAGCCGAGCGGCAGCGCCCTGTTTCCTGCAATCACACCCCAGAATACCGCGCTCGGCAAATATAAATTTGTCGATGGTCGCCGCCGCGATCTCGACATGAACAATCCCAACACATTCCGCCTTTTGGCACCGAATGATCCTGCCGTCGCCAATCTCGACTTTTCGGATTTGAGAGGCTCGATCATTGCCGTTGTTTCCGTTGGTCCAAACCGGCAAATTGCGAGCTACAGCAATCGCTGCGGTATTGCGGCAGAATGGTGCATGGCGGCCCCAGGCGGTGATACGGGCGGCGCTGTTTACTCGACCTATCCCGGTGGCGGTTATTCCTACATGCAGGGCACATCCATGGCGACGCCGCATGTGGCCGGTGCCGCCGCCGTTGTGCGTCAAGCCTTTCCCTATATGAATGCGCGGCAGACCATTGAAACCCTGCTGACCACCGCCACCAATATCGGCCCGACCGAAATCTACGGCCAAGGCCTCCTGAACCTTGGCGCTGCGATCAACGGGCCGATGAAATTCCGCCATGCCGAAGGTTTCGACGTCGATACGCAGGGCTATTCTTCAACCTGGTCCAATCCAATCTCCGGCATCGGCGGTCTGACAAAACGTGGCGCAGGCATTCTGCGGCTCACCGGTGATAACAGCTTTACCGGCGATTCCGCAGTCGTCGGCGGAACGCTGATCTTCGACGGCGACAACTACACATCCGTCCGGGTTGCGAGAGCCGGGCGGTTAAGCGGCATCGGCAGCGTCCAATCCGTGACCAACGAAACCGGCGGTGTTGTCGCACCCGGTGATAACGGTGTCGGCACGCTGACCGTCAAAGGCGATTACATCGGCAAAGGTGGCACGGTCGAGATTGCCACCGGGATCGGTGCCGATAATAGCGAGACCAGCCGTCTGGTCATAGCTGGCGACAGTTCCGGCAACAGCCAGCTTCGCCTTGTTTCCTATGGCCAGACCAGCCATCAAATTGCCGATGATACCAAGATCATAGAGGTTGCAGGCAATCCGGCGGGTACATTCGCGCTCGCAGGCGATTATACGACGGAAGACGGCGAAGCGGCGGTTGTTAGCGGCGTCTATGCCTATGAAATCACCGCAACACCTGACCAGCCGACCGAAGCCCCCTCGCCTGCGGCGTCAGAACCCGCTGCTTCTGCGGCAACCGCGAATAGCGTGGCACTGACTGGTGACGGCGGATTTTATCTGCGCAATACATCCGCCAATGGCGAAAAGCGCTACAATCCGTCCATGCCGATCTATGAAGGCTATGCGCGCAATATGCAGGCGTTGAACCAGATGCCAAGCTTGCAGCAGCGCGTCGGCAATCGATACTGGACCGATAATGTGCTGCCCAGCGACGATGTTAAGGACGGCCACGCGACAGCAGGACCGGATATCGCCATCGACAAATATGGCGTCTGGGGCCGTATCGAAGGAACCCACAGCAAATTTGCGGCGGGCGGCTCCACCGCCGATGTGACGCAGGATATCGGCGTATTCGTCATGCAGGCCGGTATCGACGCGATGTTTCAGGAGAGCGAATCCGGTCGCCTGATCGGCAGTCTGACGGCGCAATACGGTAAAGCCAGCAGTGATATCTCGTCGTTTAGTGGCGATGGCACCATCGACACCGACGGCTGGGGATTAGGCGGCGCACTCACCTGGTATGGCAATAATGGCTATTATCTCGATGGACAGCTCCAGTTGACCTGGTATGACAGCAAGCTCGTGTCCGATACACTTAAAAAGTCATTGGCCGATGGCAATAAGGGCTTTGGCTATGGTCTCAGCCTTGAAGGTGGACGACGTATCGAAGTCAACGAACATTGGTCGATCACACCGCAGGCGCAGCTTGTCTGGTCTTCGGTGGATTTCGACAGTTTCCACGATGTCGCGGGCGTACCTGTCGATCTGCGTAACGGCGACAGCCTCAATGCCCGCATTGGGCTGGCGGCGGAATACCATAATGCATGGCATGACGAAAATAACTGGCTGACCCAGACCAAACTCTATGTCGCCGCCAATCTCTATCAGGAGTTCATGAACGACTATAAGATCAGAGCGGGTGGTGTTGATTTCAAAAGCGAAAACGACAAAACCTGGGGCGGTATCGGCGCCGGTGGAACCTATGCCTGGGCCGATGGCAAATATGCGCTGTTCGGCGAAGGCATGGTCAAGACCAGCTTCGAGGATTTCGGCGATAATTATAGCCTCAAGGGAACGCTCGGTTTCAAGGTAAACTGGTAATCTCACTTCATAACAACCAGAGGACCCCGACAGGGGTCTTCAATTAGAAAGCAGATTTCGGGACGTTTCAGCAGCGGCCTATGCTAAAAAGCCTTATGAGAGATTTGTTTGATCAGCTTGAACCTGTTGAGATTCTTGCGCCCGGCGCAGTACTTCTGCACGGCTTCGCATTGCCGGAGGAAGAAGCGATTTTGAAATCAGTCGCGGATGTCAGCGCCGCCGCGCCATTTCGGCATATGGTGACGCCCGGTGGCTATCGCATGTCGGTCGCCATGACCAATTGCGGGCAAGCGGGCTGGGTAACCGACAAAACTGGCTATCGATATAGCGCCAATGACCCTGAAACCGGGAAGCCATGGCCAGCCATGCCGGACGCCCTTCGGTCTCTCGCTGAAAATGCCGCCCGACAGGCCGGATATCCCGATTTTTCGCCCGATGCCTGCCTGATCAACCGTTACGAGCCCGGCGCAAAGCTGTCCTTGCATCAGGACAAGGACGAGTGTGATTTCGCCAATCCGATTGTATCGGTTTCGCTTGGTCTTCCCGCTACCTTCCAGTTTGGCGGTCTTAAACGCAACGACCCGATCACCAAATACCCCTTGCACCATGGCGATGTGGTTGTCTGGGGTGGCCCGTCACGCCTTTATCACCATGGCATATTGGCGCTGAAAGATGGCGAACACGACAAGGTTGGTCGTGTTCGCCTCAATCTGACTTTCCGAAAAGCGTTTTAAACGCCTAGTTCAAAGCCTGCTGGCGCGTTTCGACATTGATCAGGAACGCAATCACACCTGCGAGCGCCAGAAGGCCAGCAAACATTGCGACAGCCACGTTGAAGCTCTGGCTGATGACGATGGCCAAAGCCGACGGCGCCAGAAGGCCACCAAGGCGCGCCATGGCACCCGCCGCGCCCATGCCGCTGGCGCGCAGGGCTGTCGGATAAAGCTCCGGCGTGAAGGCATAGAGCGCGCCCCATGTGCCGAGCAGCGCGAAGCTCATGATCAGGATTGATGCGCCGACTACAGCCGAACTATTGGCAATCGTGAACAAGGCACAGGCCGCAGCGCTGATGAACAGGAAGCTGATCAGCGTCTTGCGACGGCCCCATGTTTCAACGCCGTAAGCGGCGAGTGCATAGCCCGGCAATTGCGCCAGCGCCACCACGACCAGAAAGCCGTAACCGCGCACGAAGCCGAAGCCGTCACCGGCGAGCTTGGCCGGTATCCAGGTGAAAATGCCGTAATAGGACACGGAAACGAGAAACCAGATCGCGAGCGTTGCGAGCGTGCGCTGGCGAAGCTTTGGCGACAAAAGCCGTTCATCCGTCACGAGAAGCGGGGCTTCAAGCCGCGCCTTCGGCGGCAGTTCCGGCTTTCCGTTGCGGCGCAACACGCGGTTCATCACCGATTTTGCTTCATCCGCGCGACCGGATTTCAAAAGATGCATTGGTGATTCCGGCACCCAGAGGCGCAGCCAGATACCGATAAGCGCAGGCGCTGCGGTGACGACGAAAATATAGCGCCATGCATCCTCGACACCGGCAAGGCTCGCGGCCCATGCGGCTAGCGCGATCACCACGGTGCCCACGGCCCAGAAACCTTCCAGCATGACCAGCCAGCGACCACGGTTCCTGGAGGGCAAAAACTCAGCCATCATGGCATAATCGACAGGCAGCGTTCCACCGACGGCCACGCCGGTCAGGAAACGCAGTGCAAGCAGAACTTCGAAACCAGGTGCGAAGGCTGACAGCAGACCAAACACGGCATCGCACGCGACGGTGATCAGCAGCACACGGCGACGGCCATATTTATCGGCGAGTCTGCCGAACACGGCTGCACCGACCAACATGCCGAAGAAGAAAAGCGTTCCGGTTTGCAATGCCTGCGGCACGGTCAGCCCGAATGTTTTTGCAATGGACGCTGCTGTGAAGCCGACAGCCAGAACCTGCATCGCGTCCGCTGCCCAGACGAGGCCGAAAACCCCGAGCAAGCCTCGTTGGAATGCGCCCGTCCCCGCCTGATCGAGCGATTGTTCGATGGTGATCTTCATGCCGTCTACGTCCCTCTCCGGCCGAATAAAGTGCGAGCATTTACAGCGCTGCGCATGCCGTCCTGTCAATCGCTGTTTTCTGAAACTGCACCGTCTTTTGCCTGCAAAAAAGCCCACAGGCTTTCAGCACGTGTCGAAAGCGGTGCATCGTGGCGGAAGATGCGAATTTCCGTCGTCAGATCCCAATAGGGATCGACCGAAGCGGGCACCATATCGCCACGACGGATTTCTTCTAGAACCAGACTTTCCGGCAGCCATGCCATGCCCCACCCGGCCTGAACCATCGCTTTGAGACCGATAGACATGGTGTTCTCATGCACGACCTTGCGCGCAAAACTTGGACCGGACGCAAATTTCTGCGCCAGAGCCGCGCCGAAGAATGAAAAGTCGCCATAGCTGAGATAGGGCAGTGGCGCGCCGGTCTCGATAGCGCGATCCAGCACAGGCCCTTCCCCGGACGGCAACGACACCGGGATCAGCCTTTCTGTGCCCAGAATGATCGACGGAAACCGTTCCCTGTCGATCAGGATCGGCACTGACGGATGCGCATAAGTCAGAAAGAAATCGACTTCGCCTTCGGTCAGGGTCGCGATATTGTCTTCAAACCCGCCGCGATCCGGCGCCAGATGCGAATGAATATTGCCGATGGTCGCATCAATCCCCTTCAGCCATTGCGGAAAGAACGTGACGGTCAAAGTATGCAAGGCAGAAAATTTCAGCGCAGGGTTTTGTCCTTGCCGGCTTGGCTGAAGGCTTCTGCGCGTGGCGTAAAACTGCCGGACCGCATCTTCCGCGACGTGAAGAAAGGTCTTCCCTTCATGGGTCAACTGAGCCGGAAAGGTGGCGCGATTGACGAGCGTTACCCCCAGCCAGACCTCAAGCTGCTTGATCCGCCGCGAAAAGGCCGACTGCGTCACATGGCGCGCCTCTGCCGCCCGGGAGAAGCTCGACGTTGACGCAAGCGCGATGAAGTCTTCCAGCCATTTCAGTTCCATAGGCGCTCCTTAGGGGAGTAGGGGAATAAGGGAGTAAGGGAATAGGGCAGTAAGGCAGTATGTTTGCGTCTCGGACAGGCGATAACAACAGCTATCCACCTATTCCCTTACTCCCTTATTCCCCTACTCTCTTCCCCTTATGCAATTTCTGCATAGTGATTGCAAAACATAGCATTGGCCAGCCAAATTCTTTTTTCCTACCGTCCTTTCAATCGAGAAATGCAGATGCCGAGGACGTATTTTGGCCAGAGTAATTTATGTGAACGGAGCCTTCGTCGACGAAAGCGACGCAAAGGTTTCGGTTTTTGATCGCGGCTTTCTGTTTGGCGACGGAATCTACGAAGTGAGCGCTGTGATCGATGGACGTCTGGTCGATAATGATCTTCATCTCGCCCGGCTGGAACGCTCGGTCAAAGAAATCGACATCGCCCTGCCCGTCTCGCTTGACGATATTCGCAAGGCGCAGATTGAACTCATCCGCCGCAACACGCTGCGCGAAGGCGTGGTCTATATGCAGGTGACGCGTGGCGAAGCTGATCGCGATTTTGTCTATGCAGACGATATCAAGCCCAATCTGGTGATGTTCACGCAGGCCAAAAATCTGGCCAATGCACCGTCGGTGCTGCATGGGGTTCGTGTCGATGTCACACCGGATACGCGCTGGGCACGCCGCGATATCAAGACCGTCATGCTGCTGGCGCAGGTGATGGCCAAGAAACAGGCCAAGAGCAAAGGCTTTCATGAAGTCTGGCTGGTTGAAGACGGCTTTGTCACCGAAGGCGCTTCATCGACCGCCTTCATCATTTCGCATGACAATGTGCTGGTGACCCGTCCCAATTCGCATTCCATCCTGCCCGGCTGCACGCGCCGGGCCGTTCTGAAAATCGCCGAAGAACAGAACCTCACCATCGAGGAGCGGCTGTTCACGGTCGATGAAGCCAAGGCCGCCAAAGAGGCCTTTCTCACGAGCGCATCGAGCTTCGTGACGCCGATTATCGGCATTCAGGACCACACCATCGGCGATGGCAAGCCGGGTCCGCATACGCGTCGTCTGCAGGAAATCTACATGGATCTGGCCCGCACGGGTGCAGAAGCCGTTCTCTAACCCAAAAGAAAGCAAGAGGGGAATATGACAATAAAAAACCTATTTAAGTCAGCAGCTTATGGCGCATTGTTCGCAAGCGTCGCCACAGCGGCAGGAGTAAGCAGTGCGTCTGCCGCCACCGAAGGTTACGGCGATTGCCCGCTGATCGGAGATAAGGGATCGGCATCGATCACCCCGGCTGTGCCCGGTCAGTTCACCGTCATCATCAACCTGCCTGCCATCGGCCAGTTCAATGGCGATACGCCGGACACGATCAAGGACGGCTATGAATTCTGCATGGCCGTTAATATTGCGCATCGCCTTGGCCTTGAGAAAGTAAAGCTGGTCAACGCCTCGTTTGACTCCATCGTTGCAGGCCAGAACAAGGATTATGACATCGCGCTGGCGCTGATCTCCGTCACCGAACCGCGCAAGAAGGTCGTTGATTTCTCCACGCCTTACATGAACTCCGATTATGGTGTAGCGGCCCGCGCCGACAAGCCGGTGACGGAAGCTGAAATGAAGACGGTGAAGGTCGGCACGCAGGCTGGCACGACGCTGGTTCCTTTCGCGCAGGAAACGCTGAAAGTTGCAAGCCTCGATGTCTTCGACGACACCGCGTCGATGTTCACCGCGCTTGCCGCTGGCAAGGTCAATGCCGTGATGACCGATCTGTCGATCATTCTCGGTCAGGTGAAGAATTCCAACGGCAAGCTGGCAGTGGTCGGCAAGTATGAATCCAGCGGCGAAACCGCCGGTATTTATCCGAAGGGCACGGAAAACAAGAAAGTCATCGATCAGCTGATCGCCGACATGGGAAAAGACGGAAGCCTGAAGAAGCTGGAAGCAGCCTATTTGCTGCCGTCATGGGGCATGTCTCCGTCCGACGTTCCACTTTGGAAGCCTTGATCTGACGGTTGGCCGGGCCGCGCCTGCGATGGCAGCCGCGGCCCGGTCTTCCGATTTTGACACCGTGGCAGCACGTTTCCAAAACGGCGCGCGACCACCTTGCCTCAGCGAGAATATCTATGTCCCATCCGGCACCGGAAGCCAGCGCAGAGCGCGCGCGGCAATGGCGCAGCCGAAACAAAGTCCGCACCCATAGCGGTCGGTCCTTGTTGGCTTTCGCCTTTTCGTTCATCACCCTTCTGGCTTCGGCGCAGACCGTCCACAGTGTGACCAGCTATACGATCTCGCAGGGCTGGCCTGCGACGCCCGTTCTGACCATCGGCTGGTTGCTGCTTTTGGCTCCGCTCGCCGTATTGTGGTTCGCCTGGCGGGCTGTACAGCTTTCAATGCAGGCCGGGAAAAGCGCCGATATCTACGCGGGCCGGGAACTGGGTGCACGTGCTTCGGATATGTCCTGGCAGGTCATCTCCTATGCCGTTGCCGTGCTGATCCTCTGCGCTGGCGCATGGTTCATGATCGTCAATGATGCTGCGGTCAGCCGCACTTTCTTCGATGTCAGCCTGATTGCCAAGTCGGCGGGTACCGTACTCAAGGCCTTCGGCACCAACATCGTCATCTTCTTCGTTTCAGCCATTCTGATCCTGGTCTGGGCGCTGGTCATTGCGATTGCCCGCACGCTTCCCGGAATGGCTGGCAGGCCGATCCGCCTGCTCGCCACCTTCTACAGCGATCTGTTTCGCGGCCTGCCCGCCATCATCACGATCTATCTCATCGGTTTCGGGCTGCCCCTGACGGGCCTGCCGATCCTGAAAGACCTGTCGTCCAATGCCTATGCGATCATCGCGCTGACGCTGACCTATGGTGCCTACACGTCCGAAGTCTATCGCGCCGGCATTGAAAGCGTGCATCCAAGCCAGATTGCAGCAGCGCGCTCGCTCGGTCTCTCTTATGTCCGCACCATGCGCTATGTCGTGGTTCCGCTGGCCGTGCGCGGCATCATTCCGCCGCTGATGAACAACTGCATCAGCTTGCAGAAAGATACGGCGCTGGTCGCGATCATCGGCACCATCGACGCCTTCAACCAGTCGAAAATCATCGCCAGCAATTATTTCAACCTGTCGGCTGTCACCACCGTCGCCATTCTGTTCATCCTGATCACCATTCCGCAGGCCCGTTTTGTCGATCGTCTGATCGAACGGGATCGCCGGAAAATGCGTTCGAGTATGTGAGGAATACGGATATGGCACTCGTTGAAATCGACAAGGCAATCAAGCGTTATGGATCGCTGGAGGTTCTGTCCGGCATCAGCCTCGACATCGAAGAGCATCAGGTCGTTTGTCTGATCGGCCCTTCGGGCTGCGGCAAGTCCACGCTTCTGCGCTGCATCAACCGGCTCGAGACCATTGATGAAGGCGAAATCCGCCTGCATGGTGACCGTGTGACCGGACCGGGCGTTGACCTCGATGTCCTGCGCCGCGAAATCGGCATCGTGTTTCAGGGCTATAACCTGTTTCCGCATATGACCGTGATGGAAAACGTCACGCTCGGCCCGACAAAGGTGCTGGGCATGCCGGTCAAACAGGCGCAGGAAAAAGGGCTTGCCCTCCTTGCCCGTATCGGCCTTGACCACAAGGCGAAGGAATATCCGGACCGGCTTTCCGGCGGACAACAGCAGCGCGTCGCCATCGTTCGGGCGCTGATGATGGACCCGACATTGCTGCTTCTGGATGAGATCACCTCGGCGCTCGATCCAGAACTGGTATCGGAAGTGCTTGATATCGTGCGCGATCTGGCGACCAAGGGCATGACCATGGTGCTGGCCACCCATGAAATGGGTTTTGCACGTGAGGTTGCAGACAAGGTCTGTTTCCTGCAAAACGGTAAGGTCTATGAAGAAGGTCCGCCGTCGCAAATCTTCGGCAATCCGCAGGGCGAGCGCACACAAGCCTTTCTCAAGCGTATTATCGAAGCCGGGCGTCTCTGACCCACAGGTCTTTTAAAAACGGAACTATGACATGACTGCAACCGCACGTGACTTCGGCATCATCTGTGGCACCATGCCAACCGGCGCAAAAAATGCCATCACTGATGTGCCGGGTGTGCGGGTCGGCCACCACACTCTGCGCTATGGCGATATCAATACCGGCGTGACGGCCATTTTGCCTCATGATGGCAATCTGTATCGGCGTAAGGTTCTGGCTGCCTGCGATATCATCAACGGGTTCGGCAAGAGTACGGGGCTGGTTCAGATTGAGGAACTCGGCACGCTGGAAACGCCGATCCTGCTGACCAACACTTTTGGCGTCGGCACCTGCGCCAACGCCCTTATCCGCGACGCAATTGCCGCCAATCCCGATATCGGACGCACCACCGCCACCGTCAATCCGGTGGTTTTGGAATGCAATGACGGTCCGCTCAGCGACATTCAGGCCATGGCCGTAACCGAGGAACACGCGCGCCTTGCCTTGCAAGCAGCAAGCGACGACGTGGCCCAGGGTAATGTCGGAGCTGGAACCGGCATGAGCTGCTTTGGCTTTAAAGGCGGTATTGGTTCATCGTCCCGGCAATTCGTGCTGGATGGCTCGACCCATCATCTTGGTATTCTAGCGCTAACCAATTTCGGACGCGCTGGGGACCTCGTGCTTCCCGATGGACGCCGCCCCTCGCCCAAGGCCGAAGCGCAACCAGAAAAAGGCTCGGTCATTCTCGTGCTCGCAACCGATGTGCCCATGGAACACCGACAGCTGAAACGCGTCACGCGTCGTTGTGGTGCGGGTCTGGCGCGGCTCGGCGCATTCTGGGGCCACGGCAGTGGTGATATTGCTGTCGGCTTTTCAACCGCCGTGACTTTCGATCACGACGAGCCGAGTGACTTCACCCGGATATCGGTCCTCAATGAAAACCGGATCGACACGCTGTTTCGCGCCGCGGCGGAGGCAACGCAGGAAGCGGTGTTGAATTCCATGTGCGCGGCGGAAGCCATGCGCGGACGTGCCGCAAACCGCCGTTCATTGGCCGACTGGCTTGCCGCAAACGCCGCATAGGCCACTGCCCCCCAATATTTCAGTCCCCGTTCCGGCAACTGAACGGGGGCACATAGTTGGCGTTATAACCACAACGCGAATATCATATTCCTCGCGCATCCGTCACTGTAATCGGAAGTCTGATCGCAGCTCTTTCAAGCATTATAAATAGTATAGCCAATTTTATTGCTAGCAATTTAAAAATATGTTGCCTCGATGTACATACTCTCCAATCCATATTAAAAACAATGCGAATTTTTTATTGATTACTTTGAGGAAATATCAAAATTTCGAAAGTCCCCCTTTGCGCGATTTTGTTGTTTTTTCCGTTCAGCGCGGGCTGTGTTGCAGTTGGGCCGGATTATCGCGCCCCTGTCATCAATACGCCCCCCGCGTGGAACAGTAAGGCCAGCACCGTTGCTCCCAATCTCGCAGACTGGTGGAAAAACCTGCGCGATCCAATTCTGGACCAGCTCATTGCTGACGGCATTGAGGGCAGTCCTAACGTTGCGATAGCAAAAGCAAAAGTACGCCAGGCGCGCGCCAGCTACGCGTCGGCGGGTGGCACACTTTATCCGTCCGTGGATGGAAAAGGCAGTTTCACGCGTTCTGGTGGTGGTGGCAGCGCCGCCACTAGCACGTCGAGTTTCGGGTTAGATCCTGCATGGGATATCGATTTGTTCGGCGCGAACCGGCGCGGTGTCGAAGCGGCGTATTACGCAAAAGAGTCGGCGAGCGAACAGTTGCGTGCGGCGCTCGTCAGTCTGATCGGTGATATCGCAACCAATTATGTCCAGTTGCGCGGCGCGCAGGCGCAGATCGCAATCGCCGGGCGCAATGCTGCTTCACAGCGCCGAACTGTTGCCCTCACCCGCACGCAACTGGAAGCCGGCAACATATCACAGGTTGATCTGCTGAGCGCACAAACGCAGGCCGATACCACAGAGGCCGAAATTCCTTCACTGCGCATCAGCTATGCCAGTTCTCTGAACAAGCTATCCACGCTGACGGGGCGTTCGTCGCTTGCGCTGGCCGCGATATTGGACAAGCCCCGGCCCTTGCCTTCCGCACCGCGCAGAATAGCTGCCGGATTACCTGCAAATCTCTTACTAAGCCGCCCCGACATCCGCGCTGCAGAACGAGATTATGCTGCCGCAACAGCCAAGATTGGCCAGAGTCAGGCGACACTTTATCCAAGCGTCTCCCTTATTGGCAAAATCGATACCGGCGGTGCAAACTTTGGCGATCTTGCCCGTTTGTCGACCATAGGCTGGTCATTCGGTCCCAACCTCACGATACCTGTTTTCCAGGGCGGCAAGCTGCTTGCTGATGTTGATGCGGCCCGGGCAACGCGGGACGAGGCTTTCATCAAATACCGCCAAACTATTCTGGACAGTTTGAGCGAAGTGGAAAACGCCAGTGTCCAATTCAACCAGAACCGTCTGCGCATCGCTCAGCTCGAGAAGATTGTGGGTAACAACCGTAAGATCACTGCGTTGACGCTCGACCAGTTCAAGGCCGGATCCAAAAATTTCCTCGACGTCCTCAACGCCCAACGCAGTTTGCTCGATCAGGAAAACGCGTTGGCGCAAGCACGCGTGGAGATCATCACCAACTACGTCGCTTTGCAGAAGGCACTCGGCGGAGGTTGGAACGGTCGGATCGACATCGACAGATCTGAAGTCGTGGACGGCTATACTGGTCCGCATCTCATGAAACCTCCCATGGCGACCGCGCCTGATCATCCTGCGAGGCCGCAATGAATTCCGCCAACTCTGTATCGAAGCGACGTTTTCGCAAACGTTGGGGCGCGGCCCTCCTTGTCTTGATGCTGGCCGCTGGTCTGTCGTTCGAACAGTGGTCCGCTCACGAGCCGCTGCCCGAGATGACAACCGTAGAACGCGGTGACCTTGAAAGCTCTGTGGTTGCGTCGGGCACATTGCGCCCTAAAAATCTGGTTGCCATTGGCACTCAGGCCACGGGGCGGATACTTTCGCTCAAAGTGAAAACCGGACAGCATGTGAAACAGGGCGAAGTCGTCGCGCTCATCGATGCCGCGAGCCAGCAGAACGATCTGGACAAAGCCCAGGCAACACTGCGTCAGAACGAGGCCACTCGTCAGCAGAACCTCGCCGATCTGGAACTGGCGAAGCTGGATCTTGCCCGCAATCAGGCGATGATCGGAAAAAATGCTGTCGCGCGATCTGAATATGACAAAGCAGTAGCCGGATTGAAAAAGCAAAAAGCGGCCTTGGCCAATACGGAAGCCTTGATCGCGGCGTCGAAGGTTGAAGTCCGTATCGCGGAAACCAAGCTTGCCTACACTCGGATCACGGCTCCCATTGATGGCACCATACTTTCAACGGTGGCGCAGGAGGGCCAGAACGTCAACGCGCAGCAAACCGTCCCGACAATCGCGATCCTCGGTCAGCTCGACACGATGACGGTGGAAGCCGATATTTCGGAAGCGGATATTACGCAGGTGCACGATGGCCTGCCGATCTACTTCACCATTTCCGGAAGAAATTCAAAACGTTACGATGCAAAGCTCGAAACAATCGAGCCTGCGCCGGATTCCGTTGTGAGCGACAAGAGCTTCGGCACCAGCAACGGCCTGTCGGCTTCAAGCGGCGTGACGGCCTCTGCCGTTTATTACAAAGGCAAGTTCAGCATTCCCAACACCGATGGTCTGCTTCGCACCTATATGACGGCGGAGATCCATATCGTTCTGGCGAAGGTCAAAAATGTCCTGCTCGCTCCTGTGTCGGCGCTGAAACCGCTCGGTAATGACGACCCGGATAGTCCGGGTAAAGCAACCGTCCGCGTGCTGAATGCCTATGGAACGCTGGAGGAGCGCACCGTGGAAACCGGAATCACCGACAAGATCAACACGGAAATCCGCTCAGGCTTGCAGGAAGGTGACAAGATCGTCACCGACAATCAGGAAACCACTGTAACGACTGACGGTGCCTGACATGAGCGATATGCCGTTGATTTTGTTGAAGGCTGTTTCGCGCCATTACCCATCCGGCGACGGTTTCACCACGGTCCTGCGCGATATCGACCTCACCATCCAGTGCGGCGAGATGGTGGCGATTGTCGGTGCGTCCGGTTCTGGAAAATCCACGCTGATGAATATTCTGGGCTGTCTGGATCGTCCCTCGGAAGGGCAATATCTGATTTCAGGACGTTCAACGGCGAAACTGGAGCCGGATGAACTGGCTCAGCTGCGGCGGGAGCATTTTGGTTTTATCTTTCAGCGCTATCACCTGCTGAATGAGCTGGACGCAGTCGGCAATGTCGAAATACCCGCGATTTATGCGGGACAGGCGCGTGAAGCGCGGCGCGAACGCGCCCATGAAATCCTGCGGCGGCTTGGCATGAGCGGTCGGACGCACCACCGGCCCAACCAGCTTTCCGGCGGCCAGCAACAGCGTGTGTCGATAGCCCGCGCGCTCATCAACAACGCTGATGTCATACTCGCAGACGAACCGACCGGCGCGCTCGATAGCCGGAGCGGCGAAGAAGTACTCGGCATTCTTCAGGAACTGAACCGTGAAGGCCGCACGATCATCATTGTCACGCATGACAGGGCTGTCGCGGCGCGCGCAAACCGCATCATCGAAATCCACGACGGAGAAATCACAGCCGATACGCTGAAGGCTGTCGATTGCCGCAGCATTCGGACCAATGATCCCCTTGCTGCATCGGAGTCGGAAAAACATAATCTTTTCAGCGGTATGCGTGATCGCTTTAAAGAAGCCTTTGCGATGGCCTTGCGCTCCATGAACGCGCACCGCATGCGAACATTCCTCACCATGCTGGGGATCATTATCGGAACGGCCTCCGTCGTCTGCGTCACGGCACTAGGGCAAGGTTCACAACAGCGCATCCTCGAACAGATCAGCAGCCTCGGCACCAACACGCTCTATATCGGCCCCGGAACCGGCTATGGCGATCTGAAAGCGGCGCTTGTCACCACATTGAACGTTGACGACGCAAACGAACTGGCCAAGCTGCCCTATGTCGTCGCGGCAACACCTGAAAGTTCCACGATGGGAACGGTCCGCGTTGGCAACAAGGAAGTCAGCATCACGGTCAATGGTGTCAGCGAACGTTATTTTGCGACCCGTAAAAGCAAGCTGGTTGAGGGGCGTTTCTTCGACAAAAGAAGTCTCGATAATCTCGCGCAGGACGCGGTGATCGACACGAACACCAAAAAGGAATTGTTCCCCAACGAGCAGGGCACCGTGGTCGGCAGGGTCGTTTTTCTGAAACAGATTCCTGTACGGATCGTCGGAGTTACCAAAGCCGATGAACAAGGCATGTCCGGATCGAGCAAGTTGGAATTGTTTCTGCCCTATACAACTGTTCAGACGCGCATGACCGGCTCGCGCGCTTTGCAGTCGATAGCCGTTCGCATTCGCGACACTATGGACCCGGCGATCGCCGAAAAGATGGTGACGGCGTTTCTGCAAAGGCGTCATGGCAAAAAGGACTTTTTCATCTTCAACAGCGACACATTGCAGAAAACCATTCAGGCCACGACGGCAATGCTGGCCCTCCTTGTGGCGAGCATCGCGGGCATTTCGCTCTTTGTTGGGGGAATCGGCGTGATGAACATCATGCTGGTCGCAGTTTCGGAAAGAATCAACGAGATCGGCGTGCGCATGGCAGTTGGGGCGCGGCAAAGCGATATCCTGCAACAATTCCTCATCGAATCTATCTTGGTCTGTCTGATCGGCGGCATTGTCGGGGTGCTTGTCGCTGGCGGTTTCGGTCTGCTGTTCGCGCAGTTCAGCACAATGTTCAAACTGATCTACTCGCCGACATCCATTGTAGCGGCGCTGCTGTGTTCCAGCCTTATCGGAATCGGATTCGGTTTCATGCCCGCCCGCAATGCCTCCCGACTCGATCCCGTCGTAGCGCTTGCCCGTGACTGAGCCGCGCACCGGCAGCGTTTCGGGTAACGCGCTTTAAGGGAGTAATTTATATTCACAACCCATGCGGGTTTTCATATTTCTAATAAAATTCATTAACTTATAATACTTACTATTTGTTTTTGTTGACTATTCTTGTTCTTTGGAATGAATTTCCCCACAGAAAACCAGCTGTCAACCGCGGCGACCCTGTCAGAATTTTCTGGGCGACGGCGAATTTATGAAGGGGGTTGTTAACCTTCATTTTTTATTACTTGGGCTCATTCAGGCGACAGTATCTATGGTTCAGGTATCATGCGTAATTTGAGAGAAAATTTCCCCCATTCGAATGGAAATCATACAGAGAACGCCTCGGACCCGAAGCCCCAGCGTGGCCAGACGGAGGCGCGTAATCCGACAGATGACGGCGCCTGGAAAATCCATTTTTCTCTGGGCGAGAATGTCCGTTTCACCCGCACGCCGGAAGTGGAACTGATGCGTCGTCGCGGCGAGGACCTGCCGGATGTCAACGCTCGCCCGCAGGTTCAGCCTGTTGCGGAAGCGCAGGAAGCCGTTGTTGAAAAAGCAGCCGAAGTCCAACCAATGGCGGTCGCCGCATTGCAGCAGAGCGTTTCGCTCGGCATGGTGCAACCGCCCGTCGTACCCGTTCCGCCTGCCCTGCCGGTCATGCCAGCTGCCGTCGCGGCACCTGTCGTTCAGGCGATACCAGAACCTGTGGTAGCGCAGGCTCCTATCGCGCCCGCAACTGACATCACAACGTCTGCCTTCGCCTATATTTCCGACTTCGCCTTCTGGGAAGGATGCGATGTTGAGGCAAGCCTTGCGCCGACCGTGCCGCTTGTTGCTGCGGTACCCGCCGCTCCCAAAAAGCCAGCGCCGACTGTTGAATCCATTCTGGCACAGTTCCGCATTCGTGAATGGAACAGCCAGCCGGAAGAAACGCCGGTTGCGGCAGTTGTTGCTGAACCACAACCAGTAACAGAAGTTCCGACTCCTGAACCCATTGTAGCGTCAGAACCTGTCGCCGTGGCTCCAGTCATTGCTCTGGTTGCAAAGGCAAAGGCAATCGCTCCGAAGAAGGTCGAAGCTGCACCGCAGATTGCGGAAGTTGCCGAGGTTTCAGGTGAAGCGACCGAAGACGATGTGGTGCTTGCCGTCGCAGAAGCCGAAGAGCACAGCGTTGAAGAAATCGAAGCGCCTGCACCAGTCGCAGCTACGCCTGCTCCGGCAAAGGCTGCGCCGTCGATTGCCCTCTATCAGCCGCAACCCCTCCCCCGCGCGGAAGCCCCGGTCATTCACGGCGAGTACGAATTCCCGCCACGCGAGTTGCTGCAAATGCCGCCCGCACTGGATGGCAATGTCATCACGCAGGAAATGCTGGAACGCAGCGCAGGTCTGCTGGAAAGCGTGCTGGAAGATTTCGGCGTGCGCGGCGAGATCATCCATGTCCGTCCCGGTCCGGTGGTCACGCTCTATGAATTCGAGCCTGCTCCGGGTGTGAAGTCCTCGCGTGTCATCGGCCTCGCTGACGATATCGCCCGCTCCATGTCGGCGCTCTCCGCCCGCGTGGCTGTGGTTCCGGGTCGCAACGTCATCGGCATCGAATTGCCGAATGCCAATCGCGAAACCGTCTATCTGCGCGAGATGATCGACTCCCGCACCTTCGAAGCATCGAATTACCGCCTGCCGCTTTGCCTTGGCAAAGGCATTGGTGGCGAGCCGATCATTGCTGAACTCGCCAAGATGCCTCACCTGCTGGTCGCCGGCACCACGGGCTCGGGCAAGTCGGTTGCTATCAACACCATGATCCTGTCGTTGCTCTATCGGTTCAAGCCGGAAGAATGCCGCCTGATCATGGTCGATCCGAAGATGCTGGAACTGTCGATCTATGATGGCATTCCGCACCTGCTCACCCCCGTCGTGACCGACCCGAAAAAGGCCGTTGTTGCCCTGAAATGGGCCGTGCGCGAGATGGAAGAGCGCTATCGCAAGATGGCCCGCCTCGGCGTCCGCAATATCGAGGGTTTCAACGCCCGTGCGGCTTCGGCCAAGGGCAAGGGCGAAACCGTCATGTGCACCGTGCAGGCTGGTTTCGACAAGGAAACCGGCGAGCCGACCTATATTCAGGAAGAACTCGACCTGACGCCCATGCCGTATATCGTGGTCATCATCGATGAAATGGCCGACCTGATGATGGTTGCGGGCAAGGATATCGAAGGCGCGGTGCAGCGTCTGGCGCAGATGGCCCGTGCCGCTGGTATTCACCTGATCATGGCGACCCAGCGTCCAAGCGTTGATGTCATCACTGGCACGATCAAGGCCAACTTCCCGACCCGTATTTCCTTCCAGGTTACGTCGAAAATCGACAGCCGCACCATTCTCGGTGAAATGGGCGCCGAACAGCTTCTCGGCCAGGGCGACATGCTGCATATGGCCGGTGGCGGTCGTATCGTCCGCGTCCATGGACCGTTCGTTTCGGACGAGGAAGTGGAACAGGTCGTCAATCATCTGAAGGAACAGGGTCGCCCGGATTATCTGGCAACCGTGACGGAAGATGAGGACGCCGAAGAAGAAACCGCCGATGCGGCTGTCTTCGACGCGACGTCGATGGGGTCCGAAGACGGCGACGACGTCTATGATCAGGCGGTCAAAGTGGTGCTGCGCGACAAGAAGTGCTCAACCTCCTACATCCAGCGCCGTCTCGGCATTGGCTACAACCGTGCAGCCTCGCTCGTCGAGCGCATGGAAAAGGAAGGTCTGGTCGGACCTGCGAACCATGTCGGCAAGCGCGAGATTCTCACGGGCAATCGCGACTGATTTAATCGATATAATCACTTTAAAAGGCCGGTTTGCGAAAGCGAATCGGCCTTTTCTCATCCAATCTCAAGCGCTTGCGCGATGTTGCAAGAATGCCCTTGTCAATATGTAAATTATGATTAATACTTTGGATATTCGTACATTCTTGATGACCGGCCGGGGTAGCCCGGATGCTACTCTGTGCCCAAAAAAACAGGGAGAATGGTTGATGAAAAGCATAATCATTGGGCCTACCGACAAGGATCGTACAGTTACGCAGCAGATACTGCATCGCATTCATGAGCAGATGCCAAAGCCGTCTGAAGACAAGACGCAGGTTTGCAATGTTTTGCGCCGTTCGAAGGGCGGTTATTCGCACCGGCGGCACAAGGTTCACAAGCTTGCCTGATTTTGCCCCATGAATTGAATATTATGTCGGTTCGTTATCAGCGCCACATGCCATTCTCGGCCTGCTGGCGCTGTTATTTTATCCGCTCCAAACTATCTAAATCCGCATGGCTGGTTTATGAGGGAGCATTGCTCCAGTTTCAGTAAATTCAGGAATGTGCGATGACGACCGAAGCCGATGGAAACGACGTGAAAAAGAAATCCGGTTTCTTTCTCGGTTTTATGGCCGTTTTGGCTGGCCTGTTTTTCCTGCTTTTTATGGGTCTTGGCGTCTGGCAGATCGAACGTTTGCAATGGAAACTCGATCTGATCTCGCGCGTGGATGCTCGCGTCCACGCCGAGCCCGTTGCTGCGCCGGGCAAAGATGACTGGGCCAATGTCAATCAGAAGGACGATGAATATCGTCATGTCACCATCACCGGCACTTATCTGAACGATAAGGAAGTGCTTGTGCGTGCGTTGACCGAACGCGGCGCCGGCTATTGGATACTCACGCCGTTGCGCACTGCTGATGGATCACTGACCTATATCAATCGCGGCTTTGTGCCGGGCGACAAGCGTGATCTGTCAACCCGCCCGGAAACGCAGATTGCCGGTGAAACGACCGTGACCGGACTTCTGCGCATGCCGGAGCCGGATGGGTTCTTCCTGCGGCCCAACGATCCAGAGAAGAACAGCTGGAACTCTCGCGATGTTGCGGCTTTCGCCGCGAAAGAGAAACTTGGCACCGTCGCACCCTATTTCATCGATGTGGACGCCAAGTCCAATCCGGGCAACCAGCCGATCGGCGGGTTGACGGTTGTATCCTTCCGAAACAGCCATCTGTCCTATGCAATCACCTGGTTTGCGCTCGCAGCCATGGTCGCCGGGGCTGCGGTGTTCGTCTGGCGTTACGAGCGCAAATCCAGAGCTTAAACATGCAATGCGTGGCCAAGCGCCTTCATGCTGGCCTCGGCAAAGCCTTCGCCCAAGGTCGGATGTGCATGGATTGTCCCAGCAATATCTTCAAGGCGCGCGCCCATTTCAACGGCTTGCGCAAAGGCAGACGACAGTTCAGAAATACCGACACCGACCGCCTGAATCCCCAGAATGACGTGATTGTCTGCCCGCGCCACCACGCGGATAAAACCGTCTTCCCTCTCAACCGTCATGGCGCGGCCATTTGCCTGAAACGGAAAAATACCGATCTGCGTATTGTGGCCTGCCTTGCGCGCCTCATCGGGCAGCAGTCCCACCGTTACGATTTCCGGGTCGGTGAAGCAGACGGCGGGGATGCAGCGCTTGTCCCAGGCCTGCTTGCCGCCCGCGATGATCTCGGCAACCATTTCGCCCTGCGCCATGGCGCGATGCGCCAGCATCGGCTCTCCCGTGACATCGCCAATTGCGTAAACGCCGCGCATCGACGTGCGGCAGCGATCATCAATGCGGATGAAACGCCCATCCATATCGAGCCGGATTTCGCTCAGACCCCAGCCGTCAGTCTGCGGCTTGCGCCCGACCGTCACCAGCACCTTGTCGGCCTCGATGCGTTTCGCTGAACCGTCAGCCGCCAACACTTCCAGCGCCTTGCCGTCGGCGGTCAGTCCCTTGGCCGATGTGCTGGTCAACACCTCCACGCCAAGCGCTTTCAATCGTGCCATGACGGGACGCGTCAGTTCGGCATCATATTGCGGCAGGATGCGGTCGGTGGCTTCCACCACGGTGACTTTGGAACCCAGCTTGGCGTAAGCCGTGCCGATTTCGAGCCCGATATAACCACCGCCCACAACAGCTAACTTCTCCGGTATCGCTCCCAGAGACAGGGCTTCCGTGGACGAAATGATATTGCCACCGAAGGGCAGCGCCTCGATTTCAACCGGCACGGAGCCGGTGGCAATCACGATATTTTCCGCATGAATGGTCTGGCGGCCCGTATCGGTGTCAACCAGCACGGTCTTGCCGTCCATGAACCGCGCCTGCCCCTGAAACATGCGCACGCGCGACCGTTTCAACAGCCCTGCGACGCCGCTATTCAGCCGATTGACGATGCCGTCCTTCCATTCAAGCGTTTTGCCAAAATCGATAGCCGGATTTTGCGCGGTAATACCGAGTGCGCCTTTCGATGCGAAATGCGTCACGCGGTGGAATTCATCCGCCGCATGGATCAGCGCTTTCGACGGAATACAGCCGACATTGAGGCAGGTGCCGCCGAGGCGCTTTCGCTCGACCAGCACGGTGTCGATGCCGAGTTGCCCTGCCCGGATGCCACAGACATAGCCGCCGGGACCGCCACCGATGATCAGAAGTTTGCAGTTAATCTCACTCATAAGTTCAGCCTTCCACAAAGATCATCGCAGGCGTTTCGATGAGGCTTTTCAGCTTCTGCACAAAGACAGCCGCATCCCATCCATCGATCACCCGATGATCGAAGCTGCATGAAAGGTTCATCATCTTGCGCGGCACGAACTGGGTTCCGTCCCACATTGGACGCACGGCAATCTTGTTGACGCCGACAATCGCGACTTCCGGTCGATTGATGATCGGTGTCGTGGCAATCGCCCCGAGCGGTCCAAGCGACGTGATGGTGATGGTGGAGCCGCTCAGTTCTTCCCGCTTTGCCGTGCCGTTGCGGGCGGCGTCGGTCACACGCGATAGCTCGGAAGCTGCTGCGAAAACGGTCATGCTCTCGGCATGACGCACCACGGGGACGATCAGGCCATTTGGTGTCTGTGTGGCAATGCCCACATGCACACCGCCAAACTGGCGGATAATATCGGCTTCATCATCGAAATGCGCATTGAGACCCGGCTGTTCTTTCGCCGCCTTGACGATGGCGCGGATGACGAATGGCAACAACGTCAGGCGCGGACGCCCTTCCTTCTTCTCATTGTTGAGACTGGTGCGTAGCTCTTCAAGCTGCGTGACATCGACTTCCTCAACAATGGTAATATGGGGAATATGGCGTTTTGCATCCGCCATTCGTTCGGCGATCTTGCGCCGAAGCCCGATCACTTTGATTTCGTTAACGGATGTATCGGCGGCATAGCCGGACAAGGCCGTTGCAGCCCCGCTTTCGGCCTCAAAAAACGCGTCCAGATCTTCATGCGTGATGCGGCCCGCAGGGCCGGTTCCGCGAACACGTCGTAGATCGACACCCGCGTCGCGCGCGCGCAACCGGACCGATGGCGTGGCCAGAGGCTTTTCGCCTTCTGCCCGGACAGGGCCAGCGCCCGCAAAAGTGCGGCTCGGGGTTTCACGCTTTGGTGCTGCCGGCTTTGGCGGAACGGGCGTCTGCAACAAGACCGGCACTTCCGGATTCTGCGGCTTTGGCGTTTCAGCCTCTATCGGACTATGCGCTGGCTCTTCCGCCTTCGGTTCCGCGCTTGCACCGGAAGCACCTTCGATTTCAAGCCGCACCAGTTCAGAACCGACGGCGATCTTTTCCCCCACTTCGCCATTGATCGCGATGACTTTGCCAGCGCGTGATGACGGGATTTCCACCGTCGCCTTGTCAGTCATGACAGCGGCCAGAAGATCATCCTCACGAATGATATCGCCAACCTTCACATGCCATTCGACAAGTTCTGCCTCGGCAACGCCTTCGCCAACATCGGGGAGTTTGATTGTAAAATGAGCCATGGTCTCTCCCCTCACGCTTCCATGATAGACACAAGTGCGCGACCGACACGATCAGGACCGGGGAAATATGCCCATTCCTGCGCATGCGGATAAGGCGTGTCCCAACCGGTCACGCGAATGACAGGCGCTTCGAGGTGATAGAAGCAATCGCGTTGCACGAGTGCCGCGAGTTCGGCGCCATAGCCACAGGTCAGCGTTGCTTCATGCACGATGACGCAACGGCCCGTCTTGCGCACCGATGCCATGATCGTCTCCGTATCGAGCGGCAGAAGCGTGCGCAGATCGATGATTTCGGCATCGACGCCGGTTTCCTCGGCGGCGGCCAGCGCCACATGCACCATGGTGCCATAGGCCAGCACCGTAACCGCGCTGCCCTCGCGGCGAATGGCGGCCTTGCCGAGTGGAACCGTATAATAACCTTCCGGCACTTCGCCCAGATCGTGCTTCTTCCACGACGTCACCGGCTTGTCGTGATGGCCGTCGAAGGGGCCGTTATAAAGCCGTTTCGGCTCGAACATGATCACCGGATCGGGATCTTCAATGGCTGCAAGCAGCAGGCCTTTGGCGTCGGCTGGTGTGGACGGCATGACCGTCTTCAAGCCCGACACATGGGTGAAAAGCGCTTCCGGGCTTTGGCTGTGGGTTTGCCCGCCATAAATACCGCCACCGGATGGCATGCGGATCACGATGGGGCATGTGAACTCGCCCGCCGAGCGATAGCGCAGACGGGCGGCTTCGGAAACAATCTGGTCATAGGCCGGATAGACATAATCCGCGAACTGCACCTCGATGCATGGGCGCAAGCCGTAAGCCGCCATGCCAATTGCCGTGCCGACAATACCAAGCTCGCTGATCGGCGCATCGAAACAGCGCTCCTTGCCGTATTTCTTCTGCAAACCGGCGGTGCAGCGAAACACGCCGCCGAAATAGCCGACATCCTCACCGAACACGACCACGTTCTTGTCGCGCTCCATGGCAATGTCGTGGGCATTTTGGATCGCCTCGATCATTGTCATTCTGGGCATAGTCATCTTGGTCATTGATCAGAACCCCGCTTCCTGACGCTGGCGAACAAGATGCGGCGGCGTTTCTGCGTAAACATCCTCGAACATGTCGCGCATGGACGGTTTGCGCCCGTCATGCAGGGTGCCAATGGCTTCCGCCTCGCGCTGCGCGCTGACGACAAGGTCCATCACTTCCGCTTCCGCCTGCTTGTGGCGGTCTTCCGACCAGACGCCGCGCAAGATCAGATAGTTCTTCAGTCGCAAGATCGGATCGCCAAGCGGCCATGCATCGCTTTCCGCCTTGGGGCGATAAGCGGACGGGTCGTCCGAAGTGGAATGGCCGCCAGCGCGATAGGTCACATATTCAATGATCGTTGGGCCAAGATTGCGCCGCGCGCGCTCGACCGCCCATTTGGCAACAGCGTGAACGGCCAGATAGTCATTGCCGTCAACGCGCAGCGCCGGAATGCCGAAACCATGCCCGCGCGCCGCGAAAGTACCGGAGCCACCGCGTGCAATCCCCTGAAATGTCGAAATCGCCCACTGGTTGTTGACGATGTTCATCACCACAGGCGCCTTGTAGGTCGAGGCGAACACAAGGGCTGCGTGAAAGTCGCTTTCAGCCGTCGAGCCGTCGCCGATCCATGCGGCGGCAATTTTGGTGTCGTGGCTGATTGCCGAGGCCATCGCCCAGCCGACAGCCTGCGTATATTGCGTCGCGAGATTGCCGGAAATGGTGAAGAAGCCGTGTTCCTTGGAGGAATACATCACCGGAAGCTGGCGGCCCTTCAGCGGGTCCTGCTCGTTGGAGAAAATCTGGTTCATCATGGTGACGAGCGGATAATCATCAGCAATCAGAAGTCCGGCCTGCCGATAGGTGGGGAAATTCATGTCGCCCTTGCGCAGCGCCTTGCGAAAGGCGCAGCTGACTGCCTCCTCGCCCAGATGCTGCATGTAGAACGACGTCTTGCCCTGACGTTGCGCCATCATCATACGCGCATCATAGGCACGCAGGATCATCATGTGGCGCAGACCGTCTTTCAGCTCGTCATCGGTGAGCGTCCCGGCCCACGGACCAACCGCCTCGCCTTCGCGATTGAGCACGCGAATGATGCTGAAAGCCAGATCGCGCATCGCTTCCGGCTTTTCGTCTATTTCCGGTCTTCTGACACTGCCAGCACGAGGAATTTTGACATGGGAGAAATCCGGCGCATCGCCGGGCCGCCATTCCGGTTCGGGAACATGCAGGGATAGTACGACATCGTCGCTCATGCGGGCATACCTCGCAATGGGCCAAGAACTGGCCTCGCAAAACTGGCACTGAATGTCGAACGGGTGGAATTCTGTTTGGGTCCGGCGAACAGGCTTCTTCAAAACCCGGTTTCCGGGTGGCCTTTCAAACACAGATTGACCGCATTCCTCCCATGCGACGTGAAGCCGGTTTTCCTCCTCCGATTTCACTGTCATTCAGGGTGATACGGGTTACAAAATAAAGCAAGATTATTTTCATGGCCTCGAGAGGTGATCCTGAAGTTTAGTTCTCCTACCTGAAAATGCATCGCTTCATGAGGTCAATGAAATAAGTGTATTTCCATGTTTTATATAGGATTTGATATGGAATGTTTCGGCGGTCATGCGCGCAATTTTCTTACGCAGCATTGACGAATGCGTCAGTACCATCTGGTACTCTATCGAGCGATATCCGCTTCATCCGATAGTGCCTGAGGCACTTTGTCCACCGCGTCGCGATGATAAAACTCACAGAAAATGCGATCCGGGAACCTGATTCTCGCGGGCACAAAAAACCGCGCTTGAAACAAGCGCGGTTCAATTTCATCGAATGTCGAATGGTTTAGCGGACAGCCTTGCCGTCATCGTCAAAGCGATGCGTCTTGTCCGCTTCCGGCGATACGAAGATGATGTCATCTTCCGTATAATGGTGTTCACCAAACAGGCGAACGGTGATGAGTCCCGCCGCTTCGGTTTCCACATAAAGAATGGTATCCGCACCAAGATGTTCGGCGTGAATGACCTTGCCCTTCCATTTGCCGCTTTCGCGGCTGACGCCGAGATGTTCCGGACGGATGCCGATGGTCTTCGCGCCCGTTTCACCGATACGGCCCGCTTCGACGAAATTCATCTGCGGCGACCCGATGAAGCCTGCCACGAACAGATTGTCAGGCTTGTTATAAAGCTCCATCGGCGAGCCGATCTGTTCAATCCGACCCGCATTCAGCACCACGATGCGGTCAGCAAGCGTCATCGCCTCGACCTGATCGTGGGTGACATAGATCATCGTCGCCTTCAACTCACGATGCAGCTTGGCAATTTCGAGACGCGTTTGCACGCGCAACGCGGCATCGAGATTGGATAAAGGCTCGTCAAACAGGAACAGTTCCGGGTCACGCACGAGCGCGCGACCGATAGCGACGCGCTGGCGCTGGCCGCCCGACAGTTCCGCCGGACGTCGTGCCAGATAGGGATCAAGCGACAGCATGGATGAAGCGCGCGTAACGCGGCTTTCAATCTGCTCCTTCGGCGCGCCGGACTGTTTCAGGCCAAGGCCCATATTGTCCTTCACCGTCAGATGCGGATAAAGCGCATAAGACTGGAACACCATCGCGATGCCGCGCTTGGAAGGCGGGATGACGGTCACGTCCTTGTCGTTGATCAGCACCTGACCCGACGAAACATCTTCAAGGCCGGCAATCGAGCGCAAAAGCGTCGATTTTCCGCAGCCGGAAGGACCGACGAAAATGATGAACTCGCCGTCGCGCACTTCCAGATTGATATCTTTCAGAACAGCCTGCGCACCGTAGCTCTTATGTACCGATTTGAGGAGAAGCGATCCCACGAAGCAATTCCTTATAGTTTGACAGGCTGGCCGAGACGCACGCTTTCGTCAGCGGCGAGACAGATGCGCAGCGATTGCAGCGCGTCATCCATATGGCGGTTGAGATCGATATCCTCGCGAATGGCCTTCAGCATGTAAGCCTGCTCGCGTTCGCACAATTCCTGATGGCCCGGCTCGTCGGACATGGAAAGATCCGTATCGGGTTTGAGGAATTTGCCGTCCGCCCCGCGTTCGGCACGATGGATGCGGATGGTCGAGGTTTTTGTGTGTGCATCCACATCGTCGGACTTGGTGACGGCCTCGTTCATGACGATGGAGACGCAGCCATTCGGCGATATGACATCCTTCACGAAGAAGGCCGTTTCCGACATCATCGGCCCCCAGCCCGCCTCGTACCAGCCAATCGTGCCGTCATCGAACAACACCTGAAGATGACCGTAATTATACATGTCCGGCTTGATTTCATCGGAAAGGCGCAGGCCCATGCCGCGCACTTCCACCGGCTTGGCATCGGTGATCTGGCACATGACATCCACATAATGCACACCGCAATCGACAATCGGCGATGTGGTGTTCATCAGGTTCTTGTGCGTTTCCCAGGTCGCGCCGCTCGACTGCTGGTTGAGGTTCATACGGAAGACATAAGGACCGCCAAGCTGGCGTGCTTCGGAGATCAGCCGCATCCAGGACGGATGATGGCGCAGAATATAACCGATGACGAGCTTGCGTCCGTTGGCCCGCGCGCAGTCGATGACGCGGCGTGCATCTTCCACCGTCGTCGCCAGCGGCTTTTCGACAAAGACATGCGCGCCCTGCTCCATCGCGGCCACAGCGTAATCCGCATGGCTTTCCGAATAGGTGGCAATGCAGGCCATGTCCGGCTTCAACTCGGCCAATGCCTCGTGAAACGACGGATGAATTTCATAACCGGCAAGTTCATCCGGAACCGCAACTTTGGTGCGATTCACAAGACCGACGATCTCGAAGCCCGGATTGCGGTGATAGGCCAGCGCATGGCTGCGGCCCATATTGCCGAGACCGGCGGACAGGACGCGGACCGGGGCCTGTTGGGTTGATGAACTCATTTAACAGCTCCGGCAGTAATGCCGCGGATCAATTGCCGCGAGAAGAGGACGTAGAGGACGAGGATCGGGAACATTGCCAGCGACAGCGCCGCCAGAACCGCGTTCCAGTTGGTGACGAACTGGCCGATGAAAAGCTGCGAGCCGAGCGTGACCGTCTTGGTGGCTTCGCCGGGCGCAAGGATCAGCGGGAACCAGAGGTCGTTCCAGATCGGAATCATGGTGAAGACGGCGACCGTCGCCATGGCAGGCCGGATCAGCGGCAGCACCAGCTTGAAGAAGATCGCATATTCCGACATGCCGTCTATTCGCCCGGCATTTTTCAGATCGTCGGACACAGTTCGCATGAATTCGGACAGGATGAAGATGGCAAGCGGCAAGCCTTGAGCCGTATAGACGAGGATCAGCGAGGTCAGGCTGTTGACAAGCCCCACCGCGACCATGCCCTGCAACAATGCAACCGTACCGAGCCGGATCGGGATCATGATGCCGATGGCCAGATAAAGCCCCATTAGCGTGTTGCCCTTGAACCGATATTCCGACAGGGCAAAGGCAGCCATGGCGCCAAACAGGATGACGAAGAAGATGCTCGCCACCGTGACAATGGTGCTGTTCTGGAAATAGGTCAGGAACGAGCCCTGTTTCAGAACCGTTTCATAGCCGATCAGGCTAAAGCTTTCCGGTGTCGGAAACTGCAGCGGCGTGCGAAAAATCGCGTTGCGGTCCTTGAAGGAATTGATCAACGTCAGCGCCACCGGAAAGACGGCGACAAGCATATAGATGATCAATGCCGCATGAACGAACGTTGTGCGAAGGGGCGAAGTGCGTGCTTTCGACATGATTTCTCGCTCCTCAGAATTGATAGCGGCGCATGCGACGCTGGATGCCGAACAGATAGAGCGACACACCGGCGAGGATGATGAGGAACATCACGGCGGCGATGGTGGCGCCCATGGACGGATTGCCAAGCTGCAACTGGAAGCCGAAGAAGGTGCGGTACAGGAAGGTGCCCAGAATGTCGGTCGCCTTGTCCGGCCCCGCGAGTGCGCCCTGCATCGAATAGACCAGGTCGAACGCGTTGAAATTCGCAACAAAAGTCATGACCGAGATCAGGCCAATCGATGGCAGAATGAGCGGCAGCTTGATCTTCCAGAACTGGCTCCAGCCGGTAATGCCATCGCATTCGGCAGCTTCGATGATTTCATCGGGAATATTGAGCAACGCCGCGTAGATCAACATCATTGGAATACCGACGAACTGCCAGACGGAAACAAGCGACACCGTGACCAGTGCTGTTTCGGCCTTGCCGAGCCATGGCCCAAAGGCCCATTTCATGCCCACCAGATCCATCATCCATGGCGCAACGCCCCAGATCGGCGACAGGATAAGCTTCCAGATAAAGCCGACAATCACGAAGGAGAGTAGCGTCGGCAGAAAGATCGCCGTGCGATAGAAGGCGGCAAAACGCAATCTCGGCAGCGACAGCATGGCTGCCAGCAAAATGCCGATCGGGTTTTGAACCAGCATATGAATACAGAAGAATATGACGTTGTTTTTCAACGCATTCCAGAAATCACGCGACCAGTTTGCATCGCCGAAAAGCGTCTGGAAATTGGCAAAGCCGACAAAGACGCGCTGCCCGTCCACGACATTGAAGAACGCTTGCCGCAATGTCTCGATCAGTGGCAGCACCATGACGAGCGTATAAACCAGCACGCAAGGCAACAGGAACACAAGAATGTGCCATCGCCTCGGGCGTTTTTGCTCAATGATTGGCAGGTCGGCAGACTGGCTCATCAACACTCGCTGTTCTTCGGCTTATGCGGTTCTTGCGAACATTCTTTTGCCGTGAGACTGACATGGATCGCGCAATGCGCGAAAGAAAAACTGCCTGTTAGGCGCCTTGCAAGTCTGTTCGGCATCGAAAATGCACACGGGCGGCCTGCCCTCAAGCAAAGCCGCCCGTGAATGATCATATTACTTCGCAGCCTTGTACCAGCTGTCGAGGCCTTCCTGCAGCTTCTTGGCGGCATCTTCCGGCGTTACAGTGCCGTTGATGACGTTAGCTGACTGAACCCAGGTTTCGTTTTCCAGGTTCGGCGTGCCGCGCGACAGGATCTGGTAGGTCGAACGGATCGTCGGCTTGCACTTTTCGCGCCAGGACACGAATTCCTGTGCCAGCGGATCGGACATCTTCACAGCCGTCGAATTCAGGCTGAAGAAGCCCGGCAGCGCGTTTGCGTAGATTTCCGCGAATTCCGGCGAAGCCACCCAGTTCAGGAACACTTTGGCCTGTTCGGCATTCTTGCTCGAAGCATTCAGGCCGAGACCGATATCGTTGTGATCCGAGATGTAGCAGCTGTCGCCTGCATTCTTAACCGGCGGCGGGAATGCGCCCATCTTGAACTGCGCCTGCGTGTTGAACAGGCCAATTTCCCACGAACCTGCCGGATAAATCGCGGCGCGACCGAGCGTGAAGAGATTCTGGCTGTCCGGATAGGTCTGTGCTTCAAAACCGTCGCCCAGATAATCCTTCCACTTGGCAAGAACCTTGAACGGCTCAACCCATGGCTCGTCGGTCAGCTTCTGCTCGCCAGCGATCAACGCCTTGCGGCCTTCCTCACCCTTCCAGTAGGTCGGACCGATATTCTGGTAGCCCATGGTCGCGGCTTCCCACATATCCTTCGTGCCCATGGCCATCGGGATATAAGTGCCGTCCGCCTTGATCTTCTCAAGCACGTCGAAGAACTCGGCTTCGGTCGCCGGAGCCTTCAGGCCGAGCTTGTCAAAGGCTTCCTGATTATAGATGAAGCCGTGAATGACCGAAGCCATCGGCACGCAGAAAGCTTTCTTGCCATCGTCGGTGGTCCATGCGGACTTGGCGACGTCGGAAAAATTCTTCATGCCTTCCAGATCGGTGAGATCGGCAAGCTTGCCTTTGTTGAACAGCTCCAACGAAGTGTCGAACGGACGGCATGAAATCAGATCGCCGCCCGAGCCAGCATCCAGCTTGGCATTGAGAGCGGCGTTATATTCTGTCGGCGCGCTTGGCGCGAAATTGATTTTGATGCCCGGATTCTTTGCTTCAAAGGCCGGAATGATCTTTTCCTGCCAGATTTGCAGATCGTCGTTACGCCAGCTTTCAACCGTCAGCGTGACGTCCTGAGCCAATGCGGCAGAACCCGACGCCAGCAGCGTCGAACCCAGCAGCATGAATTTCAAGGTATTGCGAACCATTTGACCTTCTCCCGTTTTTTTGAACGCAGACGCACAAAAGAGGCGAGATACGCCTGTCCATTGCGATACACCACGTTAATAACGATGGCCCATCACGGTACGGGATAAGTGCCGGCTCCGCCGGTCTTCGCTCCATCCCATTTCCGCGCGACCCTCGCCTGTTAACAACCTTTGGCGACCCCTGGCGGCATTGCGCTCCCCTTTGATTGAATTTAATGCCAAAAACGTACCAATTGTCCAGCGAAGTTTACGAAATTCTCGCATAAAAATTGGAGGCAAGATAATTTACCTCACTTTATCAACGCATTAATCAAATTTGCTCGTCTCCGATAAATCTGCTTGGTTAATGGTATTTTTTTGGTATCTTCAAGTTGGAGGTATCTCATGGCAGAGTTTTTCATTGGCGTGGACGGGGGCGGCACCGGATGCCGCGCTGTGGTGGCAGATGGCAACGGTGCGATTCTCGGAACGGGACGCAGCGGATCGGCCAATATTGTCACTGATCCGCAGACTTCGCTCGTCAATGTACGTGCAGCCATAGACAATGCCTTCGCCGATGCGGGGCTGGACCAAAGCCACTATGACGAAAGCCATGCGGTGCTCGGACTTGCTGGCGGCAATGTCCAAGGCGCGGGCCTGCCTATTGAACGCGGCCTCCCCTTTGCTCACGCCAATGTCGAGTTCGACGGTCTTATCGCATTGCAGGGTGCGCTTGGCGATCAGGACGGGATCGTGGCCATTTTAGGCACCGGAACGGCCTATATCGTCCGGCAGCACGAACGAATTCATTCGGTCGGTGGCTGGGGGTTTCCGCTCAGCGATCTTGGCAGCGGCGCGCGGCTTGGACAAAGCTTGTTGCAAGAATGCCTGCTGGTGCATGACGGCATTCATCCCCGCAGCCGCCTGACAACAGACGTGCTCAATGAGTTCGGCAATAATCCCGACAATCTGGTTGAATTCGCCTGGACGGCAAAGCCGGGCGATTTCGGCAAATATGCTCCGCGTATTTTCCAATATGCTGCTAATGGCGATGAGACCGCGCGCATGCTTCTGCAACGCTCGGCAGGCTATGTCAGCGAAACGCTGGACATGTTGATTGCTCAGGGCGCGGAACGGATCAGTTTGTTGGGCGGGATGGCGCCGCTTTATGTGGAGTGGCTCCCCGCAAGCCAGCAGAAGCTCATTGTTCAACCGGCAGCGGACGCTTTGACCGGAGCTTTGCAGCTCGCGCTCAAGCGCTACGGCCACAAGGATGAGGCGCGTGCATGAGCGGCAATTTCAGCGCCTTTCTCCCCAAAAACCTTCAGGGCACTGCGCCAACTTCTGGCGCGGGACCGCTTTACATGCAGCTGCGCCAGTCGCTGGAGGCAGCGATTCGTGCCGGACATCTTGCCGATGGCGAGGCGCTGCCGCCCGAACGTGACATTGCGGAATATGCTAATATCAGCCGCGTAACTGTGCGCAAGGCGGTGGACGATCTCGTCAAATCGGGACTTCTGGTGCGTCGTCACGGCTCCGGCACTTTTGTTGTGCGCCCGAGCGAGCGGGTGCAGCAGTCGCTTTCCATGCTCACATCTTTTACCGAAGACATGGCGCGGCGCGGCATCGCCACCCAATCCAAATGGCTGGAACGCGGCCTCTATTATCCGTCGCCCGAAGAAATGATGAAGCTTGGCGTTTCATCCGAAACCCGGGTTGCGCGACTTGGCCGTTTGCGCATGGCAAGCGATCTTCCGCTGGCTATCGAGCGCGCCAGCTTGTCGAGCGAAGTTTTGCCCGATCCCGATGCAGTCAAGGGATCGCTCTATGCCGAACTCGGACGTACCGGCTTTCGTCCGGTACGCGCCGTGCAGCGCATCTCCGCCTGCAACATCAAGGACCCCGATGCCCGGATACTCGGCGTCAAGACCGGCGATGCCGGTTTGTCCATCGAGCGTATTTCCTATCTCGCATCAGGCCGCGCGGTCGAGTTCACCAAATCGCTCTATCGTGGTGATGCCTATGATTTCGTAGCGGAACTCTCGATACCATCGGCCTAAGACCAATATCAGCCCATAAAGAAAACGGCCCGTTTCCGGGCCGCTCCGTTTGTTAGTGATGCTTCGTACCTTGGTGTGCCAGATCTGCAGTCGGATCGGCTGCAAGACGCTTGCGTGCCCGGTCGTCCATCAGTTCATACCACATGGCATTGAGCACAGCGAAAGCTGCGGCGAGCGGCAAGCCCAGAAGCCAGGAAAAATACCACATATTGCTTTCCTTTCTTAGATTGAAAGGCGCGGGCGGCTAAGCCGCCCGCTGCCCGATCAATAAGCGTGGTTGCTCTCGTCTTCGATCATATCCTTGTCCACCTTGCCCCACAGCACCCGGTAAACCCAGGACGTGTAGGCAACGATGATCGGCAGGAAGATGAGCGTTACGACCAGCATAATGAACAAGGTCATGTGGCTGGAAGACGAATCCCAAACCGTCAGGCTTGCCCGGGGATCGAGCGAAGACGGCAGAATGAACGGGAACATAGACACACCGACCGACGAGATGATGCCGAAGATCGTGAGCTTGCCCAGCAGAAGCGGAGCAACTTCACGTCCGCCACGCAGTGTCAGAAACACCGCAATCGCGCCCAGAATGCCAAGCGCCGGAGCAATCAGCAGGATCGGATAATTCGCATAGTTGGCAAACCATGCGCTGTGATCCAGCTCCACCGTCTTGCGCAGCGGATTGGAAGGTCCATCGGTAACGACGGCGCTTGTGATCCGGTAGCCCGACACCCAGAACCAGCTGGCAACACCGGCCAGAGCATAAAGAACGAGCGTGAGAAGTGCGGCGATGCTGCCATAACGCCGCGCTCGTTGCTGAATTTCTCCGGTAGTTTTGAGGACCAGCCACGAGGCGCCATGCATCGACAGCATGGTGACCGACAACACGCCGCACACAAGTGCAAACGGGTTGAGCAGACCGAAGAACGAACCCTCATAGAATATCTGGAGATCATCGTTGAGACGGAACGGTACGCCCTGCAACACATTGCCGACTGCGACGCCGAAGATCAGAGCCGGTACAAACCCGCCGATGAACAGGGCAATGTCCCAGCCGCGACGCCATGCCTTGCCCTCACGCTTCGAGCGGTATTTGAAACCAACCGGGCGCAGGATGAGGGCAAACAGGATAACGAACATCGCCAGATAGAAGCCCGAGAAGGACACCGCATAGAGCGGTGGCCAGGCGGCGAAGATTGCGCCGCCGCCGAGGATCAGCCAGACCTGATTGCCTTCCCAGACTGGGCCGATCGTGTTGATGATGACGCGACGCTCGACATCCGTTTTGCCGACGAGCGGCATCAGAATATCCACGCCCAAATCAAACCCGTCCATCGCGGCAAAGCCGATCAGCAGCACGCCGAGCAGTACCCACCAGATGATGCGAAGGGTTTCATAGTCCAACAATTCGCTGAGTATCATGGTCCTTACTCCGCTGGCGCAATGCTGGCAGGTGCAAGCATGGCTTCAGGTTTGCTGTCGGGTTCCGGCCCGGCTTTGATAGCGCGGATCATCAGGCCCATTTCGATGATGAACAGGACTGTGTAGATCGCGACAAAGCCGATGATGGTGAGCAGAACCGTCGACGCGCCGAGATTGGAGACGGCAACTGCTGTCGGCAGAATGCCTTCGATAATCCATGGCTGACGTCCGAATTCGGCGACGATCCAGCCCATTTCGGCAGCGATCCACGGCAGCGGAATTGCAAAGACCGCCACTTTCAAAAGGAAGCGATGCTGATCAAGCTTGCGCCGCGCCGACAGCACAAAGAACGTGCCAGTCAGCAAGATCAAGGCGAAACCGATGGCAACCATGATGCGGAATGCCCAGAACAGCGGCAGAACACCCGGAACCGTGTCGTTTGCGGCCTTGGTGATCTGTTCGTCGGTAGCCGTGCGCGGATCGTCCACATAACGCTTCAGAAGAAGCGCATAGCCCAGCCATTGGCTGTTGTCGGCGAAAACGTCCTTCACATCCTGTGGCACCGCACTGGTGTCGCCAGCGGCACGGATTTTCTGCAACGCATCATAGGCGACGATACCGTTGCGGATATGGTTCTCCGCATTCTGAACCAGTTCGTTGATGCCCTGGATCGGCGTAGTTAGCGAACGCGTGCCGATCAACCCCATGACCCACGGAATTTGCACTGCGAAATGGGTTTCGCGCGCCTGCTGGTCCGGGATGCCGAAAGCGGTAAACGGCGCGGGTGCCGGTTCCGTTTCCCACATAGCTTCGATGGCGGCGATCTTCATCTTCTGGTGTTCGTTGGCCAGATAACCGCTTTCATCGCCCAGAACGACGACGGAAAGCGAAGCGGCCAGACCGAACGATGCGGCAACCGTCATCGAACGCTTGGCGAGCTCAACCGAGCGTCCTTTCAGGAGATACCAGGCGGAAACCCCCAGAACGAACACCGATGCAGTCGCATAACCGGCTGAAACCGTATGTACGAATTTGGCCTGCGCCACCGGGTTCATCAGAACCGCGAAGAAATCGGTGATTTCCATGCGCATGGTTTCGGGATTGAAGGCCGATCCGACCGGGTTCTGCATCCAGCCATTGGCGATGAGAATCCACAAGGCGGAGAAATTCGATCCCGCCGCGACGGCATAGGTCGCGATCAGATGGCCCACCTTGGAAAGACGGTCCCAACCAAAGAAGAACAGACCCACAAAGGTCGCTTCGAGGAAGAAGGCCATCAGGCCTTCAATGGCCAGCGGGGCGCCGAAAATATCGCCCACATAATGGCTGTAATAGCTCCAGTTCATGCCGAACTGGAATTCCATCACAATGCCCGTCGCGACACCGATCGCGAAGTTGATGCCAAACAGAGTACCCCAGAATTTCGTCATCTGTCGCCAGATGAGTCGCCCCGTCATCACATAAACGGTTTCCATGATGGCCAGCAGCACGGAAAGACCCAACGTCAGAGGTACGAAGAGGAAGTGATAAAGTGCCGTGATTGCAAACTGCAATCGCGACAGGGAGACAATATCGAGTTCCATCTTTTTCAGCCGGTAATCCCCGGCCCTCCTAGAGCATTTGCGGCCGGAAAAATCCCCGGCATCGCAGAATGCGACCAAAACGAGTTCATTTTGCACGTCGCATTAATTGGCAGACGCGACGCGCTTTCGCGTAACGGGCGTGGTCATGACATTGCCCGTTTGAAACGAAGATCGGATAAAGACCGCCCGCCGTTTCCATTCTCATGTGTTGGCAAAGCCCCTGATAGATGGACCTTCGCCCGCCCGGCTTACCTCATGGTATTGAGTATCTCACCGAAACGCTGGTCACTCATGCGCACAGACTCAACTAGAGCGCCTTGATTCAAAACAATGATCCGGTCGCAAATCCGCGCTTCGCGCTGGATATGTGTGGCGACAAGCAAGGTTTGTCCGCCCGACTGCGCCCGCAACCGCGCCAGCACATCTTCGGCCGTCGCCCCGTCGAGCCCCTCGGTCGGTTCGTCGAGAAGCCATAAGGACGATTCGCTTAATAACAGGCGCGCCAGAGCAAGACGCCGCGCCTGCCCGCCGGATAATCCCAGACCGCCCTCGCCCAGCATCGTGTCGAGACCGCTCGGCAGGGTTTCGACGAATTCTCCGAGACCAGCGGTCTGCAAAGCCTGCATCAGCGCCGCATCATCGGCGTCCGGTTTGGCGAGCCGCAGATTATCGCGAAGGCTATCCTGAAAAAGCTCTGTGCGCTGGGTCAGCAAACAACTGGCCAGCACTCTAGCGCTGCCGTCCTTCACCGCGATTTCACCTGCGAGCACGTTGAACAGCGTCGATTTCCCTGCACCGCTGGTGCCAACGATGGCGACGCGCTCGCCCTCTTCGACGGTAAGATTGATGGATTTCAGGGCATCGACGGCTGCATCGTCATGGCGAACAGACAGGTTTTGAAGCTGTATTGCCAAACCATCCGGCGGCGTAGGTAGACCGGCAACCACCTTCTCATCACGCAATTGCGGGCCAACGCGCCGGGCAGCCAGAATGGTGCGGCCAAGTTCCATCGCGCCGCGCCGTAGCGCCGCGAAAGGCTCCATTGCGCCAAGAATAACCAGCATCGCCAAAGCTGCAACCGGAGCGCCGATTGTCCCCGCCTGCACCAGCCAGCCAGCGCCAATAAGGCCGCCAGCCAAAAGTGCGGCATGGGCCACCCCAAGCCCCGCGCCGGTTCTGATCTCGACGCGGTTCAGTGTGCGGTCAGACGCCGCCACATAACTGTCAGCCCGGATAAGCGCTTCATTTTGTCCCTGCATCCGCCCGGCCATCAGCAGTTCCGTCTGGCCCGCAACAAGATCGACCGTGCGGGCGCGCAATGCTTCCGTGCCCTTGGCGCGCCTGCGCATCGGCTTTTCCGAACGTCGTGCAGCCAATAACGGCAGGCTCAATCCGACGAGAAGAAGGAGAAGTGCAACAGCAAGTCCGAACAGCGGGTGCATCAGTGCAAGCGCTATGCCAGCCACAAGCGCGGTTGCGAGCGCGGCGCCAATCGGCACGACGACACGCAGATAAAGCGAATCCAGCGCATCGATATCCGCAGTCAAGCGGAACAGAAGCCGTGCCGGGCGCTTCAACAGCGCATTGGCCGCTGCCGGTTTTGCCCAGCTGCGAAACAGCGTTTCGCGCAGCGCCGCCAGAATGGCGAGTGTGGCGTCGTGGGTGACAAGGCGTTCGAGGTAACGCGCGCCTGTGCGCACGATCGCGAGAAACCTTATACCGGCAGCTGGTGCGAAAACGTCGAACACGATGGCGGTTGCAAGGCTGAGGCCCGCAATGGCGGTTGCCGTAATGAACCAACCGGAAAGACCGAGCAGCGCGATGCCAGCCAACACCGTGACCGTAGCCGCGGCAATGCCTGCATAAAGGGCGGAACCTTTGGTTCTGAAAAACAGGCGCAGGATCGGGCGGAGTGCTTGCAGACCGTTCATTCGGCTGCCCTCCTCTGCCACAACGGATCACTATCTTGATTGTCAGCCAAGCGTATGATGCGGTCCATTTTGCGCGCCAGTCCCTCATCATGGGTAGCGACAATCAGGGTCTTGCCCTTGGCCAATCGCAACAGGCTGTCCGCAATATGCTTGGCCGTCTCTTGGTCGAGATGGGCCGTCGGCTCGTCGGCAAGGATAATATCGGCCTTAGGATCGACCGCGATGCGCGCCAGTGCAAGCCGCAACGCCTCGCCGCCAGAAAGCCCGGCACCGTTCTCGCCGATAACACCATTGCCGGTGATGCCCACAACATGCGCCAGCGCCATATCTTCGATGATCGAGGCGGTGGGGCTGACAGTGGTTTCGCGTCCGAGCGTGATATTGTGGCGCGCGGAGCCCGCGAATATATGCGGCTTTTGGCCGATCCAGCTCATGCGTTGGCGCAGGGACATTGCATTTTCAGGAGCCATGGCGATTCCGCCAATTCTTATCGCGCCGGTCTCCGGCGCAGCCAGTCCGGCAATCAACGCCAGAATGGTAGACTTGCCGTAACCACTTGGCGCAAGCAGAGCGACGTGTTCGCCCGCTTCGATTGCCAGGTTGAAGCCTGTTAAAACCGCAGGCCCTGCCGGATATTGAAAACCGACATCGTGTAGTTGAACGGTCGGGTCTGTTTCCGTCAGTTCGTTCGCCGCGACACCGCTGCCGCCAACAACCGGCATGGCATGACGGCTCAGATTCTCCAATGCATCGATTGCAGCTTCACCTGACGCACGGTCGTGCCAGACGGCGGAAAGGTCGCGCAAAGGTTCGAAGAAAGCAGGAGAAAGCAACAGGATGAACAGGCCTTCGCCCAGCGTCAGCTTCTGTCCCCATGCGCCGAACTGCAAGGTGCCAAGTAGGTGAAACCCGATATAGACGGCGACCATGGCAACGCCAAGCGCTGCAAAAAGCTCCAGCACTGCGGACGACAGGAAAGCAATCCGGAGAACCTTCATTGTCTTTGTACGCAGGGTCTCGGCATTATCACGCAGCCGCGTGGCTGTCGCATCCACGGCATGAAAACTGCGGATGGTCGTCAGACCGCGCAGCCGGTCCAGCAGAAAACCATTCATGCCGCCAAGCGCCACCAGCTGCTTTTCGCTGGCAGCTTTTGCCCGCCAGCCAATGAGCGCCATGAAGATCGGAATCAGCGGTGCTGCAATCAGGAGAACAAGCGCCGCCGCCCACGAAAACCAGAAGACGGCCAGCAGGATCGCCAGCGGCACCAGCATGACCCGAATGCGCACCGGCACAAAACGCGACAGATAAGGCACGACCATTTCCGCCTGTTCGGCGAGAATACTTGCAGCTTCACCCGACGATGGCCGGGCGGTGTCGAGCGGCGACCGGCTGGAAAGCGCTGCAAAAGCGCGCTCGCGCAAGGCTGTCAGTTCAGCACGGGCAGCGTCAAACGCCTTGGCCGCACCAGCACCGTCAATCAGACTGCGCAGGCAACCCAGCACGAATATGCCAAGTGCCGCATAGTAAATCCGATTGTCGAAACCGGTATCGGCGAGCCGCCCGCTGGCATAGGCTATCAGCCCGGCCTGCGGCAGCCACAAAAGCGCTGCCAGTGCCTGAAGATTTGCCCCCCGCCGAAGCATGGCCGGAACCGTCCGGCGCTGAGAACGACGCTTGGAAGACCGTGGGCGGCCTTTGCCGCTTTGCGCCTTTCCGTCGTCTGGCGTCAGATTTTCCGCCAGTTGCTCCGTTTGGGGGACATCAGATGTCAATCTCGCTTTGGCTCCTTCTTGGCCGATGTTCGTCCGCGCCCCAAAGCCACAATCCTGTCGGTGGTTTCGAGGAAGCGGGTCACCTTCGCGCCCAGCGCCAGAAGGCTTGTAAGACGGTCGGTATCGAGCTTCTTCACGTCGTCGTACCAATTGGTCAGCCGCTCGATCAGGCTGTACATGTCTTTCATGCGCTCCTGAGCGTAGCGGTCGCTGTCATCCTGCGGCGCTTCCATCAGCACTTCGCGCAGAACCGACAGTGTCGGATCGATCTCGCGCTTCTTGCGCTCTTCGGCAAGCGTACGCAGAATCTGCCAGACGTCATCCGGCGTCGTGAAGAAATCGCGACGGTCGCCGGGAATGTGCTTCAGCAGCACAAGATTCCAGCCTTGCAGTTCGCGTATGCCCATGGAGACATTCGAGCGTGACACGCCGAGTGCGTCGACGATCTCGTCGGCGCACATCGGCTGGGGCGACAGGTAGAGCAGCGCGTAAATCTGCCCCACCGTGCGATTGATGCCCCAACGGCTGCCCATCTCTCCAAAGTGGAGCACGAACGACTGAACGATTGGCGACAATTCCAAAATTCTCTCTCCCGTACTTTCTGAATTTTCAGAAATTACTGAAATCCAGATAATCTAAATGATGAAAACCTTCAATCCGTCTGACCATCGATGCGCCGCATCCGGACAATTGGCCGCAGCCAGTAAGCACTCCTCCAAATGCCACCAGCCGCTCCTTCCGAACCCAACAGGCCGCAGGCAATATGCTTCAGATTCGGGAAAGAGCGAATATCGTGACCGAACAAGAGGATATGAGTCTTTAAGCGAACCCGAAAAAGCTCAATCCGTCCGTCCGAAAAACGATGGCGGCCCTTCTGGAAAGAAGCCGCTGAATTTCCCCGTTCTGCACTGCGGAAAAGCCGAAAACGCCCTTTCCGCACCCTCAAGCATGATGTCTGCCGGCCTCAATCGGGGTCGGAAGATGAAGGCAGCTCCTTGCTGTCCTGCGTCGTGTCGCGATGGATCACGGCGCGGCTGAGCAGCATGAGCGTCACCGGCGTTGTGATGACCACAAAGACGGTAATCAACACTTCATGCAGAATCGGCTTCGATTGCAAGATGGAGAAAAATATGATTGAAGCAATCAAGATTCCCCCAGCCCCAAAAGACGAGCCGATGGTCGGCGCGTGGATGCGTTCATAAAAGGTCTTGAAACGCACAAGGCCAATGCATCCGACAAGCGTCAGGAAAGCACCGGCGACGAGAAAAAACGAAATGAGGATGGCGGCCCAGAGCGGGATTTCGGCTGCATGGATCATTCGATCACCTCCCCGCGCATCAGGAATTTGGCGAGCGCGACAGTGGCGACGAAGCCGAGCAACGCGATAATCAGTGCTGCTTCGAAATAAAGAACACTGCCGGTGCGAATGCCGAAAGTAATCAGCAGCAGCAGTGCATTGAGATAAAGCGCATCGGTGGCAAGCACGCGGTCCTGCGCGCGGGGTCCGATAAGCAGACGGTAGACCGCGCAGCCAATAGCGCCGATCAACATCAATTGTGCAGCGAGCAGAGCCCAGAAGATGATAACGGCGCTCATGCGGATTTCTCCTTCTCGACGATGTCTGCTGCGCCGAAAATCGCGATCAGCGGCTTTTCGTATTTTTGCTTGATCAGATCACGCCAAACCTGCGCTTCCTCAAGGTCGAGCACGTGAATGGTCAGTTCGCGGCGCGCGCTATGATGATCCACCCACGCTGTGCCGGGGGTGGCTGTTACCACGCAGGCGAGAACCGCCAGCGCTGTACGGTTTTCCAGCTCCAGTGGGATAACCACGAAGCCGGGACGCCGCTTGCGGTTGGACAGGATAATGCGCGTGACGGTAATATTCGATTGCAGAATATCGAGGCTGAACGTGACGAAAAGCCGGAACATCGTCGGGATAGAGCGCAGATGGTTTTTCTGCGGCTGAAGCGCCGTCATGATCTGGCAGGCGAACAGCGCGATAATCGCGCCAAGGATAAGCTGCGCGCGGGTGAAACCGTTCAGCAGCAGCCAGAACAGGACAAGCGCCGCGAACATCAGCGGATATGGCAGGATCTTTTTCATTCTACCCCCGCCGCTTGCGCGTCCGTTGCCTTGGACGGCTCATATTCGACCTTGGGTGCTTTCAGGACACTGTTGATATAATCGGACGGATTGTGTAGCGAACGCGCCGTTTCATCCATGTAGCGCATGGCTGGACCGGCTGCGATTGTCAGCGCAAGGCAGAGCCCCAGAAGTCCTGCAATCGGCACGACTTCTCGCACCAGAACACGTGGCACATTGCCTTCGAGCGAGGCCCAGAAGGTGCGGATGCCGGTACGCGTCATGGCGATGAGCGCCGAAAGGCCGGACAGGAGAATCAGCGCAATCAGCGCCCAGCTTGCCGGACTGACCGGCATGGCGAGTTGCGGCGCCGCCCCGTCACCGTTGAAGACTGCAGCAAGGATGAGGAACTTGGCGATGAAACCCGAGAATGGCGGCAGGCCGATCAGCAAAATGGCGCAGATCGCGAAGAACGTGCCAAGGATGGCAAGGGTCGCGGGCAAGACCGCGCCGACCTCTTCTTCCTCTTCTTCTTCCTCGTCATCGCCATAGGCTTCCATCGTCACCGCAAGAACGTTGGCTGCGGCGTCCTGTCCGCGTTCGACCAGTTCGATCAGCAGGAAGAATGCGGCAATCGTCAGCGTGGAACTGACCATGTAAAACAGCGCCGCCCCGGCCATGGCGGTGTTGCCACTGCCGATGGCAGCCAGAAGAGTGCCCGACGAAACAAGAATGCTGTAGCTTGCGAGCCTGCCCATGGCCTGCGACGCGACCACGCCGATCAGGCCGAAGGCCAGCGTGACCATGCCGCCGAAATAGAGCCAGTCATTGCCGAAACCGTAAGACGAGCCGGCATCCAGCCCGAACATCAGCGGCGACAGGCGCAGCAGCACATAAATGCCGACCTTGCTCATGATCGCGAAGATCGCGGCAACCGGCGCTGCGGCTGCCGTATAGGTCGGCGCCAACCAGAAATTAAGCGGCCACATGCCAGCCTTGATCAGGAAAGCGACGCCCAGCACCGCCGCACCGGCTTCCAGCAGCATACGGTCCTCGGGCGCAACCTGCGTGATCCGCTGCGCAAGGTCCGCCATATTGAGCGTTCCGGTAACACCGTAGATGAGGCTCACGCCAATCAGGAACAGCGACGACGCCACCAGATTGACCGCGATATAATGCAACCCCGCCTTGACGCGGGCCGGGCCTGAGCCATGCAGCGCCAGACCGTAGGAAGCGGCCAGCATAACTTCGAAGAAAACGAACAGGTTGAACAGATCGCCGGTGAGGAACGCGCCGTTCAGCCCCATCAGCAAAAGCTGGAAAATCGTATGGAAATGTGGGCTTGCCTTGTGCCAATGCGCCAGCGCGAAGCTGAGCGCGGCCATTCCGAGCAGACTTGCCAGCAACAGCATCAACGCCGCCAGCCTGTCGAGCACCAGCACGATGCCGAACGGTGCGGGCCAATTGCCGATCAGATAGACGATGGCTTCCGGTGCTTTTTCGCTGGCCATGCCGACCAGCATGCAGGCAATGCCGATCAGGCCGAGCGTCGAGAGCGAGTTGATCGCCATCTTCAGCTTGCGGCTGCGCTCGTCGATCAACAGCAGCACAGCCGCCGTTACCAGCGGCAGAAGGATCGGAGCAACGATGAGGTGTGATTTCCAATCCATCATCAGTTCTCCTTGCCGTCGACATGGTCGGTGCGTGTCAGGCCGCGCGAGGCGAGCAACACGACAAGGAAGAGCGCCGTCATGGCGAAGCCGATAACGATTGCCGTCAGCACAAGCGCCTGCGGCACCGGATCGGTATATTGGGCCGCCTGTACGTCCACTCCGGAGTCCAGCACCGGCGCAGCGTTGGAACGCAGCCGCCCCATCGAGAAGATGAACAAATTGACCGCATAGGAGATCAGCGACAGGCCAATCGCCACCTGAAACGTGCGCGGACGCAGCACCAGCCAGACGCCGGAAGCCATCAGCACCCCGATTGCGAGAGCAAGAACCAGCTCCATCAGTTCTCCTCCTTCGCAGTCGCTGCGGCGAGTTTCTCGACGCGATGTTTACGGATCGATTGGTGCGCCAGCGCGATCAAGACAATAACCGTCGCGCCCACAACAAGCGCGAAAACGCCGAAATCGAACAGCAACGCGCTTGCCACCGGCAATTTTCCAACCTGGGGTATGTCCACATACTGGAAGAACGAGGTCAGGAACGGATAGCCGAACAGCCATGCACCCGAACCGGTTGCCGCAGCGCTGAGCAGACCCACACCGATCCAGCGCAAAGGCAGAATGCGCAGCCGGTCTTCAACCCAGCGCGTTCCAGCAGCCAGATATTGCAGGATGAAGGCAATCGCCAGCGCAACACCGGCCGCAAAACCGCCGCCCGGCAGATCATGCCCACGCAGGAACAGATGCACGGCCAAAACGATGATGACCGGAAACAGCCATTGCATGATGACCGACGGCACGGCCAGATAATCGTTCAGCGTCTCGCCCGCTTTGCGGTCGGGCATGGCCTCGTCATAGGCGTCCTGAATCTTCTGCTGCGCGGTCGAGCCGGTAGAATCCGGCGCGGGACGGAAACGACGCAGCAACGCAAAGACCGTCAGGCCGACAATGCCGAGGACGGCGATCTCACCGAATGTATCGAAAGCGCGGAAATCGACCAGAATGACATTGACGACATTCTTGCCGCCGCCACCCGAATAGGCGTTTTGCAGGAAATAATCGCCGATGCTGTTAGGCGACGGGCGCGTCATCATCGCATAGGCAATGATCGAAACGCCGACCCCACTAGCAACAGCCAGCACAAGATCGCGATAGCGACGGATACGTGGGCCGATCTTCACCGGAACCGGATCGGGATCTTCCCAACGCTTCGGCAGCCAGCGCAGACCGAGCAAAAGCAGAACCGTCGTGACGATTTCCACCAGAAGCTGCGTGACGGCAAGATCGGGCGCGGAAAGCCAGACAAAGGTGATGCAGGTCATGAGCCCCGCCCCGCCAAGCAGGATCAAGGCGGCGAGACGATGGAATTTAGCCTGATAGGCAGCGCCCACGGCGCAGGCACAGCCAAGAAGCCAGAGGCCGGCGAAAATCGGATCAACCGGCTGCGGCCCCAATAGACCCGAGCGCAGACCATCCTCAATCAGCGGCCATGCAGCAACCACAACGGCCACCGCCACGATGATGCGCAATTGCGGCTGCAAGCGGCGCGTGCTGAGGAAATTTTCAGCCTTACGCGCCCAGTTCCATGACAACGTCACCAGTACGCGCTCGAAAATGCGCTGACCTTGCAGGTGCCGGAACAGCGGCGGTCCATCCTCGCTGGTTGTCAGATAGTTTTTCAAGCACCAGTGCAGAAGTACGCCACCGATCATCGCGGCGATACTCATCATCAGGGGCAGATTGAAACCATGCCAGACTGCGAGACTATATTCCGGCGTCGCATCGCCAAGCACCGAGCGCACCGCCGAATGCAAGAATGGACCAATGGACAGGCCAGGAACGATGCCGATCAGAAGGCAGAGCAGAACGAGAAGTTCTATAGGGCGGCGCATCCAGTGCGGCGGTTCATGCGGCTCTCGCGGCAGATCATGCGGCGGCGGGCCGAAGAAGGTCGAGTAAATGAAGCGGATCGAATAGGCCACTGTGAAGATGCTGGCGAGCGTCGCCACGTAAGGGGTGATCGTGTCGAGCCAGGACGCAAGATGCGTTTCAACCGCCTCGGCAAAGAACATTTCCTTGGAAATGAAACCGTTCAGCAGCGGAACGCCAGCCATAGCAGCGCTCGCCACCATGGCGAGTGTCGCCGTATAGGGCATTAATCGGAACAATCCGCTCAGGCGACGCATATCGCGCGTTCCGGTTTCATGGTCGATGATGCCTGCCGCCATGAAGAGCGACGCCTTGAAAATGGCATGGTTGACCATGTGGAAGATCGCGGCCACCGCAGCAAGCGGACTACCGAGGCTCAACAGCGCCGTAATCAGACCCAGATTGCTGATCGTAGAATAGGCGAGCAGCCCTTTGAGGTCCTGCTGGAACACAGCAAAGAAGCTAGCAAGCAAAAGCGTGATCAGGCCCGCAGAACCCAATATCCAGAACCATTCCTCGGTTCCGGCGAGCACCGGCCACAGGCGGGCCAGCAGGAACACGCCTGCCTTCACCATGGTCGCCGAATGGAGATAGGCCGAAACGGGCGTTGGCGCAGCCATGGCGTTCGGCAGCCAGAAATGGAACGGAAACTGCGCGCTTTTGGTGAAAGCCGCAAGCAAGATCAAGATGAGCGCGACGGTATATAGCGGATGGGTGCGAACCTCGTTGCCCGCTGCCAGCACGACATCGAGATCATAACTGCCGACGATATGACCGAGCAGCAGCATGCCCGCCAGCAGACAGAAGCCGCCAATGCCGGTGACCGTCAGCGCCATACGCGCGCCATCGCGCGCACTGGCATTATGATACCAGTAGCCGATGAGCAGGAACGAGAAGATACTCGTCAGTTCCCAAAAAACCGCAAGCAGGATGATATTGCCGGACAGAACGACGCCCAGCATGGATCCCATGAAGGAGAGCAGGAACGAGAAGAAACGCGGTACCGGATCGTCAGGTGACATGTAATAGCGCGCATAAATCACGACCAGAAGGCCGATGCCGGTGATCAGCATGGCAAACAGCCAAGCGAAACCGTCCATGCGCAATGTCACATTGAGACCGTAGGCGGGCAGCCAATCGACTGTGCCGCGCAAAACTTTCCCGTCCGAGACGATGGGATAAAGACTGGCTGTGACAATGAAGGCGACGAGAGCGATGGCTGCCGTGAACCAGGCGGAACCGCTTCGGTCCGCGCCCCTGAAAAGACCCGTGATGACGCTGCCAATAAAAGGAAGAAGGACAAGCAGGAAAAGCATTCTGCCGTCCATCGTCATGCGCCCAAGGCCTCCAATCCGCTCTTACTGTCTATAATCACACACATCTGGTCCGAAAGCTGTTCACACTTTTGGAGATGCGCTCCACTTTGTCGTAATTTCCGGGCGCAAAACCGTCAGGCACTTTTGCAGGAAACGCTTTACAACTGATCCGGCGCATGCGCGGCTCAGGCGAGCAGCAACTGAAATGCCCCGATCAGATGTTGTGAGGAATCATATATTCCGATGTCGTTATTATGACCGGCCAGCCAATATATTGGCAATAGCTTTCGATAGTTTATATGGGACAAATCAGAGGCTTATCGCAATTTTCTGACTTTTTGGCCGCCAATTCCACGCGAATCTCTTTCTTTCGCCGCATATCAGCCCCTGCAACCTTGCCTTGAAGGGCAACTTGCCACGAAAATCTTGTCGGTGAACGATCAGCAGCACGGCATCGCTGGTCGAAAGATTCGTTTCAGGCTTCCCCTTCAAACAAGGTCTCGACCAGCCTGGCCGCCTGAACGCGAATATCCGGAACGGCTGTCGATTCCCAGAAGACGCCCTTCGTCACCGGACCGATAGCAAAGAACGAGCCCGACGGTTCACCGCGCGCATTGATCAGCTGGAAATCCTTGGTGACATCCAGACCGAGATCAAGCGCATCGGGCTTTGCCAGCCCATGCTCCATAAGGCCAAGCAAGGCGAGATTGCGTGTCGTTGAAAACCTTGGGTTTCCGCCACGGCAATCGATGATCGTCGCGATTTTCAGCCGCTGGAACGAACCCGTATGACGCTCGCGATAGCGGATCGTCATATCCGTTTCGTTTTCCTGCACGGAAAGAAGCCGACCTGCTGCAATTTCAAGCTGCCCCGAGGCGCGCGCTGCGTCGATCCGATCAGCGACAGCGGGCGCCATACGATGACGGTGCGTGTCCCACCAGGGCCGCAGATGACGCAGAAAACTTTCACGTTGCGCCAGCGGCAACCGCGTCCAGATATGCTGCGTGTGCGGTCGCAGCGCATCCATGACAGCGCGCCAGTTCGAACCCGCAGTGTCGGCCTCCTGCATCAAAGCGCGAACGCGACGCAACAGACCGACAATACCGGACGCGACGAATAACGAATCGGTATCAACGTCAAACGGCTCCACCGCCGCATGGCGCGCAGGCACCAGTCCGCGCCGGGAGATCGCATGAATGGTTCCCTGATGCCCACGATCAAGCAGCGATAGCACGCTATCGACCATCGACAGTCCAGTCCCGAAAATCGCCACCGGCGCATCAGCCGGAATGTCGAAATAGCCGCTACTGGACCAGTATTCGGCAACATTCGCGCCAGAAACGGCAATCGCCGTTTCGTTGCCCGTCGCGACAATCACCGCATCTGCGGAAACAATCTCGCCTGTTTCAGTGACCACGGCAGGCTTGCCGCCGTCGAGTACGACATCGACAATCTCGCGCTGATCGACAACCAGTCTGGGTGCGTCGCCTGCACGGTATTGTTCGACAAGATCGTTCAGGTAATCGCGATAAAGCCTGCGAGGTGCGAATGACTGCGGTTGCCATTCATTGGCGATTTTAGCGCCTGCCGTCGTTTGCCGCGTGTGAAGCCAGTTCAGGAAATGATCGGGATTGCCGGGAAAAGCGCTCATATTGCTGGCGCGAACATTGAGAAGGTGGCCGGGATTTTCCGTCGAATAGGCGATTCCCCTGCCGATCTGGCCGGATCGCTCAAAAATGCGAACCATCGCATCACGCGAGCGCTCCAGCACTTGCGCCGCAAGAATGACGCCGCTCGCGCCGCCACCGATAATGACAAAAGACTTCAAACTATCGTGACCTATCCCATTTCGCGACGGTTTCACCCTCTGAACAGGTTCCGTCGTCCTTCCCATAATCCCACCAATTTAATAAGATTCCAACATCGTGCCCAAGATGTAAACCCCGGTTTGGCTGGGAATTTCCCCACAACGCACAGGCTCCGCCCCGTTATCGCTGATCAATATGGAAACAATGGCGGCTTCACTATCCCAATTTGTTGACAGTGTGTCTCTGAAAAGCGGGCTGGCGTTGAACGGTTTGACCCCAATATCTTGGGGCACGTCATGAATGTAACTTCTGGACATTCTGCATCGATAGATGTGTCGGGAAGTTCGCAATCTACTGCAACATCAGGATTAGAACGAATGAACAACAGCCATCTCGCATCCATCAAGAAGCGTCGCACCCAGTATGCTCTTGGCAAGAACCTCCCGCTCGCAAAGGAGCAGGTTGCGGAACTGATCCGCGAAGCCGTCAAGCACACGCCTTCATCGTTCAACTCGCAGAGCTCGCGTGCAGTCATCCTGTTTGGCGCTGAAAGCGACAAGCTGTGGAACATTGCCAAGGAAGAACTGCGCAAGATCGTTCCTGCCGATGCCTTTGCGCAGACGGAAGGCAAGCTCAACAGCTTCGCAGCCGGTGCTGGCACGGTTCTCTTCTTCGAAGACCAGAACGTCGTGAAGGGCCTGCAGGAGCAGTTCGCACTTTATGCCGACAACTTCCCGGTCTGGTCGGAACAGTCGGGCGGCATGGCGCAGCATTCGGTCTGGACTGCCCTCTCCGACGCCGGTATTGGCGCCAGCCTTCAGCACTACAACCCGCTGATCGACGCGGAAGTCGCCAAGACCTGGGATATTCCGTCGTCGTGGAAGCTGCGCGCCCAGATGCCGTTTGGTTCCAATGAACAGCCTTTCGGCGAAAAGACCTTCATGGATGACGGCGAGCGCTTCAAGGTATTCGGCTGATCCCGAATTTAAAAATACGAGACAGGGCCGGAGATTTTCTCTGGCCTTTTCTTTTTGCGGGCACAATATTGCCTTATCAACGCACTCTATATTGTGAACCTTCCCAAAATAGGAATCTAATGGCGACGCGCCAAAGCGAGTCGTGAACCGCCGCTTGCTCAAAAAATGAGGCGCATTTTCTATGCATGGTCCGGCCCAAACATTCGTCGTGACCGAAGGGGAAGTTGCATGACCACCGGAATCCTGTCCTTCAATCATCGTCGCCCGCGCGATACAGCCTCCAGAACGAGCCTCCAGTCTGGCTTTGTGCGACGCCTGTTGCGCAGCACAATTCCCGCCGCACTGGCTTTTGGCCTGCTGCTTTCAGCGGCACCAAAGGCTGTGCAGGCGGCCACGCCAGCCGATACGCTGGTCATCGCCATGGGAATTGATGACGTCATCTCGCTCGATCCTGCGGAAATCTTCGAAATCACCACCTCGGAAGTGCTCACCAGCACTTATGAGCGTCTGGTGACGACCGATACTAAAGACCCGACCAAGATCATCCCGCAGATCGCCGAAAGCTGGACGTTCTCGGAGGATGGGCGCTCGATCACCTTCAAGATTCGCAAAGGCCTGAAATTCGCCTCCGGCAATCCGTTGACGGCACAGGACGCTGCCTATTCGCTGCAACGCGCGATCAAAATGGACATGAGCCCGGCGTTCATCTTGAGCCAGTTTGGCCTGACGCGCGATAATGCCGATCAGAATATCGTGGCGACCGATGACGAAACGCTGGTTTTCACCACCGGAAAGGCGTTTGCGCCAAGCTTCGTTCTGAACTGCCTCACCTCCAGCGTTGCATCCATCGTGGACAGCAAACTGGTCAAGGAACACGAGCAGAAGACTGAAAAGACTGACGCTCACCCTTATGAAACCGACTTTGGCTATGAATGGCTGAAGGGCAATTATGCCGGTTCTGGTCCGTTCGCATTGAAACAATGGCGCGCCAATGAAGTGCTGCTTCTCGAACGCAATGAGAATTATGCCGATGCCAAGCCTGCGATGAAGCGCGTCATCTATCGTCATGTGAAGGAAGGCAGCTCGCAGCGTCTGCTTTTGCAGGCGGGCGATATCGACATTGCGCGCAATCTGGAACCGGGTGACCTTGAAACGCTGAGCAAGGACGACAAGTATCACGTTCTCGCCGCCCCCAAGGGACGCGTCTATTATCTGGTTGCAAACCAGAATGTCCCTGAACTTGCAAAGCCGGAAGTGCGCCAGGCAATCAAATATCTCATTGATTACAACACCATTGAATCCCAGCTGATCAAGGGTATCGGTCGCACCCATCAGTCCTTCCTGCCGCTTGGCATGTTTGGCGCGGTGGATGACAAGCCTTTCACTTACGACGTGGACAAGGCCAAGGAACTGCTTACTAAAGCCGGTTTGAAAGACGGCTTCAAGGTGACGCTCGATGTCCGCAATACGCAGCCAGGCGTCGGCATTGCCGAAAACATCCAGCAGACCATGCGCAATGCCGGTATCGACGTGGAAATCCTGCAAGGCGACGGCAAGCTGACGACGACCAAGGTGCGTGCGCGCAAGCATCAGCTGGCTCTCGGCATCTGGGGGCCGGATTATTGGGATCCGCACACCAATGCGGTGACCTTCACCAACAATCCTAACAATGGCGAGGATGTATCCATGCGCACCAATGCCTGGCAGGCGCATTGGGATATTCCAGACCTGACTGCTGAAACCATGGCTGCCGCCGAAGAGCGCGATACTGCCAAGCGTGAAGCGATGTATCATGATCTTCAGAAGAAGTTTCAGGAAACGAGCCCGTTCGCGATCCTTTACCAGCAGATCGAAACGGCTGTGACCGGTGCCAACGTGCACGGTTTCAACATGGTCGCCGACGCGAACTACATTCAGACCGTGACGAAAGACTAACGAAAAAAGACCGGGCATCCTCTGATGCCCGGTCTTTTTTAGACAACTGAATTTTCCTATTTAGTCTTCAAAACAGAATGGCGGCAACTGTACGAGCGCCGATTTCAGCGCTTCGGACCAGCTTTCGGATACCGTCTGGTAATAAGGGTCCGTTGCCTCGAAGCGCCGTTGCACGCCGGTCTTGAGGCTATCAGTTTCGTAAATCTGCATATCCAGCGGAAGGCCGACAGAGAGATTGGCTTTCAGCGTGGAATCGAACGAGACGAGCAGCAGCTTCACTGCATCCTCGAAGCTCATATCCGGCTGATAAGCGCGCACCAGAATGGGCTTGCCATATTTGTTCTCGCCGATCTGGAAAAACGGAGTATCGACCGAGCTTTCGATGAAATTGCCTTCGGGATAAATATAGAACAGTCGCGGTTGGCCGCCTTTGATCTGCCCGCCCAGAATGAACGAAGCGCCGAACGCATCCGCTGCCTTCTGGCCGCCGGTAGCAGAACTCTGAATCACTTCCTTGACCGTATCACCAACCAGCCGTGCAACCTGAAACATGGACGGCGCGTCGAACACCGACGGGTGACGGTCAGCGGGCGCCTTCATCCGTTCTTCCAGCAAACTGGCGACTGATTGCGTCGTGGCAAGATTGCCAGCCGAGAGCAGGACGATGACGCGGTCACCGGGCTTCGACCAGCTCCGCATCTTAGAAAATTTCGAAATATTGTCGAGCCCCGCATTCGTCCGGGTGTCGGACATGAACACAAGGCCACGATCGATTTTCATTCCAACGCAATAGGTCATCGGCAGTATCCGGCAGGCGATATCATCGTTCTCGTCCGATCACTGCCCTACATTGATGTGAACCGCAAGGCTTTCGACCGTTCCACCAAGCCGAACGCCTGAAATTGGAGCCGCATCGCGATAATCGAGCCCGGTCGCCAGACGCACATAGCGATCATTCGGGCAAATATTATTCGCCGCATCGAAACCAACCCAACCCAATCCGTCGATATGCGCTTCCGCCCAGGCGTGACTTGCAGTCTGGTCTTCCACGCCCTCCATCATGAGATAGCCGGAGACATACCGCGCCGGAATGCCGAGCAGCCGCGCGACAGACAGGAAGATGTGGCTATGGTCCTGACAGACGCCCTTGCCCGCGCCGAGCGCCGTTTCCGCATCGGTGAAAACGCTGGTTGTGCCGGGCATATAGGCGACAGAACCATGGACGCGGTTCATCAACTCGTGAAGCAGGGCAAGCCGCTCCTGCCCGGTTGAAACTTCGCCCGCGAGCGCGCGAATGCCCTCGCCCGGCAGAGTCAGTTCGGTTTCGCGTTCGAACAGCCATAAGGGCGCATAGCCATAGACCGGACCGAGTACGCCGACACCGTCTTCCACATCGACAGTGCCGCTGGCGGTGATGATAATCTCGCTGGTATTGCGCTGGTGCTGCACCAGGTCGGTCTTGTTTCCGAAACCGTCGATATAGGAGACTTCCGGTTCGCCGCCTTCGATTGTCAGCTCCCAGTGCTTCACCATCTGTCCCGGCACGGTCGGCGGGCGCAAACGCAAACGCTGCACCGCATAGGGCACCGGATGTTCATAAACATAATGCGAAACGTGCCGGATATTGAGCTGCAAGCGAGGACCTCAATTGAAATTATAGGTTTCAGCGATCTCGTTGCCGAGCCGGTTGTTGCATTTGATGAAGTCCGTCAGGAATTCATGCAGACCAACATCGAAGATTGCACTTATGTCCTGATTTTGCAGTGTCGAAAAGATTTTCTCCCCTGTTTCATGACAGGTAGCATGGCTGTCATAGTCCTTGGACAGAAAATCCAGATGCTCGTTGATGCTGCGATAGCAATAATTAAGCGAGCGTGGCATGCGTCCGTTCAGGATCAGATAATCCGCGACATGCGCCGGACGATAATCCCCGTCATAGACCCAGCGATAGGAGCGATGCGCCGAGACCGAGCGCAGGATCGACTCCCACTGATAATTATCGAGCGTTGTCCCGACATAGGAAATGGCCGGCAGCAGCACATAATATTTCACGTCCAGGATGCGCGCGGTGTTGTCGGCGCGTTCAATGAATGTGCCCAGGCCCGCAAAATCGAAAATCTCGTTGCGCAGCATGGTCCCGTGAAAGGCTCCGCGGATCAGTGCCGTTTCGCGCTTGATCTGGTCGAGAAGCGGCGGCAGGTCGCTTTCCTTGAGCGGCTTGCTCAGCGACTTCTTCAAAAGCATCCACGCTTCATTGACGCTTTCCCACGCCTCGCGCGTCAAAGCGGTGCGCACCATGCGCGCATTGGAACGCGCCGTCTCAAAACAAGACATCACGCTTGACGGATTGCTGGTATCACGCAGCAGGAAATCGGCTACATTCGCCGCATTATACGCATCGTATCTTGCGGAAAAGGCCTGACTGGCGCCCGCCGACACCACCACGGAAGACCATTCTTCCGGCGCGTCGGACGTCTTGGTCAGAGCCATACGCAATCCGGCATCCACCAGGCGAGCCATATTTTCCGCCCGCTCAATGTAGCGGAACATCCAGAAAAGCCCGTTTGCCGTGCGGCCTAAAAGCATGAATTCATTCCCCTTATCGAGCCTTTAAGGCTCCATCTTCACGCGCCGGTCTTAATGCCGGATTTTGCGTACAAATTCGTTTCTGCTTCAGTTCTAGTCGTCCAGAACCCAGGTGTCCTTGGTGCCACCGCCCTGACTGGAATTCACCACCAGCGATCCTTCCTTCAGCGCCACGCGGGTCAAACCGCCGGGCGTGATGCGGATACGGTCGGAAACCAGCACGAACGGGCGCAGATCGACATGGCGCGGCGCGAGACCCTTTTCGGTAAAGATCGGGGTGGTGGAAAGCGCCAGTGTCGGCTGCGCGATATAATTGCGCGGACGCGCCTTCAGCTTTTTCGCAAAGGCTTCGCGTTCAGCCTTGGTGGATGCAGGCCCCACCAGCATGCCGTAACCGCCGGAACCGTGCACTTCCTTGACGACAAGATCGGCCAGATTGTCGAGCACATAGGCCAGACTGTCCGGTTCCGAGCAGCGCCATGTCGGCACGTTTTCGAGGATCGCCTTGCGGCCCGTATAGAACTCTACGATTTCCGGCATATAGGAATAGATCGCCTTGTCGTCGGCAATGCCGGTGCCCGGTGCATTGGCAATGGTGATATTGCCCGCGCGGTAGACATCCATGATACCTGCGACGCCAAGTGTCGAATCCGGACGGAACGTCAGAGGATCGAGATAGGCGTCGTCCACGCGACGGTAAAGCACGTCGATGGCGCGATAGCCCTGCGTGGTTCGCATGGCGACGCGCCCATCAACCACCCGCAGATCGCTGCCCTCCACCAGTTCGACGCCCATCTGGTCGGCCAGAAACGCGTGTTCGAAATAGGCGGAATTATAAATGCCGGGCGTCAGAACCGCGACGGTCGGCACGCCCTGCGTACCGGGAGGCGCGACGCTCGCCAGCGACTGGCGCAGCAATTGCGGATAGTTCTCAACCGGGCGAACCTTGACGTTCTGGAACAGCTCCGGGAACAGCTGCATCATCGTTTCGCGGTTTTCCAGCATATAGGAAACACCGGACGGCGTGCGGGCATTGTCTTCCAGCACGTAGAACTGGTTCTCTGCGGTGCGCACGATATCGACGCCGATAATATGCGTATAGACGTTGCCGGGCGGACGAAAGCCGATCATCTCGGGCAGAAATGCCTCGTTCCTGGTGATCAGTTCTTTCGGGATGCGCCCTGCCCTGACAATTTCCTGCCGATGATAAATATCGTCGAGAAACGCGTTAAGCGCCATGACGCGCTGTTCGATGCCTTGCGAAAGACGCCGCCATTCCTGACCGGAAATGATGCGCGGGATGATATCGAAAGGGATAAGCCGTTCGGCTGCTTCCTGATCCCCGTAAACCGCGAAAGTAATGCCCGTCTTGCGAAAGACGCTTTCTGCGTCCTGAGATTTCTGCAGAAGCTTGCCAGAATCCTGGCCGTCGAGCCATTGTTTGAGAAATTCGTAAGGTGGCCGGACATTCCCGCCATGGTTGAGCATTTCATCAAATGGCTTCACTGAGTACCCCTTTTTCCGCTATTATTCAGCGCGACTTTGGGGAAATGCAAGCATTGAAATCATATAAAAGTGCAAAGCAGGGTTGCGCAATTCGTCGTGATGACAACGGACGAATTGGAATGTAGACTCCCGGCCAAACTGGGAATCGCTTGGCCCGTTTCTATCCCGGACGATGTGCCTTGACGACCGCCGGGTCGGTTTCGATACGGCCAGCACCGATCAAATCAAGACAATATGGGATAGCCGGAAAGACCGCCTGCAAGGTCATTGCGATGGATGCAGGCTTGCCCGGCAGGTTGAGAATAAAGCTCTTGCCGCGGCTGCCCGCCGTCTGGCGCGAGAGAATAGCTGTCGGCGTTTGTTCGAGGCTGACGCGGCGCATCAACTCGCCAAAACCCGGCAATTCCTTGTGCAGAACGGCATGCATGGCTTCTGTTGTCTCGTCGCGCGGGCTTGGCCCCGTGCCGCCCGTCGTCAGGATCAGATCGCAAGCCTCATCATCGCAAAGCGCGATCAGCGTATCGCGTACCGACGCCATCCCGTCGGGAATGACGCGCTTCACCGTTTCGTAAGGCGTGACGATGGCGTTCTTCAGCCATGCTTCGATGGCCGGGCCGCTCAAATCCTCATATTCGCCACGGCTTGCGCGGTCGGAAACGGTAACAACGCCGATTTTCAAAACTGCATCCCCAAATCCTCTGAACGACGGCACTCATATCGTCCACCCGCGACAATGTGAAGACACCGTGTTCCGTTCCATGCTTGACGCGGGTGCAAAACCGCTATCAACGTCAATCGTAGCCCGCGCGTCGAAGGATGCGCAATATCACCGCCAAAAGCTTCTTCCGGTCATCATGATCATCAAGCGCAACGATCTCATTTTTGCGGTACGGACCACCGCCGCATCGCTGATCGCGCTTTATATTGCCTTCCTGATGAATATGGATGACCCGAAATGGGCCGCCATGACGGTCTGGATTGTCGCTCAAAGCAGCCGTGCAATGAGCGTTTCCAAGAGCATCTATCGCCTCATGGGCACGGCAATCGGCGTCGTGGTCGCGGTGTTGCTCACGGCAATCTTCATCCAGACACCCACTCTGTTTCTGCTGGTGCTCGCAGGCTGGATCGGCCTTTGTACTGCGCTTTCGACGGGCCTGCGCAACTTCCGCTCCTATGGCGCGGTGCTTGCCGGCTATACGGCTGCCATCGTCGCCATCGACTCTTTGTCCGACCCGGAAAATGTGTTTGAAATCGCTGTATCGCGGTTGATCTACATTGCATTGGGCATCGTGACCGAAGCCATCATCACCTGGCTGTTCAGCACCGATAATCCCTTTGAGGAAGCACGTGCGCAGCTTGGAAAATTCATGCGGCAGACGGCCAAGCTCTGCGCAGAAATGCTGGGCGGTGAAGCCGGAACCGGCGCGCTGCAAACCGCCTATCGCAATGCCATCGCCTTCGATACGGCCATTGAGTACAAGGCCGCGAGTTCCGTCACGGTCAGGCGCAGCGTTGGCTATCTCAGGCAGGCGATGGTGGTCACGCTGCAACAGGCATCGGCTGTGCGCGCCATATTGGAAATGCCATCACAAACCACGAGCGGCGATCCATTGTTGCTGGAAGCCAAAAACGCCATGGCGCAGATCGCCGATGGCGACGAAACCGTTGATCTCGAAGCTCTGCGCGAAAAGATCATGCGCACGGCGGAAGAAGAAACGAGCGGCAATACCGATCTCACTTCCGGGCGGCTGATGTTTTTGTATCGCCTAAGAAGCATGCTCGGTTTTCAGGAACAGGCACTCGCCATCGAAGCCGAACTCGACACCGCGCATCCGAAAGCGAACCGTGTACGGCTTTCCTACCATGTCGATCACACGGCAGCGTTTATCAACGGTATTCGCGCATTTGTGGCGCTGGCCGCAGCATCCGCGATCTGGATCTTCACCGCATGGCCATCCGGTCCAGGTTTCGTCATCGTGGTTGGTGTGGTCAACGCGCTTTTCGCAACCCGGCCAAACCCGGTTGCCAGCGGAACGGAATTTTTGAAAGGCTCGGCGATTGCCGCAATCGTGGCGGCCATCATGAATTTTGGCGTTTTGCCCGTCATTTGGGGGTTCCTCCCCTTCACCATCGTCATAGCGCCCGTTCTGATCTGCGCCGGGCTTGCCATGCGCAATCCGTCTACCATCGCCAAAGGATCGGCATTCGCCATTTTTTTCTGGGATTTGATTGGCCCTGACAATTTCACGCGACCCGACGCCACGTCCTTTCTGAATGGCGTGCTTGCGCTGCTTCTCGGCATCGGTATTGGCACGCTTGTCTTCTCGCTGCTTTTTCCACCGAACGACTATGCCGCGCAGCGCCGCATGAAGCGCGCCATGCGCGACAGCCTGAAGAAGATCGGTGCGGCGCCACGTTCCATCTCCATCGAGGCGTGGATCAGCCAAAGTGCTGACCGTATCTCGCGTCTGCTCATAACCGAGACCTCTGCCGCATCACCTGAGGCGCATCAGGATTTGCGCGGTATGCTGGCCGTCCTGAACCTCGGCTCTGCGGCACTGGAACTGGCACAATTTACCGACCATCCCCAGCCGGATGTCCGCCTAGCAGTCCGCAACATGCTGCGGACATTGGCGGTTTTCGAGCCTGTAATGCTGATTGAAACCACCACGGCTGGCGCAGGCCAGATTCTGGCCGCATCGGAAGCTGCCAGAGCTGCGGAAAAAGACCGGTTGTTGCACGCGGCTGCACTCATGCAAGCCATGGCCATGACGACGGAAGCGAATGCTGCATTCCTGCGTTGACGTCTATTCCATAAAAGCAGGCATCAGTAAGAGATGCATTATTGATTAAAACAATACTTATTTATGCAACAATTATTCCAAAAAAATTCAAATATTTTAGAAGACGTAAACGATTGCCGGTTACTATCTATGGTCATATGCTATAGTGAGCTTTAGCAAACTGGAAAGTTTTCGAACACAGACTTGCGGTGGCAAGCCCCCACCGGTCACATTGCGGAATGCATGGAAATGCCATTTTCGAGGGATTATTACTTCGGACGTTTCAAGGCCGACGAACTGGCAAGGTTGCAACAGGCCTATATTCAGTCCTGCGCAGCCATCGGTTGCTGCCCGATCACCTCGCCTTTGAAGGACGAGCTGGTCCGCGAAATCATCCAGATTTATGAGTGCGGCGTTTCCCAGCCTGAGAAGATCGCCGAACTCATGAAGCAGATCGAAAGCGTCAAACACCGTGCCGATCAGGCCCAGACGCTCGACCAATTTGCCGTTATACACTCCAAGACTGCATAAGCCCTGTTAGAGATCCGGGACTTATTCCGCAGCATCCGCCAGATAGCCGAATTGCAGCACATTTTGGGGCGCTTTTACGCCCGGCAACAGACGCTCATCGTCAATCGGTTCGCCCAGATGTGTCGTCACCGGAATGATGCCCGCCCAGATCGGTAGCGCATAATCCGGCTCGTCATCCTTGGGTGGACCGGAGCGGACTTTCGCTGACGCTTCATTCAGTTCCAGTTCCAGCAGCATGGTCGCCTTCAGTTCCTTGGCCATCATCGGGCGTAGCCCTTCCCAGCGATCAGGAAAAAGCCCATTCACGAAGTTGCGCAAATGTCGCTCCTTCGCCACAACATCGGTAATTTTCTTCGCCGTACCGAAAGCCATCACGGAACGATAATTGCAGGAATGGTGAAAGGCAGAACGCGCCAGCACCAACCCGTCCAATGTTGCGAAGCTGACGCAGACTTCCGCTTCCTCACAAGCTTCCAACATGCGGCTTGCCGAGGATCCGTGCCAGTAAATGAAATTGCCTTCCCGCCATACGAGCGTCGGCGACACATAGGGCGCGCCGTTGAAAACATAGGCTACATGGGCGAGCGGCTGAGCATCAATGATCGCGTGAACACTGTCCGCATCATAGCGGCCGCGATCATGCAGGCGCTTCACTCTGGTTCTTTCTGTTGGGGCATTCGTCATGCTGGTCGGTCCTGTTTGCATTTGCACTTTCGATGCATGCAAAATGCCGTCATAGTGGTATGTTGAAAATAACCACTTATAAGATACTGAACCATGCCACTTATCGCATCGATACCGGAATTCGGGATTGACCGTACGAGCGCTACGCCTCTCGCCGTTCAGCTTGCAGAACAGATAAGGCAGGCCGTTCTGACCGGAAGGCTGAAGCCTGAAAGTCGCCTTCCCTCGACCCGCGCTTTTGCGGAAGAACTGGGCGTCTCGCGCGCCACAGCGCTTGCGGCTTATGACCAGCTGATCGCGGAAGGTTATCTGGAAGGCAGGCACGGTTCAGGGACGCGCATTGCCGCTCAATTGCCGGATGTAACGTTGAAAACCGGGCCAACGGGCAGCGCCCCGACAGCGAAGACGACCACCAAGGCAACACTTACACCGCAGCCCTTTCAGCAAGGTGTATTCGACAGCGATCACTTTCCACATGCGGAATGGGGCAAATTGCTTGGGCGCATCTGGCGCAAGCCTGACACCAACCTGCTGAACGGCAACGATCCATTCGGCTATTTTCCGCTGCGTGTCGCGCTTGCCCGCCATCTGCATGAATGGCGCGGCATGGCGGTGGATGCAGGGCAAATTCTGATTACCGGCGGCAGTACCGACGCATTTTCGCTTCTCCGGGCAGCCATCTTCGAACCAGGCGACAAAATCTGGATGGAGGAGCCCGGCTATTCGCCTGCCCGTAACATTCTCGGCGGTCAGGGAATCGATGTTGTTTCCGTGCCGGTCGATGACAACGGTCTTGATGTGGCCGCCGGGCGACAAAGCGCGATGCAGGCACGTGCGGCTTTTGTAACACCGGCCCGCCATCATCCGACGGGTGTAACCATGCCGCTGGCGCGACGGCTCGATCTCATTGCCTGGGCGCGCGAAAGCGACGCATTCATCATCGAAGACGACTATGACAGCGAGCATCGCTATATCGGTCAGCCGCTTCCGGCCCTTATGTCGCTCGACCGCGACCGCATTCTTTATATCGGCAGTTTCTCGAAGGTATTTTCACCCGTCTTGCGGCTCGGCTTCCTGATCGTGCCTCTGCATTTGACGGAAAAGTATCGCACACTCCGGCGCGAACTTTTGCCGCCGCCGTCGATGCTTGCGCAACCGGCACTGGCACAATTCATCGAAACTGGCGCTTTTGCCCAGCACATCAGGCGAATGCGCCGTCTCTACGCGGCGCGTCGTAACAAGCTTATTGCGGCACTATCCCCCGGTGAACCGTCGCTTTTCAGCATTGAAGCGCCCCCCGCCGGGCTGACGCTTTTGCTGGCGCTTTCAGACGAGCAAAACGATGTGATGCTTGCAAATAAACTCGCCGACAGCGGTATAAAGGTTCAGCCTCTGTCGCCACTCTATGGCATTTTCCAACCAAGACAGGGACTTATCCTCGGTTTCTCAGGCTTTGAAGAAGCTTCTCTGGAGAAATCTGCAACAGCGCTGATAAAAATCCTCGAAAGCTCAATTTGAACATCGTGCGTTAGCACTTTCGTAAACTTTGGATTCAGTTTTTGCAGGTAATCTTACCTGAGCAATGACTCGGGAGAGCGTTGCAGCCCATTTGTTCTGAGTACGGGTGCCCATGCGTTCTTCGCCTTCGCGTTCTTTGGTCGTGTCTGCCATTGCGCTCGCTTGCGCCGCCCTGTCGGGCTGCACATCGAGTTCCGGCATCGACAGCATCATGCTCCAGCCGAAACCCTCGGCGGAGATGACCAGTTCTGTTGTGAGGCCGGTTCCGCCCGCAGCCGTAACCGAAACAGCAAGCGCGCCACGCGCGCAGCCACTCCCCCCGCAAGAAGAGGTGCTTGCCTGGGCCGGACCTGTTCCAGACGGCGGACAGTTCAAGGTGCAGCCGCCTGCGCCGGTTGCGCCGCAACCGCGCGGGCCATTGCAGGAGCGCCCCGTCGCGCAGATACCTACACCCGTGCCGCAAACCGAAGCACCGCGCATGCCTGCACCGCAGGTGGCGGCCTATCCGGCAGTGCGTCTGGAACCGCAAGCGCGCACGGCACAAGATCGCTCCAGAATCTACAGCCATCGCTTCCGCGATGCGAAGCCGATCAATTTTGGCCGTGCATCGCCGCGCAAACTCGCCGTGCATGGCGTAGACGTGTCGCGCTGGCAGGGGGATATCGACTGGCCGAAGCTGCGCACGCAAGGCGCGAACTTCGCCTATATCAAGGCCACAGACGGCGGTGATCATCTCGACCCGATGTTCCGCAAGAACTGGCGCGAGGCCAAGGCCGCCGGTATCAAGCGCGGCGCTTATCACTTCTTCTATTGGTGCCGTGTCGCCAGCGAACAGGCTGACTGGTTCATCCGCAACGTGCCGAAAGACCCCGACGCACTGCCGCCGGTGATCGACGTGGAATGGAATGGCGATTCCGCCTGCCGCCGCCGCCCGTCGCCGCAACAGGTGCGTGAAAAGATGCAGGTCTTCATGGACAAGCTGGAGCGCCATTACGGCAAGCGCCCGGTCATCTATACCGCTCCGGATTTCTACGATGACAATCTGAAAGGTGCGTTCACCAACTATCCGTTCTGGTTGCGCGCTGTGGCACAACACCCATCGAAGGTCTATCCGGGCCGTCCATGGCTGTTCTGGCAATATTCTGGATCGGGCCTGTCTCAGGGCGTGAGCAACAAGATCGATCTCAATGTTTTCCATGGCTCCGAAGCAGAATGGCATCGCTGGCTGGAACGGGTCGGCAGCTGATAGTGCTTCATCCCAAACAAAACCCCGGAATTTCCATTCCGGGGTTTTGTTTATTCAGCGGCAGTCACTTCTTGCCGATATTTTCCAGATCGTACGGCGTCGACTGGTAAATTTCATTGATCCAGTTGCCGAACAGCAGATGCGCGTGGCCACGCCAGCGGTTTTGCGGCGGGCGGGTCGCGTCGTCGTCCGGGAAATAATTTGCGGGCACCTTGGTTTCAGGCTCAGCCTGAATATCGCGGAAATATTCGTCGGCCAACGACGTCGTGTCATATTCGACGTGGTTGAACATGTGCAGCGCCCGATGGCGTGGGTCTTCCAGCAGACAAAGGCCGGATTCAGCGCTATCGACGAGAACATTCAGGCCGCTATCCTGCGGAATGTCTTCCTTGCGCACTTCCGTCCAGCGCGAAACCGGAATGGTGAAATCGTCCGAAAATCCGCGCAGATAGGGCGAGGCCGGGGCAAGGTTCTGCTGGCTGTAGACACCGGAGGCCTTGGCCGGAAGTTCATACTTGCCCATACCATGGAAATGATGGACGGCGGCCTGCGCCGACCAGCAGATGTTCAAAGAACGATGCACATGGGTCTGCGTCCAGTCGAAAACGCGCTGCAATTCATCCCAATAGGTCACTTCTTCGAAGTTCAACCGTTCCACTGGCGCACCGGTGATTACGAAGCCATCGAAGCGTTCGTCACGCACATCTTCCCATGGGCGATAGAAGGAGAGCATGTGATCGGCGGAGGTGTGGCGCGCGACGTGATTGGTAATGCGCACGAGCGTCAGTTCCACCTGAAGCGGTGTCGCGCCTAAAAGGCGGGCGATCTGCGTTTCCGTGGTCGCCTTGTTGGGCATGAGATTGAGCAGGCCGATGCGCAAGGGCCGAATGTCCTGACGCACGGCATCCGCCTCGCGCATGACCATAACGCCCTCGGCCTGGAGAACACTGGTTGCTGGCAGATCGTCAGGAATTTTTATCGGCATGATCGCGTCGGTCCCTAGTTCTGTCAGGTCGACGCGAGTGGCTTTATCCGCATAGTTGCCGGTTTGGCCACATCCTCCTTTTTCAGGGAGTACCACCTTGCCCGGAGCGGCAGGTTGGCGTTGGGCGTCTCCCCAACTCTTGATGTATTCGCACTTCTACTCAAACGCAGGCATAATGGCAATAGCTTTACGCAACGACAGCCGTGGCTGGAACAAATGTCCGCTTTCCACGTTGTTCGAAGTGCCCGCATACTGTCTCAGGCTCTTGTTTCGGTTTGAGGGCAACAGGGAGGGAGAAAATGAGCAACATCATATTTTGGACCGGAATTCTGATTCTGCCGATACTGGTGGGAACAGCGTTCGCCTATCTGCGCCATTATCATCACGAAGACGACTTCTGACGTAAAACCAGAAGCCGCCTATGGATTTAGAAGTTTATGCGCTTTTGCGCACGCTCTTTATTGTGTCGCTGAAACCAGCGAGAAGGCCACGCCCTTCGGATCAAGACATTGGATGATCCACTCGCCATTCGGGACTTCCGTTGGTCCGAATGTCACCGTACCGCCCAGCGATTTCACACGTTCGGCAGCAGCGTTCGTTCCATCCACCATGAAATAAAAGCCCCAGCCACTTGGCACATTCGGCGGTGCGGTCATGATGCCGCCCGCATCTGCTCCGTTTACGCTAAAGATCTTATATTTGCCCATTGCGCCCATATCGAAGTCGCGCGCCAGCTTCCAGCCAAACACTTTCTCATAGAAACCAAAGGCTTCTTCGCCATTCTTGGCATAAAGCTCATGCCAGCTCGGATGGCCCACCTTGCGCGAACCGAAATCAGCCGGAGGCTCCGGCGGGTCTTTCGGCTCGAACAGCGCAAAGACCGAGCCTTGAGGGTCTGCCACGACAGCAAATCGCCCGACGCTTGGGATATCATGAGCCGGTTGCAGGATTTTGCCGCCTGCGGCTGTGACCTTCTCGGACATGGCGTCTACGTCGGCCACGCCGATATAGCCAAGCCAGCCGGGCTTTGTGTCACAATTTTCGCTCGGCATATCGGAAAGCGCCATCATACCGGCAACCGCACAACCCGGTGCTTCAAACAGCGTGTAGTTCACGCCGGGAACACCTGAGTCTTTCGTGTTCCAGCCGACGACCTTGCCGTAAAAATTTGCGGCCTCGGCGGCATCTTCAGTCATCAGTTCGTACCAGACGAACGGTGATGCTCTGTTATTCATTGTCATTCCTCCCAGAATTTGATTTTGGCGTTCAACTGCAGCAGCTGTGGTTTGCTGCAGGCGCGGCATATTCATCGTGGCGCCTCACGAAATGCATGGTGCTGTCTTCGTTGCGTCCTTTGGGTGCGCGGTCGAGGATCATGAGTGTGCTGATCCACTCCTCAATGCCGCGCGCATAGCTGGAATAGGTATGGTAGATCGTGCCGTCGTCGGCCTTGATGAAGGCGCTCATACCGGGCAGTTCATCATGCGCCTGTTCCGGCGGCAGCTTGTCGAAATTGTAGAAGACGCGCCCTTCTTCGATCTCGGCCTTGTCGAACGATACATGGAAATCGAAGTTGAAATCACCGCCATAGGACGACACCCATGGAAAGTGCCAGCCCATGCGGCGCTTGTAGTCTTCAAGCTTCGCAAGCGGCCCACGCGAAACGGCAATGAGCGTGACATCGTGATTGTTGAGATGGGGCAGCGCGCCGTCGAGATTGTCGGCCAGGAATGAACAGCCGACGCAGCCCTGCTCCCATTCCGGCCCGAACATGAAGTGATAGACGACCAGCTGGCTGCGTCCGTCAAAAAGCTCTGCCAGCGTTCGGCGTCCTGTCGGGGTGTCGAAGACATAGTCTTTCTCCACCTTGACCCAGGGCAGCGCCTGTCTTTCCTGATTGACGCGATCGCGAAGATGCGTCGCTTCCTTTTCTCTGGCCAAAAGCGCGCGCCGCGCCTCCAGCCAGACTTCGCGGGATACGACTTCATTCATGATGCAAGTCCTCCTCCGCCCCCGGATGGTAAAACGCCCAGTTTTTATAGGATATTAGCTTGACGATTTACATTGATATCAATATTAATGGATCATGTCAAACGCTGCCGAAGTTCCTTTTGAAACGACCCTTTTAGTCAAAGACACCTGCCTTTGTCTGCATGTTCAGCGCGCGGCCCGCGCACTTGCACGGCGATTTGACGAAGCACTTCGTCCGGCTGGCATGACGAATGGGCAATTCTCCCTGATGATGTCGCTCAATCGGCCCTCGCCGCCGCCAATGAAGCCGGTTGCCGAATTGCTGGCAATGGATCAGACCACCCTCACCGCCGCTTTAAAGCCGCTGCAAAGGCAGGGCTGGGTGGAAATACTGGTCAATCCCGCTGACCGGCGTGAGCGCCTGCTGCAACTGACACCGGAAGGCAAAGCGGCACTGGCTGCCGCTGTCCCCATCTGGACCTCCACGCATGCGGAAATCGAAAAGAACCTGTCGCAAGGCAATGGCGACCAGATCCGTAGCGATCTGATTGCGCTGTCGTTCTAAAATTTCAAAACTCGGCCTCAGATAGTCTGCAAGAATTCATGCAGCACGACGGCCTGATTGTGTTCCTCGTCCTTCGCGCCATAGAGTAAAGTCAGCGGCGCATCACCGGCCTTGGCAACCAGCGCTGAGAGATCCGGCAATTTATTTTGCAACTCGCGGTGATAGCGTTTCTGAAACTCGCCCCACTTCGACAGATCATGATTGAACCATTTGCGAAGCTCCGTGGACGGGGCAACATCTTTCGCCCAGAGATTGATGGCGGCCTTCTCCTTGGTCATGCCGCGCGGCCAGACACGATCAACCAGAACCCGGTAGCCATCATCAGGTGATGGCGCTTCGTAGATCCGTTTGAGGCGAATATCGGTCAAGTTGGAATCTCCGCATCGTCGCTACTGTCACTTATTTAACGTAGCTGCGGGGAATAGGCGACAACAGAAGCGCCACGCGGGGGCGCAGCGCTTCTGTGTTTCGCAGGATTACGCGGCTTTGCCGAGCAAACCGTGCGGATCCAAGACGAACTTTTTCGCCACACCCTGATCGAAGCTTTCATAACCGGCTGCCGCATCTTCAAGCGAAATGACTTCCGCATTGACGATTTCGGCAATATTCAAACGCCCGTGCAGGATCGCCTGCATCAGTTGTCGGTTATATTTCAACACCGGCGTCTGCCCGGTATGGAACGATTGCGCCTTGGCCCAGCCAAGCCCGAAGCGAAGCGACAGGCTTCCCTGCTTGGCCGCGCCGTCCACCGCGCCCGGATCTTCCGTCACGTAAAGTCCCGGAATACCAACGGACCCGGCAGGGCGCGTGATTTCCATCATCTGGTTCAGCACGATGGCAGGCTGCTCACCACCGCTATGGCCTCTGGCTTCGAAGCCCACCGCGTCAATGGCGCTGTCAACCTCGTTGCTGCCGGTGACTTCCGCAATCATGTCGCCCAGACGGTCGCTGGCGGAAAGGTCGATCGGCTCGAACCCGACCTTGCGGGCATGTTCCAGACGTTCCTTGTTGAAGTCTCCGACCATCACGACAGCCGCGCCAAGAATTCGCGCGGAAGCCGCCGCCGCCAGGCCGACAGGTCCGGCACCGGCCACATAGACCACCGACCCGACACCGACACCCGCCTTGACCGCGCCGTGAAAGCCCGTTGGCAAAATATCCGACAACATGGTCAGATCGCGAATTTTCTCCATCGCCCGGTCACGATCCGGGAATTTCAGCAGATTGAAATCGGCGTAAGGCACCATGACATAGCGGGCCTGCCCACCGATCCAGCCACCCATATCGACATAGCCATAGGCGCCGCCAGCGCGTGACGGATTGACGGTCAGGCAGACGCCTGTGTCCTGCTCCTTGCAGCAACGGCAACGACCACAGGCAACATTGAACGGCACGGATACGATGTCGCCGACATCAAGCATCTCGACATCTGCGCCCTTTTCGATGATCTCGCCGGTAATCTCATGACCAAGCACAAGTCCGGGCATCGCCGTCGTGCGACCGCGCACCATATGCTGGTCCGACCCGCATATATTGGTCGAGATGACTTTGAGAATGACGCCGTGACCGAGTTTCCTCCCATCAGGTGCAGACAGCACCGGGTCTTCGATATCACGGACTTCGACTTTTCCGGGTCGCATATAGACGACGCCACGGTTCCTGCTCATGTCTACCTCCTCCAGGTTGGACAACAAACGAAGATGTCAGAAGTGAAAACGTAACGGCGATGGGAGCAATGCTCAGTCTCAATCGCGACACGTCTCATTCAATTTGCACGCCGCAGAACAGCCGTCATAATTGCGGGTGATGATAATAGAACATTGTATATATTAGCGAAGCAGCTTGACTCTGGGTTGTGCGCAAGCTTCACATGACGCGGATTCTTTCCGCTCTTCCAGGGGACATTGGTCGGGCATGAAATCGCAAGGAGAGGCAGATGCTTAACGGTTTCAAACGGCAACTCGGGCGTGCGCTATCGGCACAGATTTTCCTGACGCTGGCTGCAATCACCGGTTTGACCGCAGGGCTTGCGATTGCGCCTGCGCCTTCGAACGCCGCTGAAACGCGCCGTATCGAGATAACTGAAGATAGCGATTATTTCGGCTTCGACCTGCGCACCCAGAAGAACCTCACGCTGGACCAGTGCAAGAGCACCTGCCTCGGTGACAATGCCTGCCGTGCCTTCACCTATAATCCGAAGGTGAAGTGGTGCTTCCTCAAGACGGATTTCAACAAGCTCAATCCCTCTGTCGGTTCCATTGCGGGTAAGGTTGTATCGGGCGCGGCCAAGGACACCGCCAAAGCTGACATTGGTGCCCCACCGGCCATCACCTTCTTCGCTGACAATCTTGTCGACGAAGCGCGCCGTTTCCGCACCTCTATCCTGGCTGCCGACAGCAGCGAGGGCCTCAGCACCCTGAAGGCCGATGCAGCCACGGCGCTCGCCAACAGCGACCCGCGCACGGCGATGGAAAAGTTTGCAGCCGCAGCGGGTGCTGCTCCTGACGACAGCGCGCTCTGGACCGGGCTTGCTCTCGCCACTTTGGCGACCGAGCCTTCCAACAGCGAAGAGACGGCCAAGTTCAAACGCGACGCCACATCAGCAGCCTGGAACGGCTATCAGACCTCGCGCAGCAAGGCCGCGCGCGCCGACGCGCTGAACGCGATGGCGCAGGCGCTTGACCGTCGCGAGCTGTCCCGCCCTGCGCTTCAGGCCTATGATGCGAGCCTCAATCTCGTCAATTCAGCTTCCGTTCGCGCTGCCTATGAAGACCTCAAGGCCCGCAAGGGTTTCCGCATCGTTGACCACAGCGTCGATAATGACAATGCGTCGCCGCGCATCTGCGCCCAGTTTTCCGAAGAACTGGTCAAGAGCGGTGCCGACTATTCCAGTTTCGTGACGCTGGATAGCGCTGCGCCCAAGGCGATTGAAGCCAAGGATCGCCAGATTTGTGTCGAAGGTCTGGAACACGGCCGCACCTATAGCGTGACGTTCCGCGCCGGCTTGCCTGCCGCCATTGGCGAAACGCTGCCAGCGCCGGTAACCCTGTCTGTCTATGTGCAGGACCGCGCACCCTCGGTACGCTTTACTGGCGACAGCTTTGTGCTGCCTGCCAAGGCGCGTCGTGGCATTCCGCTGGTCAGCGTGAATATGGATGCGGCCAAGGTGAAGCTCTATCGCATCGGCGACCGCTCCTTGGCGCAGCTTCTGTCTGGTTATCAGTTTCTGCGTCAGCTCGACGGCTATGATGTCAGTACGGTTTCCGACCAGATGGGCGCGCCCGTCTGGGAAGGTGAGATCGAAACGGCTGGCGGCGAGCTGAACAAGGAAGCCACCACCAGTTTCCCCATCGATGAAGCACTGCCGCAGCGCAAACCGGGCGTTTATGTGCTAACGGCAGAACCGATCAAGGCAAGCGGTGAAAGCTATGACACCAAGGCAACGCAATGGTTCGTCGTATCGGATATCGGCCTTTCGACCTATGCCGGTCAGGATGGCATCAATGTCTTCGCGCGATCACTTGAAACGGCTGAGCCCCTTTCCGGCGTCAAGCTGACGCTGCTGGCCCGCAACAATGAAGTGCTGGGTGAAGCGACAACCGATAGCGACGGTCGCGCCACCTTTACCGCCGGTCTCACCCGCGGCTCCGGCGGCATGGTTCCCGCCGTCATGATGGCCAATCAGGGCGAAGACGATTTCGTCTTCCTCGATATGGCGCGTGCTGGCTTCGATCTCTCAGATCGCGGCGTCACCGGTCGTGCAGCGCCCAAGGCGCTCGACGTCTATGCCTGGACCGAACGCGGCATCTATCGTGCAGGCGAAGTGGTTCATGCCGCTGCCCTTGCCCGGGACGATGCGTCGCTCGCCGTGGACAATCTGCCGCTGACCTTCATCTTCACGCGCCCAGACGGCGTGGAAGACCGCCGCCTCGTCTCGGACAGCAGCAAGGTTGGTGGACATTCCGTCGACCTGACACTGCCCGCCAATGCCATGCGTGGCACATGGAACCTGAATATCTACACCGACCCCAAGCAACCGGCGGTCGCATCGCAGATGTTCCTGGTTCAAGATTTCGTGCCAGACCGCATCGAGTTCGACCTGACATCGGACAAGCCGGAAATTGCGAGCGGCGAAGCTGCCAATGTGACCGTCGATGGACGTTTCCTTTATGGTGCGCCCGCAGCCGGTCTGGCGCTGGAAGGCGAAGTCACGCTTTCAACCAAGCGCGACTGGGACCGTTTCGAGGGCTATTATTTCGGTTTGGCCGATGAAGGTCAGGGCGAAGCTACCCGTCTGCCACTCGACCAACTGCCCAAGGTTGGCGACGATGGCAAGGCGACATTCCCGGTCGTGATTGACGACCTGCCATCCACCACCCGTCTGATCAATGCAGCCGTCACCGTTCGCATGCGCGAAAGCGGCGGTCGTGCTGTGGAACGCAAGCTTGACCTTGCCGTTCGTCCGCAAGGATCGATGATCGGTATCCGGCCAGATTTTTCCGGCGATGAAGTACCGCAAGGCGGCACCGCAAAATTCAGCTTCATCGCTTCCGACGCCAAGGGCAACCGCACCAACATTGACGGCGCGGTCTGGTCGCTGGTGAAAGTCGAGCGCAATTACCAATGGTATCGCAGCGGCAATAGCTGGAACTACGAGCCGGTCACATTCACCAAGTCGATCGCAACCGGCAAGATCGACCTCAAGGCCGATGTGGAAGCCAGCATCACTCAGCCGGTCGACTGGGGCCGCTATCGTCTTGAAATCGAGACGGGGGATGCTTCGGGTCCGGCTTCAAGCTACGAATTCGACGCGGGCTGGTATGTGGCCGCAACCTCGACGGAAACGCCCGACGGCCTCGAAATCGCGCTCGACAAGGATCATTATGCAGCCGGTGAAACCGCCAAGCTGAAGGTCAGCCCACGTTTTGCCGGTGAACTGCTGATCACCATCGGCGCAGAAAAGCTGCTGACGACCATCAGCGAAAGCGTTTCGGCGGATGGCGCAACCATAGACATTCCAGTCGGCGAGGACTGGGGTGCTGGCGCTTACGTCACTGCAACGCTGTTCCGTCCGGGCAGCGCGCAAGAAAGCCGCATGCCCGCCCGTGCTATTGGCCTCAAATGGCTGAAGGTTGATCCTGCCGACAAGCAACTGGCAGTCAAGCTGACGCCACCGGAGAAAGCCACTCCGCGCGGCACGCTCTCGGTTCCCGTTTCTGTGGAAAATGCAGGCGGCGAACAGGCCTATGTCATGGTCGCCGCTGTCGATGTCGGCATTTTGAACCTCACGCGCTATCAGCCGCCTAATCCGGACAACTGGTTCTTCGGCCAGCGCCAGCTCGGTCTTGAACTGCGCGATATGTACGGACGCCTTATCGATGGTTCGCTGGGCACCACCGGCAAGCTGCGCACCGGCGGCGACGGCGGCAACATGGCAGCTGAAGGCAGCCCGCCGACTGAAAAGCTGGTCGCGCTTTTCTCCGGCCCGGTCGAGCTGGATAGCGATGGCAAGGCAACCATTGATTTCGATATTCCGCAATTCAACGGCACTGTCCGCGTCATGGCCGTAGCTTGGACAGTCAAGGCCGTGGGTCACGCTTCCAGCGATGTGATCGTGCGCGATCCGGTGGTCATTACGGCTGGTCTGCCGCGCTTCATGGCGCCGGGAGATCAGGCGACACTGCGCCTCGATATCGCCAATACGGACGCGCCCGATGGAAATTACCGTCTTAGCGTCGAAACGAGCGACAATCTCGGCACGGAAATCGGCTCTTATCCCGACACGCTTGCGCTGGCCGGTGGCAAACGCCATTCCGTCGCTGTGCCGCTCAACGCGCAGAAGACCGGACAGGGCAATATTACGATACGCCTTGCCAATGATGCCGGACTGGCCATCGAACAGAAGCTTTCGCTGCCGGTGCGTCCCGTCGATCTGCCAGTCACGACACGTCAGGTGGTCAGCCTTCCGGCCAATGGCGGTAGTCTCAAGATCGATGGCGGCCTGCTTTCCGAAAGCCTGCTCGACGGTGCTTTCGTGAGCGTCGGCGTCACCCGCAGCGCGGCGTTCGACGTGCCGTCGCTTCTGATGGCGCTTGATCGCTATCCTTATGGGTGTGCTGAGCAGACCACGAGCCGCGCCCTGCCCTTGCTTTATCTGAGCGAGATGGCGGCAGGCTCCGAAGCAAGTGCTGGCCTTGGCGATCAGGATGAACTGAAAAAGCGCGTGCAGGACGCCATCTATCGCGTGCTGAGCTATCAGTCTTCGTCCGGTTCGTTCGGCCTGTGGGGACCGGGTTCCGGCGACCTGTGGCTTGACGCCTATGTCACCGACTTCCTCACCCGTGCCCGCGAGAAGGGCTATGTGGTTCCGCAGGAAGCCCTGCTCTCGTCGCTGTCGAACCTGCAAAATGCGCTCGGCTATACGACCGACGCCAAGGAAAAAGGCAACGAAATCGCCTACTCGCTCTATGTGCTGGCGCGCAACAAGAAGGCTTCGGTCGGCGATCTGCGTTATTACGCGGATACGCAGCTCGATAATTTTGCAAGCCCGATGGCGATTGCCCAACTGGCCGCCGGACTGGCGCTTTATGGCGACCAGCAGCGTTCGGACCGGGTGTTCAACGTCGCTCTCGACCGGGCAAGCACCAATACGGCATTTGACTATAATCGCTCCGATTATGGTTCGCGGCTGCGTGATGGCGCGGCCATGCTGGCGCTGGCCGCCGAAAGCAAGCCTGCGCCGAAAGTGCTGCCTTCGCTTGTCACGCTGGTCGGTTACGAACGCGACCAGGCGAAATATCTCAGCACGCAGGATCAGGCGTGGATGCTGCTCGCAGCCCGTGGTCTCAAGGAGAACAATGCAGCGATTAATCTCGATATCAACGGCACGGCCCATGATGGCGCTTTCTCCGAACGCGTCAATGGCAACGCGCTGGAAGCTGAACCGCTTGTTCTGACAAACAGGGGCAGTGATGCAGTGGACGCGGTTGTAACAGCCGTTGCGCCGCCCGCGCAATCGCTGCCTGCCGGTGGCGAAGGCTTCAACATCGAGCGTGCCTATTACACGCTCGATGGACAGGAAGCCAACATCACCAGCATCAATCAGAACGAGCGTTTCGTCGTGGTGTTGAAGATCGACGATCTGCAACAATGGCAGTCGCGCCTGCTGGTCACCGATCTTCTGCCAGCCGGTCTGGAACTCGACAATCCGGGCCTCGTTTCGAGTGCCGATCTCGGCAACTTCCCATGGCTCGAAAGCACGCAGGCCGCGCATCTCGAATTCCGCGATGATCGCTTCGTCGCTGCGTTTGACCGCTCGGCAGGTGAGAAAAAGCAGATTGTTCTTGCCTATGTCGTACGTGCAGTGACGCCGGGGCTTTACACCCATCCGGCGGCGACCGTCGAGGACATGTATCGCCCGCAATATGCTGCGCGCACGGCGACTGGCATGATGGAGGTCACTGCGCCGTAGGACGGGCTTTCGGATAAGATATGAAACGGCGTTGGAAAATAGCAATTGGCGGTGCCGTAGTTCTCGGCATCGCCGCCGTTGCGACGGTCGGCCTTGACTGGCTCGACCGCGCTTTTCCTCCACCCTTGCCTGAACGCCTGACCATTTCCACGGAAGTGATGGACCGTGACGGTGAATTGTTGCGCGCCTATGCGACACCGGACGGCTATTGGCGTCTCAATACACGCATTGAAGATGTCGATCCGAAATTCGTGAAAATGCTGATCGCCTATGAGGATAAGCGCTTTTACGATCATAGCGGTATCGATCTCTGGGCCTTGGCGCGCGCAGCGGTGCAGCTTGCAGGCAACCAACGCATCGTGTCCGGCGGCTCCACCCTCTCCATGCAGTTGGCCCGGCTCATCGAACCACGCGAAAGCCGCAGCTTCGGCTCCAAATTCCGCCAGCTTGCCCGCGCCATGCAAATCGAGCGCCGTTTGAGCAAGGACCAGATATTAGAGCGTTATCTGACACTTGCCCCCTATGGCGGCAATCTGGAAGGCGTGCGCTCAGCATCGCTTGCCTATTTCGGCAAGGAGCCACTGCGGCTCACCACATCGGAAGCCGCAACGCTCGTCGCGCTGCCGCAATTGCCGGAACGTCGTCGTCCGGACCGCGCCGCCAGCACCGCACGCATGGCGCGTGATCGCGTGTTGACGCGAATGGTTCAGGCCGATGTTCTGACCAACGACGAAGCCGAACGCGGCAAGCGCGAGGCGATCTCCGCCGCCCGTCATGCTTTACCCGCCCTTGCGGCACACTTTACAGATCTGGCGCTCAAGAAAGCGCCGACAGAAGCCCGCCACACACTGACGCTGAAGAAATCCGTCCAACGGGGTCTCGAAGCATCGGCCCGCGAGGCGGCATCAAAACTTGGACCCACAGTGTCAGTGGCCATGGTGCTGGCCGATAGCCGCAACGGCAATATTCTCGGCGAAGTCGGGTCCGCGGATTATTTCGATGGCAGACGGCAAGGCTGGATCGACATGACGCGCGCCGTGCGCTCGCCTGGATCGACGCTCAAGCCATTCATCTACGGGCTGGCCTTCGAACAGGGCATGATTGCGCAGGAAACCATCATCGAAGACCGCCCGCAGGACTTTGCCGGTTATCGCCCGCGCAATTTTGACATGAGCTATCAGGGCGATGTCAGTATCCGTCAGGCGCTGCAAATGTCGCTGAACGTCCCGACCGTCAGCCTGCTGGACGCTATCGGTCCTGCCCGGTTGACCACGCGGTTTCGGCAGGCGGGTGTCAGCCTGCAACTGCCCAAGAACGAATCACCCGGTCTCGCCATCGGGCTTGGCGGCGCCGGGATCAGCCTGCGCGATCTGGTGCAGCTTTATACCGGCCTTGCCAATGGCGGACGTGGAGCCGCCTTGCGCGACGGAACCGAAATGGCAGAGCCGACGCAACCGTCCGGCCCTATTCTCACAGAACAAGCCTCATGGCAGATCGGCGATATTCTGGCCGGTGTCGTGCCTCCTCAAGGGGCACCCCGCCGTGGCCTCGCTTACAAGACCGGCACATCCTATGGTTATCGCGATGCATGGTCGGTCGGCTATGACGGGCGTTATGTTCTCGGCGTCTGGGTCGGGCGCGCCGATGGCGGTTCCGTGCCAGGGATTGCCGGTTATGCATCCGCCGCGCCAATTTTGTTCGATGCTTTCGTCAAGTCGGGCGTGGTTTCCGTGCCATTGCCGCGCGCGCCAGCCGGAACATTCCGCACGGCCCGTGCCGATTTGCCTGTTACGCAGACACGGTTTTCGTCGGCGAGCGATCCGCTCCCTGTGCTGAAAGCCGCAACCGAACCCGCACCGCGCATCATTTTTCCGCCCGATGGCGCGCATGTGGAGTTAAAAGCACTGACTGAAACCGCATCGCCGCTGGTGCTGAAATTGCAGGGCGGGCGCGCACCGTTTCGCTGGCTCGCCAACGGCAAGCCCGTGGCAGAGCCGGAACGCCGCCGCACCGCCACATGGCAACCGGACGGCACGGGCTACTCGACCCTGACCGTGATCGACGCCGCAGGCCGCGCGGCAAGCGTGAAGATTTTCGTGGAATAGCGCTTATTGCGCCGCTTCCGCGACGACCTCGCGAACCTCAGTCTTTTTCTCCAGCGACATGACTTTCAGATTGCCGGAAAACAATATGCCGGTGATCGGCAGAACAGGTTCGGCTGGCAGTTCATCCTGACGAACGCTATCCTTCGGCACATGCAGCTTGTGTTCGACATCGCTATCCGCACCGGAAAGCGTCAACGCGACATTGCCCCGCGCGTCGAGAAGATTGGTGCCGTAGAGAAATTCGAAGCTCAGCATGGAGACGAGAAACTTGTACGTTCCGTCGCGCACACCACCCTTCATCATCGCTGCGCGGTGCAGCTCGTCGCGGATCTTGACATCGAGCGGCGGAATGCGTGGATCGCAGACATAGCCGACCGCCAGCAACTGGCCGTTGTCCACTTCAAAGCGCATACGCTCATTGCCGAGGTTCAGGGCGGAAATGGAAAAGCGGCGGTTGCTATATTCCACCGGAACACGCCCCAGCCGCTTGCATAGCTGCTCGCCACTTAAGGCGCGTGCATTGGCAAAGTGGTCGGGATCGATTGCAAAGGGAAGCGCCTTTGGACGATGGGGCGCGGAGAGCGCCGGTTCGAGCACATCAGCAATCAGGTTGGCGACGATGGTGGTGGCGATGGGCCGCGAATAATGCCCCTGATCGAGATAGAAAGACGGGTTGGTCACGGCATCGCGACCATATTGCTGCATCAGCATGCGCGAAACATCGGCGCAGATCGTGCCATACCATTGCGAGATGTAATTGATGCCCGCATCGATAGACGGAACCGAATTGAGGAAAGACCCGTTGCGCGCACCGAAGACGAGCGTTGCGATACGCAGGTTCGGATTGCGCTCCAATGCATAGCGGATAATCCCTTCATAGAACCGCGCCCAATGGCGGAAGGGCCTGCGCTCGTCGCCATAGACGAAAGCGTCGTTGATCGCATATTCGATCAGCAGCAATTCGCAGTCTTCCAGCTGCTCGAAAATCTTCAGCTGATAAAGACCGAGCGCGCTCGTCGTACCGCCGACCGCCAGATCGGCAACGATATCCAACTCCACCCCGCGTCGCGCCATGGTTGAAAGCAGGGTCGGCAGATAGCCGGGCAGCATGACGGTGTTGGAACCGCCAATGATTACAGTCTTGAGTTTCATTTCGTCACCGTTGCGGCCTGACCTGCAGGGGTCAGAGCCCCGCAGCGCCAGACGCCGTAATTTCCCTCATCCCAATCGAAATAATAAGCAGCCGCGATCTGGCCGCTATCCATCATCTGGCGAAAGCGTTCCCGCGCTTTCTCGACCAGTTGCTGGCGGTTATTGTCATCTGCCGGGCAGGCCTTGGATTTGTTGGCAAAGCCCCATTCCGTGATCCAGCACGGCTTTCCATCGGCACCGCCGCAGAAGGAAAGCGCCTTATCGACATGCTTGGCCCGCGCCGCCCGCGTTCCACTGCTGCCGGGATAAATGTGAATCCCGTAGCCATCGGCCACCGTATCGAGGCCGTGCTTTTTCAGAAGATCGGTGAAGGCCGCCGGATCGACCGTATCGATCCCGCGTCGATCTGCGTCGGCAAAGGGGATATCCGAAAGCCCCGCTGAAACCACCTTTGCGCCCGCATTGTGTCTGGTTTTCGCCAGTTCGGTACGAACGACGCGCAGCAGTTCGACATATTTCTCCGCGCCCTTCTCCACGAGAGGCAGTTCTTCCATTTCGCTCAGCGAGCGAGCGGTCTTTGTCTTTTCCTTCGGCAGAATGGCCAGATCGCCATTATAGGCGCCCCAGTTGATTTCGTTGCCGGTCTCGACACCGATCAGCTTCACGCCAAGCGCGTCGATTTTCTGCAACGCATCACCAATCGCTGTCTGAAAGCGTTTCGGATCAATATCCGATAGCCGGTACATGTCCCAGATACGGCCTCGCCCTGAACGCGGCTTTGTGCCTTCCGGATAGAAGTCCACATTGTTCAGCGAAACTTCCAGCAGGACTGCGAGCTTCTTCTCATGCGCAAGCCGCACTGCATCAATGCTCTGGTCGATTGGCCGCGTCAGCGAAAGCCGCACGGCAACAACGCCATTCTTCACCATCTGGTCGAAGATCTGTTCGCGCTCCCCAGCGGGCAACCAGGCCATATTGACCCGGTTGACGCCGAAGCGCGTATCGGCAAGAGCACCGTTCGGCACGATGTTGAGCAGGACAGCACCCAAAAGCGCTGCAATTGCCCGTTTGCTGCCCCCGGTGCTCCTGACCGTCAGTTTCATCGGATACCGATATCCTTCAGCGCGCCGTTGAAATTGGCTTCGCATTCCGAATAACGATTGATGGCGGCGGGCACATCGATCTTCGAAAGGAAGTCGCGCAGGTAAGCCTTTTTCTGCGGTTCACGGTTCCACACGCTGGCATCAATATGCGGAAAACCGACAAAACCCAGCATTTCGCGCATTCGGTCATCGACGGCGATCATCAGCCCCGGAATGCCGGACTGCATGCCGATGATCGTGCCGTGGAAGCGGCGGCTCAAGCCGAAATCCTGACTGGAAATCCAGCTGCGCCATTTGTGCGTATCGAAGAACACCAGCAGCTCATTCTTGCGCTGCCATTTTTCCATATGCTTGTATTCGACAGGCGCCGTGATGCGGCTTGCCGCCTGATCATAGGCTTCGGAGTGGTCTTCACCCGCCATGTTCATGTTGTAGACGATCACTTCGTCCTGAAGGACATAGCTTGCGACACTGTCCTTTTCGAGCAGCGCATGCGCGTCCACAATCGTATCAGCAACGCTGCCGAGATAGCCGCCGAAAGAGATTTTCTGCGCGTCCGCAAGGCTTGGATCAGCCAGACGGCTCAGCGAGCGTTTCATCTGGTCCGGTGCATAATAAAGCGATGGACAGCCGGTCGGACGGACATATTTCATGCCCGCATCCTTCAGGAATTCCGCCGTGAAATGGCCACGGGTCAGAAAGAAGCTTTCCTTGCGGCGCAGAATTTCAAGGAAGCGGCGCGTGCCTTCCGGCAGCTCTTCCTTCAGATTTTCCTTCTTCTGAATACCGATACCCATGACGACAATCGGCATGTTCAGCTTTTCAAAGACGAAGGATTCGGTCGTTGCCGCATAGCCCGGGCGCAAGAGATTCGCCGAGGCGAACAGGCAAAGATCAAAGCTCTCATTGAGCTTTGCATAGGTGTCCGGTGAATTGAGGCTGTTGGCGAGATGCCAGAACGGAACATAGGTCACGTCGTGGCCGCGCACGGCGTTGGCTGCGCCCTCACCGATAAGATAATTACCTGTATTGGCAATCTTCTTGACCTGATCGATCACATCCTTCTTCGTGCGGATAGGTTCGAAATAGGGGCGATGCTTCACGCTCGCCCCGGAAACACTTTCGACGGTCCGCATCAAATATGACGGAATGCCGGTAATCATTATGCGCATGATGATCCATCTTCGCTGGAGTTATAAAACGGCTCGTGGATTGGGAGCTATCCAATGCCGATTTCTGAAAGGGCGCTTCGGAAGTTGCGTTCGCGGTCCGAATATTTTTCGATCACGTCGGGGATGTTCATCGCCGCAATATGATCGCTCACGAATGCGCGCCGGTCGTTGGCGGCGTTGAGATCGCGGGCGTCGATCTTCGGCAGGCCGGAGAAATTCAGCATTTCGCGCATGCGATCATCGACAGCCACCATCAGGCTCGGCACGCCAGCCTGCATGGAAATGACATTGCCGTGGAAACGGCGACCGAAGGAGAAATCCATGGTCGAGCACCAGGCACGCCACTGATTGGTGTCGAGAAAAGCGTGAACGCTGATCTTCTTCTTGAGATCGCCGGAGCCCTTATAGGTGAGCGGGCCGACCAGTTCGCCTGTGGTCGAATCGTAGGCGCGGCCATTGGCGTCTGGCTCAAGCTGCATGTCGAAATGCAAAAGCTCATCCTGCACGACATAGGCCGAACGACCATCATCGGAACTAAGTGCATTCATGTCTCCGATGGTTTCCAGTTCCGCGCCCATATAGCCGGTGAAGACGGTGCGACCCTCGCCCACTTTCACATCCGGCAAGCGGCTGATTGCCTTGCGCATATTGTCGGGACGGAAATAGAGCGACGGACAGCCAACCGGGCGAACATAGGAAAAGCCCTGATCGCGCAGATAACCGGCGGCATTCTCGCCGCGCGTGAGGAAATAATGCTCACGGGATTTCAGGACTTCGAGAAGCTTCTTCGTGCCTGCTGGCAGACCGTCTTCACCTTCAATGTCCGGACGATTCTGAATGCCGATACCGAGCATCACCACCGGCATGTCGAGCTTGGACAGGACGAGTGCTTCAGCATCCGCTGACAGGCCCTTGCGCAACAGATTGGCGCAGGTAAAGACGCAGATGTCGAATTCCTTGTTGATCTCTTCGAGACCAGTCCCGTTATTGATGCAGTTATAAAGATGCCAGAAGGGAACATGTTTTGCAGATGGCAGAAGGGCGGTCATGGCGCCCTCTCCAATCAGATAATTACCCGTGTTGCTGATGTTCTTCAGTTCCTGGATAAAGTTATCCTTGGATTCCGAATCCCGCTGCTTTTCCGAATAATAAACCTGCGCTTTGTCCGCGCGCTGGATGAGGCGGGTCAAATGGCTCGGAATGCCGGTGACGAGAATTCGTGGGTTGGCTGGGCGGCTCATAGGTCGACCTTTCTGGTATGATCAGGCAACTGCGCGGCCGGGGAGAACGGCAATCGCGCTGGCATCATCTGCAACGTCCGGCTGGGAAGACCGGGATTTCGGATAGACAGGGCTGATTTCATTGGCCCAGTCCGTGAAGTCGGAAAACGCAGCGCTCCATGTGCGGTGCGCCGCCGAGGCAAGCGCGCCTTCAGCCGTGCGCATCAAGGCGTCACTGTCCTGCGCAAGAATGGTCAGGATACGCGTCATGTCGGAGACGATCTGCGCATCATTGCCATTGCGGATCAGGATGCCGTCACGGCCATGATTAATGAGCTCGTCAACCGCACCGACCGCTGTTGCAACCGGCACACAGCCAAGCTGTTGCGCTTCCGCGATCATCAATGGCGCGCCCTCCCAACGGGAAGGCATCAGAAGCACATCGGCCCAGGCAAGATGGTTTGCGATGTCCTTGCCGTCGAAGACCGGCGGCGACACGCGAACGCCCGCCTCTTGCAGCTTCGTCATCCAGGATGCGCTCGGATCGTCGGACAGAATCTCTCCACCAATTGCCTGTGCGTCGAAGGAAATGCCCTGCTCTCGCAGCTTCATGATCGCGTCGTGCAGCCGGTCGATGCCCTTCTGGCGGTCAAGGCGGCCCATATAGAGGATGCGCAGAGGTCGGCCTTTTCGGCCTTCCTTGCGGGCTGCTGTCACCTGCGCGCGCTGCTTCGCATCGATTGAGAAGCTGGCGCCATTGGGCACCGAGAACACTTTCTCGAACGGCACGCCAAAACTGTGCAGGTAGATTTTCAGCTGATCCGAACAGGTGAGAAACGCATCATAGGCATGTTCGAAGGCGATGGCCGCATAAGGCTGTCCAGCCTGACGGCGGAAGACCGTTTCGTCCACCACATGGAGATAACAGGCCGTGCGCGTTCCCTCGGATCGAAGCTTGCCCATCAGCGGATGTGCGGCCATGACGTGGTTGTTCACGACCAGATCGAAGCCTGAAAGCTGACCACGGAGAATGCTCCAGTCGAGCGGATGATCCTCGGTGATGAAATCCTGCCCCAGAAAACGGTTCGTATCGCCCCAGGCCGGAATACCATCCTTCCAGAAATGGAGATAATCGAAGGACTGGTCGAACTCGTCCAGCACGTCCATGCGTTCATTGCCGAGGACGAAGAGATGGGTTTCAAAGCCCTGATTCTTCAATTCGCGGCCTGCGGCATAGGCCACCTTTTCCGCGCCGCCAAACGATGCGTTCGGAACCAGAACGGCAGCCGTCTTTTTCTTCGCTGGATTATGGCCGAGCGGCAGGACAGGCCCGCCGCCCAGCTCGTCACGCAGCACCTGATACATGTCCGACAAAGCGGGCAGACGGCGCGGACGCCACGTCCAGCGCATTGCCGCGCTCTGCTTGAGCGGGCTTGTGGCAATCGACGTGACCAGATTGAGCATGGATTGTTCCGGTCGCGACAAAGCGCGACGCTGGCGCACCCGCGGGAATGGAAAGCGCACTTTCATACGCGCCGATGTGGGCCACAATTGCTGCGTGCCGAGCGAGGCGAACCAGTTCAGCGCATCGTTCTCGATAATGTCCCGGATCAGTCGGGTCGAAACGAAAATCAGATCAGCATGCGGCTGTCGCGTACCGGATGGCATGATTTCCGTATCGATCCGCCGCTCGTTTTCGACATTCGTCAGTTCCACGAAAACGATATTGGCCTGCTCAGCGAGCTTCTCCAATCGCGACAGAATGTTCGGGAACAAGCGTGAGCGCGCCAGCAGTTTCAGCGTCTCGGTATTGGATGAGGCGAGGAATGGCGGGAAATGGAAATTATCGGGTTCCGACACACTGCCCCAAAAGGCCCGGATCGCATCATCGAATTTGAGATCGGTCGCACCGAGGCTCGGATCGGTGAAGAAACTGACGGTTCCCTCGCCTGCGCGAATGACGCCATAGCGCGGGCATTCCTCATGCTCGAAACCAACCAGAGTAGGACGACGGAACAGCGCCTTATGTCGCTTGCGCAGGAAATTGATCGAACCGGAACGGTCGCGATTGGCTTCCTTGAAGCGGCTTTCTGCGCGCAGACGATATTCGAAGCCGGTGTCATGGCACGGCGTACCAACAAAGCCTGCCTCAATCGCCGAAAGCCAGAATTCCCAGTCTTCAAATCCGTTCTGGCGGTCATCATCGAAGCGCACACCGCTGCGGAACACATCCGCCGATATCATCGACCCCGTATCGCAGATATTGTCCGTGATGCAGTGGATGAGCCGCGAATAGCTGTCGCCATAATGGGCACGCCAGTTGACCGAAAACGTATCGATATTCGTGTAGACCCAGCCCGCATTCGACGCGAGAAGCTTGCGGTAAAGCGTATCGATGGTGTGCGGCTGCACACGATTGTCGGCATCGACGAAATAGACCGCCTTGACGTCCGGCATCTCGTCGAGAATGTATTCAACAGCGCGATTGCGCGCGCCGCCCGGGCCGGCGTTTTCGCCGAATATCACATGGATATTCGGATGGGCTGCGGAATAAAGCGCCAGACTGTCGAATACCTCGCGGCGCGGATCGCCATCGACCGACACAACAATCTGCGTGCGGAACACGGTCTGTGACGCGAGGATCGATTCCAGTGCCTCAAGCGCCAGCGCCGCATGGCCGTAGAGCGGCATGGCGATGACGATCAAATCCTTCGATCTATCGTACATTCGCGGCCTCTTTCAGCACCTCTTGGGCGGGACTGGCTTCGATGTGCTTGACCAGCCGGAAGTTGAACACTTTCAGCCATGAGAAATCGACGGAATCGCCTGCCGCCTTGCTCAGCACGATGAGGTCCATCGTGCGGTCGATGGGTTCTTCCAGCATGAAATTGATGTCGATGGGACGATTGGGCGCCACTTCCGACCAGCCACTGAACAGCACCTGCGAACGCCGCCGGTCCATGGAAGCCAGCGCACCGATTTCTTCCTGCGCATCCGATGCCAGATTGACGAGCAGCAGACCGACAGCGCAAGCTTGGCCCTCGGGGTGATCGATCACAGCACGGGCCGAAATCCGCACGGTCCCCGGCGCGACCACGCGGCGGATGGCAGCGGCGGTGATCCCCTCTGCAAGCGGGTGGCAACCGATAGCGTCTTCGTGTTCCAGAAAACGTACCGTCGGGAAATCCGGCGTAAGCGGTGTCACCGAAACATTGGTGACATTGCGCAGCAATTCAATCGGCAGACGGTAATCATCCACCTTGCGACCGTTGATCATCGATGTCGGCACGATGGCGTTTGGCAGCGATGCCGGACGCACACCCGGCAGACCGGTGAAAATCCGCAGCGCCAGTGGGCGCATGTCGAGATCGGCATGCGGAATGCGCGCACGCGCGGCATAGCGCTCATTGGCGATCACATTGCCCAGCGAGATTTCTGGCGGCACGCCGCCCGTCGCCGCGATGCGAAGCCGCAACGTTCGATGGCTGCCGTCACAGGCTTTCGGGAGCGAGAAGAAGTTCCACTCCGAATGCAGCGTGCCATAAGGCACCAGCCATTCGGCGATACCCTCGCCGTTTTCGAGATAGTCCAGGGTGACGATCAGCTGACCGTTACGGTTGGCGGGCAGATCGCGGAAATGCAGCGCAAAGCCCGACACGGCATAGCTCGACACCGGGAAAAGCTGTTCGATTTCAGATTCGCGCAGCAGGCGCGCAAAGCCTTCGTCCTTGGGATCGACCAAAGGCGCGTGGCTGAATATCTCGGTGGAAGAATCCCAGTTGCGCGCATGAAAGGCGTCTTCGATAGCGCGATAGTTCTCGAACATCGTTTCGCGCTCACGTCGCAGCATGGCAAGTTCTGCATGCACCTTGCTGACATGCCCGACAAGGCGGTCCAGACTGCTTTCCAGCAGCTGGGTCACCAGCATGGGCACGGTTTCAGGCCCTGCCTCATCGACGCGCACAACCGGCACTTCCGGTATGGTGCGCATGCGATAAAGCTGCTGCAGTATAGCGTTCAGTTCGTGGGCGCCTTCATCGGAAGCGGCAACCGCGATGAGTGGAAATGTATTCGCCAGACGCAGACGCTTGCCGTCGCCTTCGACGAAAGCAGTCACGTCGCCCAGAGAAGTCGCCTCCAGCGCTTCACGATCACGCATCGAAGCAATGGCATAGCGGCGGTTCTTCCGCCCCGAGATCGCAGGAAGTGGTGTGCTCAACATAGTCGTCCATTGTCTGATGGCCGATTGGGAGGTTCGGCTTACAAGTACAATGAGAAAATACAGACAATGTATTGTCAACAGGGATATAGCATCAACTATATGATAATATTGCGAATAATTGGAAGCGGTTTAATTCAAAATTTGAAACAATATGCATCTATATTCATTATACGTCGTAAATACGCAGAATTGCGGGCTATTATATTATAAAACAAACCCTTGAATGCCCGATTGTCGCCACATACTGCTCATCGAACATTCAATACTGCGTCGATCAACGTTTTTTGCTGACGTAAACATTCCGACAACCGAAAGCGATTTTCGACGGTTCTGCGTGCCGCCGCGCGCATTTGAAGGCAAGCATCGGGGTGGGCTAGGATATCCAGCACTGTTTGAGCCAGCACATCCGTGTCATAAAATGGAACAAGCAGACCATTTTGACCGGCACGGATCACCTCGCGCACCGGCGGCGTGTCGGACCCGATGATGAGGGCGCCGCACGCCATGGCCTCGATCACCGACCAGGACAGCACGAACGGATAGGTCAGATAAATATGCGCTGTCGATATCTGGTAGAGCTTGCGCAAATCTGCATGGGGGATGGCCCCCAGAAACACCACCCTGTCGGGCGGCAAGTCGTGATTGCACACCAGATGTTCGCGCCATGATCCTCCACCCGGCGGCGGCGTTCCATAGCTGACCCCGTCTCCGCCGACGAAGACGAAGATGGCGTCCTTGTTCTGGCGAATGACTTTCGCCGCGGCCTCCAGCGCCTGCGGGAAGCCCCGATAGGGTTCGAGATCGCGCGACACGAAGGTGATGACGCGCGATTCTCCGGCCTTCAAAACGCGACCGTCGGTTAGCTGCAAAGATGCATGGCGGTCGGGATAGAAAACCTTGGTATCGACGCCCTCATGCACGACGGCGATGCGATTTTGCACAGCCTTCGGATATAAGCTCTTCTGCCAGTGTGTCGGGCTGAAACCGCCATCCATGCTTTCAAGCGTGACGAGCTGCGCCATATTTCTAAGCCGCAGCCGCTTCCGCATCTCCACATCAGGCTTGTCGTCGGGCGCAAAGCCGACATCCGCACCATGCGCCCGATAGAAAAATTCGCAATAGCCAAGCGCCGGCGTCGAGGGCAGCACGTCCTTGACGAACATCATGCTGCCCCAGCCGATATGACCGATGACTATGTCCGGCGGTTGACCGTGTCGCGCCATCGCTTCAAGCGTTTCGGCGACACGGTAACCGATCCGGGTATGATGATCCGGAACCTCGAGATATCTGGCCATCGCACCATCGGTGCGAGGACCAGATTCAACTCTGTGGCGAATGACGCGGACCGCAGGGAGGCGACGGTCCACCGTTTCGCAAATCAGGCTTACATCATGTCCGCTCTCGGCCAGATGTCCGGCGAAAGCAGCGAACTGACCAAATCCACGTCTGTGCACAAAAGCTATATGCATGTCACAAAACGTGTACGATTTTTGGTCGTTTTTCGTCGATCAACATCAAATGCCATACCGTGCGGCGTTGCCCCACAGCAATTCCAGCCTGTGTAAAGTCTGGTATGCGATTTCGAGATTTCTAAGATCATCGTCATCGCGAGCAAGGATATGATGATAGTCCCTGCTGGCGTTTCTCAGGTTCATGCAAAGGCGTTCGCCCTTGTCTGTCAGACGAATGCGCGCCGACCTTTTGTCTCGCTGGGAGGCGACACGATCGACATAACCACCATCGGTAAGCTGCTTTAAATAATAGGAAATGTTGGACCCGACATAATGCCCGCGATCCAGTAGTTCACCCACAGTGAGTTCAACATCGCCGATCGCCATCAGAACAAGCGTCTGTGCCGGGCCAATGTCCTCTACCCCCAGCTTGGTAAGCTCCGTCTTCAGAAGGCTCACAAAGCGGCGGTTCACTCTTTCAATCATCCGGGCCAGTTCGAAATGTGTAATAACGACTGTATGCACCGGATTTCTGCGTTCCTGTTTCTCGGCGGTTACTTCAGGAAAATCGACGGCTGAGTATCCGTCAATTGATGTTTCGACTTCCACTCCCTCGTGCAGAAGTTTTTGCATCTCTTACTCTCCATTTTCAATTTTACTTCAAATTTTGAAGAAATTTTCAATTAGATTTTCTTGTCTCCTTTCGCATTTCCCCGCCGTAATAACTTTTTTCCGTCACATTCTGAGCGGTATTACTTGAATAATACTGATAGAAGGGTGACTCTCTTTAGGGATATCCACGACCTGTGACCATACCAAGGCAGACCGCGTATGAACGATACTGGCCAAAAGAACCCAAATGGCAAGAGCTCCGTCGGCAAAAAAGCCACCGATGAAGTGGGGATTTCGCCGAAAAGCCTAATTTACCGGGCCCGGCGCGTGTTCCTGTCAGGGCTGCTTTATGCGGTGCTTTTAAGTGCCTGTATCAATTTGCTACAACTCACCGTACCGCTCTACATGTTGCAGGTTCATGACCGCGTCCTGAACAGCCGCAGTCTCGATACACTGACCATGCTGACGATTCTCGCGGTCGGCGCGATGATCGTATTCGGCGTTCTGGAGTTTATCCGGGCGTTGTCGTTTCAGGCCATGGGCACCGCGCTTGTGCGCCGTCTCAACCTGGCCGTGTTGACCGCCGCCGTTCAGGCCTCGGTCGATCAGGGGCTGCCGAAAGCGACGCAGACCCTGCGCGACCTGACCGAATTGCGTGGCTTCCTGACCTCGCCCGCCATCAATGCCCCGCTCGACGCGGCATGGTCGCCGATCTTCCTCGGCGTCCTGTTTCTGCTCCATCCGATGCTCGGCGTGATCGGCGTGATAGCGGTCGTCATTCTGGTTGCCTGCGGTCTGTTGACCGATCTCCTGACGCGTAATCTCATTCAGGAGGCCAATCAGGCCAATATCGAAGCCGTGACGAAAATCGGTAGCAGCCTGCGCCACGCGGAAGTCATCGAGGCTATGGGCATGCTGCCTGCTCTCGCCCGTCGCTGGCGCACTGTGCAGATGCAGGCGCTCGAAGTGCTCGACCTCGGCGGCACCCGCGTGAAAGCCCTGTCGTCTATTGCACGTACAGCGCGCTTCATCATCCAGATTGCTTCGCTCGGCATCGGTACGCTGCTTGCCATGCAGCAGGAAATCACCCCCGGCGCGATGATCGCGACCAGCATCATCATCGGTCGCCTGCTGATGCCTTTCGACCGCATCGTTGAGAACTGGCGTCAGTGGGTCAGCGCCATAGCAAGCTGGAAGCGCGTTCAGTCGCTCCTGTCTGAAAACCTCGCCGTGCGCCAGACCATGCCGACGCCGCGCCCCAATGGCGATCTGGTGATCGACAAGCTGATTTATGCCGCGCCCGGCGTTGAAGTTCCGATCATCAAGGGCATCTCCTTTTCAATTTCGCCCGGTGAAGTGCTGGGCGTCGTCGGCCCCTCGGCTGCAGGTAAATCCACACTTGCGCGCCTGCTGATCGGCATCGTTAAACCCACCTCGGGCGGTGTCTTCCTCGACGGCAACAATGTCTATCTTTGGGAGCGCGGTTCGTTCGGCGAGATCGCCGGTTACCTGCCGCAGTCGGTTTCGCTTTTGGACGGCACAATCAAGGACAACATTGCGCGCATGGGCGACAGCGATCCACATCGTGTGCTGGAAGCCGCCCGTCTTGCCGATGTGCACGAGATGATCGGGCGCATGCCGCTCGGCTACGACACGCCGGTCGGTGATGGGCGGCTGACGCTTTCGGGCGGCCAGCGCCAGCGCATCGGCCTTGCGCGCTGCCTCTATAATCGCCCGCGTCTGATCGTGCTTGATGAACCCAATTCCAATCTCGACGCCATCGGCGAACGCGCCCTGATGCGCGCCATCGAACATGCGCGCGACGACGGTGCCATTGTCATCATGATCGCCCATCGCCCGACCATCATGCAGGTTGCCGACAAGCTGCTGGTGCTGGAAAACGGCCGTATCACCCAGTTCGGCCCGCGCACCGACGTTGTGGCGTCGCTGACGCCCGGCAACAATAATCCGCAGGCAGGAGCCGTAAACTCATGACCGGAAAATCCGTCATTCCGCGCCGTGTTTCGAATTTGCTCGCGCCGCGTGCAGAATCGTCAGACCACACGGCACTTACCCGCTTCGGCAGCGTCAAACCCGAATGGGCCTATGATCTGGAACGCGAGGACAACCAGTCTCCGCTGCGCCGCCTGATCATCGCGGGCCTCGCCACTATCGGCGTCGCTTTTGGCGGCTTCTTCGCCTGGGCCTATTCTGCCGAGCTCGGCAGTGCCGCTGTCGCCAACGGAACCGTCATCGTCGATTCCAAGCGCAAGACGATCAGCCATCTGGAAGGTGGCATTCTCGACCGGTTGCTGGTGCAGGAAGGCGATCTGGTCAAGGCTGGCCAACCACTGCTTCGTCTCGATGCCACCAAGGCCCGCTCACAGCTGAAATCGCTGGAAAGCCGTCGGATCGGCCTCATCGCCAAACTGGCGCGCCTGCGGGCCGAGCAGGCCGGTGAAACCGAAATCACCTTCCCCGATAAATTCGCGGAAGGTGGCGAGAACGCAGAAAATGCCATGCGCGCCGAGCAGATCTTCTTCGAAAAGCGGAAGACCCAGAAGCGTAGCAAGATCGATATTCAGCAGAAAACCATCGAGCAATATACCGAACAGGCCAAGGCATCGACGGCGCAGATCGCCGCCACCGACCGCCAGATCGCGTTGATCGAAGAGCAACGCAAGGCAATCGCCAGCCTGGTCGAAAAAGGCTTTGCGCAGAAATCCAAGCTGACCGAAATCGAGACCCGGTTGAGCCAGCTTGCGGGCGACCGGGGTGAATATACCGGCGACAAGGCCAAAGCCGAACAAGCCAAGGCAGGCGCAGAATTCGCCCTTTCCGGCATTGAAAGCGACCTGCAATCGGAGATTGCCGGTGAAATCACGACCAGTCAGGTCGAACTTTCTGACGCGGAAGAGCAGATCATCGCGGCGAAAGACGTGATGCGTCGCGTTGAGGTGCTCGCCCCGCAGGACGGCATCGTCGCCAATATTCGCCTGCGCACACCGGGCGGGGTCATCTCTCCCGCCGAAGCGATCATGGATATCGTTCCTGAAAATGAACCGCTTCTGGTGGAAATGAAAGTCAGCCCCAACGATATCGACAGCGTTGCGGTGGGTTCAAAGGCGCAGATCAAGCTGACTGCCTATAATCAGCGGTCCATGGCGCCCTTCGATGGCAAACTGACCTATATCGCCGCCGACCAGACGATCGACGACAAAACCAACACGGCCTATTTCGTGGCCCGCGCTGAGATTAATCCGGATTCTTTGTCCGCCAATCCGACAGCCCGTATGTATCCGGGCATGCCCGCCGAAGTCATCATCGTGCACAAGGAACGCCGCGCAATCGACTATATTGTTTCGCCGATCACCGACAGTCTGAACCGCGCATTCCGCGAGGATTAAGGTCGAAACTGCGCGTTCTTACCCGGACATTTAGAAAATGCGTTCTACAGTATAGTTTGAATTAAGTACGCAATTTCAAATTCTATCGCCGCCGCGCATTGGAAACGATGCGCGGCGGCATCGTTTTGAAAAACAGGCATTTTCTTGACAATTCCGTGACGTTTCAAATTTTGAAGCAATTTGCGCTTAAATATAATCCAAATACAAATTATATTTGATACAAAAGTAATTTTAAAAGAAGTTCACAATTCTGGAATATAAATTTTCCGTAATAAATTGTTACACGGCATTTCTATAATTATACCATTTTCCGATGTTGTATTTATCAAAGATACGTATCAGACTACTACGAGCATAATGGTCGGAGCATTCCGGCTTGTGAAACCCAACGGAACACAAGGAGAAGCAGATGGCCACTCTAGAAGGCGGCGCCTACGACGACGTGTTGTTCGGCTCCCGCTTTGACGATTTCATCCGTGCCCATGGCGGTGATGATCTCGTTTTCGGAGGGGATGGCAATGACACCATCTTCGGTGGGAATGGCAGCGACATTCTTTTCGGCGGTACGGGGAACGACACCCTATTCGGCGAGAATGGCAATGACATTCTTTACGGCAATGAAGGAAACGATGTCCTGAGCGGCGGCAATGGCAGCGACGTGCTGTTTGGCGGCAATGGAGATGACATTCTCCAGGGCGGCAACGGCAGTGACCTGCTCTATGGCGGCGCGCACAACGATATCCTGTATGGCGGCAACGGCAACGACATCCTTGATGGCGGCGCCGGAAACGACATCCTTATCGGGGGCAACGGGAGCGACACGTTCCTGTTCAATGGTGGCGGCGGAAACGACGTCATTCTCGACTTCAATCCTGGCGAGGACATCCTTCAGATTCAGAAGGGTATCAATGGCCTCGACATTTCGTCCGCGGACGATCTTGCCGATCGCGTCACGCAGGTTGGTGGCAATGTCGTTGTCGATCTCGGCAATGGCGACAGCGTTACCCTCGTGAACACCAGTGCCGACGACGTACAGTCGCATCCCGACCAGTACTTCACCGTTCACTGATTGAACCAATGATGGCGTGCCCGGCAGCCTCCCGCCGGGCACGTTTTCTTTTGAAGCGAATTCCGAAAAGTGACTGCCAGTTTTCGGATCAGAATGCGGGCTTGTTGTTGAATTCCTGCATCCGACAAGAATGAAAGGGTATTCGCATTGAACCTCGACCATTCGGCGGAATTTGCAAGCGGCATCGGGGCAAGCGATATCGGCTCGCGCGACCTCCGGGAAAGCAAACCCGAAAACCTTTCGATTTGCCGTCTTTGCGCCGATATTGCAGTGATTGCCTGGGATATTCCAAGCCCGGCACGCCAGTCGACCAAATGCGCGCTCGAAATGCCTGTTCAGCCGGTGCCTCTGCTGAGCGTCGGCATTCCGCTGGAAAGCGGCGGCACGCGTATGTTCTGGGCCATGCGCACCGGCAGCGAGCCGGTCGAGTTTGCGCTTTCTGCGGGTTCCCTCGGCCCCACTGTTCAGACCGTTCTCTACCCCGCCAACGAACTTGCATCCTTTGATAGCGAGCGCATCCTGTCGGACCTGACGCTGCCCGGGCATATCAAGCTGCTCTCGACCATTCTCTCCACGTGGCGCAGCGCGTTTCGCCTGTCGCGCAATCAGACTTTTGCAGCCCTCGTCCGTGACATCACGCTGGCGCTGACCCCGGAACCGCGCGATATCCAGAACTGTGGCCAGCCGGTTGCGGGGCATCATCTACTGGAAACCGCCGTTGACCCGATGCTGGGCGAAATTTCTGCCATCTATGGCGTCAGTAATGGAAGCGTCATCGTCATCCCGCCGCGCTTCACGGTCGGACAGCAATCACGCAAGGCGTGGCAACCCTGCCATCTTCTGGTCGAATCGCCACAGGATCTGCCATCATCCTTTCTGTTCGTCCTAACAGGACAAAAAGGTGTTGCGATCCGCAAACTCGCCGATGGCCCGTCAGAGCCGATGGATTTCGGCAAATGGTGGTCCAAATGGCAAGGCAATGCCGATCTGCGCGAATTTCTGGTTGGCGAACTCGCCAAACTCGGCACAAGCGGCCCTGCGGTCGCCATCGATCTGCAAAGCCGTTCGCCTCTTCCGGTGCGCCAGATCACGCAATCCGCAAGCCATAACCCGGCAGCGGAAATCGATCTCGCGCTTGCACTGGATAACGGGCTGATCGTTGGCGGGTGGTATCACGATCCCTCCGCCATGCTGGGCGATATCGAATATCTGCCGGCCAATGGCAGTGCGATTTCGCTGAAAGCCCATTTCCACAAATTCCCCGGCAAGATCGCCAAGCGTGAAGATGCCCCGCAGGCCGATGTGACGGGTTTCGTCGCGTGGCTGCCTGCGGCCAAGCACCTTGGCCCACTTCTGCAACCGCGTTTCCAGATGCGGCTTACATCCGGTGCAACCGCGCCGCTTGTTCCTGCCCCGCAGCCATTCGAACCGGCGGAGCAGCGCAAGCGCATCTTGCGCGCCGTGCCGCCGCAACATGCCCGCCCGAAGGTGTTCGAGACCATTCTCGCCCCGGCCTTGACCGAAGTGGAAAAGAAGCTCGGCGCAACCGTGCGCATTTCGGAGGTCAAGGATTTCGGCACGATACCCGCCAATCCGGTCGCCTCAATCGTCATTCCGCTTTATCGCAATCTCGATTTTCTGCGCTTCCAGTTTTCGGCCATGGCGACCGATCCATGGATCGTCCGCAATGCCGAACTGATTTTCGTTCTCGATTCGCCGGAAATACACGACGACACCGAGCATATGCTGGGCGGCCTGCATATATTGCACGATCTGCCGTTTCGCCTTGTCATCATGAACCGCAATGGCGGTTATGCCCGCGCCTGCAATGCCGGTGCAAGCGTAGCAACGGGCACCGCCATTGTGATGCTGAATTCTGATGTCGTGCCGGAAAAGCACGGCTGGCTGCAACAGCTTCTGCAACCGCTCTTCGATAACAAGCGGCTTGGAGCTATCGGCCCTCGCCTGCTGTTCGAAGACGGCTCGCTCCAGCATGCGGGCCTCTATTTCGCTCGTGACCGCCACGGCGTCTGGCTCAACCATCATTATTACAAGGGCATGCCCGGCAGCTATGCTCCTGCCCTTGTGGGACGCGATGTGCCCGGCGTTACTGGTGCCTGCCTTATAACCCGCAAGGATATCTTGGATCTCGTCGGCGGATATACTGAAGACTATGTGATCGGCGACTATGAAGACAGCGATCTTTGCCTGAAAATCCGCCAGCTCGGCTTTCAGGTCTACTACGACCCTGCCGTGGCGCTCTACCATTTCGAGCGGCGCTCGATCCGCCGCAGCGCCGATTATATGCGTGGTCTCGCCAGCCAATATAATTCCTGGCTGCATACCCAGCGCTGGGATGAAGACATCACCGACCTGATGGCTCCGCCTGAAGACGAAGCGCAGACCGCGCCGTCGGCCAATGTGATCGATGCCAAATATGAAAGGAGCGTCGCTTGACCGACGTGGTAGCGCTGAAACAGCCTGAAACCAAACTTCCAATCCCCGAAGAACAGATCGGCTGGCTGACACGCGCCGTCTTGAAGAACCGCTTCCTGCCCTCTCCCGACCCCAACAGCGTGTTTGTCGGCGACGGCGATTTCCGGGCTGTCGGTGCCGAGTTTCTCGGACATTTCATCCGCAAAGGTGGCCTCAGGCCCGACGCGCGCGTTCTCGATATCGGTTCGGGCATCGGGCGCATGGCGGTGCCACTGACGCAATATCTCGACCCAGCCAAAGGTCGTTATGCGGGCATCGACCCGGTTGCGGGCGGGACAAGCTGGTGTCGCCAGCATATCAGCGCGCTTTATCCGAACTTTCAGTTCCAACATATCGACATTGCCCATGCGCTCTATAATCCGCGTGGCGCTGTCGATGGCCTTCACCTCGTTCTGCCGTTTCCCGACAAGAGCGTCGATTTCGTCATCATGACATCGGTGGTGACACATCTCGACGCTGACGAAGTCAAAGTCTATCTGCGGGAGATCGCGCGCGTGCTGGCGCCCGGCGGCAAATTGTTCATGACGGCGTTTGTCGTGGATGATATTGCCGCGCGCGATCGCCATGGCAAACGCGATCCGCGCCTCAGTTTCGAACGCAGCGGTGCGGGGCCCTGCTGGTATGTGCCGGAACTTCCGCCGCTTGCCGCCGTCGGCTTTGAGAACGGCTTTATGGATCGCGCCCTTGCAGGTGTCGGCCTGTCGCTGGAACTGAAATCCTTCGGTCACTGGCGCGGGATCGCATCCGACCATTATCAGGACCTCTTCATCGCAACACGCGGAGGCGCTGCCTGATGGCCGAACGCATGCTCGTTGCTGCCCATAATCACCCCTCGCTGCATCCCGGCGGGACGGAAATCTTCGCGCATGACCTGTTCCGCGCCTATCAGCGCGCCGGTTGCGAAGCATTGTTTCTGGGAGCCACCAACAAGATTCACCGTCAGGAACGCCCGGGAACCAGCTTTCAGAGCATAGGTAACGGCGGCGATGAAATCCTGCTCTGGTCGGGTCATTTTGACCGTTTCAACCTGAGCCAGGTCGATCTCTACGGCATCGTGCCGGACATTGTGGAACTGCTGAAGGATTTTCGCCCGGATGTGGTGCATCTTCACCATCTGTTGCTGCTGGGCGCAGAATTTCCGCATATCGTCCGCCGCACATTGCCGGATTGCCGTATCGTCCTGACATTGCACGACTATTACCCGATCTGTCACCATGACGGGCTGATGGTGCGTACGACCGGCAAGGAACTCTGCTACGGCGCCAGCCCGGATCGCTGTCATGCCTGTTTCAAGGACATAGCGCTCGACAAATTCGTACTGCGCGAGCGCCATATCAAATCATTGTTGAGCGCTGTCGACGCCTTCGTGTCTCCCAGCGAATTCCTGAAACAGCGTTATGTTGACTGGGGCCTGTCGGAAGAGCTGATCAGCGTCATTCCCAACGGCCAGCCGGAGCGCCCTGCTATCGACACCCCGCGCCGCGCAAGAACCAAGCCTGTCTTCGGCTATTTCGGCAATCTGAACCCATGGAAGGGCGCGACGGTTCTGCTCCGGGCAGCGCAGCAACTCATCAATGAAGGTTTCGATTTCGAATTGCGCGTGCATGGTGCGGCACCCTTTCAAAGCGAGAGCTTTGTCAGCGAGATCGACCAGCTTTTCTCTGACACGGCCCCCTTCGTGCAACGGCGTGGCGCCTATCGGCGTGAAGATATCGCGCAGCTTATCCGCACCGTCGATTGCGCCATCATGCCGTCGATCTGGTGGGAAAATGCGCCCCTCGTCATTCAGGAAGCGCAGGGACAGGATTGCCCGGTCATCTGCTCCAATATCGGCGGCATGGCTGAAATGATTACGGACGGCGTGAACGGACTGACCGTTCCGCCCAATGATCCGCAGGCGCTGGCGGAAGCCATGCGTCGTATGGCGGAAAACCCGGAGCTGCGTCAGTCGCTGAGCCGCAATGCACGCCATCCGGACACTATCGACACGACGGCATCGCGCTATCTCGATCTGATCGGAACACTGCGAACGACCCGTGTCGAGGCAGCATAAGAGGTACACTATGAACATCGCGACCAAAGTTCCAGCCGAAGGGGCAGCAAATCCGGCAGCAGCACAGACTGCATCTGCCGCACCTCAGAGGACAGAAGCCATGAAAGGACGCGTTGACGCCATCGAGGAAGGCCGCCTTTACGGCTGGGCGTTTGATCCCGGAGCGCCCACGGAACGGCTTTTGATCCGCGTTCTTCTTGATGACAAACCCATCGCGGAAGCACCGGCGGACAAGGAACGTCCCGACCTGAAGCGCAACGGCATCGGCGACGGCCTGCATGCTTTCGAAGTGATGCTGCCGCAATTCGCGGCTGCCCGCGCCGGTGAACTTGTTGTCGTCGCAGCCAATGCGGCAGGCAATGAGCAGAAACTGCGTGTGCCGAAGCCCGACGAACAGGCCGCCGAAGCGCTAATTGCAGCGCCGATGACGCGCATTCTCGACAAGCTCGACATGCTGATGGCCGCGCAACGCCAATTGCAGGTCAACCAGCGTTCACTGCAACGCGTAGCCCCGGTGCTCGATAGTTCGGGCAACGCTGCGCCTGCCGAAATGGCGGACATAGCCACATCCGTCGACGGATTGCGCACCGATCTGCATCAACGCATGACCGAGCTCGACGTGCACATCATGCGCATGGATGGTGTGGTCGCTGGGCTCGAAAAGCGCATTGACGACGTGCGCAAACGCGCCGGTGGCGACGTGAAGCTGCTATTCATGCTGATGTATGTGATGGCGGGCTTCGTCGCGGGTGCTATCCTGACGCTTTTCGTGATGCGCTGAGGGGAAACCCATGACGCAAGACGAACGACCCGCCACGCAGCAACCGGCAGTAAAACCTGCCCGACCATCGGAACGCCCGCCCATGATGATGGAAGGCGAGATGGTTGTCGGCTGTGTGATCGAGGATACGCTTCTGCTCGTGCTTGGGATCGGCAATGCGACCGGCGATCAGGTCACTGCCTTTCTGAATGGCGATCCGGCATTGAGCGTCAAGGTGAACATCGTCACCTGGCCGCTGAAGGAGCCGTCGCCCGCCGGAACCCATGGATTCGTCGCGATTGTGCCGACCGGCATTTTGCGCCGGGGCATCTTGAAGACGATCATGTTCCAGCACAAGGCGAAGGTCGCGCGTTACAATTTCGCCTCGCGCGCAGCACCTGTGGCCGATTTCGTCGCCATGATCGGCGATCTGGCCGGGCCGAGCCTGCCAACGGTCATCGATGAACTGGTGGAAGGGCTGATCTCCGGTCCTATCGGACGCAAGAAACTTGCCGCCATCACCGTTCTTTTGCAGGTGGGTGCGCGCTCCGATGGCTGTATCGAGCTGATTGGCGGCAGCGATGAAGGCGAGATTTTCGTTCAGGGCTGGGCGCAGGATTTGACGCCCGCCGTCACACGACTGCTCATCAGCGGCAAAAACTCTTCACTGGCGGAATGTTCGATCAGCGTTTTCGCGCGCCCCGATCTCAACGATCAGGCGTCGGGCTTTGCCGGATTGCTGCTTGCCAATGAGCCGGTAGAGCCCAACGACATTGAACGGCTGTTGTTTCGCGGGCGGCGCGGCTGGCGCTTCACGGAAGTCTATGATCGCAGGCTGCTGGCGGGATCGCGCGAGACGCCAAGCCATATTCGCGCCATCCTGCCGCGTGTGCGCAGTTCGACGGATATTTTGCTCCGGCTGCGCTCCGCCGCCAACCGCTTTGACGGCGGCGAGACCGTTTCCGGCCTGCCTTTCCCGGTGCGGCTTGGCATCGACAATGTGTTCCGTGTTGAGGGCAGCGGCATACTGGTTTCCGGCTGGCTACTCGACCCCGACAGCCATGTGGAAAGCGTCAAGCTGCGCCGCCATCGCGGCGAGATACAGATCGACGGCACATGGACCCGTTATGACCGGCCTGACGTCACCCGCGAATTCGACAACCAGCCGCCCTTCAATGCCGGTCTCGACCCGAACCGCCATGCGCATGGTTTCGTGGCCTTTGCACCTGAACTCGCGGGCGATAGCACATCACCCTTCTATATCGAGCTTGCCATCAGCGATGGACGCCGCGCCTTTCATCCGCTGACGCCGACCCGTGTCACATCACGCGATGCGATTGTCCGGCAGATACGCGCGACGGACCCGAATGCCTGGGCGCTGCGCCACATTGTCGATCAGCAGCTTGTTCCGCTGCTCAGCGGCGTCAGCCGCCCGGCGCCAGAAGTGTTTGGCGTGGTCGATCTCGGCCCGTTCGAAGACGCGGTCAATCACGCCGCCAATCTGGCGATCATCATCGGCGTCGATGAACGAGTAGAAGAGATCGAGCCTTTGCTGGCCCTGCTCGCACTCGATCCCGAAACCCGCATCGCGCCGATTGTCATTTCGGCGGCGACGGAAATCATCGACCGCATCGGCGTGCAGGTTCGAAGGCTCGCCGACTTCTATCGTCTGTGCATCCGCCTTGTTTCTGCCAGCGGCTCGGAAGACCTCTACGATGCGCTGGAAGTGGGCGCGCGCGCCGTTACAACCGACAAGGTGGTCTTTTTGGCAGGTTCGCTGTTGCCGCGACGCGCAGGCTGGTTGAACAAGCTCGTCACGGCCTATGACGCGCATCACGACTGCGTACTGTCGCCGACACTCGTTTACGAAGACGATTCCATCCGCTGGGCCGGAACCTGGGTTGCCGGCCCGCAATCGGATCGCGCCCTCATCAGCCGTTATGCCGGTTATCCGATGGATTCCGTTTCCGGCATGTCTCTTACCGAAGTCGCCACCGCGACCTTCGAATGCTGCATCCTGCCCCGTGATGCGTTGTTTTCGGTCGGCGGATTCACGCGCGGCTATCTCGGCACGCATGAAAAAGGCCTCGACCTTGGCTTGAAACTCAAACAATCCGGCCTGCGCTCCTATTGGCTGCCATCAGCGCAAATGCTTGGCTCCGACGATGTGTCTGTCACCGACCGGGCATCAACCATCGCATTGATCGAGCGGATCGACCGTCAGGTCTTTGATGCGCGCTGGTCGACTATTCTTGCTGGCAGGCGCAGCGCACCGATTGAGGAACCCGCATGAGCGACAAACTCCGCGTTCTGGTTATATCGCACGCCCACCCGTCGATTTCCCTCGGCGGCGGTGAAATCGCATCTTATAATTTGCACAAGGGCCTGAACGCCATTCCCGGCGTGCAGTCGGTCTATTTAGCCCGCGCCGGGCACCCGATTCCGCGTCATGGCACGACGGCATTGATGAGCATGCGCCGCGCCAGCGACGAAATCCTGTTTCATGCCGACGAATACGATCACTTCTACCTGTCGAACAAGAACACGGACGAAATCCGTCGCGATCTGCTGCGTTTCGTGCGCGATTTCGATCCGGATATCGTGCATTTCCATCATGTGATGGGACTCGGACTGGAAACGCTTTACGCAATCCGCGAGGCCTTGCCGGATCGCATTATTCTGGTCACGTTCCATGAATTCCTGTCGATCTGCAACAATGACGGCCAGATGGTCAAAGCCGGAACCTCGAAGCTTTGCAACGAGGCCTCGCCCATCGATTGCCACGCCTGCTTTCCGCAGGTTCCGCCAGCGCGGTTTCTCAAGCGCGAGCGCTTTGTGCGCGGGATGCTGGAACTGGCCGATGCCTTCATTTCGCCAAGCCAGTTTCTGGCAAACCGCTATCATGAATGGGGGCTGAGCCCCGACAAGATGGCCGTCATCGAAAATGGGATCGCCATCCGCGAAGTTACGCCGCCACGCGAACTGACCGGCCCGAACCCGCGCCGCAGCCGCTTCGCCTTTTTCGGCCAGATCAATCCGTTCAAAGGCATAGATGTGCTGGTTGATGCGGTATCGCGTGTGCCGGAACAGGTGTGGGGCGAAGATTCCCGCCTGATGATTTTCGGCGGCAATCTGGAAAAGCAGCCGCCCGCCTTTCAGGAGCGCATGCAGAAACTGATCGAAGAGGCTGGTCCCCGCGTGCGCTTTTATGGTGCTTACCAGAATTCGGAAATGCCGCGTCTCATGCAATCGGTCGATTGGGTGGTGATGCCGTCGATCTGGTGGGAAAATTCACCCATCGTTATTCAGGAAGCCTTGCATCATCGTCGCCCGGTGATCTGCTCCGACATTGGCGGCATGGCCGAGAAAATCCGCGACGGTGAAGACGGTCTGCATTTCCGCGTCCGCAGCGCTGAAGATCTGGCTGACCGTTTCACGGAAGTTCTAAGCGAGCCGAGCATATGGGATCGACTTCACAATTCCATCCGTCGTCCTGTACACTATGTGGATTGCGCCAAGGAACATCTCGACCTTTATAACCGATTGCGCGAGGCGAAGCCTCGCAAACCGAAGCCGACAGTGAGTGAAACTGTCCTCTCTCAGGCAAGCTGAGCCTGGCTCGTCTGAACTTAAACTCAACTAAAGGAAAACCGAATGGCCCGTGCCCCCCGCGCCCTCGTGATGATTCCCGCTGGAGAAGTGTATGACCACGACAATGTGCGCTGGTATCGTCACACCGACGTGCAGGGCAGCATCAACCACTATCACAATATCGGCGATGCTTTCGTGTTCGAGTCATCGCTCAAGCTGATGAATTATGAAAAGGCGTCCGAGCTTCCCATAACCGCTTATTCGCCGGAAAAGATCGACCAACTGCGCGAGGAATATGACTATGTCATCCTGCGCGGGTCGAACTATGTCAACAAGGACATGAACTGGCGCGAGAGTATCGCCGTCCTGCAACGGTTGAAACTGCCCGTCATCGCTTTTGGCATTGGCGCGCAGGCCCCCTCCAAGGGTGCGCTGGAACTTTCCGAAGAAACCAAGGCCGTGCTACGCATCATCGCGGATTCGACCGTTTCCATCGGCGTTCGCGGCGCTTATACGGCGCAGGTCCTGAACGATATCGGCATTCGCAATGTGCGCATCATCGGTTGCCCCACGGCCTTCCGCCGCAACAACCAGCATTTGCGCATCAAGCTGCCGCCGCTCGACAGCGTGCAAAAGGTTGGCGTCACTGTACGCCGCGAGGTTTCACCTGCCTATGCACAGGACATTGAGCAATATCTCACCCGCCACCGTGATCTCATCAAGACAATGGCGCGGCGCTTCGACGTTACCCTCATGGCGCAAGGCGAGATTGACGAGAAAAAGATGGTATTCGGCACGCCCGAGCAGAAGGAAGAGGCCATCGCCGCACTGAAAGGCCATCGCTGGACCGCCGACTGGTATTTCGATGATGAAATCGAAAACCTCTACCGGAACAAGATGTTCTATTCCGATGTTGTGGCCGACTATGAGAACCTCGTGCGTCAGCAGCAGCTTGTGCTTGGTTATCGCCTGCACGGAAACCTGATGGCGCTCGCCAATGGCGTGCCGTCTGTCTATTTCACCTATGACAGCCGTACCGCCGAATTTGCCGAGACCTACAAGATTCCGAGCTATGACGTGTTCAGCGACAAGCCGTTCCGTCTGGAAGACTATTGGGATCAGTCGCTATTCGACAAATACAACCGCGCATGGTTTGAGACCTATGCGGAGATGAAGCAGTTTCTCGATGAAAACGGCATCGACAACAAGATGACCGATACCGGCTTGCCGGTGGAAACGCTCAAAGTCGCCTGATCTTTCTGCGACCTTATTTCGAGCGTCTTGCCTTCGCCGCTGCTGGTTTGGGACTGTCGGCGGCAATGGGCTTGTCCTTCTGTTCTTCGGCCAGCAGCGACCATGCGGCAATAAACATGGCGGCGATCAACGGCCCGATGACAAAGCCGTTAATGCCGACCAGTGAAATGCCGCCAACCGTCGAGATCAGCACCACATAGTCCGGCATGCGCGTGCCCTTGCCGACCAGCGGTGGGCGCAGCAGATTATCCACGAGACCGATAACCAGCGTTCCGATCAGGACCAGAATGACGCCTTTGCCCCAGTCGCCGCTGACGAAGAACCATACGGCGGCAGGCACCCAGACGAGAGCTGCGCCAACCGCTGGTAGCATGGAAAAGAAGGTCATCATCACGCCCCACAGCAGGGCGGCTTCGATGCCCAGCAGCCAGAAAGCGACGCCGCCGATCAAACCCTGAATGATCGCGATGATGATATTGCCTTTGACCGTCGCACGGATAACAGCGGTGAATTTCTCCAAAAACTGGCGCGTGTAGTCATCGCTCAGCGGGATTGCCTGCCGGATTCTGCGTCCAAGATCCGCACCGTCGCGAAACAGGAAGAACAGCAGATAGAGCATGATGCCGAAGCCGATAAAAAATTGCAGCGTGTTCTGGCCAAAGCTGACCAGACGCCCAGCGAATAGCTGGCTGCCTTGTAGGATCGTCGATGAAATTCGCGAGCGCCATTCGGCGAAACTGCCAAGCTCAAAGCGCTTGAGCCAGTCTTCCAGCGAATCCGGCAGTACGGAAAGAATGCTGGTGATATAGCTGTTCAGGTCAAATTCCCGGCTGCTCAGTCGTTGGTAAAGCGAGTTTCCTTCCTGCACCAGCGAGCTGAAAATGATCAGCATTGGAATGATGACCAGACAGATACACATCAGCACCGACATGAAAGCCGCTAGATTGCGCCGTCCGCGCAGAACCCGCACGAGATATTGCTGAACCGGATAGAAGATAACGGCGAGAATGACCGCCCACAGGACTGCGGTGTAATATGGGATGAGCAGCCAGGCGAAGGCGATCGTGACGAGCGCCAGTAGAATATAGAAGCTTACGCGCTGGACGGACATATTCACTCACCGACATTGTCTTGGGAGTAAACCCTGCCCAAAATCCGCTTTTTATTCAATAGGGTATTTCCGGCGGGGACTCGGAGACGCCAGCCGAAATGTCAAGCTGCGGCCCGGATGGAAACCGGGGCAGTTTGGGGCAGAACGCGCGCAATGGCACTGAGAAGGTCGCTTTTCGACACGACGCCGACCACAAACCTGTTCTCGTCCACGATCACCGCCACATGCGTCAGACCATCGGTCAGGACCGGAAGCAGGCCCATTGCCGCATCGTCCGGGGCAGCCGTGATCGCCGGGACCACATGATCCTTGAGGCTTTCACCGGGCTGAACCAGCTCACGCAGGCCCACCATGCCAGTCAGTCGCCCATCCGCGCCCGTCACCGGCAAGGTCAGGATGCGATGGCGCAGAAGAAGATGACGGGCCTGATCGGCGGTATCGTTTTCCCCAATGCTGATGACGTCACGAGACATGATATCGGCGCAGGTCAGATCGCCATGCGCGCGGATCGATGCCTGCAACTCAACCTGCCGCAGCAACCGGCCAAGATCGTTGCGATCAATGTCGAAACTTTCGTCCAGTGTGTTCAGCGCTTCATCGATATCCTCTTCGCGGATGCCTGCCCGCACGGAAGGGGGCAAGTCCTTGGTCGCGTGCATGCTCACCGGGGCAGCCGCCACATTATGCGGATATTTGCGCCGGGAAAGCTTGTGAAACAGGATGCCCAGCCCCACCAGCAGACATGAATTGAAGCCGACCGGCACAAGCGGGAACCACAGTCCCCAGCTGGCGACCGCCTGACCACCCAGCACAGCCGTCAGCGCAGCAGCGCCGCCGGGCGGATGCAGGCTGCGGGTGACCGACATGGCTGCGATTGCCAGCGAAACGCCAAGACCGATGGCGAGCGCCGGATCGCTGACATACTGGGCCACAATCACACCCACTAGCGCCGAAATCGTATTGCCGCCGATGATCGACCATGGCTGCGCAAGCGGACTGTTCGGCACGGCGAACAGCAGCACCGCCGAAGCGCCGATGGGTGCAACGATCAGCGGCAGATATGGCCCCTTACCCAACAAAAGCCCCGAGACGAAACCGGTGAGAGCAATGCCCACCAGCGCACCGACACAGGCAATGGCGCGTTCGCGCAGCGTTGCGCCAGCAAGCATCGGATTAAACATCCGGAATCGCCACCAAGGCGCTCCGTTATGGTCAGGAGGATTATGTCGTGTCATGTCACACTACAGCCAGAGGCGGCCTGTCTATTCCGAGCTTTCCCGGGAACTGCAACAGATCCCGCAATTCATGGAGCGTGAGTATCCTGTCTCCGGTATATGCGAACAAGAAAGCAAATCCGCATGTCTCGGATGAGAAAAGAAAATTCTTCCGCTATTGAAAGCTTAATAAGAAAATCGGCCTCACCAGCATTTCCGCTCCCAATAGCATAAGCCCGACAAGAAACCAGAGGCGAAACCGTTCTGGACTTATTTTATGGCGGAAAAGCTGCCCAAGCCCCATGCCAGCCAGCGCAGGCAGGACAGCTGCGAGCGAAATCAGAAGGATATCGCCGCTATAGGCCTGATGTGAGGAGAGCCCGATCGCCAGCGCAATCGTCGATACCGTGAAGGACAATCCCAGCGCCTGCACGAGATCGTCTTTCTTCAAGCCCAGTGCCTGAAGATAGGGAACGGCTGGAATCACAAACACACCGGTCGCACCGGCAATCAGGCCGGTCAATAAACCGATCAGCGGAGACAGCCAGACTTCATGCCGCCGCGATACCTGCCACTGTCGGGCGAAAAGGGTGTATCCGGCATAAATGACCAGACTTGCGCCGAGCAGCGACGCCGTCAGGATCGTTTCACCGCCCACCAGCAGGAAGGAGCCGATCCACGTTCCAGCGATGATTGCGACCATCATCGCCCACAGGCGCAGAGCCAGCGCACGAAAACTTGGCCCGGCCAGCAGCTGCCAAACATTGGTAATGAATGACGGAACAATCAGCAGGCTCGCGGCAGTGAGCGGCGAGATCAACGCCCCCAATACACCCATGGCGACAGTCGGCAACCCCATGCCGGTCAGGCCTTTGACGAAGCCTGCGCCGAGGAAAGTAAGCGTAATCGTGACGAGAAGTGCGACGGATTGGGTCATGCTTCCGCTATAGAGAATTCCCCATTTTGCGAAATGCGGAAGTTCCATATTCTGCCTTCGGCTTTACCGAAGGCAGAATATAAGCGATAAATATGCATGCGTTTTGACCTCACAGACCTTCGCCTTTTCATCGCCGTTGCCGACGCCGGAAGTATTACGCATGGCGCAACGGAAGTGGGGCTCGCCCTGCCCTCGGCCAGCGAACGCCTGCGTGACATGGAAGCCATTGGCGAGGTCAAGCTTCTCGAACGCGGCAGACGCGGCGTCACCCTCACTGCGGCGGGTGAAGCGCTTGCCCATCATGCGCGCCTCGTGCTGCGCCAGATGACCGACATGCATGCGGACCTCATCACCCATGCCAAAGGCATGCGCTCAACCGTGCGCGTGGCAGCCAACACAGCCGCTGTGACCGAATATCTTCCCATGCGGCTCGCGCAGTTCATGGCAGACAATCCACAGATCGACGTCGAACTGAAAGAACGGCAGAGCGCGGAAATCGCAAGGTCCGTTGCGAGCGGCTTTGTCGAGATCGGCATATTGTCCAACGCGGTCGATACCGGTGGTCTGGTTCTCATCCCCTTCACCATCGACCGGCTGGTTCTCATCACCGGGCAGCAGCACTCCCTTGCCGCCAGAAAATCGACGTGTCTTGCCGATGTCCTGCATGAACCGTTCATTGGCCTCTATTCCGGCGCGCTCTACGATCACATCGAAGCGCATGCGGCACGCCTTGGCGTCAAGCTGAAGATGCGCACGCGACTGCGCACATTCGAGAGCATTTGCCCCATGGTCGCCGCTGGCGTCGGCCTGGCGATCATCCCGGAACTGGTCGCTCATCGCATGATGACAACGACGAGCATCGTGCCGATTGCGCTGACGGACACTTGGGCCACACGGCATTTGTCGCTTTGCATACGCGCGCCGGACGAACTGACATCATCAGCCCGCGCGCTGATCGAACATCTTTCGGCAGAAACTCTGGTAGCGCTTCCCACGATTCAATCTTAACCGGAACGCTCTAGAAAACTTGCGGAGGCCCATCCTCTTGTCTATCACACGGCATCGAAGAACATGTTGTTTGGAAGCCGATGGCCACGCAGGACGAAGCAATCATCAGAACGGTTGGCGTTTCCGTCAGTTTTGACGGCGCGATGGCTCTGAATTCGGTCGATGCCTCGGTTCAATCCGGGCGGATAACGGTCATTTGCGGGGCCAATGGTTCGGGCAAAAGCACACTGTTGCGCAGCATGGCGCGGCTTCAGACGCCAACGAGCGGACAGGTTCTGTTTGACAGTGAAGACATCAACCGCATGAAACGGATTGATCTGGCCCGCAAGATCGCCGTGCTGGGGCAGATGCCGGAAATTCCCGCTGGCCTGACCGTCGAAGAACTGGTCGAAAACGGACGTCACCCGCATCGAGGTCTGTTTTCCCGACTGGGCAATCATGACCGAAAGGCAATCGAACGCGCCATCACGCAAACCGGCCTGCAAGCCCTGCGTCATCGTCAGGTGGCTTCGCTATCTGGCGGCGAACGTCAGCGCGCATGGGTTGCGCTGGCGCTGGCGCAGGAACCATCCGCCCTGTTTCTCGATGAGCCGACGAATTTTCTCGATATCCGCCATCAGGCCGAGTTGCTGACATTGCTCAAGCAATTGAACCGCGATCATGGGCTGACCATCGTTGCTGTTCTGCACGACCTCAATCAGGTGCTGGAACTGGCCGACGACGTTATCCTGATGCGTAAAGGCCGCTTGATGGCTTCTGGCTCTCCTGAAGAGGTATTCACAACGGAACGCCTCCGAGAAGCTTTCGATTTCGATATCGAAGTGACCGCGCACCCGGTTCTGCCGATCCCTTTCTGCATGCCACGCTGGGTCAACCATGTATACAACAAGCCATCTGCCGGAAATCAGCAGAACGAGCGGAGCGCGGAATGACCGCGCAGCCTCTGATCACAAGCCAAACTCAACCGGCAGGTTTCACAATTGGAATTGTCGTTCTGGCAATCCTGCTGCTGATCGCGCTGACGGCCGCCGAACTCGTCATCGGCAGTGGAAATGTCGCGCTACAGGACGTTTTGCAGTCGCCGTCGCGGCCGCAAACGCTGGCGCAGATTATCATCGAAACCATTCGCCTGCCCCGCGCAATCGCTGCCATATTGGTCGGCGCAGCGCTTGCCGCCGCTGGCACGGTGATGCAGACCATTTTGCGCAACCCGCTTGCCGCGCCAGACATTCTGGCTGTCACCAGCGGCGCGCAACTGGCCCTGGTTGTTTCCAGTCTGCTGCTTCCATTTGCCTTTCCGGGCTTCCTCGCCACGATCATCGGCGGCGCACTGGGCGGAACATTATGCCTGCTGGTCGGCGGCGGTTTGCGCGCCCAAGCGGTTCGGCTGGCACTGGCGGGCGTGGCGGTATCCCTCGCCTTCTCGGCGCTTTCTTCCGCCATCATATTGATTGCAGATGATCGCGCGTCCGGCATCATCCTGTGGTCTTCCGGCATGCTGGAACAAACAGGCTGGGCTAAAGTTGCACCGCTCGCCCCCTTTATTGTCGGAGCCATCCTGCTGCTGGTCGCCCTTGCCCGCCAGTTCGACGTCATGGCGCTCGGCAGCGACATGGCGGCAAGCCTTGGGCTTGGCAAAGCGACTGCGCTGATCGGCCTTCTGGCCACAATCGTGCTATCAGGTGCTGCCGTTACCATTGCTGGGCCTATCGGTTTCATTGGTCTCGCAGTGCCCAATCTGCTCCGCGCCACTGGCATGGTTCGGCACAAAGCGCTTTTGCCCGCAGCCTGCCTGTGGGGAGCGGTTGCGCTGCTTTCAGCCGACATTGCCGCACAATGGCTGAGCAGCGCCGGCACCATCATCCCGACCGGAATCCTCGCTGCCTGTTTCGCAGCACCGGCGCTGATCTTCGTCTTGCGTCGTATGAAAGCGGAGGCACCCGCCCACAACGCGCAGATCCTCGGGAAAACCATATTCAAGCGACCGGTCGCACTTTATGAGAGCCTTGGCATGGTTCTGTTAGCAGCTCTTCTGGCCGGGCTTCTGTTCGGCGACGGCATCGCAGGACGCGACATTGACTGGCAGGCGATACAGGCACTGCGCGCGCCACGCGTGTTGGTGGCCATGGGCGCGGGCGCTTTGCTCGCAATGGCTGGATTGTTGTTGCAAGCCGTGACGCGCAACCCGCTTTCCGGCCCGGAAACTCTGGGCCTCGCACAAGGCGCAGTACTCGCAAGCCTCGTCGCACTGCTCGGCGGCATCATTCCGGGAAGCGCGCTTTTTGCGCTCTGCTCGGCAGGCGGCGCCTGTCTTGTGGTCTTGCTTCTAAGCCTGCTCGGCAAAAACCTGTCACCGACCCGCACGGCGCTGACCGGACTTGCAGTGGCAGCCAGCCTTTCAGCGTTGAGCACGATTGTGGTGATTGAGGCAAAGCTTCAGATTGCCGAAGCACTTGCCTGGCTCGCAGGCTCCACCCATGGGCGCAACTGGCAGGATGTGGCGGCGCTTGCCCCCTGGCTTCTGCTGATCGCTATCGCACTTGCATTCGCGAAACGCCTCGACATTCTGGCGCTCGGTCGCGATGCGGCGGAATCTCTTGGCGTGGATACGGCCATGACCCGCTTATGGCTACTACTACTGTCAGCCCTTTCTGTGGCAGGCGCGGTGTCCGCCGTGGGCGCAATTGGCTTCGTGGGATTGATCGCGCCGCATGCAGCGCGCCTTTGTTGCGGGGCGCGCTACCGACATCAGTTGCCAGTGACAGCGTTGATCGGCGCAATATTGACCGTTCTGGCTGATACGCTGGGCCGCGCGATCTTCGCTCCGCAGGAAATCCCGGCGGGCATCGTGACGGCCTTCATTGGTACGCCACTCTTCATTCTGCTGATGCGCAGACAATCGCGCTGATTGCCAATCTCACAATAAAACCTCGATGAGAAGCGCCGGATTCGAGGGAGAACCAACACTGCTCACCGAGTGAGGACGGCGCTAACCGTCCTGTTTGACGCATCCGCGAATTACCGAGCGGCCATCACACCAGCGATAAGACCGGTTGCCGCGGTAATCAGAAGATACTGATTATCGACCTTCACCCAACGCTGCCCCTTGCCCGGTGCACGAAGCCCATAACGCTTGTAATCCTTGACTTCGCTTTGACGCGAACCATTGAAGCGCTGCCCTTTAGACCAGCCCTTTGCGGACTGTTTCTTGTTCTGCACCTGGTGCACTGCTGGTTTGCGCTGCGGCTGGTTGTCACGAGCTTGCGCCAACGGCGCGCCAATGAACGAAAGAGCAATCGCCGCGAGTAGAATTTTCTTGAACATGTTATTCTCCTTTCGTGATGAACTCACGCTACCCAACCCGCTATGAACAATAAATGAATTAAAACGAGAATAATCATTAAATAAAATCAATGTTATTATTGATTTTTCAATTCCATATTATTTCTTATTATTTGTAATTTAATAGGTATAAACTTGATAAGTTAAATTATAAATTCAAACTATTTAAATGATTTTCTTATTATTGTATATTTAATAAAGTATAATATTCTATATATTGAGAACGATCGATCACGCCAAGCGCAGGCTTGGAAAGCCAAAACCGTCGCCGGTTTTGACGGCACCATCGAAAACAAAAAGGGAAATAATGGCGGAGGGGGTGGGATTCGAACCCACGGTACAGTCTCCTGCACGCCGGTTTTCAAGACCGGTGCCTTAAACCGCTCGGCCACCCCTCCAAGTGATTGTAATGTCTTCTTTTCCCTCAGCGGGAAAAGCAGCAAATCACCGATTTGCGAACCAATCACTCAACGGGTGACTTCTTAGCAGCTTTTATCGCCGCGTCAACTTGATCGCGACCGTTCTGTACGATCTCTCAGGGGAACCGCAACTTCGCCGGAAAACAAAAAAGGCCGGGGCGAAAACGCACCGACCTTCCTGATCCATCGCTTTCCTACCAGTGCCAGTACATCCGTGGTCAAAAGCATTAAACGATGGCGGCAATAGCGAGCAACAGACGCGTCCAGCGCTCTTAAGCTTTGCCGATGGGAGCGATATAGGTGGCCAATGTGTTCAAAACAAGTCCGTGCGGGAAAAAATAGCATCTGCGCCACATCATGCTGTCCATCCGGTCTGCATTTCGTCGTTTATCGGCAATTATTATTCAATTGACCAATTCCACCAAAATTATAACAGTTCTAGGGTTGCTCTCATCGTTAATGAGACATAAACTTGAGTTTAATTATCATCATAAAGGGAAGCCATGAGTCTGGAATCCGTAAAGGCATTTTTTGCTGACAAGGCGCCCGAAGTCGAAGTCATCGAATTGCCGACCAGCACCGCGACCGTAGCTCTGGCTGCAGAAGCGCACGGCGTGGAACCTGGCCAGATCGCAAAGACGCTTTCCTTCTCGACCAAGGACCAGACAATTCTTGTTGTCACACGCGGCGATGCGCGTATCGACAATCGCAAGTTCAAGGATCGCTTCGGCACCAAGCCGCGTATGCTGGACGCCGACACCGTACTGGCCGAAACCAGCCATCCAGTCGGCGGCGTGTGCCCCTTCGGCTTGCCGAGCGCGCTTCCCGTCTATTGCGATGTCTCGCTGAAAGCATTCGAGGAAGTGGTTCCGGCAGCGGGGGCAACCAACAGCGCGGTTCGTATTGCGCCTGACAGGATGGCCGCATTGGTAACCGCCGAGTGGATCGACGTTTGCCAGTGAAATGCAAGCCGGGCACAGGAGGGCTCGCAATCAGAAAAATACGACTCGTTTTTTCCACTTTAAATGTGGTGAAAGACCTCGTATATATTAAGAATGATTCTAAACTGGGCCATCAAGGAAATCCGGTTTCCATGAAAATGCCATGAGCTGAGAGTGTTCTCGGCGCGGCTTTGTGGAGTTCAACCGAAATTTCGGTCCAGATTTTGGAACCAGGATACAAAGAGCGAGGGCATTTTCCGACCTGACTTGGTCGGGTTTGAAAATGCTCTGGACGTGCTGAAAGGAACTGTCATGCGCCTTACTCGCCAGACGAATTATGCCGTTCGGATACTCATGTACTGTGCCGCGAATGAAGGCAAGCTGAGCCGCATTCCGGAAATTGCTCGCGCTTACAGCGTTTCGGAGCTTTTTCTTTTCAAGATTTTGCAGCCGCTCGTGGAAAACGGGCTGGTAGAAACCGTGCGCGGTCGCAATGGCGGCGTGCGCCTTGGCCGTGCGGCCAACGATATCAGCCTGTTCGATGTCGTGCGCGTCACCGAAGAAAATTTCGCCATGGCGGAATGTTTTGAAAACGATGCGACCGAGTGCCCACTGGTCGATAGCTGCGCCCTTAACTCAGCGCTGCGTGAAGCGCTGAACGCCTTCTTCGGCGTCTTGATGAAATACAGCATTTCAGACCTCGTAAAAGCCCGCCCGAATGTACGCGCCCTGCTCGGTCTCGATGAAATGGAAGAACAGCGCGTCGCGAGCTAATCCTGCGACAGCGTGAGAAGCAAAAGGTCCGGTGAAAACCGGACCTTTTTTAATGCGTTGAGGTTACTCAGCGGCGGCGCGATAGGCCGATTGCGGCAGCACGAAGGGCACACCACGCGCAGGCGGCACCCCTACCCGCAGCGCGCATTCATAAACCCGTTCCAGCCGTTCATCGGTCAGCGCCTCCTGCGGGGAGCCGATTGTGTCGAGCCTGCCCTGACACATCACCGCGATCCGGTCGGCGAACATGGCCGTCAGATTGAGATCGTGCAGAATGGCGATCACGCCGCCGCCTTCAGCGGCAAAATCCCGCGCGATCTCCATCACAACGATCTGGTGCCGGATATCGAGGCTCGAAATCGGCTCATCCAGAAAAAGATAACGCGCGGAGCCATCGACCACGGGCCTCCAGACCTGGCAAAGCACGCGGGCGAGTTGCACCCTTTGTTGCTCGCCGCCGGAAAGTTCCTGATAGAGCCTGCCGCCGAAGCCGCCAAGGTCCACCCGCTGCAAGGCGAGGTCGGGCAAGCCAGTTTCCAGATCGCGCGACAGGCCGCTATAGCCGCCTGTCAAACCAAGGCCGACGATCTCGCGTACCGTGAACGGAAAGGACAAGGCGCTCGCCTGCGGCAGCACCGCGCGACGCGCCGCCATTTCCCATGGCTTGATATCCTTAAATGACCGCCCGTCCAGAAAGGCACCGCCTGTAAAGGGCACATCGCCGGAAAGAGCGCGCAAAAGCGTCGTCTTGCCCGATCCGTTGGGACCGACGATTGCCGTCACCTCTCCAGCGCGCGCCGTAAAATCGATGTTCTCGATAATCGACTTGCCCGAGAGACGAACACTGAGTGCCTTGGTTTCAATCATGACAGTTTCACAGATCAAGAAGGCCGCGCTGGCGCAGCAATATCCAGAGGAAGAACGGCGCGCCGCACATGGCGGTGATGATGCCGATGGGCAATTCCGCCGGTGCAACGATGGTGCGGCTGACCGCATCGGCCAGCAACAGCAGTATGGCACCCAGCAGAGCCGACGCAGGCAGAAGATAGCGGTGATCCGGGCCGATGCTGAGACGCAGCATATGCGGCACCACGATACCGATAAAGCCAATGCCGCCCGCTACCGCCACGGTCGCGCCAGTGGCCGCAGCCACGGTAACGATGGCGACATTCTTGATGCGCTGCACCTGAATGCCGAGATGTCCGGCGGCGGCTTCGCCCAATGCCAGAGCGTTGAGACCGCGCGCCAGCATTGGCGCTGCAATCAGCACCACGGCGATAATGGGTCCGGCAGCGACGATCTTGCTCCAGGTCGCACCCGCAAGCGAACCAAGACCCCAGAAGGTCAGATCGCGCAACTGCCGGTCGTCGGCCATGTAGACCAGAACGCCGGTCGCAGCCCCCGCCAGCGCGCCAAGCGCGATGCCCGCCAAAAGCATGGTGGCAACAGAGGTGCGCCCGCGTCGGGTCGCAACCCGGTAGAGCAACAAGGTTGTGGCAAGGCCGCCGAAGAAGGCAGCCAATGGCAGCGCGTAGATGCCGAGAACGGCGATAACAGGCGCCAGAACGGTGCCGCCCAATACGATCATCGACACCGCACCAAGACTGGCGCCCGAGGCCACGCCCACCAGACCCGGATCGGCAAGCGGATTGCGGAACAGGCCCTGCATGACGGCACCAGACACGGCAAGCCCCGCACCGATCAACATGCCGAGGATAATGCGCGGCAGGCGGATTTCCATAATAATCAGATGATCACGCTGGAAGGTTTCCGCGCCCTCGCCGCCAGCAAACCCGCGCAGCAGCGTGAGAAGCGAAGCATCCGAAGCCCCTGCCGTGAGGCTGAACAAAGCTGTCAGGCAGAGGACAACCGCCAGCACGACCAGCACCATGCGCGCGCGTTGCGTGCGATCCCCGACCTTTGCGCTGTTTGAGCCGGCGTTCTTCCGACTGTCTCCGGCTCGATGACGCATGGTGAAGGGCTCTCCGCCTGCCACACGGCCTTGGCTGGTCATTTGCTTATTCCTCATGTCGGATGCGTGATCCGATTATTGCGCTGCTGGCGCACCATAGAGTTTTGCCGACAATTCACGAATGGCAGCACCGGTGCGCGGGCCAAAGCCCAGCAGATAAAGCGCGTCCATGGCGACGACATTTTTGTTGCGGCCCGCAGGTGTGCTTGCAATGGCCGGGTTCTTCAAAAGTTCATCCGGACCGACACCGTCACCACCGTTGTTCATCATCAAAACCATATCCGGTGCGGCCTTGCCGATGGCTTCATCGGTCAGCTGCTTGTAACCGGGATATCCAGTGATGACGTTCACACCCCCTGCAAGCTTGATCATGCCGTCAGCCGCCGTACCCGTTCCAGACGCCATCAGACGCCCACTAGCGCCGTTCAAAACGAACAGCACGCGCTTGCGTTGCTCATGCGCAGCGGCGGCCTTTTCAGCAGCCTGAAGATCGCTCGCAACGCTATCCGCCAGCGCCCTGGCTTTGTCTTCGAGGCCAAGCGCCTTGCCGACAGCTTCGATCTTCGCAATGACGCTTTTGCCGGTATAATCTTCCGGCACGATGACCATCGGCACCGAGGCCTTCTTCAAGACCTCCAGCGTGTCCTGCGGCCCGCTGCCCTGAATGAGCAAGATGCCGGTCGGGTTGACCGACAGCACCCCTTCGGGCGCCAGCTGGCGCATGTAGCCGACATCTGGCAGAGCCTTCGATTCCGCTGGATAGGTGCTGGTCTGGTCGCGTGCGACAAGCATCTTTTCCGCGCCAAGCGCATAGATGATCTCCGTCAGCGGCCCGCCGACGGAAACAATGCGGGACGTATCGGCAAAACGCTCGACGGTATCGGCACCGGCAATGCCGGTTGCCAATGACCAAGCCAAAGCGGCGACAGCCCCAACGCGCATGAAACGTGCTGAAATGACAGACATGATGCGCGTCCTATGCAGCGGTCGACCGGGGAAGACGCGGCAGGTTTTCAGCAATCATGCGCCAGTCGGCCAATTCCGCCTCACCCTCGTGACGCTCACCGAAGAACTGCACGATCAGTTCGCCATTGGCGTCGTAAGCTTCCAGCGAAGTCACATGACCGTCCTTGGTCGGCTTGCGCACGACCCAGGCATCGGCAATGTGATCGAGACGCAGATGCATGTGGAAGGTCGGATCAAGCACATTGAGCCATGGGCCCATCATCTTGATCTCATGGATCGGGCCGGTATGGATCTGGATGCAGCCGCGATTGCCGACAAAGCACATGATCGGCAGCTGTTGCTGCACAGCGTGGTTCATCATCGCTTCCACGGATGAAAGATCAACACGCCAAGCGAAATCCTGTCCGGCAAGATGCATGGCCTGATGGCGGTCAACGCCAAAATCCTTCAGCAGCCCCATGAACTGATGCACATCGGTCAAAGCGCTCCAGCGCTCGCGGAAGGCATCGGTATCGACAAGCGCGACATTGGCCTTTGCACCTTTCGGCGCAATCGCGGTCGTTTCGATAGAACCCGACTGATCATCAAGCAGAAGTTCGGTGACAAGCGCCTCATAGGCTTCAACATCGGATGCCGGGCGCAGGTGAATCTTGTGAACGGCCTCACCGGAGGCATCGAAGAATTGCAGGCTGCGGCGCAGTTCCTCGCCGTCCTTTTTGCGAACCGCAAAACCATGCACCCAATGCTTCGGGAAAATACGCAGATCAATCTGCTTGCCCAGCACGATCGACGCATGCGGGCCCCAAACGGCCTTTTCGAACGGTCCGATCTTTTCGTGCACGACACTTTCGTTGCGCGTCAGCGCCATCACTTCGCCAAGGGTCGATGCGCGCTTAAGCAATGTCTCGACATCCACGCGAATGCGGCGGGCCGAAATGGCGGCATCGTCGCCGAGGCCACAATGGGCAGCAACGAAATCAGCTTCTGAAATACCGAGGCTCTGCGCGAAATCGCGTTCACGCGCCTTCGGGTTGTCCGCCCGTGCCTGAAGAATCTGCTCTGGGGAGGGCTTGGAATGTTGCGTCATGTGTGTCGTGCCTACTTGTTCAAAATGAGCTTGCCTTGGCGGGTAATCTTGAGGCGATAGAGCGATCCGCCATGCTCTATCCCTACCTCGCGGGAGCCGTCGAAAAGTTCGCGGCTGCCATAAATTTTGATCTGCGCTTCTTTCAGGGTCGCGCGAATCGGCGGCGCGGTGCGCTCAACCGAACGCCCCGTTCGGTCGCCAGTATTGTCGCCTGCCGGACCGTCGATCATGCGATTGGCAGAACGGTCGGCGGCGTGCCCGCGGGGCAAACGCACTTGCATGTCGATATGAATACGCCTGTTCATTTTATCGCCCTGACGTTGACTTGAAAGCTCCGCTCGGAAGCCCCGTTTTCACAAAACCATATCCGCCTGTTCATCGCGAAATTGATTTGTTGACATCACTAGTCATGTTTACTAATCACTGCATTACTGGATTAATCGAGTCAAGTTTAAATCTCGCCCTTCCAGCGCAAGCCACGAAGAATTCGTCTTCGCCAGCCAGCAGAGCTGCCTCCATATTGGAAGCATTCTAAACAATTGAATTCTCAGGGCTTCCTGCCGTGTCTCAGGTCGGCGGGGGAGCACATTTGCGCAGAGGAAATACAGCAATGCGGGCGACTGGTGGGGTACACAAGCGTTCATTCCTGGCGAGCAGCGGGCTCGCAGTCATTCTTGTCGCGATGGCATCGCAGTCATGGGCGCAGGAGCAAAAAGCAGCCGAAGGCGAAAACGACGTCACGCTAAAGACGATCACCATCCGGGGCGATGGCGCCAGGGGTGATGCGACCTACAACACGCCCGCCGCCGTCAGCACTGTTTCCAGCGAAGAGCTTCGCCGCAACGGCGATGTGAAGCTGGACGATGTGCTACGCGACAAGCCGGGCGTCTTCACCCGCATGAACGGCTCCCAGCCGGGCGTGGCCGTCAATATTCGCGGCTTCGAAGGTTCTGGACGCGTCAACATGATGGTCGATGGCGTTCGTCAGAACTTCCGCTTCACCGGCCATGAGGCGCAGGGCTTCACCTATGTCGATCCGAACCTTCTCGCCGATATCGACATTTCGCGCGGCGCAGTGACCGGCACCGGCGGCGGCGGGCTCGCAGGCAGCGTCAATTTCCGCACGCTCGGCGTGGATGACATCGTCCGTCAGGGCCAGCAATATGGTGTTCTCGGACGCGCCTCGTGGGGCAGCAACGGCGTCGGTTTCTCTGAAATGCTGGCCGCCGGTGCGCGCGTCAATTCGATGGGCGTTGCCGCAGCCATCAGCCGCCGCGATTCCAACAATTACAAGAATGGCGATGGCGTTGAACAGCCGGATACCGGTCAGGAACTGACCTCCGGGCTCGTCAAAACCGAGTTCGGCTTCGGCGAAGACCACAAGCTGGCGCTTGGCGGTGTTTTTTACAACAACGATTTTGGTGCCAATTCCTACGATCAGAACGTCAAGAACAAGACGTTCACGGCGAATTACACCTACAATCCGTCGGATAACGACCTGATCGACCTGCATGTCAACGCTTACTACAATCGCCTCGACATGACCTATTACAACAGCCTGTCCACGGGCCTTCCGGGCAGCGCGACAGGCCGTGGCATCACCGACAAGGGCTATGGCTTCGATATTTCGAACACATCGCGCTTCAATGTCGGCGAAGTGGGCGTCAAGTGGAACTACGGCGTCGAATATTTCCGCGACAACATTTCGGGCGACAATTCCGGCGTCAATCCAGTCGACGGACGCAGCAGCAACGGCGCAGTCTTCTCCGAAACCACCTTCAGCTACGGCATTGTCGACCTGATCGCCGGCCTGCGCTACGACTTCTTCAACACTTCTGGCAGCGCCGATACCGGCCTTGCCAATTTCGGTGACGGCGGCCTCTACGACGTCGATATTTCCAAGCAGCGCCTCGATCCGAAAATCACGCTGGCGATCAACGCGACCGACTGGTTGCAGCCATACGTGACCTATTCCCAGAGCATGCGTTCGCCAACGCTGCAGGAAACCATGTTGGGCGGCAACCATCCCGGCTCGACAAGCGTCAGCTTCCTGCCGAATCCGACCCTATCGCCTGAAACCCAGAAGGGTTGGGAAATCGGCGTAAACCTCAAGAAAGACGATCTGTTTCTTGCTGGAGACTTGCTGCGTCTGAAGGCCGATTATTACGACATGGATGTCGAGGACTACATCACGTCCACGTTCAACCCGACCTATCGCAAGTACCAGTTCGTCAATGTCGACGGCACTTCGCAGGTGCGCGGCTTCGAACTCGAAGCGATGTATGACGCAGGCATGGCCTTCGGCGGCATTACATATACCCACTCGAAGTCGGAACTTCCGGCGCAGACCCCAGGTCTCGGTGCAGGTCAGTACATGCCGGATGATGTCTTCTCCGTCAGCGGCGGCGCACGCTTCCTCGAGCGCAAGCTGACGGTTGGCGGTCGCTACTCCTATGTTTCGGGCGGCGATACCGTCGGTTACACCGGCGTTACCCAGTCCGACAGCTATGGCCTCGTGGATGTGTTCGCCAATTACAAGTTCACCGAGAACGTCGATCTGACTTTGAAGGTCAATAACCTGTTCGACAAGAGCTATACGCCATTCCTGAGCACATCAGGCTCCGGTCAGGGTCGTACGTTCCTCGTGGCGACACAGTTCCAGTTCTGACCATGGCGGGCGCCTGATCGCCCGTTTTAACCGTCGCATCTGTGAAGACTGGCCCACCTTCTGACCGCGGCTGTGGCCTTCTGATCCCGAGATGCGACGCGGCGCGTGCGGCCTTGACCCCGCACGCGCCTGAAATTCGAATTCAGTTTTCTGGCCATGCCGGCCCGAAAACCCATATAGTCGATCTAAAGCCAGTCCAAACCTAATGGAAAAGGATGAGCCATGTTCATAGCCATGAATCGCTTCAAGGTGCGCGTCGGCAGCGAAGCCGATTTCGAAGCCGTCTGGAAAAACCGCGATTCCACGCTTTCCGATTTGCCGGGCTTTGAAACGTTCCACCTGCTGCGCGGCGCAACCAATGAGGAAGAAGGCTATACGCTCTATGCTTCCCATACGGTCTGGCGCAGCCGCGAAGACTTTGTCTTCTGGACCAAGTCGGAACAGTTCCGCGAAGCGCATCGCAATGCCGGAACCAACAAGCCTCTCTATCTCGGACCACCGCAGTTTGAAGGCTTCAGTGCCGTCGAAGGCGCCTAGTGGATTGAATTTGGCGTTTTAATCCCGGCTGACACATAAGCTGTTTCAAACGTCAAATTCGAAAAAGCCATCGGATTACGCTTCAAGCCATTGCCACGCCCACCTTTTCCACATGGGTGCGGCGAAATGGCACAGCCTCTATCGGCATCGCTTCAACGCCCTTCCCGATAGAGCATTTTAACAGACAATTAGTGTTTAAACATGGGTAGTTAACTCATATTTAGAATGATTCTAAGTTATTGTTTTTTAGAACATTTCAAAAACATAGAATTTGACAGATACCCCGCTCGCCAGCCATAACCTGACCTAGTTTGGCGAGTTTAACAGACCGTCGAAATAGACCTTTAATGTTCGGGCCTTTAACCCTTGCAATTGGAGGAACCATTGTCCGGTTCATCTTGGCCTTGCGCCACCAGTAAAATAACGCTGCGCGTTTCCAGCAGCGATCTTGAAGTAGAAGTACCGGGCAATCAGGTAAACTTCCTCCGTTTTTCGCATTCCGCGTCGGGTTTTTACTGCCAAAACGGCATGGGAGTATCCATCTCATGCTAGTTTGCAGCTGTAACGTCATCACAGATAAAGATATCGAAGCAGTTGTGATCGAACTTCTCGATCAGGACTGCTGGCAGCTTATCGTCCCCGGCACCGTCTATAATGCCATGTCCAAGCGCGGCCGCTGCTGCGGCTGCTTCCCAAACGTCGTAGAAACGATCATAAGGGTGACTGAAGAGTATCATCTTCGTCACAACCAAATGGACGAAAACGTTATCCAGTTCATGGATCGTGTACGTTCTCTACGCGACAAATTCGGGAGTTCATGGAATGAAAGGCGAACCAAAGGTCATCGAGCGGCTTAACGAGGCTCTGTTTCTCGAGCTCGGCGCCGTCAACCAGTATTGGCTGCACTACCGCCTGCTGAACGACTGGGGTTTCACGCGTCTTGCCAAGAAAGAGCGTGAAGAATCCATCGAAGAGATGCATCACGCTGACAAGATCATCGACCGCATCATCTTCCTCGAAGGTCACCCAAACCTGCAGACTCTCGCACCGCTGCGCATCGGCCAGAACGTCAAGGAAGTTCTGGAAGCCGATCTTGCCGGTGAATATGACGCTCGTGCTTCCTACAAGAAGTCGCGCGAAATCTGCGACGAACTCGGCGACTACGTTTCCAAGCAGCTTTTCGACGAGCTTCTGGCGGATGAAGAAGGTCATATCGACTTCCTCGAAACCCAGCTCGACCTGCTGTCCAAGATCGGTGAAGAACGCTACGGCCTGCTGAACGCTGCTCCCGCCGACGCTGCCGAATAAGCCTGTTTCACAGGATGTTATGAAACCGGGACCTCGAGTCCCGGTTTTTTTATTGCCTATAACAACCCGCCGCTTTTCGATGCTGCGGCCCTGGCTGCGGCAACACTACCCGGCATCCAAGCTTTACCTTGGCCCCTTGGTCGTGGTATTGCGCGCGCAATTTCCGAAATTTGCAAGGTTTCCCCCAATGAGCGCACCGCGCGTCAGTTTCGTTTCACTTGGCTGCCCGAAGGCGCTGGTTGATTCCGAACGCATCATCACCAGCCTCCGCTCGGAAGGCTATGAAATCTCCCGCAAGCATGACGGCGCCGATCTGGTGATCGTCAACACCTGCGGCTTTCTCGATTCTGCCCGCGATGAGTCGCTTGATGCCATCGGCCTCGCTCTCAACGAAAACGGCAAGGTGATCGTCACCGGCTGCCTCGGTGCCGAACCGGAGGTCATCCGCGAACGTCACCCGAATGTTCTCGCCATCACCGGCCCACAGGCCTATGAAAGCGTCATGAGTGCCGTGCACGAAGCTGCCCCGCCCGCGCATGATCCGTTCGTCGATCTGGTGCCGCCGCAGGGTGTGAAGCTCACGCCGCGCCATTATGCCTATCTGAAGATTTCCGAGGGCTGCTCGAACCGCTGCTCTTTCTGCATCATTCCGGCGCTGCGCGGCGATCTCGTCTCGCGCCCGATCGATCAGGTGCTGCGCGAGGCCGAGAAGCTGGTGAGCGCCGGGGTCAAGGAAATCCTTGTTATCTCTCAGGATACGAGCGCCTACGGCCTCGACATCAAGTATCAGGAAGCCATGTGGCAGGACCGTACGGTCCGCACAAAATTCCTCGACCTTTCGCGCGAACTGGGCGACATGGGCGTCTGGGTGCGCATGCACTATGTCTACCCCTACCCGCATGTCGACGAAGTCATTCCGCTGATGGCGGAGGGCAAAATTCTGCCTTACCTCGATATTCCGTTCCAGCATGCTTCGCCTGCGGTTCTGAAAAACATGCGCCGCCCAGCCCATCAGGAAAAGACCTCGCGCCGCATTCAGGCATGGCGTGAAACCTGCCCTGATCTGGCGGTACGCTCGACCTTTATCGTCGGCTATCCGGGTGAAACGGAAGAGGATTTCCAGCTGCTGCTCGACTGGCTCGACGAAGCCAAGATCGAACGCGCGGGCTGCTTCAAATATGAGCCGGTCAAGGGTGCAAAGGCCAATGATCTTGGTCTTGAGCAGGTGCCGGAAGAAATCAAGGAAGCCCGCTGGCATCGTTTCATGGCTAAGCAACAGCAGATATCCACCAATCTTCTCAAGAAGAAAGTCGGCAAGCGTCTGCCGGTCATTATTGACGAGGCAAACGGCACCGTTGCCAAGGGCCGCACCCGCTATGACGCACCCGAAATCGACGGCAGCGTGCATATCCAGTCGCGCCGACCGCTGCGCGTCGGCGACATTGTGACTGTAAAGATCGAAGCGAGCGACGCCTACGATCTGCATGGCATCGCGGTCTGATGGTGGCTCCGGCTGCCATTGCCATCAGAAAAGCAACATCGGCAGATGTGGCGGCTATCGTCGCCATGCTTGCCGATGACGGGCTTGGCGCAAAGCGCGAAGACGCCAGTCTGCCATTGCGCGACGAATATCTGAATGCCTTCGCAGCCATCGACGCCGATCCGAACCAGTTTCTGGCCGTGGTCGAGCATGACGGGCGGATCATTGGCTGCATGCAGCTGAGCTTCATTCCGGGCCTGTCCCGCCTGGGCCAATGGCGCGGCCAGATCGAAAGTGTGCGCATAGCGAGCGATATTCGCGGCGGCGGCATTGGTCGTCAGATGATCGAATGGGCTATCGAGAAATGCCGCGAACGGGGCTGCGGGCTGGTGCAGCTCACCACGGACAAATCCCGTTCCGATGCGCTGCGTTTTTATCAGTCGCTTGGTTTCACCGACAGTCATGAAGGCCTTAAACTGTCGCTTTAAGGTAAGCGCTGTTTTCAGGCCACGGCTTTGAGATCGTGCGTTGCGGCATAGGCCCAAGGCAGCAGGTCGTCGATCTGGCTATTTGGATGATTGT